>DASWRY010000067.1:0-149632 GCA_036402915.1 Mycobacteriales bacterium
GCAGCGCCCGCCCCCCGACGATCCGTCGCAGCCCACAGGCGCGCAGCGCCACCGGCTCGTGCCCTCCCGGGGGCACGGCCCGGCCGTCCGGTCCTCTGCCCACGGCCGCCTCCTCGTCAGCGCGAGACGTTGGCGTAGTCATCCCGCACGGCGGGTCGCCGGCGCCAGCGAGAGTCCGATTCCGGACATCCCGCCGGGATCCGGGCGGAGCGTGCCACCGGGAAGATCGCCGAGCACGGGGACGACGACCCGCGGGACCGGGGCCGGGGGAGCTCGCGGCGGTCCGGCTCGAGCACATCCGGCCGCTCGGGTGGGGCCCGGGAGGTACGCCTCCGACCTGCACGGCATCCTGTCCCTGTGGACCAGCGACAGGACGCCGTAGCAGGAGAGGGGCACATGAGCGCAGCACCGGAGCTCGCCGTACCGGAGTCCGTCCCGAGTCCCATCCGACCGAGGCCACCGGCCAACCCGTTCGCGCGCTGGCTGCTGGCCGAGCGGGTGCATCCGGTGGGGCCGGAGGCGGTCGAGTCGCACGCGCACCGACAGCCGTGGTGGAAGGTCATGTGCCTCACCGGCGTCGACTACTTCTCCACGCTGTCGTACCTGCCGGGCATCGCCGCGCTCGCGGCCGGCGCGCTGTCGCCGCTCGCCACGCTGCTCATCGTCGCGCTGACCCTGTTCGGGATGCTCCCGATGTACCGCCGGGTGGCGGAGGAGAGCCCGCACGGGCAGGGCTCGGTCGCGATGCTCGAGGACCTGCTGCCGTTCTGGCGGGGCAAGCTGTTCGTCCTCGTCCTGCTCGGCTTCGTCGCGACCTCGTGGATCATCACGATCACGCTGTCGTCCGCGGACGCGACCGTCCACATGGTCGAGAACCCGTACCTGCCCGGCTTCCTGCACGGGCACGCCGTGGCGGTCACGGTGGTGCTGCTGCTCGTCCTCGGGGCCGTGTTCCTGATGGGCTTCAGCGAGGCCGTCGGGGTCGCCATCCCGCTGGTGGTGATCTTCCTCGGTCTGAACGCCGTGGTGGTGGCCGTGGGGCTGCACGAGGTCCTCACCACGCCGGGTGCGGTGTCGGCCTGGCTCCACGAGCTCACGGCCGGCCACCGCGGGGTCGGCGACGTCGTCCGGACCGCCGTGATGGCGTTCCCGCTGCTCGTGCTCGGGCTGTCCGGGTTCGAGACCGGCGTCAGCATGATGCCGCTCGTGGCGGCCGAGGGGGAGACGTCCGAGCAGCGGCTCCGGAACCGGATCCGCAACACCCGCAAGCTCCTCACGGTCGCGGCGCTGATCATGTCCGTGTACCTGCTGGCGACGAGCTTCATCACGACGGTGCTCATCCCGCCGGACGAGTTCCGTCCGGGCGGTGCGGCGAACGGCCGGGCGCTCGCCTACCTCGCCCACCGGTACCTGGGTGAGGTGTTCGGGACGGCGTACGACCTGTCCAGCATCCTCATCCTGTGGTTCGCGGGGGCGTCCGCGATGGCCGGGCTGATCAACATCGTCCCGCGGTACCTCCCGGAGTACGGCATGGCGCCGGAGTGGGCGCGTGCCGTGCGCCCCGTCGTGATCGTGTACACGGCCATCAGCATCGGGATCACGATCGCGTTCCGGGCCAACGTGGATGCCCAGGCCGGTGCGTACGCGACCGGGATCCTCGCCATGATGGTGTCGGCCGCGGTCGCGGTGACGATCTCGGCGATCCGCCGGCGGCAGCGCCGCTCCGCCGTCGCGTTCTCCGTGCTGACCCTCGTGCTGCTGTACGCGCTCGCCCAGAACGTCCGCGAGAAGCCCGACGGCATCGCGATCTCCGCCGTGTTCATCGCGGGCATCGTCGTCGTCTCGCTGGTCTCCCGCGCCACCCGCACCACCGAGCTGCGGGCCGAGCGGATCGAGTTCGACGAAGCGGCGCGCCGGTTCATCGCCGAGGCGCTGCAACGGGACGGCGCCCTGCACATCATCGCGAACCAGCGCCAGGCCGGGGATCGCGCCGAGTACTCGGACAAGGAGGCGGCGCAGCGCGGCATGAACCCGGTTCCCGGCGCGGCCGGCGTGCTGTTCCTGGAGATCGACGTGGTCGACCCCTCCGACTTCAGCGACGTGCTGCGGGTACGCGGTGTCGAGGTGGAGGGGCACCGCGTCCTGCGGGCCGAGAGCCCCGCCGTGCCGAACGCGATCGCCGCGATCCTCCTGGCGCTGCGGGACGCGACCGGTGTCGTACCGCACTGCCACTTCGAGTGGGCCGAGGGCAACCCCCTCGGGCACCTGTTGCGGTATCTCATCCTGGGTCGCGGAGACACCGCCCCCGTCGTGCGCGAGATCCTCCGGGAGGCCGAGCCGGACCCGGCCTGCAGGCCGCGGGTCCACGTCGGCTGACGGCTCCCGAGAACCGCCCACAGGGGCCGTGCGGGACCGGCACACTGGGGGCCGCCCGCGGGGCCTGACGAGGGGTGGACCGGTGGCGAGACGTGGGGACGGCGCACCGGCGGAGCGGCCGGCCGGGGCACTGCTGTTCGTCCACGGCATCGGGTTCCAGCCCGCGGGCGCGACGCTGACGGAGTTCTCCGACCTGCTCGTCGCGTTCCTGGGGGAGCACGCCGGCGGGCTCACCGTGTCCCCGGTCGCGGAGGGCGGCACGGCGGCGATCAGCCGCCGGGAGTACCGCATGGCCTACACCGACGCCGAGGGCCGCGCACAGGAACGCCGGATCCTGCTGGCCGAGGCGCACTGGGCCGACGTGTTCCTCCATCCGCACCGCCTCGCGCTGGTCCGATGGCTGTTCGACGTCATGTCCGGCTTCGTGCTGTTCCACCTCGGCGCCACCTTCTTCGGCCGGGTACGGGATGCCGCCCTCGACGTGCGCCGGGCGGTGGAGGCCCGGCGCCCGGGTGCGGTGGCCCGTGCGGCGCTCCGGTTCGCCCGCGTCGCGCTGGCGGGACAGCTCGCCGCGGTCAGCCGGTACGTGATGGTGGTCCTCGGCGGTGTGCTGCTCCTCCTCGTGCTGCCGGTCAGCCTGGTACCGGCGGTGCACCGGCGTCTGCAGAAGTTCTTCGACGACACGGTGGGGGACTCGTACGTCGCCGTCACGAACCCCGTGCAGTTCCGCCGGATCACCCGCACGGTGAAGCGGGCCGTCGACGAGTGCCTCGTCGCCTGCGGTCCGACGGGTCGCGTCACGGTCGTCGCGCACAGCCAGGGGGCGATGATCGGCCAGACCGTGCTCGCCGCCCGCCGGTACGGGGACCGGGTCAGCCTCGTCGGCCTCGGGTCGGGGCTGGGGCCGCTGCACGCGCTGCGCCACGGGCTCCAGAAGACGCGGCTGTCCCTGGCGCTCGGGGCGATGATCGTGATGGAGGTCTTCCTGGCGGGGGCGCTCGCGGTCTCGACCTGGCCGTTCCTGGTCGCGCTCGGGAGCTTGCCGGCGGTCGTCGCCGCCGCGGCGGAGGCCGCGCGGGCGGGCGGTCCCGCGCAGGTGCGCGACACGATGACCGGCGCCACGGCCCCCCTCCGCGATGCCTGGGGGGCGCAGGACCACGCCTTCGTGCTCATCGGTGTCGCGTCGGTCGCCGGGCTGGTCATGGCGCGCCTCGCGCGGAGCGGCGGGCTGACGACGCTGATCGAGGGCTGGACGCGGAGCCTCGCGATGCCGCCCGGCGCGGTGCGCGAGTGGGTCGAGTTCTCGAGCCGGTACGACCCCGTGTCGTGCGGCCCGCTGCTCGAGACCGCCGCGAGCCGGGTGTACGACGTGGTCAACGGCCCGGGGCTGCTCACGCAGCACACCGGGTACAAGGAGAACCCGCTCGTGCTGCTCGAGCTCACGACCCGGCTCGGGGAGGCGCTCGGGACGACGCTGATCAGCGACGAGGAGTCGCGCGCGGTGGCCGAGGCGGCGGAGCGTGCCGCGCGGCGTCACCGCCTCGTCCTCGGGGCCACCGTCCTGCTGGGATGGCTGCTCGCCGCGGGCACGCTGGCGGTCGCGTTCCTGTGGTGGAGCGGCGTCGTCGACCGGTGGCTCGGCCTGCCGCCGGGGTGGGTCTTCTGAACGGCCCGGTCAGCGCCGGGGCCCGAGCGACCGCAGTGACCTCGCCATCCCGGCGATGCCGTCGGCCAGCTCGGTGACGCTCCGGACCTCGACCTCCCCGCCGTCCTCCGAGGACACCAGCGCGAACTCGCCCGCGGCGTACGGGCCGAGGCCCCGGGTCACGAAGCGGACGTTGTCCGCCTTCATCTGCGCGACCTTGCGGAGCACGGCGTCCTTCGGCGTGAGGTCACCGTCCCCGAACAGCGCCACGACCCGGTCCCCCCGTCGGCCGGCGAGGATCCCCTCGCACTCGAGCAGGGGTACGAGCAGGTTGTTCCCGCCGCCCGCGGAGGCGTGGTCGAGCGCGTCGAGGGCCGGCGCGGCGTCGCGCGACGGCGCCGACCGGCGGGTGACCGCGGTGTTCCACAGCATCACGCCGACCTCGTAGCGGGCCTCCACGGCCTCGGCCACGAACGTCCGGGCGCCCCGGACGGCCTCGCGGAGCGGTGGGCCGTCCATCGACCCGCTCACGTCGAGGCAGAGGATCACGGTGCCGCCGTGCCGCGCCTGCAACACCGGGAGGTACGGGCCCGGCGGCGCCTGCGTGACCCCGAGGTCGGTGAACTGACGGCGGATCCATCCGGCCATGTTCCCTCACTCCCGCACGGGGGTACGCCCGACCAGCGCCGCCAGCCGCTCGGCGTCCGCCGCGTCGATGACGCCCTCGATGAACGCCTCGAGTGTCAGCTCGCGGCCCGACCCCGGTTCGTGCGCCACGACGGTGAGGCGCCCGTCGGAGCCGAGCGTGATCGTGACGCGGATGACGGTGCCGGCGGTCCGCGGCGGGACGCCCGTCAGCTCGCCGTCGAGGACGAGCCGGTTGTCGGCGACGTCCTCGGACGCGGTGGGGCCGGCCTGCTCGTACACCCGGATGCGGACCGTCTCCTGGCCGTCGACGATCGTGCCGAACCGGTCGGCCACCTCGGTGACCGGGAGCGGCGTGTTGGCCTTCACGACGTGGTCGACGAACGCGCGGCCGTCCGGGTCGACGCTGTCCTGGACGAGGATGCCGATGCCTCGGGGGACCACCGAGCGGATGCGGCCCCCGGCGAGGAGCCCGGCCCGGCGTCCGGAGCCCGCGAGCGCGCGGAGCTGGGTCGTCCGCGCGAGCTGGTGCGCGCGCAGGGCGGCGCCCTTCGCGACCGCCAGGTCGGGTTCGACGAGGCGCGGGGTCACGCCCGTGGCCTGCCGGAGCCGGTCGAGGACCGCGGGGATCCGGCTGGAACCGCCCACCATGACGACCTGGTCGATGCGGGAGTACCCCGACGCGCCGGCCGTCCGCAGCACCCTCCGGACGATGTCCTCCGTGGTCTCGAGGAGGTCCGTGCACGCGCCGTCGACGTCCTCGCGCGTCAGCGAGACCGTCAGCCGCCTCCCGAGGGCCCGGACCGGGACGTCCCTGCTCCGCCGCGCGCTCAGGTCGCGCTTCGCCGCCTCCACGTCGAGCAGCAGGGTCCCCAGCAGCACCTCGTCGTCGCACACGTCGGCGAACTCGCCGGGGGAGAGCAGGTCGCGGAGACGGTCCAGCACGGTCCGGAGCAGGCGGCGGTCGACGTCCGCGCCGCCGAGCTCGTGGTGGCCGTCCGTGGCCACCACGTCGATGCCCGCGGAGTGCACGCGCAGCACCGTGGTGTCGAACGTGCCCCCTCCCAGGTCGTACACGAGCACCGTGGCGTCGCGCTCGGCCGTGAGCCCGTAGTGCACGGCGGCGGCGACCGGCTCGGCGACCAGCTCGAGGACGTCGAGACGCGCGAGTACACCCGCCTGGTGCGTCGCCTCCCTCTCCCGCAGCCCGAAGTACGCCGGGACGGTGATCACCACGCGCGCATCGGGCGCACCCGCCCCGGCCACCAGCTGCCGGAGGATCAGCGCGGAGATCGACTCGGGGGTGTGCCGCTCGCCGCGGATCTCGAGCGGGAAGTCGGTGCCCATCTGCCGCTTCACGAGCGCGACCCCGTTCGCCGGATCCGCGGCGACGGCCTGGCGGGCGTACTCGCCGACGACCGCGGTGCCGTCCGGCTCGAAGTACACCACCGAGGGGGTGGTCTCCGCGCCGGCGGCGTTGCGCAGCACGGCCGGCCTGCCGTTGTCGTCGATGGACGCGACGACCGAGTTCGTCGTCCCGAGATCGATGCCCAGCACCGCGCGGCTCACGAGGTGACGGTCCACGTGAGCAGGTACCGGACCATCGTGACGACGATCCCGTGCAGGTCGGCACACGGCCCCAGGCCGCCCAGTCCGAAGAGGACGGTGCCCACGACGACCACGGCGATCGCGCACACGAGCAGCCGGAAGGCGGTGTACGTCAACGGTGCCGTCACGACCCGCTCCCCACCGTGGACGCGTCCGGCCGGTCGACGGGGACGCGGAGACCCGACTTCTCGGCCAGCCACGCGAGCGGGCGCACGGGGTCGTGGCCGCCCGCGTCGTCACGGTCCACCGAGGCGACCGCGAACCACCTGACCTCCGCGAACTCGCGCCGCGCCGCGCCGACGAGGTTGTGGAGGCCGACCGACTCCAGCCACCCGGCGACCTCCTCGGACTCGCCGGGCAGCTCGATGCCCCACTGCCCGAGGAGGTCCACCTTGGACACCACGACCGCGAGCCGCTGGCTCTTCGCCTTGATGCCGCTGTCCCGCAGCCGGGACACCACCTGGTTGTACGCCACCTCGGGATCACCCGTGGCCGCGTGCGCCCTCGCGGCGACGTCGGCCTCCGGTGCGCCGACGCGGTTGCGCACCGCGCGCACGGAGAAGGGATCGAGGACGTAGACCAGGCCGTGGGCACGGTGCAGGAACGCGAGGCTGTCGTGCAGGTCCGCGTCGCCGAACTGCTCGCCCGCCGCGTCGTACAGGTGGAGGAGCGTCGCGCCGGCGCCGGTGCCGAAGGTGCACGACAGCGCCAGGGGCAGGTACCCCGTCTGGGTCTGTACGGTGTCGCCCCCGGCGCGCACCAGGGCGAACGCCCGCTGCGCCGCCTCCTCGGAGTCGGGGTCCGGATACGCCACGGGGATGTGCGCGGCCTCCGCGGCGGTGACGAGGCGGTGGAGGCTCGCGTACAGCAGGCGGGTCTTGCCGGCCGACGTGTCACCGAAGATCGGCAGCCGGAGGTCGCGCAGCGCGGCGGACCCCTTGCGGAGCGGCCGTCCGCACCGCTGGCAGACGGCCTCGAGCCGCCAGGCCGCGCGGAGCACCATCGTCGGCATCAGCGCACCGCACGCGCACCGGCGGGTGACGAGACCGAGCCGTCCCGGGCGGATGTCGCGGTGCAGCGCGCCGCACCCCGGGCACCGGTAGGCCGGGCGGTCCGTCACGAGGTAGCAGTCCGGGTGCGGGCACGACGCCTCGGCGCGGATCAGCCGGCGCCACCCTGCCTCCGCGCCGCGCAGGACGACGGCGACCGCCACGAGGACCGCGGCGCCGACGGCGGAGACGGCGAGCGTGACGCCCGCGACGACGCAGAACAGCGCGGCCGACACCACACCCAGCACGACGAACGGCGTGAGGGCCACCAGGGGGATCGGCCAGAACAGCAGCCACCAGCGCCACGACGCGAAATCGCCCGCGAAGAAGTAGCGGATCGGCGGCCCGGCGAACCGGGTGCACAGGCGGGTGACGTCGTCGCGGAGTGCGGCGACGTCCGCCACGCCCTGCCGCAGCGGGTACGGGACCCAGGCGATGTCCGGGTCGTACCGGCCCGGCTTCGCCGTACGCCGGACAACCCGGACCCTCTGGTACTCGGCCGGGCCCACGAGGGCCGCGGACGAGCCGAACAGCCGGATCGTGGCGGCCGTGACGAGCACCAGGCCGCCCAGCGCGCCGAGCACCGCGGCGACCACGAGGAACGGCGGCATGACGTGGACGAGCAGCCAGAGGCTGACGAACAGGAACCCGCCGACCAGCGCGGCGATCGCCAGTCCGGCGAGGACCACGGGGAGGAGGTCGTCCACGGCTCAGCGCCCCCGTCTCGTCGGGATCCAGCGGCGGGACTCGCGGGGGGCGGTCTCGGCCGGCTCCGCCACGAACGCGTGCCAGTCCGTGCGCTCCGCCGCCGGCAGCCGGTCCGCGACCGCGTCGGGCCACCGGACCCGGTCCTCGGACGACAGCTCCCGGGCGTGGCGGTGCAGCGTGACCGTCACGTACCTCCCGACGCCCGCGCGCAGACCGGGCCACCGGAGCAGGCGGAACCCCCAGGCCGCCCAGCGGGCGCCGTCCGCCTCGCCGAGGCGGCGCGCCCACTCCTCCACGACGGAGCGGAGCGTCGCCGTGTCGAGTGCCGCCAGCACGGACGCCGCCACCGCCGGGCGCGGCGTGGCGAGGACCGTCTCGACGATCTCCCGGCGGCGCGCCGCCGTCACCGCGGGGTCGAGGTCGCGGAGCCGCGCGCCGAGCGCGGCGGCGTCCTCCTGGCTCCGGGCGCGGCCGACGGCATCGAGGACGGCGGCGAGGTCCCGGGCGCCCTCCTCGAGGATCAGCAGCCGCGGGGCCAGCCGCGCGCCGCGCTCCCGGAGGGAGGCGATGGTGGCCAGCGTCGCCGCGGTCGTGGACCGGGCCGCGTCCCGCTCGAGGTCCGCGGCCGCGGCGTCCGCGACGTCCCGCTCCACGGGCATGTCCGCCGGGATGCGGAGCGCCAACGCCAGCGCGTCCCCCGGGCGGAGGGCGTCGGTCGCCGTCAGCATCCGCTGCAGCGCCGCGACGGACGCCGCCGGGTCGCGGGTGGCGAGGGCCCGGCCGACGAAGTTCCGGAGCAGGTCCGGGCGCTCGGCCCGCGAGGCCGCGCCCAGGGCGGCCGTCAGGAGCGCGGCGTCGACCGGATCCCGGGCGTCCGACGCGGTGTGCTGCAGGAGGGGCCACAGGTGCTCGGCGGCGGACGTGATCGACGCGGGTCCGTGCTGCCCGACGCGGTCCTGCAGGGCGTCGCGGACCAGGTCGAGCAGCTCGTCCCGCAGTGCCCACGCGGACGGCCGGTAGTCACGGCGCGGCTCGGCGACCCAGGCGCCCGCGAAGGCCGCGAGCCTGCCGAGGAGCGGCTTCACGGCGGGGGAGATGCGGTGGCGGTACGCGAGCCGCAACAGCACGTCGACCTCCGCGTCGCCCGCGAGCACGATCGCGGACGACAGCGCGCCCTCGACGTCCCGGGCGGCGTCGTCGCCGAGCTCCACGCGGTCCAGCGGCGGTTCCACCACGGTCCCGCCCGCCCGGACCTCCGCGAGCTCGGCGGCGAGCAGCCTGCGGCGCACGGCCGCCCGGTCCGTGACGAGGGCGCCCGTGCCGGCCAGTGCGTCGAGGGCACGGAGGAGTTCGGAGGAGCTGTCCGCGGCCACCACGGTGGCGGTGATGGCGCCCGTGTGCTCCGCGAGCAGGTCCGGGCCCGCCGTGGTGAGCCACGCCAGGAAGGACGCGGAGTCGAGCGTTGCCGGGTCACCCGAGGCGAGGGTCCATGCCACGGACCGGGGGTGCGGCGACGACGGGGCGGCGCCGGAGAGCACCCGCTCGAGCTCCACGGCGTCGACCACGTCGTACGGGTCGTCACAGTCCCGCAGCCGCTCGACCCAGAACCGCGCGCGCTCGCTGGGCACGACCTCGTCGGTCAGGCCGGACCCGGCGTCCACGACGAAGTCCGGGCCCCCGCGCCCGGGCGCCACCTGGGGCGCGAGCTCCCGCGAGACGGCGAGGACGCGGTGCTGCGCGTAGTTCGGGTTCGACGTGAAGACCTTGAACGACACCGCCAGCGCGGCCCGCACCGGCAGGAGCAGCGTCGCCGCCACGATCCACGCGAGGGCCTGCTCCGGTGTCGTGGCGGTGAGCACGACGCGCCGGGTCGTGCCGTCCTCGAGCACCGTGAGCATCCGCATCAGCGCGGGGACGCGTGCCCCGTCCTCGCGCAGCCACGCCTGCGCCGCGTCGACCGTGAGCGGACCGGTCTGCAGCGGACCGTCGAGCGGGGGGCACTCGGTGGCGGGCCACGCCTCCTCGCGCCAGTGGGGCGCCTGCCAGAGCTGGGCGGGGCGGACGGGCCCGTACACCTCCGGGGTGCGGGTGAGGAGGCAGTCGGCGAGGTGGTTGCCCTGCCGTCCGCCCTTGGCCTCCTTGCCGAGGTACCGGCTCTGGGCGGTGCCCCAGCCCTCCACGTCCGTGTGGGCGAGGCCCGGCGGGAAGTCCTCGACCGGCCGGCCGGTCCCCGTCCACGCCGACGGGACGTCGTACAGCAGCCACCGGACCGCCGCGGCGGACTGGGCGGCGTCCACGCCCGCCGACTGGGCCTGCACCTGGAAGCCGCCGCCCGCGCCCCGGCCGGTACCGGGGAGGCAGTCGGTGTAGAGCAGCCGCTCGAACCGCTCGGCGCTCATGCGGTCGCCACCGCCCCCTCCTTCGACAGCAGCCAGAGCACCGGGTCCTCGACGCGGTGCGGCTGCACGCCGCCGCTCGCGACGCGGGCGCGCCCGTAGTCGGGCGGCGCCCCGAGTGCCGAGACCGCGAAGTACCGGAACGTCCTGTAGTTCAGGCACATGTGCCGGTCGATGTCGTCCGCGCCCCAGGCGTGCACGAGGGCCAGCACGTTCTCGTGTACGGCCTGTCCGGCCTCCTCGTCGTACACCGGCAGGGGGGACGCGCCGGTCATCAGCGGGCTCGACCGGTCCAGGACCGGATAGAACGCGTCGATCTTGGTGAAGACCAGCGCCATCGGGATCTTGATCTTGTGTCTGGTCCGGATCCCGTGCTGGGTGCGCAGGAGTTCGGTGATCCGGCCGAGCACGTCGAGGGGGACGTACCGGTCGCCGAAGACCGCGTCGCGCGGGATGTTCGCCTGCTCCCGTGCCCCGGGCAGCATGAACGGGTCGAGCACGACGACGAGCGCGTCCGCCACCGCGAGGTACTGCAGGCTGAACGTGGTGGCCTCGTCGTTGAGGTCCTCACCGGCGGTGTCCACGAAGGACAGCACGGTGGAGCGCGTCGCGGAGCGCAGCCCCATCGGCCGGGGGACCTCCTGCCGCCACCGCAGGACGATGGGCTCGCGGCGCGCCTGCTGGTTCGCCTGCGTCTGCGGTGGCAGCGTGCCGCCCTCGAACAGCGGCTTCTCCCGCTGGTCCTGCCACGCGACGATGCCCTCCTGACCGTCCGGGTGGTCCGTCGCGAGGCGGATGTCGGCGCCGAAGCGCCGCCCGACCACCTCTCGGAGCTGGTGGACGAGCACGGTCATGAGGACCGTCTTGCCACTGCCGGCCGCGCCGACCAGGCCGATCATCGGGCTGTCCGAGCCGACGAAGTCGATGGGCAGCGCCGTGTGGCAGGCGGGGCACGCGCGGCGCCGGGCCGCGCCGCCGCACTTGGGGCACGGTGCGCTGGTCTTGAACCGGGAGTCGGGTGACTCGAACGTGGGGTACGTGACCACGTGGTTCCCGGTCAGCGCGACGCGGAGCTCGTCCTCCTCACGAACGCAGGCCGCGGCCCCGTTGCCGGTGCACTGGAACGCGAGCCGGGTGCTGTCGATGTGGCGGAAGCAGAACGGACACGCGACGCGGGCCATCACGGCTCCTTGAGGGAGGCGACCTGCGGGTCGAGGAGGCGGGCGGCACCGGCCACCACGAAGCAGCGGACCCAGTAGGGACGCTTGACGGAGCGCGGGATGACGACGGGATGCTCGGCACTGCTCCCCGGGGTGAGGTCCAGCCGGGCGTCGAGGAGGACGACGCCGGCGTCGGGCGTCGTCGGCATGACGCGCCCGGGCGCGGCGATCATCCGGACGCGTACCGCGGAGCAGCCCTCGTCCGCGCGGAACGTGACCCGGCGGCCCCGCCCGCCCAGGCGGCCGAGCGCGGATGCCGGCGCGACCTCGTACCGCACGGTGGGCGGGGCGCCGCCGAGGCGGACGGACGCCGGCGCGGAGACGTACGACTGTCCACCGGCGAGGACGACCGCACGGACCTCGACCGTGCAGGCCGTGCGGCCGAGCTGCACCCGCGCGCCGCCGACCGCGCGGTACTCGCCGAGGCCGATCGTCTCGCGGGTCGTCCGGCCGTCCACAGTGGACGCCACCTCGGCCAGCCGGGCGGTGGGCGGCCACTCCCACGACAGGGTGGCGTACGTGTCGAAGGGGGTGGCGACGAGCCTGCGGACGGGTTCCGTGGAGCCGAGCGTCACCGCGCGCCCGACCGCGATGCCGGTGCCCCCCACGGAGAACGGCACGAAGTGGTGCACGCCCGGGGGGACGGACGTCTCGAGCTCCACGCCGTCACCACGGCTCACGCGCCGCCCGCCGACCTCCGTACCGAAGGCCTCCATCGCCTCGGCGCCGACCGCCGCCCCGTACTGCCACGGGGGAGGGGAGCCGGACCGGCGGATGCGGACGTCGGAGTGGTCCACCGGGGTCCACGAGACGCGGACGCGGGCGCCGTCCGCACCCTCGACCGGAACGACGGCGAGGCCGGGCAGCGGCCGGGCGGCCGAGCGGGGGGTCGCGGTGACCCCGACCGCGGGGGAGGCGACCGGGCGGCCGTCCTCGTCGAGGTACACGGCCCGGAGCCCGAGGTGGACGGCCTCTCCCTCGGGAAGGCCGGACAGGTGGCACGACCGGTGGGAGACGGGCACCGCGGCGGCCGTGCCCCCGGCGGTCCGGCGGGTGACCTCGACGTGGTCCGCGGCGCCGTGCACCGACCACCGGACGGCCACCTCGCCGGGCCCGACGTCGGTCACCACGTCGTACACGGGCGGCACCGAGATCGCCGCCGCGGTCGTGGCCCGCGAGCAGACGCCGTGGGCCGACAGCGCGAACACCGCGTACCGGAGACGGCGTGCCACGGGCGCGGTGGTGTCCTCGCACGTGCTCGCGGTCCCGCGGTACACCGCCGCGCCGTCGCGTGCGTCGGCCGGGTCCCGGTCCTCGCGCCGGGCCACGGCGTACGTCGTCGACCCGTCGTGGCCGGGGGCGGCCCGCCAGAAGACGGTGACCTTCCGCCCGTCCGGGACGACACGGACCTCGTCCGGGGGCGGCGGGGGCAGGGCGAGCAGGTACGGCCCGGCGTCGTCCGCGCTGATCCCCACCGCCTCGCGCAGCAGGGTGGCGGCGTGGGCCTCGTCCTGCCGCGCCAGGGCCCGCTCGGCGTCGGCCAGGAGGCCCGCGAGCCGCTCCTCGGCGTTCGCGACCTCGGCCTCCGCCGCCTCCCGGTCGGCGTGGCCCGACGGGATCGCGACGAGCGCCTGACGTGCCTCGTTCAGGCGGCCCTCGGCGAGCAGCCCGGTCACGCGGGAGAGCCCGGTGGCACCGGGGCTCCTCGCGGTGTCGAGAAGGCTCAGCACGAGGACCGCCGCGTCGGCATGCGTGAGCCCGAGCTCCTCGAGCATCGACGTGGCGGCGGTCGCCGACAGCCGGACGGCCGCCTCGACCGACTGCACCAGGTGGTACAGCGCGAGGTCGCGGAGGTCCTGCCCGGCGTTCGCGGCCGACCGCACGATGCGCAGCGCGTCGGTGAGCGCGTTGTTGCGGACGGACCCGCCCCGCCGGTCGAGGGCCTGCGTCTGCTCGTCGACCGCGGCGCCGTCGAGACGCAGCCCCGGGCGCCCCTCCACGGCGAACCCGTCGACGATCGAGAACCTGCCGATGTCCGGGTGGAGCAACGCGGGGACCGATCGGACCGACGCCTGGCCCAGCTTCGCGGTGAGGGTGCCGTACTGCGGCACGCGCGGCGCATCCGGGATCTCGACCGCCCGGACGAGGGTCAGCCCGGCCTGCCGCGCCGCCGCCTCCGCCTGGGGGCGCTCGAGCCGCAGGGCACCGGCGAGCTGCGTGAGGATCCCGTCGGTGACGGCGCCCAGGGGACCGTACGTCTCCCTCAGCTGCCCGGCGAGCCTCGCGATCGCCGCGGCCGAGGCGTCCCGGCGCGACGACCCCTCGTTCTCCCAGAACCGCGCCGTCGCCAGGTGGGCGCCGTGTTTCTGGACGAGGACCTCGTCCGCGGCGCGGCACATCTTGCAGACCTGTCCGGCGGCGGTGAGGCTCGCGCTCCTCCTGTTCCAGTACGCGCGGACGGCCGCCAGGTGGCCGGCCAGCTCGGCCTCCGTGACCGGCAGCGAGATCGCGTACCGCTCGAGGAGGTCGTCGGACAGGGTGGTGGACGCGCGGTGCCGTCTGACGAAGGTGTTCTCGTACGCCCGCTCGTCGAACGTCATGGCTAGTACGAGCTGATCGTCAGGCCGCGCTGGACCTGCTTCGCCTGCGCCACCTGCTCCGCCGACATGATGCTGATCCGTACCGAGAACCTGAGGTCGCGGCCGCTGACCGGCTCGGTCGCGTGGACGGAGACCGTGCCCTCGTTGTCGACCCGGAGGTCGATGTCGATGGGGGACCCGGCCGGCAGGGGCGGGATGCCCTCGATGAGGTTCGAGCCCTGGTCAACCGCGTGGTTCTCCCGCAGCTCCCGGCTCTTGACCGCGCCCGCCTGCTCCCACAGCTCGATCGCGACCGATTCCTGGTTGTCGGCGACGGTCGCCGCGTGGAACGTCTCGGCGTCGTACGGCAGCTGGGTGTTGGCCTCGACCAGGTGTTCCACGTACAGGGCCCGGTCGTCGTCCTGCCACGCGGGCAGGCTCGAGTCCACGAGCTTGACCCCGATCGCCTTCGGGATGACGTTGACGGTCTCCCGCGCGGCGATGGTCTCGAGCCGGTCGGATGCGATGCCCGTGGCCGCGGAGACCGCCGCGACGGCGTCGCCGGTGGCGTTCCCGCCGAGGCTCTCGTCGCCGTGCTCGGCCTCCCAGATCTTGACGGCGCGCCCCGCGGCGTACAGCGCCGCGCCCTTCGCGACGGCGAGGTCCGGGTCGGCGAGCTTCGGCTCCCAGCCGAACTCCTTCCGCAGGATCTCGGGTACGGCGGGCATCCGGCTCGCGCCGCCGACCAGGAGCACCTCGTCGATCGCCCGGGTGATGCCCGGGGACGCCTCCTCCGCCGCCTGGAGCGTCCGCCGGGTGATGCGAACCGTGTCCTCGAGCAGCGCCGCCGTCAGCTCCTCGAACCGCGCGCGGGTGACGGTGACCTCCGCGGGCTTGCCGGCCTCGCGGATCACGACCTTCTTGGTCTCGATCGCGCTCAGGTCACGCTTCGTCTTCTCCGCGAGGAGGCGGAGCGTCTGGAGCAGGCCCTCGTCGTCGCGGATGGCGTCGTCGCCGAGCTGCGCGACGACCTCGTCGACGAGGTGGGTCAGCAGCTTCTCGTCCCAGTCCGCGCCGCCGAGGTGGTGGTCTCCGCCGGTGGCGAGGACCTCGATGCGGTCCTCCGTCATCCGCATCAGGCTGACGTCGAACGTCCCGCCGCCGAGGTCGTACACCAGGATCGTCGACCCGTCGGCGGAGCCCGTGATCCCGTAGTGGAGCGCCGCGGCGACCGGTTCCGGCACGATCCCGATGACCTCCAGACCGGCGATCTCGCCGGCCTTGCGGGTGGCGTCGCGCTCCAGCAGGCCGAAGTACGCCGGGACCGTGATGACCGCGCGCTCGACGCGGCGGCCGGTGTCGGCCTCCGCGTCCCGCGCCAGCGAGCCGAGGATGATGCCGGAGATGGACGGCGCGGTGTGCTCGGTGCCGTGGAACGTACGCCGGTAATCCTTGTTGCCCATCTCCCGCTTGATCAGCGCGACGACGTTGTCCGGGTCGCCTTGCGCCGCAGTCTTGGCCGTCTGCCCGACGACGACGTTGGTGGAGCTCTCGAAGTAGACCACCGACGGCGTCGTGTCGGACCCGTCGCTGTTGCGCGTGACGGACGGGCGGCCGCTCTCGTCCAGATACCCGACGACGGAGTAGGTGGTGCCGAGGTCGATGCCGAAGATGCCCTGGTTGTCGGTCACGTGTCCTACCCCCGGTCGGTGGTGACGGTGTCCTCGGGTGCGGTGTTCTCCGGTGCGGTCTCCCGCGGGGACGGCCCCCGCAGGGTGTAGAGCAGCACCTCGGCAGGTGCCATCGGGCGGTCGGTCTCCGTGTCGGTGTAGCCGTCGGCGCGGACCCGGCCGACCCGTCCGGCCAGGTCCGCGTCGCCGGTGTCGACGGTGCCGACGCGGCGGTGCAGCCGGAAGTCGAACGGCTGTCCGGGCTCGGGCGCGTACGGCGTCACGCCGCCGTTCCCGAGCGTCAGCTCCATGCTCTGGGCGTACGACCGCAGCAGTACCCGGGCCTGCTCGGCGGTGAAGTCCTCCGGGAGCGTCTCGGCCTGCCGGAGCAGGTCGTTCCGCAACCGGCACAGGTCGACGAGGAGCGGGCGGAGGAGCCCGCGCCGCTCGCCGGCCCGGAGGCGCTCCACGTCGTCGTGCAGCAGGTCGATCACGTGTTCGCGCTGGGCCGCCCGGACGTGGTACTCGCCGGAGGCCACCACGAGTTCGCGCAGGAGGGCCAGGACGGCGGTGAGATCGGTCCCGTCCGGAGAGAGGTGATCGTCGTGAGTGCCATCGTCGTGAGTGCCGGTGTGCGCAGGTGCCGGTGGTGCCTCTGGTGCCTCTGGTGCCGTTTCACCGGCGGCCGTCGCGCCCGCCGGTGCCTGATCCGCCTCGGTGCTCTGGTCGAGTTCCACGGGCCGCCCCCGGGTCATCTGCACGCGCGCAGCGAGGCTAACACGGGGTCCGAGGGCGTTTCCGGGGAATGAATCAACTGCCGTCCGGCCTCCGGACGGCGTCTGTCGACCCCGCCGTGTCGGGCGGCCACCGATTCGTCATGCGTCGCTCAGGCGACCGGGCAAACCGGTGCCGGACGGTGGCGACGACCTCCTCGCGCACCAGCGCGGCGACGGCGAACGACACGGCGGCCGACGTGAGGCACAGCGTGCACCACGTCCCGGTGAGCAGCGGCTGGGAGACGACGAGGCCGAGGCTCGCGACGGCGAACCCGGCCGCCGTGGCACCGACGGCCAGCACGAGCCACGGGCGGGTACGCCAGCGGCCGTGGGGCCCGGCGAGCTCGAGTACCGCCTCGACGGCGTACGCCACGGCGCCGAAGGCCGCGTCCGGCACCGGCAGGGCCCGGGACAGGGGAGAGGTCAGCACCTCGGCGCTGCCCCGGCCGAAGAACGGGTCCCACGCGGTGTGCACCACGCCCGCCTGGTACAGCGCCAGGTACGACGACACCGCGCAACCCACCAGCGCGAGCGCCGCCACCGTGGCGCGACGGCTGCGGCGTGACGGGTCCGGCCCGGGTGTCACGGCGTCTCCGCGATCCCGTCGCCGGGGTCGAACGGTCGTTCGCCGCCCGCCTCGCCGAACGCCCGGAGGCCCGCGACCAGCCCGCTCCTGTCGCGGGCCGGCATGCGGGCGACGATCGCCGCGATCTCCCCGCGGCGCGCCGCGAGCCCCTCGCCGACGACGCGGCGGCCGTTCGCCGTCAGCTCGAGGATGACCTCCCGGCGTACCTCCGGGTTCGTGCGGCGGCTGACCACGTCGGCCGCGCGCAGACGCTCGACCATCCGCAGCGCCGTGGACGCGTTCACCCCGAGCAGGTCCGCGAGCGACGCGAGCTTCATCGGTCCGCGCTCCGCGAGGACGACCAGGGCGCGGAACTGCGGCAGCGTGAGAGGAGGGTCCACCGCCGCCAGGGACCGCAGCGAGAGGCCGACCAGCAGCCGGGACGCCGTGAGCAGCGCGCTGGTCACCGCCTCGGCCTGGTCCGTCCCGGCTCTGTCGCGCCGCCCGTCGTCGTCGCCCACGCTCGCCCTCCTGCTCGTCCCGGCCGAACCGTAGCGCGGACCATTGCACTATGCAATGATCCTGGCACATCCCAGGACACGAGGAGGTGCGATGGCACCGAGCAGCTCCCGCCACCGGGACCGGGTGGTGGTCGTGACAGGGGCGAGCGGCGGGATCGGCCGCGCGACCGCGCGCGCCTTCGGGGCCCGCGGCGCGCGGATCGCCCTGCTGGCCCGTGGCGAGGCGGGCCTGGACGCGGCGGCCGCGGAGGTCGAGGAGGCGGGTGGCACCGCGCTCGCGATCTCGGTCGACACCGCCCGGTACGACGACGTGGAGGCGGCGGCGGCCCGCGTCGAGGAGGAACTCGGGCCGATCGACGTGTGGGTCAACGACGCGTTCACGTCGGTGTTCGCGCCGTTCACCGAGATCAGCCCGGAGGAGTTCGCGCGGGTCACCGAGGTGAGCTACCTGGGGTTCGTGTACGGCACGCGGGCGGCGCTGGACCGAATGCTGCCCCGCGACCGCGGCACGGTCGTGCAGGTCGGGTCGGCACTCGCGTACCGCGGGATCCCGCTGCAGTCGGCGTACTGCGGCGCGAAACACGCGATCCAGGGCTTCCACGAGTCCCTCCGCTGCGAACTGCTGCACGAGGGCAGCAACGTGCACGTGACGATGGTGCAGATGCCGGCGGTGAACACGCCCCAGTTCGACTGGGTGCTCTCCCGGCTGCCGCGGCGGGCTCAGCCGGTGCCGCCGATCTACCAGCCCGAGGTCGCCGCCGAGGCGGTCCTGTACGCCGCGGACCACCCGCGCCGCCGCGAGTACTGGGTCGGCGGCACCACGGCGGGCACCCTGCTCGCGAACGCGGTCGTACCGGGGCTCCTCGACCGGTACCTCGCCCGCACCGGGTACGCCTCCCAGCAGTCCGCCGAGCCGCGCGACCGGGACCGGCCTGCGAACCTGTGGAAGCCCGCCGACGGGCCGGACGGGACCGACTACGGCACGCACGGGCGCTTCGACGCCCGGTCGCACGGCCGGAGCCTGCAGGTGTGGGCGTCGCAGCACCACGGCGTGCTCGGGGTCGCAGCCCTCGGCGCCGTCGCGTGGGCCGCCCGGCGCGCGGGGCGGTGAGCCGTGGCGCGGCGGATCGAGGACTACGCCCTCCTCGGGGACACCCACACCGCGGCCCTCGTCGGCCGCGACGGGTCGATCGACTGGCTGTGCCTCCCGCGCTTCGACTCCGGCGCGTGCTTCGCCGCACTGCTCGGCACCCCGGAGCACGGCCGGTGGCTGCTGGCACCGATCGGCGAGCACCGGACCGCGGCGCGGCGGTACCGGCCGGAGAGCCTGGTGCTCGAGACCGAGTTCCGCACCGGCACGGGGAGCGTCCGGGTGACCGACTGCATGCCGGTCAGGGACGGCAGCGCGGCCGTCGTGCGGAGGGTGGAGGGACTCTCCGGGGAGGTGCGGATGCGCAGCGAGCTCCTGCTGCGGTTCGACTACGGGCACGTCGTCCCGTGGCTGCGCACCGAGGGCCGCCGGCTCCACGGCCTCGCCGGGCCCGACGCGGTCGTGCTCGACGGCGATGTCGCGCACTCCCACGATCGCGACGGCGCGGCGGTCGCCGAGTTCACCGTGCGGGCCGGCCGGCACGCGGACTTCCGCCTCGCCTGGGCGCCGTCGCGGCGCGCACCGTCGCCGCCGGATGACGTGGGGCAGACGATCGAGGCCACCGACCGGTGGTGGCGGGAGTGGAGCGGGCGCTGCACGTACCGCGGGGAGTACCGCGACGCCGTGGTGCGGTCGCTCGTCACGCTGAAGGCGATGACGTACGCCCCCAGTGGGGGGATCGTCGCGGCGCCCACGACCTCGCTGCCCGAGCGGCTCGGCGGGATCCGCAACTGGGACTACCGGTACTGCTGGATCCGGGACGCGACGTTCACGCTCCTCGCGCTGCTCGGCGCGGGATACCGGGACGAGGCCGCGGCCTGGCGTGAGTGGCTGCTGCGGGCGCTCGCCGGGCGTCCGGAGCAGATGCAGATCCTCTACGGGATCGAGGGGGAACGGCGGCTGACCGAGCTGGAGCTCGACTGGCTGCCGGGGTACGCCGGATCCCGTCCCGTCCGGGTGGGGAACGCCGCCGCGGGCCAGTTCCAGCTGGATGTGTACGGCGAGCTGATGGACGCGCTGCACCAGGCCCGCGCCCACGACCTGCCGCCCGACCACACCGCGTGGGAGGTGCAGCGGGAGCTGCTCGACTTCCTCGAGTCGCGCTGGCGCGATGCGGACGACGGCATCTGGGAGATGCGCGGCCCCCGGCGGCACTTCACCCACTCCAAGGTCATGGCATGGGCCGGGATGGACCGCGCGGTGCGCGCCGTGGAGCAGTTCGGTCTCGACGGACCGGCCGACCGGTGGCGCCGGGTCCGCGCGGAGATCGCCGCGGACGTGTGCACCCACGGGTACGACGCCGACCGGAACACGTTCACCCAGTCCTACGGGTCCACCGACCTCGACGCGGCACTGCTGCTCATGGCGCCGGTCGGGTTCCTGCCGGCGACGGACCCGCGGATCCGGGGCACCGTGGCCGCGGTCGAACGCGAGCTGTGCCGCGACGGCTTCGTCCTGCGGTACACCTCCGAGGGGGACGGCCTGCCGCCCGGCGAGGGCGCGTTCCTGCCGTGCACGTTCTGGCTCGCCGACGCCCTGGTGCTCGCGGGGCGGCGGGACGACGCGCGGGCGGTGTTCGAGCGGCTCCTCGGGGTGCGCAACGACGTCGGGCTGCTCGCGGAGGAGTACGACCCCGGAAGCGGCCGGATGCTCGGCAACGTCCCGCAGGCCCTGTCGCACCTCGCGCTGGTCGGCACCGCGGCGGACCTCACCACGGATGCGGGCCCGAGCCGTCGCCGCGCTGCCACGGCACAGCCGGTGTCGCGGCGTGACGTGTCGCCGGGTGACGTGTCGCCGCGTGACGCGGAGAGGAACCGTCGTGTGCCCGTCAGCGGTGAGACGGGGCGTGGCGGCGCACCGTACGGAGGGAAGGGAGACGGTCGTGCCTGATCGCATCGCGGACATCTGGGGTCCCCGGACGCCGTTCGACCGGGACGGGACGTGGCCCGTGCGGGTGGACGGGTTCACGACCGCCGAGCCGGAACGCTGGGTGCCGTCCGCGTGCCTGCTGTGCAGCAACGGCTGCGGGATCGACCTCGGCGTGGCGGACGGGCGGATCGTCGGTGTGCGAGGGCGCGCCGGAGACCGGGTGAACCACGGCCGGCTCGGGCCGAAGGGCCTGTTCGGCTGGCAGGGCCAGCAACGCGACCGGCTCACCACGGCGCTCGTGCGGGACGCGTCCGGCGTCCTGGTCGAGACGTCGTACGACGAGGCGATGGACCTCGTCGTCCGCTGTTCGCGGGAGCTGCTCGACGCGAAGGGACCGCTGTCGCACGGCTTCTACACGAGTGGCCAGTTGATGCTCGAGGAGTACTACACGCTCGCGGTGATCGGGAAGGCCGGGATCGGCACGCCGCACATGGACGGCAACACCCGCCTGTGCACGGCCACGGCCGCCGCCGCGCTGAAGGAGAGCTTCGGCGCCGATGGCCAGCCCGGGTCGTACACGGATGTGGACAGCACCGACGCCGTGTTCCTCTGGGGCCACAACATGGCCGAGACGCAGACAGTGCTGTGGTCGCGGATCCTCGACCGGACCCACGGCGCTCGGCCGCCCGTGCTCGTCGCGGTCGACCCCCGGCTGACGCCGGTGGCGCGGGAGGCGCTGCGCACCGGCGGCGTCCACCTCCCCGTCCGCAGCGGCACGAACCTCGCCCTGGTGAACGCGCTCACCCGCGAACTCCTCGTCCACGGCTGGGTGGACGAGGCGTGGGTGGCCGAGCACGCGGCCGGCCTCGACGCGCTGCGGGAGGTGGTCGAGGGGTACACGCCGGAGCGGGCCGCGGAGATCTGCGGCGTGGACCCGGACGGCATCCGCCGCGCCGCGGAGATCTTCGGCACGAGCGGGCGGGTCCTGTCCACCGTGCTCCAGGGCTTCTACCAGTCCCACCAGGCGACCGCGGCGTCCTGCGCCGTGGACAACCTCCACCTGCTGCGCGGCATGCTGGGCCGCCCCGGCTGCGGCATCCTCCAGATGAACGGGCAGCCCACCGCGCAGAACAACCGGGAGTGCGGCGCCGACGGTGACCTGCCGGGCTTCCGCAACTGGGACAACGAGGCGCACGTCGCCGAGCTCGCCGAGCTGTGGAACGTCGACCCGCTGACGATCCCGCACTGGGCGCCGCCGACGCACGCCATGCAGCTCTTCCGGTACGCCGAGCAGGGCTCGATCGGGTTCCTCTGGATCGCCGGCACCAATCCCGCCGTGTCGCTGCCCGAGCTGGCGCGCATCCGGGACGTCCTCTCGGCCGACCGGTGCTTCGTGGTGGTGAGCGACGCGTACCGCACCGAGACCACCGAGCTCGCCGATGTCGTGCTCCCGGCGGCGCTGTGGGGCGAGAGGACCGGCTGCTACACCAACGTGGACCGCACCGTCCACCTCTCCCGGCAGGCGGTCGAGCCGCCGGGCGACGCCCGCAGCGACCTCGCGATCTGGGTGGACTACGCGCGGCGGATGGGGTTCACGGACCGCGACGGCAACCCGCTCCCGGCGTGGTCGGAGCCGGAGGAGGCGTTCGAGGCGTGGAAGGCCGCGTCCAAGGGCCGGCCGTGTGACTACAGTGGACTGTCGTACGGCCGGCTGGACGGCGCGGGCGGCATCCAGTGGCCGTGCACCGCCGAGCGCCCGGAGGGCACCGAGCGGCTGTACACCGACGCCGTGTTCCCGACCGCGACCGGCTACTGCGAGACGTACGGCCACGACCTCCTCACCGGTGCCGCCGTGACGCGGGAGCAGCACGCCGCGAAGGGCCTCGACGGCCGGGCGTGGCTGCGCGCGGCCCATTACACGCCGCCGCACGAGGCGCCGTCGGACGAGCGGCCGTTCGTGCTCACGACCGGGCGCACGGCGTACCACTTCCACACCCGGACCAAGACCGGCCGCGCCCCGCAGCTCGCCGCCGCGGCGCCGGCGATGTGGTTCGAACTGTCCATCCGGGACGCCGAGCGCTGCGGCGTGACGGAGGGAGACGTCGTCCGCGTGGCGAACGCCCGCGGCGCCGTCGAGGCGCCGGTGCGGATCACCCACGGCCGGGACGGGACGGTGTTCGCGCCGTTCCACTACGGCGACCACCCCGCGAACGAGCTGACCCAGACGACCTGGGACCCCGTGTCGAAGCAGCCGGTGTTCAAGGTCGCCGCCGTGGCCGTCACCCCCGTCCGGCGCGGCGACGGCCCGGCACCCGCGCCGACCACGACGGCGTCCGCGCCTGCCGCCGGAGGGGTCCCGCCGACCGCCGGCGGGACCGCCGCCGAGGCCACGTCCACCCTCGGGGAGACCTGATGCACCTCGCCACCTATCTCGGCCTGCTGCACGAGGCGGAGAGGTCCCTCGCCTCCTCGTACCGTCAGGTCGGCCACGGCCACGCCGCCGAGGCCGACATCGCGCACACGACCACGCTGGTCGCCGGCCAGTGCGACGCGCACGTCGCGGCACTGGCCCCGGTGGTGGAGCGGTACGGCGCGCACCGGGAGACCGAGCCGGAGCGCCTGCACGCCGACGCCCTGGCGGACACGCGCTCCGGGGGCGTCGGCCTGCTGCGCGACCTGCACGACCTCTACATGCTCTGCGCCTTCGTGGACGTCACCTGGACGATGGTGGGCCAGGCGGCCCAGGGGCTGCGCGACCGCGAGCTGCTGGACGTCGTGTCCCGGTGCGAGTCCGAGACCGCGACGCAGCTCGCCTGGCTCACGACCCGGATGAAGCAGGCCGCCCCCCAGGCGCTGATCGTCGCGTCCTGACCCGGCCCTCAGCGCAGGAGGACGGGTCCCGCGCCGATCCGGGTGCGCACCAGCAGGTACGGCGTGCGGCGCAGGTCCTGGCCGCCCTGGTACTTCGCCTGCCGGTGCAGCTGGTTGGCCGTGAGGTAGAGGTACCCGTCGGTGGCGACCGACATCGTGTCCGGCCACAGCAGCCGCGGGTCGTGGACCACGGTCTCGTATCCGCCGTCGGGCCGGCGCCGCAGCACGGCGTCGTGCTCGTAGCTCGTCGTGTAGAGGTTCCCGGCGTCGTCGGTCTCGAGCCCGTCCGACGCACCGCCGCGGTCGCCCTCGTCGGTCACCCGGGGGTCCGGCCCGTCCCGGTCGACCAGCGCGTCGGTGGGCACGCTGTACCAGCGCCGCGACGCGAGCGGGCAGTAGTACAGCCGCGACCCGTCCGCGGAGATCGCGATGCCGTCCGCGCCCATCGTCACCGGCTCCGGGTCACCGTCGGCGGGCCGCTCGAGGAACGGGCGGCCCTCGACCACCGGGCGGAACCGCTCCAGCGGCTCGGCCTTGGTGGACGGGTGGTCGTGGAGGCGACGCCACGCCTCCCCGGACGCGAGGTCCACGACGATGATGCCGTTCGGCCCCGAGTCCGAGGAGTCGGTGATGTACGCGACGCCCGCGTCGCCGCGCCGGAGGTCGAACCGGACGTCGTTCAGGTACGTCGTCGGCAGCGCGACCTCGGGGGAGAACGTGATCGTCCGCACGACCGAGTCGCCGGACAGGTCCACGCAGACGAGCTTCGGGCCCCCCGGCTCCGTGGGCGCGAACAGCGGGCTGCCGGTGTCCAGCACCCACAGCCGGTCGGCCGGGTCCACCACGATGCTCTGCACGGACACGAACGCGCCGGCGTCGCCCTTCCCGGACGGGGAGTTCCACGCCTCGTCCGGGAAGGGCACCTCCTTGCCGTCGCGCAGCTCGACGACCGTCGCGGGTGGATCGTCGCCCCACTGCGGGAAGTTCACGAAGATCCGTCCACCGTGGGACACCGAGACGCCCGTGGGCATCGGGCCGTGGAAGGAGTGGACGACCTCGAGCTCGCCGAGGGGGGCGTGCGTCACGACGACGACCCGGGGTGCAGCAGGACCTTCGTCCAGCCGTCCTCGCGCTTGTCGAAGTGGTCGTACCCGTCCGGCGCCCGGTCCAGCGGCAGCTCGTGCGACACGAGGAACGAGGGCGTGGCGCGGCCGGCGACGATGAGGTCGCGGAGGTGCCGGTTGTACCGCATGACGGGGCACTGGCCGGTGCCCATCCGCTGGCCCTTGGTGAAGAACTGGCCGTACTGCCAGGCGATGCGGCCCTCCTTCGCGGCGTCGGTCGCCGCGCCGGGGTCCTGCGGCACGTACACGCCGACGACGCCGATGCCGCCCGTGGTGGTCACCGAGTTCACCAGGTTGTCGAGCACCAGCTCCGGGTGCTCCTCACCCGACGGGTCGTGGGCCTGGTAGCCGACCGCCTCGACGCCGCAGTCGGCGCCGCGCCCGTCCGTCGCGTCGAGGATCTGCTCGACGGGGTCGGCGGCGCCGAAGTCGACCGGGGTGGCCCCGATCTTCTCCGCCAGGCCGAGCCGGTCGCGCTCCATGTCCACCACGAACACCCGCGAGGCGCCACGGATCAGCGCGCTGTGCGCGGCGAGCAGGCCCACCGGACCGCCGCCGTAGACGGCCACGCGGTCGCCGGGGCGCATGCCGGCGAGCTCGGTGCCGTGCCAGCCGGTCGGGAAGATGTCGGACAGCATGGTGAAGTCGTTCTCGTGCTCGGTGCCGGGCGGCAGCTCGAGGAGGTCGAAGTCCGCGTACGGGACGCGCAGGAACTCGGCCTGCCCGCCGTCGTACGGGCCCATGTTCGCGTAGCCGTAGGCCGCGCCGTCGATGCCCTCGGTCGGATTGGTCCGGAGGCAGAACGACGTCCAGCCCTCCACGCAGCGCCGGCACGTGCCGCACGCGACGTTGAACGGCACCGAGACGCGGTCGCCGACCTTCACCCTGTTCACGGCGCCGCCGACCTCCTCGACGATGCCCATGTTCTCGTGGCCGAGGATCTTGCCCTTCTCGACGGCGGTGCGTCCCTCGTACATGTGCAGGTCCGAGCCGCAGATGTTCGTGGTGGTGATCCGGACGATCGCGTCGGTGGACTCGGAGATCTGCGGGTCCGGGACCTCCTCGACCGAGACGGTGTACGGGCCCTGGTAGACGACGGCCTTCACTCGTTCCCCCTGCCTCGGGTGCTGTGATCCCCGCGTCCTACCCCGCCGAGGCGGCGGCATGCACGAGCAGCGCGCGCATCCCCGGGGTCGCCCGGACCGCGCCCGTGCGGGTGAGGACCAGCCCCTCGTACCCGTCCAGCCCGGACAGCCAGTCGAGGGCGTCGTCCCCGCGGGCGAAGGCGGCGGTCGCGTACACGTCGGCCCACAGCAGCGACGGGCCGACCACGGTGACCGACCGCAGCGCGTCCGGGCGGCGTCCCGTCGTCGGGTCGACCAGGTGGGCACCCCGGTGGGCGGTCCCCGAGGTCGCGACGCCGCCCGAGCGCAGCGACAGCACGCCCAGCAGCGTGGCGGGCGAGTCGGGGTGCTCGATGCCGATCCGCCACGGGGGTGCGCCCGGCGCCGCGTGCACGGCGATGTCGCCGCCCGCGTTGAGGTAGTGGTCGTCCCCGTCGAGCTCCGCCAGGTGCCGCGCGGCCCGCTCGGCCGCCCAGCCCTTCACCAGGCCGGACGGGTCGAGCCACCAGCCGCCGCCGGGCGCCGGCAGCCGGACGTGGAAGTACCCGCCGGTCCGGCGGCGGGCCTCCTCGGCCAGCGCGAGCACCTCGGCGACGGCCGGGTCACAGCCGCCGAGGGCCAGCTGGCCGCGGTCGAGCCGGCGGATGTCGCTGTCCGGGCGGTACGTGCTGAAGACACGGTCCGCCTCCCGCAGCTCGGCGTACGCCGCCTCGCCGGCCCGCTGCCGTGCCTCGGCGGAGGCCGTGCCGCGGAGGTGGACGCTGACCGGCATCCCCATCACCTGCCGGACCAGGGACACGCGGGTCATCCGTGGTGTGCCGCGTCGAGGGCCGCCTGCAGCGACGTGACGTAGCCGTCGCTCGTGACGGTCGCGCCGCTGACCGCGTCGACGTGTGCGCTCTGTGCCGCGAGGACCTCGTCGTGCAGCACCGGGAGCGCGTAGGAGTTGATCTCCGCGTCCCGGCCGTTGCCCTGGGGGTACTGCAGCGCCGTCACGTCGGTGATCCGCCCGCCCGACAGCGTGACCCTGACCTGGACGGGTCCCCACTGGGTCTGCGTCACGGGGCCGTCGACCGTCGCGTTGCTCGTGGTCGTGGCCTTCGCGGTCCCGGTGGCGTCCGATGTGGAGGGTACGGGGACCGGGGTGGTCGCCACGGCGGTCGCCACCGTCCCCGGGGCGGCGGAGCCGAGACTCGTGCGGTAGCTGAACAACAGCACCACCGCGGCGAGTGTCGACATGAGACAGAACGTGATGCGGCGCACGGACAGGCCCTTCGATCGGATCGGTTCGCCCACGGGACCCATCGGCCTCACCACGCGAACTCTTCGGCGTGGACGTGGCCGGCGGGCACGCCGGCACCCCGGGCGGCGGCCCGGGCGAGGTCCATCCAGTCCGGCGGCCCGCAGAGGTGGACCTCGCACTCGGCGACGTCGGGCACGAGCCAGCGCAGCCCCGCGACGTCGTCCACATGGGCGAAGCGACGCGGCATCCAGGACGCCCGCTCCGGCCGGGGGCCGTCGAGGAAGAGCACGCGGGCACCGCGCGTCCGCGCCAGCTCGTCGAGCTCGGAGGCGAACACCGCGTCCTCGACCCGGCCGACCCGGTACAGCAGCGTGACCTCGCCGGGGGGCAGGTCCTCGAGCAGCGCGCGCAGCGCCGTGATGCCGACGCCCGCGGCCATCAGCAGCGACTTCGGTCGGGTGCCGCGGGCGCTGGTCATCACGCCGTACGGGCCCTCCACCAGCACCCGCGTGCCCGGCTGCAGGCTCGCGACGCGGGCGCTCCCGTCACCGAGGTCCTTGACGGTGATCCGCAGGGAGCCGGCGCGGGGGACCGCCGAGAGGCTGTACGGGTGGGCCCGCGTCCAGCCCGGACCGTCGAGGAACCGCCACAGGAAGAACTGCCCGGCGCGCACGGGCAGCCGGTCGAGGTGACGGCCGTTCAGGTACACCGAGACGACGCCGGGGGCCTCGGGGACCACCGCGGCGACCTCGAGGCGGTGGTACGCCGAGCGCCACAGCGGCAGGCCGACTCGGAAGACCAGCACCGCGGCGAGGGTCGCGCCGTACGCCGTCCACCAGTACACCCGGGCCATCGGGGAGGAGACGAAGTCCTGGCCGGTCCAGATCTGGTGCGGGAGCGCCAGCCCGACGCCGAGGTACGCGTACAGGTGGAGCAGGTGCCACGACTCGTACCGGAGCTTCCGGCGCGCGGCACGGATCGACAGGACGACGACCGCGACCAGCAGCGCGGTGCCGGCGGTGGCGAGCAGCATGCCCGGGTACGTGATGACGAGGTCCCACGCCTGGGAGAGCAGCCCGGTGCGGGCCTGCGCGGCGTAGCCCAGGGTGATGAGCACGACGTGCGCGAGCATCAGCCAGAACGAGGTGAACCCGACGAGCCGGTGCCGCCGCGCGAGCGTGTCCTGCCCGTAGCTGCGCTCGACCCACGGGATGCGTGCCATCAGCAGCACCTGGAGGAGCAGGAGGTCGGAGGCGACGAGGCCGGTGAGCCGCCCGGCGCTCGTGGTGAGGGCCCCCGGACCGGTGAGCCGTGTGGCGCCGCCGCCGGCGAGCCAGAGGGCCACGACGACCACGACGCTGAGCAGGGCCGCCGAGCCGGCGACGTCCACCCACCAGCGGCGGGGCGCCCCTGTGGCCTTGTGGTGCTGCGGCATGGCGGTGTCCCCCCGGGCACGGATGAGCTGACGAGACGATCATCGGTTCCCGGGATGGGAACCGTCGGGGAACTGGCTGGGAGTTCCCTGTGAACCCCCGGGGCCCTGTCCCGACATGTCCGGACAGGGCCCCGGGGGCGTGCGGACGATCAGGCGCCGGTGCCCGGCGGCGGTCCACCCGGGCCCGGCGCGGTGGCCGAGGTGCCGGCGAGGATCCGCTCGGCCACCGTGCCGCCGCCCGGCGCAGGGATCACGTGGACGAGCACGGCGTCGCCGGTCTTCAGCGCGGACAGCGTGCTGCGGGCGCCGTCGCGGAGCACCTCCGTGGTGCCGTTCGCGGTGTACGCGGCCGTCGTGCCGTCCGCCTTCTCCACGGTGATGCCCGACGTGCCGACCGCGGTGAGGGTGCCGCTCACCCGCACCTCACCGGCGACTCCGCCGCCCATGCCGCCGCGCATGCCACCGGGGAAGTGGCCCTGCTGCTGTGCGGCGGCGGTGCCCGCGGTCGTCGTGCTGCCGTGGTCCAGCACGGTGACACCGAGGGCGCCGGCGACCAGGCCCGCGACGAGCAGGCCCGTGGCGGGGCCGTAGCGCCGGAGGTGGCTCCGGGGCCCGGGTGACGCTTCCCGCGGGAGGTGCTGGGGGTCCTGCGGGTCGGGTGCGGTGGGGATCTCGGTCATGGTGGTCCTCTTCCGATGGGGTCGGGGTTTCGATGTGTCAGGGCTGGGTGAGGTCGTAGACCGTCGCGGAGCCCACGGTGGTGGGGGTGAAGTGGGCGGCGACCCAGGCGGCGATCTGCGTACCCGTTCCGCCGCCGCCCGGCCCGCCGCCCGTGCGGCCGCCGCCCGTTCCGCCGCCGCCCGGCCCGCCGCCCGTGCGGCCGCCCGAGGCGACGAAGTACCGGATCTGGCCGGCGGCGACGTACCGCTGGAACTGCGCGAGCGTCGGCGAGGCGTCTCCGCCGTTGAAGCCGCCGATGCTCATCACCGGCCTGCCGCTCGCGAGTTGCAGTGGCGCGGCGCCGTGCGAGCCGATCGTGGTGGCCGCCCACCGCGTGTGGGTGGCCCGGAGGAGGGCGGTGAGCTCGGTACCGGCCTGCTCGCCACCTGCCCCGGGGCCACCGAACCCGCCCATCCGGCTCGCGACCGGCCCGGAGCTCGGGATGGCGCCCACGTGGGGCTGCGCGGCGGTGCTCACGGCGTACGCCGCGGAGCCGCCCGCTGTCGCCAGGACCGCCGCGACGAGCGCCACGACGGCACCCCGGCGCAGGGCGGGCCGGGCGAGCAGCCCGACGACGGCGACCACGGAGGCCGCGACGACGAGGTACCGCAGCGCCGGTGCGTATGCCGGGGTCGGCGCCAGCAGGTGGGCGGACCAGAGCGCGGTCACCTCGACGAGCGCGGCGGCGGTGAGGCGGGCGGCCCAGGAGGTGCGTGCCTGCCACAGCAGCCTCGCCGTCACCGCGATGAGCGCGGCGATCGCCGGGGCGAGGGCGACCGTGTAGTACGGATGGATGATGCCCTGCATGTAGCTGAACACGAGTCCCGTGACGAGCAGCCAGCCGCCGAACAGGACGAGCGCGGCACGCGGCAGGTCCGTCCGCGGCGCGCGCCGGGTGAGCCACAGCCCGGCGCCGAGGGCGAGCAGAGCGGTGGGGAGGAGCCAGGAGATCTCGGTCGCCATGTCCCCGGTGAACAGCCGGGTCAGCCCGGCCCGACCACCGAACATGCCGCCCATGCCGCCACCGCCCGCGCCGCCCGGACCGCCGCCCGTGCCCCCGCCGGGGTTGCCGCTGCCGCCGAGGATCCGGCCCAGGCCGTTGTACCCGAACGCCAGCTCGAGCACGCTGTTCGTCGTGGAGCCCCCGATGTACGGGCGGCTCGACGCCGGCCACAGCTCCACCAGGGCGATCCACCAGCCGGCCCCCGCGACGAGGGCTGCCCCGGCCGCGACGAGCTGGACCAGGCGGCGGCGGAGCGGCGTGGGCGCGGCCACGAGGTACGTCAGGCCGAACGCCGGGACGACGAGCAGCGCCTGCCCCATCTTCGTGATGAACCCGAGGCCGACCAGGGCACCGGCGAGGACGATCCAGCGGGTGGAGGCGCCCTCCAGCGCGCGGACCACGGCGTACCCCGCGGCGACGAGCAGCAGGGTGAGCATCGCGTCCGGGTTGTCGAACCGGAACATCAGCGCGGCGACCGGCGTGGCCGCGAGGAGCGCACCGGCGAGGAGCCCGGCGGCGTCGCCCGAGATGCGGCGCACCGTGGCAGCCAGCAGGGCCACCGCGGCGACGCCCCCGAGCGCCTGCGGGACGAGCAGGCTCCAGCTGCCGAAGCCGAACAGCCTGCCCGCGATCTCCATCGGCCACAGGAACAGCGCCGGCTTGTCCACCGTGATCGCGTTGGCCGCGTCGAGCGAGCCGAAGAGCATCGCCTTCCAGCTCTGGGTCCCGGCCTGTACCGCGGCGGCGTAGAAGTCGTTGGCGGTGCCCGAGGCGCCGAGGTCCCACAGGTACGTCACCGCGGTCACGGCGAGGAGCAACGCCAGCGCGGGGCGCGCCCACCCGGGCCGTCCCGCCGGGGGCGGTGTCCCGGTGCTCTCGGTCGTGTCCGGGGCGGGGGTGAGGGTGGTCGTCACGGGTGTCTCTCCGGTGGGTAGGGGATTTCAGCGCGCGCGGCGGGGGTGGAACACCCAGGCGCGGAGCAGGACGAAACGCAGGAGCGTGGCGGCCGCGTTCGCGGCGACGAGGACGGCCAGCTCGACGGACCGGGACGGCGCCGAGCTGACGTGTCCCATCACGGCGAGGGCGCCGCTGGTCAGCGCGAGGCCCAGACAGAAGACCGCGAGTCCCTCGAGGTGATGGCGTCCGGCCCGGGCTGTGCCGGTGATGCCGAACGTCAGCCGGCGGTTCGCGGCGGTGTTGCCCACCGCGGTGACCAGCAGGGCGAGCAGGTTCGCGGCCTGGGCGCCCGTCGTGGTGCGGAGCAGGCTGAACAGCACCAGGTACGCGCAGGTGCTGACCACGCCGATGGTCGCGAACCGCAGCAGCTGGCGGGGGAGGCCCGCGGGAGCGCGGCCGGGCTCCGTGCGCAGTGCCTCCAGCGGGATCCGGCCGGTCGCGAGACCGCGGCCGAGCCGGAGCACGCCCCGCAGGTCCGCGAGGGCCGTGGCGACGATGTCCACCCGGCTGTCCGGGTCGTCGACCCAGTCGACGGGCACCTCGTGGATGCGGAGGCCGGCGCGTTCGGCGAGGACCAGCAGCTCGGTGTCGAAGAACCAGCCCGTGTCCTCGACGAGCGGCAGCAGCTGCGCGGCGACGTCCCGCCGGATTGCCTTGAAGCCGCACTGCGCGTCGGAGAACCGTGCCGCGAGCGTGCCACGCAGCAGGAGGTTGTAGCAGCGGGAGATCACCTCGCGCTTCGCGCCGCGGACGACGCGGGACCCGCGGGACAGGCGGGTCCCGATCGCGATGTCGGAGTGGCCCGACACCAGCGGTGCCACCAGCGGGAGCAGGGCGGCGAGGTCGGTCGAGAGGTCGACGTCCATGTAGGCCAGCACCGGGGCGTCCGACGCCGACCACACCGCGCGCAGGGCGCGCCCGCGGCCCTTCTCGTCCAGGTGCACGGCCTCGACCCCGTCGAGCTCGCCGGCGAGCGCGCGGGCGATGTCCGCGGTGGCGTCGGTGCTCGCGTTGTCCGCGATCGTGATGCGGAAGCGGTACGGGAACGTCCCGGTCAGGTACGCGTGCAGGCGGCGGATCGAGCGGTCGAGGTCGTCCTGTTCGTTGTACACGGGCACCACGACGTCGAGCACCGCGCGTGCGGTGCCGGGCGGGATGTGCCCGCGGGTACCGCGGTCCGGCAGCGGTGTCGTCGTGGTCATGCCCAGACTCTCCGGTCCGGAGCTGGGGGGGTCCTGCGCCCGGGCTGTGCGTCCGCTGGGAGGCCGGACTGTCGGACTTCGGCGGATCGCTGTCCCGTCGGCTTCGCGCCGCGGTCCCCTGGGGGCCGGAGGTGAGCGCGATGGAGTTGACGGCCTGCCCCGTGTGCGGACTGCCGGCCGAGGTCGAGGCCTGGGGAACGGCGCTGGGCACCGACGGCGTGGTGCCCCATGTCCGGACGCGGTGCGTCGTGCGCCACTGGCTGCTCCTGCCGCGCGACATGGTCCCGGAGCTGCGCAGCCCCGAGCGGCGGGACACCCCGAGCCCCGGGCACGTCTGACCCCTTCCGTGCCCGCCCGGATCCCGGCACGCTTCGTGCGATGAGTTTTCGGCCCTCCGGACGTCGTACGAGTGAGGGCACGGATCCGGGAGAGGAGCACAGATGAGTGGGGTACGCGTACTGGTCGGCACCCGCAAGGGCGCGTTCGTGCTGACGGCGGACGGGACCCGCCGCGACTGGGAGGTGTCGGGACCGCACTTCCCGGGCTGGGAGATCTACCACGTGAAGGGGTCCCCGGCCGACCCCGACCGGCTGTTCGCGTCCCAGTCGGGGGGCTGGTTCGGACAGGTGATCCAGCGTTCCGACGACGGCGGGACGACGTGGGAGCCGGTCGGGAACGAGTTCCGCTACGAGGGCGACCCGGGTACCCACCAGCACTACGACGGCACGCCCCGCCCGTGGGAGTTCACCCGGGTGTGGCACCTGGAGCCGTCGCCGACCGACCCCGACACGGTGTACGCCGGTGTCGAGGACGCGGGGCTGTTCCGCTCCGGCGACGGCGGCCAGACCTGGCAGGAGCTGCCCGGCCTGCGCGAGCAGAAGGGCGCCGCCTGGCAGCCCGGTGCCGGCGGGATGTGCCTGCACACCATCCTGCTGCACCCCGCCGACCCCGGCCGGATCATCGTCGCGATCTCGGCCGCGGGGGTGTTCCGCACCGACGACGCGGGCAAGACCTGGCGGCCGGTGAACCGCGGCCTGCACTCGGAGGGCATCCCCGACGCGGGCGCCGAGGTGGGCCACTGCGTCCACAACCTGACGATGCACCCGTCCCGTCCGGACACGATCTTCATGCAGAAACACTGGGACGTCATGCGCAGCGACGACGGGGCCGAGTCGTGGCGGGAGATCAGCGGAAACCTGCCGACCGACTTCGGGTTCCCGATCGGCGTGCACGCCCACGAGCCCGAGACGATCTACGTCGTCCCGATCACGAGCGACTACCTGCACGTTCCGATGGACGCCAAGCTGCGCGTGTACCGCAGCCGTACCGGCGGCGGGGAGTGGGAGCCCCTCACGGCCGGGCTGCCGCAGGAGCACTGCTACGTCAACGTCCTCCGCGACGCGATGGCCGTCGATGCGCTGGACGAGTGCGGCGTGTACTTCGGGACCACCGGCGGGCAGGTGTACGCCTCCGCCGACTCGGGTGACACCTGGGCGCCGATCGTGCGCGACCTGCCGGCCGTGCTCTCCGTGGAAGTGCAGACACTGCCGTGATCCGGGTCGTCCTCCCGGCGCACCTCCGGGCACTGGCCCGGGTCCACGGCGAGGTCTCCCTCGACGTGGTCGGACCGGTGACCCAGCGGGCTGTGCTCGACGCGCTCGAGGCGCGTCATCCGGTGCTCCGGGGGACGATCCGCGACCACGTCACCCAGCGGCGGCGGAACTTCGTGCGGTTCTTCGCCTGCGCGGAGGACCTGTCCCACGAGTCGCCGGACACGCCCCTGCCGGAGGCCGTCGCGACCGGGGCGGAGCCGTTCCTGGTGATCGGGGCGATGGCGGGCGGGTGACCGAGCAGGCGGTCAGCCGAGGTGGTCGGGGAGGCCGAAGGCGGGGAACAGCCGCGCCGTGTCCAGGAAGTGGTGGTACCCGGTGATCACCCCGCCGGAGATCTCGAGCACCTGGAGCGCCCACGGCGAGTGGCCGCCGGCGGGATCCACGCGGTACGAGCCGAACGCGGCACAGCCGTTCGCCGCCGTCGCGACGAGGCGTGACCCCCGGCATCCGCTGCCCGTGCCGAGCAGCCAGCGGGCTATCTCCTCCGGGCCGCGCAGCCAGAAGTCGTACGGCGGCATCGACATGACGACGTCGGAGTGCAGGAGCGTGACGAGCCGGGTCACGTCGTACCGCTCGAAGGCGTCGACGTAGGCGGCGAGAAGTGCCCGCTGGTCGGCGGAGACCGGGTCGGACCGGGTCAGGTCGCGCGACGCGAGGGTCGCGCGCGCCCGCTGCAGTGCGCTGTTGACCGACGCGACGGTGGTGTCGAGCAGCTCCGCGACCTCCGCGGCCTGCCAGCGGAGGACCTCCCGCAGGATGAGGACCGCCCGTTGCCGCGCGGAGAGGTGCTGGAGCGCCGCCACGAACGCCAGCCGGACCGTGTCGCGGGACGCCGCCACGTCCGCGGGGTCGCCGTCGTCCCGGAGCACGCGGCCGTCGGGGATCGGCAGCACCCACTCCTCGTCCGGCCGCGTCAGGCCGTGGAACTCCCCGGCGGTCCCGGCGGGCCCGAGGTCCATCGGTCTGGCGCGCCGGGTGCGGCCGCGCAGCATGTCGAGGCAGACGTTCGTCGCGATGCGGTACAGCCAGGAGCGCAGCGACGACCTCCCCTCGAAGCCGTCCATGCCGCGCCAGGCGCGGACCATCGTCTCCTGCACGGCGTCGTCGGCCTCGAAGCCGGAGCCGAGCATCCGGTAGCAGTAGCCGGTGAGCTCACGTCGGTGCAGCTCGAGGTCCTCCGGCCGGGCCTGGCTCTCCACGGGTACGGACACGGCCCCGGACTCTACGGCAGTTCCGGGGTCCCGAGGGGGTTGTCCACAGAGCCCGATTCTGTCCACAGCCCATAGCCCCCACGGCGCCCCCCGTGGTTCGCTTTCCCCGTCGGCTCGATCGACGCTGATCGGGAGGTTCCCGTGCGACGATTCCTCACCCTGCTGGCCGCGGGATGCCTCGCGGTCGCCGGTCTCTTCCCCGCGGCGCCCGTGTCGGCGCGGGCCGGCACCATCGCCTGGGGCCCGTGCTCCGACGCCGCGCTGGTGGAGGCGCATGCGCAGTGCGGCTTCCTCGCGGTACCGCTGGACCACGCCGTGCGCGGCGGCCCCACGATCCGGCTCGCGCTGTCGCGGGTCCTGCACACCGTGCCGGCCGCGGCGTACCAGGGCGTCGTGCTGGTCGATCCGGGCGGTCCCGGGGCGTCGGGCCTCGGCTACGCGACGCTCGGAGCCCGGGTGCCGGACCACGCCGGCGACGCGTACGACTGGATCGGGTTCGATCCCCGCGGCGTCGGGTCGAGCGTGCCGGCGCTGTCGTGCGTCCCGGACTACTTCGCGGGACCGCGACCGCCGTACGAGCCGACGACACAGGCGATCCTGCGGTCCTGGCTGACGCGGTCGCGGGACTACGCGGCGGCGTGCGGCCGGAGCGGCGGCGCCCTGCCGGCGCACATGAAGACCACGGACTCGGTGCGGGACATGGACAGCATCCGCACGGCCCTGGGCGTGTCCCGGATCAGCTACTACGGGTTCTCGTACGGGACGTACCTCGGCCAGGTGTACGCGACGATGTTCCCGTCGCACGTGCGTCGCATGGTGCTGGACAGCAACGTCGACCCCACCAAGGTCTGGTACCGCGCGAACCTCGAGCAGGAGGTCGCCTTCGACCGCAACGTCGACCTGTGGCTGGGGTGGGTCGCGCAGTACGACGGCGTGTACCACCTCGGGACCACGACCGCCGCGGTCAGCGCGCTGTTCACCCGCGAGGAGGCCGCGCTGACCGGCCATCCCGCGCGGGGCGAGCTGGGCCCGGACGAGTGGGCGGACGCGTTCCTCGGGGCGGGGTACGCGGAGTCGCTGTGGATTCCGCTCGCGCGGGCCTTCGCGGACTGGGTGCACGCGGGCGACCCGACGAAGGTCATCGCCGCCTACCACGCCCTGGACTCGGTGGGGGACGACAACGGGTTCGCCGTGTACAACGCGGTGCAGTGCACCGACGTCCGGTGGCCGCGGTCGTGGAGCACGTGGGCACGGGACGCCCGGCGGATCAACGCGGTCGCGCCGTTCTTCACGTGGGGGAACACGTGGTTCAACGCGCCGTGCCTCACCTGGCCCGCGGCGGCGGGCACACCCGTGGACGTGCACGGGGACTCCGTCGCCGCGCTGCTCGTGGGGGAGACGCTCGACGCGGCCACGCCGTTCTCCGGAAACCTGGAGGTGCGGCGGCGATTCCCGGCCGCGAGCCTGCTGGGGGAGCCCGGCGGGACGACCCACGCCCACACGCTGTCGGGCAACGCCTGCGTCGACGACACGATCGCCCGGTACCTCGCGACCGGGGCGCTGCCGGCGCGGCGGTCGGGTGACGGGCCGGACGCCACGTGCGCGCCGCTACCGCGCCCGGTGCCGTCGGCGAGCGGGCCGCCGAGCGCTGCGCCGCTGAGGCGTCCCGGGCTGGTGCCGCTGCGTCGCTGAGGCGTCCGGGGCTGGTGCCGCTGCGTCGCTGAGGCGTCCGGGGCTGGTGCCGCTGCGTTCGCTGAGGCGTCCCCGGGCTGGTGCCGCTGCGTCGCTGAGGCGTCCGGGCTGGTGCCGCTGCGTTCGCTGACGCGTTCCCCGGAGGTGTGCCGGTCGGGCCGTCTCGTCGCGGGGTTTGCGGTGTGGGCCCGGGAGGCCGGTGGGACCCCGAAAGGTGCACGGGAGGCCGGGCACGACGACGCCCGGGAACCGTGGGGTCCCCGGGCGTCGTGGTCGGGCAGGTCAGGCGGCGTTCGCGGAGACGCTGGGCTTCTCGTTGAGGGTGTCGCGTTCGTCGATCGTGACGGTCGCGCCCTGCGCCACGAGGCCTACCTCGTGTTCGCTGAAGTGGTGGCCACAGAACAGCAGCTCGAGGCCGCTGGCCATGGTGGCCTGGACAAAGGCCTGGGCACCGCAGCGGTCGCAGCGGTCACCCCGGACCAGCTTCCGGGTGTCGAGGGCCGAAGGAGTACTCATCCGGCGTTCCTTTCGCGTCGGGTGCAGCCGCGCACCCCCGCCCCGCGCCCACCGGACAGCGGGACACGCGACAGGGACGACACGGAGTCGGGTGCCGGCCCGCCAGCCGCCTCTCGGCGAGTGGCCGCTCTCAGCGGCGGAGGGTGAGGCCCGGGGGCATGGATCGGACCGGCACCCTCTATAACCGGGGGGACCGCGCAGGCATTCCCGCCGTAGCGAACCCGTTACGGAGGGCAAATCTCGCATGGTCATCTCACGTTCCGGCGCCCGTCGGCGTCTACCCGGTGTGACGCTTCCCCCCTTCGAGACGGTCGTCGCCCGGCACGGGCCGACGGTGCTGCGGGTATGCCGTGCGGTCCTCGGGCCCGCGGCGGCCGAGGACGCGTGGTCGGAGACGTTCCTGGCCGCGCTGCGCGCGTACCCGGACCTCCGGCCCGGGAGCAACGTCGAGGCCTGGCTCGTGACGATCGCGCACCGCAAGGCGCTCGACCAGGTACGGGCGCAGTCCCGTCGGGCGGTACCCGTGGCGCAGACGCCCGAGCGACCCGCCACCGACGGCATCCCGGGCGCGGGCGAGTCCGACCTGTGGGCGGCACTGGCCGCCCTGCCGCGGAAGCAACGCCAGAGCGTCGCCTACCACCATGTCGCCGGCCTGCCGTACGCGGAGGTCGCCGAGATCCTGGGCGGTACCACCGAGGCGGCACGCCGTGCTGCCGCCGACGGCATCGCCGCCCTCCGCAGGACCTACCGGGGAGGAGAGTCCCGATGACCACGGACCACGACCTGTTCGCCGCCCTCGCGGGTACCGACGAGGAGACCCGCCGCCTGCACGACCGCCTGGCCGCGGCCGCCGCCGGGGCGGGGATGCTCGACGTGGCGTACCGCACGCTCGACACCCCCGTCGGTACCCTCCTGCTCGCCGCGACCGAGGAGGGGCTGGTCCGGGTCGCGTACGCCCGGGAGGACCACGACCGGGTCCTCGACGAGCTGGCCCGCCGCGTCAGCCCCCGGGTGCTGCGCGCGCCGGCCCGGCTGGAGGCGGCGGCCCGTGAGCTGGGGGAGTACTTCGGCGGTCGCCGCAGCGCCTTCGACCTGCCCCTGGACCTGCGGCTCGCGCAGGGGTTCCGGCGGACGGTCCTGTCCCACCTGCCCGCGATCGGCTACGGCACGACGGCGAGCTACGCCGCCGTGGCGGCCGCCGCGGGCAGTCCCCGTGCGGTCCGCGCGGTCGGCACGGCATGTGCGACGAACCCGCTCCCGGTTGTCGTGCCGTGCCACCGGGTGGTGCGCAGCGACGGGACGCCGGGCCGGTACGTCGGTGGCCCGGACGCGAAGCGCACCCTGCTCGACCTGGAGGTCGCCGCGTGAGCCGCCCGGGCCCCGGCCTGGCCGAGCCCCGGCCTGGCCGAGCCCCGGCCTGGCCGAGCTCCGGCCTGGCCCGCAGGGCCCTGCCTGGCCGAGCCCGGGCCTGGCCGAGCCCCGGCCCTGGCCCGCAGGGCCCCGCCCGGGCCCCGGAGGCCGGAGTGCCCCGCCTGGCCCAGCCCGGCCTGGCCCGCCGAGCCCCCGGAGTCCTGCGGCGGGACGACGCCGCCCGGTGCCGGTGCGCCGAGACCTCACCGGTGCGGCAGGTCGACCCACGACGGCCCGGTGAACTCCAGCGGGGGCCGCCGGGGCCCCCGGTCGCCGTACATCCCGTCGACCGTGTCCACGACCAACGCCAGCCGGCTCCCGGCCGGCAGGTCGAACCGCACGGGCGGGAACCGCAGGTCGAGCCGCGTCCGGCCGCCGGACCAGCTCTGCGGCTGGTGCGCGACCAGCCGCCCGATCCCGAGGGGGTCCACGGCGTACAGGTAGGCGAACACCGTGCCGGCACGCTGCCGCCGCACCTCCAGCCGGAGGTGCGCCATGCCGCGGACCGGTACGACGCGGTCCAGCGGCGGCGTGGTCCACACGCCGGCGTAGTGCCGGTCCACCGCGGGCAGGAACACGAGCGACGGCACGCCGACGATGCCCGCCAGCCCGTTCGTGATCACCACGATGCCGGAGTCGGCGGTGGTCGGCCGCCCGGACCCGATGGTGCGGTGCCACCCCGCCGGGGGCGGCCCGGTCACCAGGGAACCGGTGCCGTCCCGGACCGGCCCGAGCCCGTACCGGTCGACCCGGGCACCGACGTGCGGCCAGTCCGGGTACGTCTCCACCGGCTCCACCGGGGTGCCCCGCAGCACCACGGGGTCCTCGCGGTCGATGCCGGTGGGCCGCCCGGCGAGATACCGGTCGAGCCACCGTCCGGCGTCGGACCAGAGCGGGTTGGGAAGACCGAGCAGCCCGCTGGCCTCCGGCGTCCCGTGGTCGCCCGGGGAGAGCTCGAGCCGCTTCGGTCCGGTGAGGGCGTCGAAGAAGTCCACGGCCTGGTCCGGCGGAAAGAACGAGTCGCCGTACGCCTGGGCAAGGAAGATCGCCGGCCGGTACGTGTCGACGGCGGACAGGTACGCGTCCGCGCTGCGGATCTGCGTCCATGCGCGCACGTCCGTGCGGTCCCGGTCCGCGAAGAAGTCCGCGAGGATCCGGACCAGCTCCGGCGACGGGCGCCCGGCGATCTCGGCGAAGAACCGCACCGACCCGAGGACCTGGAACGCCCGCGCCCCGCCGCGGTAGAACGTCCGGGTGAGGTCCGTCCACCCGCTCATCGCCACGACGGCCCGGATCCGCGGATCGTGGCCCGCGGCGAGCAGGCTGATCCCCGCGCCGTAGGAGATGCCGCCGATGCCGAGCCGCGCCGGGTCGGCGGCGGTGCGGGCGATCAGCCAGTCGAGCACCGTGGAGACGTCCGCGACGTCGTCCGGCCCGGCGAGCTGCACGGTCCCGCCGGACGCCCCGAATCCGCGGGTCGTGTACGACAGGACGACGTACCCGCGCCGGACCAGCTCCGTCGCCTGGGCCGAGTACACCGTGTCGGGCGTACCCCACGGGCTGACCAGGACGAGGCCAGGGTGCGGACCCGGGCTCACCGGCGCGAACAGCGTGCCCCGGAGGGTGACGCCGTCGCGGGCCGTGATGGCGACAGGCCGCGGCTCCGAGGGCGGAACAGAGGAGCGTGCCGGGGCAGGCCCCAGCAGGGCGGCGAGCAGCACCACCAGGACGGCAGCGACGCGACGCATGGCAGGCCCCCGTTCGCCGGGTGTCCGACCATGGAATCAGGCGCCGCGGTCGTGCGCCTCCCGGTGGTGGGCCGCGAGCAGGTCCTGGCCGAAGTCGCTGCGCGGGCGGCGCAGCACGGTGTGCGCGTGGTTGCCGTCGTCGGTCGTGTTGTCGTACTCGATCAGCAGGTCGTCGCCCTGCACGCGGTAGTAGTGCCGCGTACCCGGGTGGGTCGGTCCCTCCCATGCGAAGTGCAGCTCCCCGGCGGACACCCGCGCCGCCTCGCGGGCGGCCAGCTCGGGGGGCAACCGGTCCAGGTACAGCGCGACGAGCTGGTCCAGCACCGTCCGTCCGGTCGGCCCCAGCAGCGCGGCGGCCAGTCCGAGCGGTTCGAGCCGCGCGTCGGCACGGGGCCGCGTCGCGGACCGGATGTCGGCGGGCGCGCGGTCGGACACCACCGCGCGCGCCCGCCCGGCGGGACCCGCGGCGTCGAGGAGGGCCCGCGCGAGGTCCTCCTCCGGGGCGAGGGGCCGGGAGACCGGGCGCCCGGCGTGGCTCACACACGCCGGGTTCGCCCCGAGGAACACCGGCGCGGGGGAGACCTCGTCTCCGCCCAGGGTCATCGTCACCGAGAGGTGGTGGCCCTCCACCCGCCACGACCACGGCGCGTCACCGCCGGGATCCCCGAAGACGGTGACCCAGTAGTCGCCGCTGTGCCGGCCCTTCTCCCATCCCTCGCGCCGGTCCAGGACCTCCTCGAGCGCCATCACGACCATCGCCTGCGCGTACGCGTGCTCGCTCAGGCCGGTGGCGAGCAGCCGGTGGGCGGCCTTGCGCGCGCCGTTACCGAGGTCCGCGAGGCAGGCGCCCGGCCGGGGGCGGGGGCGGTACTCGAGCCGGCGCCGGGCCCCCTCGTCGCCGAACGGCAGGGCCGCGAGGGCACGCTGCGCATCGTCGAGCTCCCCGAGCAGCGCGACGGCGGCCGCGCGCATCTGTCCGGGCACCGACGTCACGTCCCCGGGTATACCAGCGGGGACCGCGTCGCGCCCACCGTGATCATCCGCGGGAGATGCCCTTGGCAGCCGGGCGCCGGGGGATCACAGTGGGGATGTTTCCGGCCGCGATCCGGCCCGGGAGGTGCCCGTGACCGACCAGTCCGAGGACTACGAGTACGACCTCGCCCACGAGGCGACGCCGGGCGCGCCTGCGCCGCACGATCGGCACGAGCCGCCGCACCACGCGTACGGCGGGACGCAGACCGACGACGGCGACGGCGACTACGGCTACGACCTCGCCCACGACGTCCCGCCCCAGGGCCGCCGCTGAGCCGTCGGCCCAGGGCCGCCGCTGAGCCGTCGGCCCAGCCGTCAGCCATCCGTCAGGGGAGCGGTCGCGGCAGCCTTCAGGGGAGCGGTCACGGCACCCGTCAGGGGAGCGGTCACGGCAGCTGGACCGGGCCTTGGTGGTCGTCGCCGGGGAGCCGGCCGCTCGCCACGGCCATGACCTCGAGTCCCTGCAGCGCCGCCTCTCCCGAGAGGACGCTCACGAATGCGGTGTCCGCCGCGTCCCGGCCCGTCGCGATCCGCGCCAGCGTCTGCCGGGGGGCCAGGCCGGTCGCATCCCACACCCACCACTGCCCGTCGAGCTCGGTCTCCGCCACGGCGTGCAGGTCCATCGGGGACAGCCCCGGCGCGTACACCGAGGCGACCCGGGCCGGGACGTCCACCGCGCGGCAGAGCATCGCGACGACGTGCGCGAAGTCCCGGCACACCCCCTCGCCGGCCAGCAGTGTCTCCACCCCGTCGGTGCTGGGGCCGCTGCACCCGGGCGCGTACACGATCTCGCCGCGCACGTGGTCGCAGACGGCGGCGACGCGCTCCGCCGGGTCCGCCTTCCCCCGGAACAGGCTCCGCGCGAGCCCGGCCACGCGGTCGGATGGGCAGTACCGGCTGGGCCGCAGGGCCTCGACACGCTCGGCCGCCCCGACGGGCGGCGGCGCGGGGGCGGACCGGATCGTCGCGGCGTACCGCACGGTGAGGGTTCCGGGCGGCACCCGGACGACGTGCTGGCGCCCGCCCGCCGTCCCCGGCAGCACCTCGACAGGGGCGTCTCCGGCCCCGTCCACCGTCAGGTTCTCCTCGGCGGCGTGCACCGCGGCGACCTGGAGCACGAGGGTGGCCGGGGACGCGACCTCGTAGGTGATCACCGTGCTGACCGTGGTCATCGGAGGCGGGTCACCTCGACGGTGACCTCCAGCGACGAGCCCGCCGCCCCCGTGTACACGCCGCGCAGCGGGGAGACGTCGGCGTAGTCGCGCCCGTTCGCCACCCGGACGTGCCGCTCGGCGACGGGTGAGCCGTTCGTCGGGTCGACCGGCGTCCACTCGCCGACCCACGCCTCGACCCAGGCGTGGCTCTGCCCCACCACGGTCTCGCCGACGGCCGCGCCGACGACGGGGTGGAGGTACCCCGAGACGTAGCGCGCCGGGATCCCGGCGGACCGCAGCAGCGCGAGCGTGACGTGCGCGAAGTCCTGGCACACCCCGGACCGTGCCCGCCACGCCTCCACGGCCGTCGTCCGCACGCCGGTGGACCGCGTGTCGTACTCCAGATGCCCGCGGACGGCGTCCACCGCGGTGTGGACGGCCGCGAGCGGGCTGCCCGCCGCGGCGACCTCGCGCGCCGGGCCGGCGAGCTCGCCGGTGTGGAGGGGCGCGTACCGCGTGGTGGCGAGCAGCTCGGCGTACCGGTCGCGCAGGGCGTCGAGGGCGTCCCAGCCGGCGGGCCGCCGCACGGGCGGTGGCGCGGTGGTCTCCACCACCGAGTGCGCGAGCACCTCGAGATGGTCGTGCGGCTCGTGGAGGTCGAACGCGGTCACGAGCGTGCCCCAGTAGTCGCAGTACCGGATCGTGGTCGCGGCCGGGTGGGTGGTGACGGTGGCCTCGAGCGCGGTCTGGGTGTCCGTCGTCTGCGGGATCAGACGCGCCTCGTTGTACGACGAGGTCACCTTCCGTTCGCGGTAGCTGAACCGGGTGGTGTGCCGGATCCCGAGCCGCGCCGTCATACCGGGACCTCCTGCTGCCAGGTCACCGCGGATGCCGAGCGGAAGTACCGCTTCGCCACCGCCTCCGCGGCCGCCGCGACGGCGTTCTGGAGCATGGTGAGGCGCCCGGGGAGGTCGTCCACGAGCTCGTCGGCGCGGCGGTACTCGAGGTCGGTGCGGGCCCGGCCGAGCGCCCGCCGCGCCCCGTCGGCGATGCCGGCCCGCCCCACCAGCGGCTGCAGTTCCCCGGCGCACCTCTCTGCCGCGCAGAGCGCCGAGAACACCGACCTCGGGAACAGCCGGTCCAGTAGCAGGAACTCCGCGACCCGGGTCGCCTCGACGGGCCCCCGGTAGGTGCGGAGGTACGCCTCGTGGGCGCTGCAGCACCGTAGTAGCGCGACGAGCGCCGCGGACGACCCGGCGCCGACGATGCCGGTCGCGAGCAGCCGGGCGGTCATGTCGATCCGCTCGAGGTTGCGGCCGAGGACGAGGAACAGCCAGCCCTCGTCCCGGCTCATCGTCGAGTCGGCCAGCCCGTGGAACTCCGCGCCGCGCTGCTTGACGAACGTGAAGAACGTCCCGGGTCCCAGCAGACGCGCGGCTCCCTGCTCGGCCGGGAGCGAGTGGTACGTCCTGTTGAGACAGTGGAACATCTCGCCGGAGATCGTGTCGCGGGCCCCGCGCGCGTTCTCCCGGGCCGCGGTGAGCGATCGCACGATCGAGGCCGTGGTGTCCGGGTCGAACGCCAGCAGCTCCGTGACGGCGCGGACGTCCACTCCGGACTCCGGTGCCGGGACCCCCATCACGGCGAGCAGGTCGCGGCACGTCTCCTGCGGTTCGGCGGTGGAGTCCTCCAGCAGCAGGTGCACGTGGACGTCGAGCAGCCGCGCGGTGTCCTCGGCGCGTTCGACGTACCGGCCGATCCAGAACAGCGACTCCGCCAGCCGGCTCAGCACGCCGGCCCCCGGGCCCGCTGCTGCTGTTGCTGCTGGGCCTGCGCGGTCGCGGGTCCCGGGTCGACCGGGACGCCGTCCTCCGCGGGGGGAGTCCAGCGCAGGTGGACGGCGGTCCGCTCGGCCGGGGCGGGACGAACGCCGTCGGCGAGGACCCAGGTGTCCTTCGACCCGCCGCCCTGGCTGGAGTTCACGACGAGGCTGCCGCGGGGGAGGGCCACCCGCGTCAACCCGCCGGGCAGCACCCAGATCTGCTCACCGTCGTTGACCGCGAACGGCCGGAGGTCCACGTGCCGCGGCACCAGCCCGCCGTCGACCAGCGTCGGGGCGGTGGACAGGCACACCACCGGCTGGGCGATCCACGCCCGCGGCTGGGCCTGCACCGCCCGCCGTACCGCGGCGAGCTCCTCCCGCGTCGCCGCCGGGCCGACGACCAGGCCGTACCCGCCGGAGCCGTCCACGGGCTTGAGCACCATCTCGTCCAGCCGGTCCAGCACCGCGGCCCGCTGACCGGGGTCCTCCAGGCGGTACGTGTCCACATTGGGCAGCACGGGTTCCTCGCCGAGGTAGTACCGCACGAGCTCCGGCACGTACGTGTAGAGCAGCTTGTCGTCCCCGACGCCGTTGCCGACCGCGTTGGCGATCGTCACCGTGCCGGCCCGCGCCGCGGTCAGCAGTCCCGCGCAGCCCACCACGGAGTCGGCCCGGAAGTGCAGCGGGTCGAGGAAGTCGTCGTCGACCCGGCGGTACACCACGTCGACCTGCCGCTCGCCCTCCGTGGTCCGCATCCACACGGTCCCGCCGCGGCACACGAGGTCGCGGCCCTCCACGAGCTCGACGCCCATCCGGCGCGCGAGCAGCGCGTGCTCGAAGTACGCGGAGCTGTAGACGCCCGGCGTCAGCACGACGACGCGGGGATCGTCCCGCCAGGACGGCGCGGCGGCGCGGAGGGCGGCGAGCAGGCGTGCCGGGTAGTCCGACACCGGCCGGATGCGCTCGCTGTTGAACACCTTCGGGAAGACCCGCGCCATCGTCCGCCGGTTCTCGATCACATAGCTGACGCCGGAGGGGCAGCGGAGGTTGTCCTCGAGGACGCGGAAGGCGCCCTCCTCGTCCCGGACGAGGTCCACGCCCGAGATGTGGATGCGCACGCCGTTGGGGGGCCGGAAGCCGTGCGCGGCCCGGTGGAAGTGCCGGCTCGTGGTGACGAGCGCGTGTGGGACGATGCCGTCGGCGAGCACCGCGGCATCGCCGTACACGTCGTCGAGGAACGCCTCGAGCGCGCGCACCCGCTGCGCCACCCCGCGTTCGACGAGGCGCCACTCCGCGGCGGAGATGACGCGCGGCACCAGGTCGAGCGGGAAGATCGTCTCCTGTCCGGACCGCGAGAACGTGACGCCGTGCTCGTGGAACTCCCGGGACAGCGCGGTGGCCCGCGAGACCAACTCCGCCTCGGACAGCGTCTGGAGGCTGTCGTGCAGGGTCCGGCTCGCGCTGCGGGGCATCCCGTCGGGGCAGAACATCTCGTCCCACGCGGGGCTGCCTGCCCGCTCGGCGGCGTACCGCTCGAACAGATCGCCCATGTCGGGACCGTACGCACGCCGGTGACGCGGTCGTGTGACGGGCGTGTTTCCACGCGGTGACCGGTACGTCCGCCGGGACGCGTGCCCCCGGCCTCAGTGCAGACCGTATCCGTACGGGAACAGCGGGTCGTAGTGCCGGTCGCCGACGTTGATCGGTTCCTGCGCGGCGCTGCGCGGCCAGGTCTGCGACAGCGTGCCCGTGAACGGCCGCCGCCCGAACAGCACATCCGCGACGCCCGCGCCCTCGCTGCCCGGCAGCCACGACGCGACCAGGGCGTCCATCTCCGGGAGTTGCTGCGTGACGATCTGCGGGCGTCCGGCGACGACGAGCACGACGCACGTCGGCACCGCGTGGCAGACCTTGTCGATCGTGGCGCGATCGGCCGCGCGCAGCTCGAGACTCTTCGGTTCGCGCGGCACGCCGTTGTCGTTCCACAGCGGGCCGCCGACGTCTCCGAAGCCCTCCGCGTACGGCGTCTCGCCCACCACGACGATGCCGACGTCGTTCCCGGCGGCGGGCGCGGAGGCGTCCGCGCTGTACGTCACCCGGGCGTGCGGCGCGACCTGCCGGATGCCCTCGAGGATCGTCGTGCCGGGGATCGGGCGCCCCGACTGCCCCTGCCAGGTGACGGTCCAGCCGCCGGCCTGGTTGCCGAGGTCGTCGGCGTTGCGGCCGGCGACGTAGATCCGCTCCCGGCCGGTGAGCGGCAGTGCGTGGTGGCTGTTCTTCAGCAGCACCTGCGACTCCGCGACGGCCCGCCGGGCGACAGCACGGTGCTGCGGTGAGCCGATGGTGTGCAGGTACTTCCGATTCGTGTACGGGTGCTCGAACAGCCCGAGCTCGAACTTCTGCGTGAGGATCCGCCCGACCGCGTCGTCGATCCGCGACATCGGTACGCGACCGGCGCGGACCTCGGCGAGCAGCGTGGTCTCGAAGTCCCGGTACCTGGTCGGCTCCATGAACATGTCGGTGCCCGCGTTCACGCCCGTGCGCACCTGCGTCGGCCAGTCGCCGGGGAGCTGGTGGATCGCCTCCCAGTCGCTGATGACGAACCCGTCGAAGCCCAGCCGTCCCTTGAGGACACCGGTGATCAGCTCGTGGTTCGCGTGCATCTTCACGGGGTTGCCGATGCCGTCCTCGGTCCAGTCCACACTGGAGTACGACGGCATGACCGTGCCGGTCCGGTGCTGCCGCACCGCCGCGACGTACGGCGCGAGGTCGATCCGCGCGAAGTCACGGCGGTTCGTGATCGTGACCCCCTGGTCGATCCTGTACCCGTTGGTGGTCGACGTGCCGTACTCCGTGTCGCCGTCCCCGGCGTAGTGCTTGGTCGACGCCAGCACGCGATCCGGGTCGGCGAGCCTGCTGCGGCCCGGTCCCTGGAAGCCGTCGATCGCCGTCGTCATCTCGGCCACCAGCCTCGGGTCCTCGCCGAAGCTCTCGTACGTCCGGCCCCACCGCAGGTCGCGCGCCACGCACACGCACGGCGCGAACGCCCACTGCGGACCGCTGGCCCGGGTTTCCGTCGCGGTGATGTGCTCGACCTCGCGGACCAGCGCGGGGTCCCGGGTGGCCCCCAGCCCGATGTCGTGCGGGAAGATCGTGGCGCCCACGAGGTTGCCGTGCCCGTGCACGGAGTCGACGCCGTAGAGCAGCGGGATCCCGAGACGCGTCGCGAGGGCGTGCGACTGGAAGCGGTCGACCATGTCGGCCCACGCTCCGGGCGTGTTCGGCGTGGGCGTGGACCCGCCGCCGGAGAGCACGGAGCCGAGGTTCCAGGTCGTGATCTGCGACGGGTCGGCGTCGACCGCGCCGCGCTCCGCCTGGGTCATCTGCCCGACCTTCTCCTCGAGAGTCATCCGCCCGAGCAGGTCGGCGACGCGTGTCGCCACGGGTGCCGAGGGGTCGCGGTACGGGAGTACCCGCGCCTGCGCCGTCCCGACGGGGAGCATCGACACGACCAGGGCTCCGGCAGCGAGCGCGGTACGGACCAGCAGCGACATGGCGACCCCCCGGGATCCGTCGAGACAACGCGTCCATCATGTCCCAGATGTGACCTGGGACACAATGGACACACCGCGACGGATCAGGCGGTGGCGTCCCGGAGCTCCGCGTACGCCGCGCGGACGTGTGGCGCCGGTGCGGCCGGGACCTCGCGAGGCCGCGCGGCCGTGGTCCACACCGGTGGCGCGTCCACTCCGGACAGTGTCCAGGCGGCCTGCCGGGCGGCGCCGTCGGCGACGTACTCGCCCGGCGCCGGGACGAGCACGGGCACGTCGAAGACGGATCCGGCGACGGCCTGCACCGCACGGGACCGCGCGCCGCCGCCCACGAGCAGGACCCGGCGCGTCGTGACGCCCTGGTCCCGCAGCGCGTCGAGCCCGTCGGCAAGCCCGCACAGCATGCCCTCGACCGCCGCGCGCGCGACGTTGGCCGGGGTGGCGTTGGCGAGCCGCAGACCGGCGAGCACGCCGGTGGCGGCGGGACGGTTCGGGGTGCGCTCCCCCTCGAGGTACGGCAGCAGGACGAGCCCCCCGGCGCCCGCGGGGGCGGACAGCGCGAGGTCGTCCAGGCCCGCCAGGTCGGTGCCGAGCAGGGCCGCCGTCGCGGACAGGACCTGGGCGGCGTTGAGCGTGCAGACGAGCGGCAGGAACCCGCCCGCGGCGTCCGCGAACCCGGCCACGGCGCCGCTGCCGTCCCGCGTCGGCGCGTCGTGGACCGCGAACGCGGTCCCGCTCGTGCCGATCGACACGACGACGTCGCCCGGCCGCGCGCCGACGCCGAGGGCGGCGGCCATGTTGTCGCCCGTGCCGGCGCCGAGCAGGGCCCCGCCCGGCGTCGTGCCGGCGGACTCGGCGGGGCCGAGCACGCGAGGCACGTGCAGGGCACGCCCGAACGCCCGCGCGAGCAGGTCGTGCCGGTACTCGCCGGTGGAGGGCGCCCAGTACCCGGTCCCCGACGCGTCGCCGCGGTCGGTCACGGGGGCCGACGACCGGCCGCCGAGCCGCCAGGTCAGCCAGTCGTGGGGGAGCAGCACCGTCGTCGCGCGGGCGGCGAGGTCGGGCTCGTGCTCGGCGACCCACCGCAGCTTCGTCACGGTGAAGCTCGCGACCGGCACGGACCCGACCGCGTCGGCCCATGCCTGCGGACCGCCGCCCTCCGCGACGAGGTCCGCCGCGGCGACGGCGGACCTCGTGTCGTTCCAGAGCAGGGCCGGGCGGACGACCTCGCCCGCGTCGTCGAGCAGCACCAGCCCGTGCTGCTGCGCACCGACCGCGAGCGCGGCCACGCCGTCGAGCAGCCCGCCGGCCGTGGCCGCGCCGAATGCCGACCACCACGCCTCCGGGTCGACCTCCGTCCCCGGCGGGTGCGGGGCCCGGCCCTCCCGGACCAGGGCCCCGGTCTCCGCGTCGCGGACGACGACCTTCGTGCTCTGGGTGGAGGAGTCGACGCCCGCGACGAGGGTCCGGCTCACCCGCGGGTGCCGTACAGGTACTCGAGCGCGAGCTGGTCCAGCCGCTCGAACGCCATCCCGCGGAGCGCGGCCGCATCGGGGTCGAAGGGCTCGGCCCGGAGCGCCGCGAGGCTCTCGCCGGGGGCGAGCGTCGGCTGCGCCAGCTCGGGCACCCGCGCGTCGACGAGGGCCTGCTGCACCTCGGGGTCGGCCCGGAACGCGCGCGAGCGGTCCCGAAGGATCAGGTAGTTCCGCATGCACGCGGCCGCCGACGCCCAGACGCCGTCCATGTCCTCCGTGCGCGGCGGCTTGAAGTCGAAGTGCCGCGGACCGTCGTACCCGCCGTGCTCCACGGTGTCGACCGTCCAGAACGCGCCCCGGGCGTTGCCGGCACCGAACCGCAGGTCCTGGTCGTACCGCGGGCCGGTCTGGCCGTTGAGGTCGAGGTGGTACAGCTTGCCGTGCCACAGGGCCTGCGCGAGCCCGTGCGCATAGTTCAGCCCCGCCATCTCCTCGTGGCCGACCTCCGGGTTGAGGCCCACGAGCTCGGGGTGCTCGAGCGTGTCGATGAACGCGAGCGCGTGGCCGATCGTCGGCAGCAGGATGTCGCCCCGGGGCTCGTTCGGCTTCGGCTCGATCGCGATGCGGAGGTCGTAGCCCTGCTCCAGGATGTACGCCGACAGGATGTCGAACGCCTCCTTGTACCGGTCCAGCGCCGCGCGGACGTCCTTCGCCGCGCCGGACTCCGCGCCCTCGCGCCCGCCCCAGGCCACGAACACCTCGGCGCCGAACGAGGCCGCGAGGTCCAGGTTGTCGAGCACCTTGCGGAGCGCGAACCGTCGCACGTCCCGGTCGTTGTTGGTGAACCCCCCGTCCCGGAAGACGGGGTGGGAGAACAGGTTCGTGGTCACCATCGGCACGCCGAGGCCGGTGGCGTCGAGGGCCTTGCGGAACGGCGCCAGGTGCGCGTCGCGTTCGGACGGCGAGCTGCCGAACGGGAAGACGTCGTTGTCGTGGAACGTGATCCCGTACGCGCCCAGCTCGGCGAGCCGGTGCACCGCGTCGGCCGGGGCCAGCGGCGGCCGCACCGCGCCGCCGAAGACGTCGACGCCCTGCCAGCCCACCGTCCACAGTCCGAACGAGAACTTGTCGTCGCGCGTGGGGGTGAAGTCCTTCATGGTGGATCCTCTTCTCAGGTGCACAGGCATCTCAGGGTGCACAGGTTCTCGGTACACAGGGTTCTCGGTACACAGGGTTCTCCGTACACAGCGTTCTCTCGGTGCACAGCGTTCTGGAGGTGCACGGCGTTCTCAGGTGCACAGGGGGTTGTCGAGCAGCGGCCCGAAGGCCAGTTCGGCGGCGCCGAGGACGGTGGAGTCCGCGCCGAGGGCGGCGAGCGAGAGGCGGACCTGTTCGCGTGGCGCGGCGAGCGCCGACGAGAGGGCGGCCCGCACGGCGGTCTCGGTGACCGCGAAGACGCCCCGGGTCCTGCCGCCGAACACGATCATCTGCGGGTTGAAGATGTTCACCAGGTTCACGACGCCGACGCCGAGCCAGCGGCCGACGTCGCACAGCGCCCCGGGCTCCTGTGCGGCGAGCACCTCGGCGAAGTCGGCACCGGGGCCGGCACCGGCCGCGAGCAGCACGGCCTCCTCGCCGATCTCGGTCTCCCAGCAGCCGCGGTTCCCGCAGCGGCACAGGCGGCCGTCCGGGTTCACGGTCATGTGGCCGATCTCCCCGCCGTACCCGCCCGCGCCGACCAGCGGGCGCCCGTCGAGGATGATCCCGCCGCCGACGCCGACCTCCCCGGAGATGTAGATCAGGTCGCCGAGGCCCACCGCGGCGCCGCGGAGGTGCTCCGCCACGGCGCCGAGGTCTGCGTCGTTCCCGACCGAGACCGGGAACCGCCCGTCCAGCCGCTCGGTGACCATCCGGCCGAGCGGCACGTCGTGCCAGCCGAGGTTGGGGGCGAACCGCACCGAGCCGTCGCCGCCGACCACGCCGCAGACGCCGACGCCGACGCCGACGCAGCGGTCGCCCGGCGGCAGCTCGGCGAGCATCGCGTCGACCATCCGGTGGACGCGGTCGAGGGTCCGCCCGAGGTCGTGATCGGCCTTCCGCAGCGCGCGACGGTCGAGGACCACGCCGCCGAGGCCCACCCGGGCCGCGACGAGGTGGTCCACACCGATGTCGACCGCGAGCACGGACGCCCGGCCGGACACCGGCTCCACGACGATCGAGGGCCGGCCCGCGCCACCCCCGCCGGTCGGCGCCGACTCGCGGACGAGCCCCGCCTCGGCGAGGTCGGCGGTGAGCGCCCGGACGGTGCTCCGGTTCAGCCCCGTGAGCGCGGTGAGCCGGGATCGTGAGGTCGCGCCCTCGGTGTGGAGGAGGCGGAGCAGCCGGCTCAGGTTGTAGCGGCGTACCTCGTCGATCGTGGCCGTGCCCGGTGTGGTCATCGCGCCCGGCCGGGTCACACCCGACCCGAGGAGGCGGCCCGGCGGCGGGAGATCGCGTCGACGCTCGCGGCGACGAGCAGCACGATGCCGGTCACCATGAACACGACGCTGGACGGCTGGTCGAGCAGGCCCATCCCGTTCACGATGATGCCGATGACCAGGCCGCCGAGGATGGCGTCGAGCACGCGCCCCTTGCCGCCGAACAGGCTCGTCCCGCCGATGACCGCCGCACCCACCGCGTACAGCAGGGTGGAGGCGCCGCCCGTGGACGGCGAGATCGAGTTGTCGCGGCTCGCGAGCAGGATCCCGGCGACCGCCGCGAGCGTGGAGCCCGCGATGAAGCAGATCAGGCGGACCCGCGTGACGTTGATGCCCGCGCGGCGGGCGGCCTCCGCGTTGCCGCCCACGGCGTAGATGTGGCGGCCGAGCGCGGTCCGGCTCAGCACGAAGTTCAGCCCGACGAGCAGGACGACGAGCACGGCCACCACGACCGGGACGCCGCGGATGGACGTGACCGTCGGGTTCGGGCTGCGCTCGATGCTGAGGTACACGGTGGCCGCGCCGAGCAGCACGGCGAGCATCACGATCTTGGCGCCGATCACGCTGGGCGCCTCGGCCTGTAGTCCGCCGGCCCGCCGCGTCGCCGCACGCCGGAGCGAGGTGAACGCGTACCCGGCGACGACGACCACGAAGAGCACCCAGCCGAGCCAGACCGGCATGTTGGTGTTGTTCACGGCGAGCAGCACGCTGTCGCGGACCGCCACCGTGCCGCCCTCGCCGATGAGCTTGAGCAGGACACCCTGCAGGCCGAGGAACGCGGCGAGCGTCACCACGAACGACGGGATGCCCAGGCGGGCGACGAGCAGGCCGATGCACGTGCCGATGACCACGCCCGTCGCGAGGCACGCGAGGACCGCGGCCCACCACGGCCAGCCGTGGTTCGTCGCCGCGATGCCCATGACCGCGCCGGCCGTACCGGCGGCGAAGCCCGCCGACAGGTCGATCTCGCCGAGCAGCAGCACGAACACGAGGCCCATCGCGATCACGATCACCGCGGAGCTCTGGTGCAGCAGGTTCGCGAAGTTGAACGCGTTGGTGAACGTCGCCGGGCGCAGTGCGGAGAACACCACGACCAGCGCCACCAGCCCCAGCACCGCGGGCAGCGACCCCACGTCGCCGCCGCGGACACGGGCGAGGTACTCGCCGATCGCGGAACCCAGGCCGCGGGGCTCCGCGGTCTCGATCGTCTCGGGGGTCGTCATGCCGTCGCCTCCGGTCCGGTGGCCGCCGCCGCGGGGGTGAGGCCGATGCTTCCCGAGCGACCCGCGGTGATGAGCTCGACGACCTGGTTCGAGGTGACGTCCTTCGCGTCGACCTGTGCGGCCGTCCGGCCCAGGTACAGGACCGCGATGCGGTCCGCGACGGCGAACACGTCGTTGAGGTTGTGACTGATCAGCACCACCGCGAGACCGTTGTCCGCGAGGCGCCGGACGAGCTTGAGGACCTGCTCGGTCTGCGCGACGCCGAGGGCGGCGGTGGGCTCGTCGAGGATGACGACCTTGGAGTTCCAGATCACCGAGCGGGCGATCGCCACGGTCTGGCGCTGGCCACCGGAGAGGCTCGCGACCTGCTGGCGGATCGACTTGACCGTACGGACCGAGAGGCCGGCGAGGGTCTCCTTCGCGCGGCGCTCCATGGCGGCCTCGTCCAGCCGGCCGTTCTTCGTGATCTCCCGGCCGAGGAACAGGTTGTGCACGATGTCGAGGTTGTCGCAGAGCGCGAGGTCCTGGTACACGACCTCGATCCCGAGGGCACTCGCGTGCTTCGGCGTCGTCACGTGGACCAGGTCCCCGTCGAACCGGTACTCGCCGGAGTCGAAACCGTGGATGCCCGCGATGCTCTTGACGAGCGTGCTCTTGCCGGCGCCGTTGTCGCCGACCAGCGCGGTGACCTGGCCGGCGTACGCGTCGAAGTCCACGTCCTGCAGGACGTGGACGGCCCCGAAGCTCTTGTTGACGCCTCGGAGGGACAGCAGGGGGGTCGTCATGGGTTCCTCGTTCCCTGGGGACGGCGGGCCGGGCCCCGCGGGTGACGCGGGGCCCGGCCGGTACTGCTACTGGATCCCGGCTGCCTTGCAGGCGGCGGCGTACGCGCCGGTGCAGACGTCCGAGGCCTTCTGGAAGCCGTCGGTGATGACGTCCTTCACGTTGTCCTTGAAGATCGCCTGCGGCGCCAGGAGGGCCGAGGGGACGTCCTTCTTCAGGACCGTGTCGGTGACCTTGCCGGAGGCGATGGACGCCGCGTCCTTGCCCTGGATGAGGGCGATGGCGAGCGTGGCGGCCGCGTCGGCCTCCTTCTGGATCGCCTTGTAGACCGTCATGCACTGGTCGCCGGCGAGGATGGCCTGCAGGCCCTGGATGCTCGCGTCCTGTCCGGTGACCGGGACCTTCCCGTTGAGCTTGTTGGCCTTGAGCCGGGCGATCACGCCGCCCGCCATCGTGTCGTTGGCGACGACGGCGCCGTCGATCTTGCCGCCGTTCTGGGTGTACAGCTGCTCGAATGCGGTGCCGGCCTTGGTGGCGTCCCAGTTGCCGGTCTGGTCACCGACGAGCTTGTACTTGCCGGAGTCGATCAGCGGCTTGGTGGCCTCGACGTACCCCTGCTTGAACAGCGCCGCGTTGTTGTCGGTCGGGTCGCCGTTGATGTAGACGATGTTCGCGCTGGTCTTGCCCGCCGCGGTGAGGCACTTCGAGAGGCCCTCGCCCATCAGCTTGCCGACCGCGACGTTGTCGAACGACACGTAGTACGAGGCCCCGCCGCCGAGCGTCAGGCGGTCGTAGTCGATCGTCTTGACGCCGGCCGCCTGGGCCTTCTTGAGGCAGGCACTCCCGGAGTCGGAGTCGAGGTTGGTGATCAGCAGGACCTTGACGCCGCTGTTGATCATGCCGTCGCAGATCGTGCCGAACTTCGACTTGTCGCCGTCGGCGTTCTGGATGTCCGAGGTCACCCCGGCGTCCTTGAACGCCTTCGCGAGGAGGGGGCGGTCGTTCGCCTCCCAGCGCGGGGACGTCGAGGCGTCGGGGAGGATCACGCCGACCTTGCCGCCGGAGGTGGAGCCGGTGGACCCACCGCCGCCCCCTCCACTCGAGCCGCCGCAGGCGGCGAGCGACAACGTCAGTGCAGCGAGAACCGTCACGGTCCCCAACGGGCGCATGCGCATGTGACCGAACCTTTCCGTGGCTGATGCCGGCCTGTGACCCGGGTCACGGGGTTTGTTGTGGGCGACAACATATCCATCGATCCGCGACCGCTACAAGGGGCTCGCGGGCAGCGTTGTGTAACGGTTCGATTACGGAGAGGACATCTGGTGACAAGCCAGTCGAGTCGGCAGGGATGTGACGAAAACCCGCGAGCCCTCCGGGGCCGTACGGTGGAGGGCATGTGCAGGAGCATCAAGACACTGCGGCCCCCGTACGCGGACGATCCCACCGACGAGGAGGTCCGCGCGGCCGCGCTCCAGTACGTCCGCAAGATCAGCGGCTTCCGTGCCCCGAGCCGCGCCAACGCGGAGTCCTTCGACCGCGCCGTCGCCGCGGTCGCCGCGGCCACCCGTGACCTGCTGGACGGGCTCGAGGTCCGGGCTCCGCGGGCGGCCGGGTGACGGGCCGCTGCCCCTGCGGGCTCGGCGAGGCGTACGGCGACTGCTGCGGCCGGTTCCACCGCGGCGACGCGACCGCGCCCACGGCGGAGGCGCTCATGCGGTCGCGGTACAGCGCGTTCGCGGTCGGCGACGAGGCGTACCTGCTCCGGACGTGGCACTCCGCCGAGCGGCCCCGCGCGCCGCTCGGCCTCGACCCCGCGCAGCGCTGGTCGGGCCTCGAGATCCTCGGCCGGACCGGGGGAGGGCTGTTCGACACCGAGGGCACCGTCGAGTTCGTCGCGCACCACACGCACCGCGGACACGCCGGTGCCCAGCGCGAGAACAGCCGCTTCGTCAGGCAGGACGGCGCCTGGCGGTACACCGGGCCGGTTCAGGCGTAGGGCGCCTTCGCGACCCCCGCCACGTACAGGATCGCCGGCAGGTTCGCCGCGTAGTCGGTGGCGGTGCACGAGTGGGCGGGGGTGAAGCTCCCGCAGCTCGCGAGCTCGATCGTGAAGCTCGCGATCCCCAGTTCGCCGTACGACCAGTCGTCGCTGGTTCCCGCCGCGTCGTAGAGGATCTCGCCGGGCTGGCCGTACCGGTATCCGTTGTACGTGCTCATCCGCGCGGCGATCCGCCGCAGCGCCGCGTCGTTCCCGGTGTGCCGCGTGGCCCAGCCCCACGGGAACAGGTTCATCCCGGCGTACGAGTGCAGCGTGACCATGGCGCCCCGCGTGGTCGCCGGGGCGGCGTCGGAGTCGGCGGGACCGCGCTGGTCGGCGAAGAGCGTCCGGAACAGCGCCTCCACCGCCCGCGTCTCCGGCTCGCTGTCGGCGGCGCGGCCGAGGTAGGTGGCGTTGCACGGACTGGTGCTCACTCCGCTGGCGCCCCAGTGGTCGCCGGTGTTGCGGTTGAGGTCGACACCCGGCTGGTCGGACCCGGTGGGCGGGTTCGCGCAGCCGGTGCCGTCGAGGTTCTTGCGCTGCAGGTACGGCTGGTTGCCGCCCTGCTGCACGCGGTCGGTGCCGTCCGGGTTGACGACCGGGAGCACCCACACCTCGGTGCCGTCGAGCAGGGCGGTCACGGCGGCGTCGGTCCCGTAGTCGTTCGCGAGGTGGTCGACGAAGCGCCACGCCACGTCGCCGGTGACGATCTCGCGGGCGTGGATCTGTGCCATCAGCACGAAGCGCGGCTTCGGCGCGGTGGGCGTCAGCGCGCAATCCCCGGGCTGCTTGCGGGTGAGGCAGATGGCCTTCAGGTCGTACCCGGTGGCCGGGTCCCGCGTCTTGGCGTACGAGTCGCCGTAGTCCACCACGGTCGCGAGTCCACTGTGGGCACTCGCCACCCGGTCGAGGTGGGCGAGCTGGGCGCGCACGGTGTGGTACCCGCCGTAGTACGTCTCGTCGACCGGGGCGACGGCGGGTGCCTGCGCACCCCGCACCAGCCGCGTGGTGGGCCGGGTCCACCGCGGCGCGCGGAGCTGCTCCTCCACTGTGGACGTGAACCCGGCGGTCCGCAGCCGCCGGGCGGTGGCCCGGTCACCCAGTACGAACAGGTCGCTCCCGGCCCGGTCCTCGAGCACGTCGAAGCCGTCCCGCTGGAGCCGCTGCGCGGCGGCGGGCGATCCGGCGGGGACTCGCAGGACGTACAGCGGCTCGGAGTCCGCGGCGGCGGGCCGTGATCGCGAGGTGGCCGGCGCGACCGCGAGCGCGGCCACGAGGGCGAGGGCGGTGACCACGGCGCGGCGTCTGTCCACGGGAGACCCCCCGGTCGGCGGTGGCCGTACCGTACTGCCCGAGGATCCGGACAACCAGGGGGCTGGAATGACATTCGCGGCAGACCGGCCGATCCGGTGGGGCATCCTCGGCACCGGCCGGATCGCCTCGGCCTTCACCGCCGACCTCGCCCTGGTCCCGGACGCCGAGGTCGCGGCCGTCGGGTCCCGGAGCCCGGCGACAGCGGCGGCGTTCGCGGCGCGGTTCGGGATCTCGCGCGCGCACGGCACGTACGAGGACCTCGTGGCCGACCCGGACGTCGACGTGGTGTACGTGTCCACGCCGCACGCCCTGCACCACGACCACGCGCTGCTCGCGATCCGTGCGGGGAAGGCGGTCCTGGTCGAGAAGCCGTTCACGCTGGACGTCGCGCAGGCCGGCGAGGTGGTCGCGGCGGCGCGTACGGCGGGGACGTTCCTCATGGAGGCGATGTGGACGCGGTTCCTCCCCCACGTCGTGCGCATCCGGGAGCTCGTCGCGGCGGGACGGCTCGGGGACGTGCGGTCGCTGACCGCGGACATCGGCGAGTGGTTCCCGCCCGACGCGGCGCACCGGCTGTTCGCCCCGGAGCTCGGCGGCGGGGCGCTGCTCGACCTGGGCGTGTACCCGCTGTCGTTCGCCTCGATGCTGTTCGGCGCGCCGCGGCGGGTGACCGCGGTGAGCGACCCGGCGTTCACCGGGGTGGACGCCCAGACCACGGTCGTCACGCAGTACGACGGGGGCAGGCAGGCGGCGCTGTTCGCGACGCTGGAGGCGCGCAGCGGGTGCCGCGCGGGCATCAACGGCACGCGGGCGCGGATCGAGACCGACGGGAGCTTCTTCACGCCGGGGCCGTTCCGCGTCGTCGACCTCGACGGCTCGGTGGAGGTGCACGACGTCGCCCACTCCGGCCGCGGGCTGTGTCACCAGGCCGCGGAGGTGGGGCGGTGCCTCCGCGCGGGCGAGACCGAGAGCCCGGTCCTGCCGCTCGTCGAGACGCTGTCCGTCCTGGCCACGATGGACGAGGTCCGCCGCCAGATCGGCCTGCGGTATCCGGCCGAGGTGCGCGGCGCGGGCGGTCCGGGTAATACGGACGGGACCCGACCTACGGCGAAGGGATGACGATGCCGACTCGTACCGCGCGTACGGCCTGGAACGGCACGCTCGAGAAGGGCTCCGGACAGGTCGAGCTCACCAGTTCGGGTGCCGGGACGTACGAGGTCTCGTTCCCCGCGCGGGCGGCGGAGGACGCCGGCGGCACCACCAGTCCGGAGGAGCTGATCGCCGCCGCGCACTCCGCCTGCTATGCCATGCAGTTCTCGGCGCTCGCCGCGGAGGCGGGCGGCGTGCCGCGGGGTGTCGAGGTGACCGCCAACGTGTCGCTCGGTCCGGACCCGGCCGGCGGCTTCCGGCTCACCGGGATCACGCTCAGGGTCCGCGGTGAGGTGGAGGGGCTGGACGCGGCCGGGTTCGAGAAGGTGGCGCAGCAGGCCAAGACCGCGTGCCCGGTCAGCAAGGCGCTCACCGGCGTGGAGATCACGCTGGACGCGGCCGCGGAGTGAGTCCTCGGTGAGGGCCGGTACCCCCCGGGGTGGCCGGCCCTCACCGTTTGGCGACGGGTGCACCGGGTAGCGGGGGGTCGGCCGAGGGAGGTGCCCATGGAGATCCGCCGGATCGTGTACGCCGGGACACTCGCCGCCGTGCTGGCGGCCGTGCCCCTGCTCGTCCCCGCGGCGGCGCACGGGCGCCCCGCCGCGGCCCCCGCCGGCTCGGGAGCGGCGCACGCCCGCCCCGCCGCGGCCCCCGGCTCGGGAGCGGCGCACGCACGCCCCGCCGCGCTGCCCGTCTCCCGGATGGAGGCGATCCTCGGCGCGGACGGGGACGTGACGCACGGTGTCCTCGGTGTCGAACCGGTCCGGTCGGACCTGCACGTCCGGGGCGGGGCGGCGCAGGTGCGGTTCGTCCCCGACTTCGGGATCCACCACGACCTGTACTTCCAGCCGCTGCCCGGCGGCCGGGCGCTCTTCAACGGGGACATCGCCGTCCGGGCCGCCGAGATCCCGCGGGCCCTCGACGCGATGCTCTCCCGCGGGCTCGAGGTCCAGGCCGAGCACCAGCACCTGTACGACCTCGAACCGATGGTCTGGTTCCTGCACCTCCGCGGGACGGGGCAGCCCCTCGCGCTCGCCCGCGCGGTCCGGGCCGTCCTCGACGCGACGGCCACCCCGCTCCCGCAGCACCGGGCGGCGCACCCGGCGACCACGCTGCCCGCCGCCGAGCTCGGGCGGATCCTCCACGGCGACGCCACCGTCGGCGACGACGGGGTCGTCACGGTGGTCGTACCCCGTACCGACCGGATCGTCCTCGGCGGCGTGCCGGTGTCCCCGGACCTCAACGTGTCCACGAACGTCGAGTTCCAGCCGCTGCCCGGCGGGCGCGCCGCCGTGCTGCCGGACTTCTCGATGACCTCGGCGGAGATCCGGCCGGTGCTGACGACGCTGCGACGGTCCGGCTGGGAGATCGGCTGCCTGTACAACCAGGAGACGGCCGAGCATCCGCAGCTGTACTTCTCGCACGCGTTCGCCACCGGCGACCCGGTGGCCCTGGCACGACAGATCCGGGAGGCGGTCGCGCACACCGCCGTACCCTGAGTGGCAACCTGGGGGCATGAGCGCCGACGTCGACTTCTTCCTCGACCCCGTCTGTCCCTGGGCCTGGATCACGTCCCGCTGGATCGTGGAGGTCGCGGAGCAGCGTGACCTCGCGGTGACGTGGCGGTTCCTGTCGCTGCGCCTGCTGAACGCGGACAAGGACTACGCCACGCACTTCCCGCCCGGGTACACCGAGGGGCACACCCTCGGACTCCGCCTGCTCCGCGTGGCGGCCGCGACGCGCGAGGCCGAGGGCAACGGGGCCGTCGGCCGGCTGTACGCCGAGCTCGGCCGGCGCATCCACCGCCCGGGCGCCGGACTGATGCAGCTCGGGGAGGGCGGCCTCGACAAGGCCCTCGCCGCCGCGGGGCTGCCCGCGGAGCTCGCCGCGGCCCGGGACGACGAACGGTTCGACGCGGTGCTGCGGGAGGAGACCGCCCTGGCGCTGGACCGGGCGGGGCCGGACGTGGGCACGCCCGTGGTGACGTTCGGCCCGCCGGACGGGCCGTCGTTCTTCGGACCGGTGATCAGCCACGTCCCGCGCGGAGCGGAGGCCGTGGAGCTGTGGGACGCCACCGAGCGGCTCGCGCGGTTCCCGGGGTTCGCCGAGCTCAAGCGTGCCCTGCGGGAGGCTCCCACGTTTCCGTGACGACCGGCCCACCCGACAGTCCGGCGAGGGCCGCGTCCAGGCGAAGGGGCGACCACGGGCGCCCGTCTCTCGGCAGCCGCGCCAGCGCCGGTCCGTAGCGCGCCAGGGACGCGATGTCGTGCGGGAAGCGCTCCGGCCGTACCGCGAGCAACCGGGCTCGCGCGCCGGACGCGCGGGCGACGTCCAGCCACTCCGCGGGACCGGCGACGCCCTCGGAGCGGACGCCGTGGTTGAACAGCAGCACGTCCACCTCCCGGTACGCCGGGACGGCGGCGAGGTGGTCGGCGAGGGCCCGCAGTGCGGGGCGCACCGGGAAGAACGTCCAGAACGGCGCGGCTCCCGCGTTCACCGTGCTCCACGGGTCTCCCAGGACGAACGACGGCACGACCAGCCGCTCGGCCCCCGACCAGTCCCGCAGCGTCACGGCGACCGCGTGCGCGGGGCGCTGCGGCCCGTCGTACGACACCCGGACGAGCGGCCGCCCGGTCGCGCGACACCACGCCGCGACGTCCGCGGCCAGGTCGGGCTCCAGGCCCCACTCGGCCTCGGCCGCCTCCTCGTCGGGCCGCGGCGTCCGCGGTCGGCGCAGGTACCAGTCCGGATCACGCCCGCCCTGCGCGCCCGCCTGGAACACGTGCCGCTCGCCGACCCTCGTCACCGGCCAGGCCGAGGTGTCCTCGACCAGCACGACCGGCGCGCCGGGGGGCAGGGCACGCTCCACGAAGCGGCGGTAGGCGCCGGGCAGTCGACGCCACTTCAGCCGGAAGTACGCCATCCGCGCCACCATCAGCCGGTCCTGGAGCTGGTCGTGCATCTGGTGGAGAACGACGTCCGGGTTGCGCTCCAGCAGGGGCGCGGCCGCGCGGGCGCCGAAGCGGAGTGCCTCGTCGGGACGGTCCGGGTCGCCCGCGTGCCGGACGGGCAGCAGCACGGTGGTCGGCAGCCACGGGACCTGCGCCGCGGCGGCGAGGTGCGCGAGTGCGCCGTTGCTGGAACCCACCAGCACGGCCGGGTACCGGCGCCGCGGGTGGTGCGCCGCGAGCCACCCCGCGACCGCCTCGGTGTCCACGTCGGCGAGCCGGGCCGGGTCGAGGGCCTCGGCGGCACCGGCCCGGGTGTACACCTCCCGGAGGAGCGGCCAGGGCAGCCGTGCCGCCGCGCGGACCGCCGTGGCACGGGCACGCCCCTGGCCCAGGTGCGGGAACGGTTCCCCGCGGAGCGCCGCCGCGCCCGCGCGGAGGAAGGCGCTCGCGGAGTCGAAGCTCGCGACGGTGCGTTCGGGCGGGACGGGCGTCATCGGGCCAGCTCGTCGACGAGGTCCGCGAACCGGGCTCCGTCGCCGTAGGGCCAGGAGTGCGTCGCGCCGGGGACGACGACCAGGTCGCGGCCGGGGGCGGCGGCGAGCGCGGCGGCGTACGCGTGCGACGTGATGCTGTCGTGCTCGCCGTGCACCACGGTGACCGGCGACGCCACGCGGGGCAGCGTGTCCTCGAGGCGTTCGCGGAGCGCGGAGCGGACCACGGCCGCGAGCCGGCGCGCCCCGGCGCGCCGCCAGTCCGGGAGTTGCTCGAGGCCGAGCCGGGGCGGTTCGTCCCCGGTGCCCCGCAACCAGGCCCCGGCGAGCGCCGGCCAGGACCGCACGCGGGGGTCGACGGTCGGTGAGATCAGCACGAGACGCCGCACCGGCACGGCGGCGGCGGCCACCGCGGCGGCCTGGCAGCCGACGGACACGGCCAGGAGCACGTCGGCCCGGGCGAGCGTCCCGGCCAGCTCCTCGCCGTACCTCCGCAGGTCGGGCTCCGTGCCGGGCGCCCCGGGGGCGGCGGGCATGCGGACCTCGTGCCCGCGCCGGGACACCGCGGCGACGGCATCCTCGAGGTAGCGGCGGACGGCGAGGCCCGGGACGACGATGATCACGGGAGGCGCCTACCCGCCGGTGGGGGGTGGCAACCGTGGGGAGGGCCGTGGACGGCGGCATGTTCCCGGACGGGGGACCGTGGGTCCTCGACGGCGGGCTCGCGACGGAGCTGGAGGCGCGCGGGTACGACCTCGGCGGCCCGCTGTGGTCCGCGGCGCTGCTCGCCCGTGCGCCCGAGGCGATCGTCGCCGTGCACGAGGCGTACTACCGGGCCGGGGCCGACGTGGCCACGACGGCGAGCTACCAGGCGAGCCGTGGCGGCTACGCGCGCCTCGGCATCGGGCCTGCCGAGGCGGACGCGCTGCTGCGGCGCAGCGTCGCCCTCGCCGACGAGGCCCGGCGCCGCGTGGACACGCGCCGGCCGCTGCTCGTCGCGGCCTCGGTGGGTCCGTACGGGGCCGCGCGTGCGGACGGCTCCGAGTACACGGGGGAGTACGACGTCGGGGTGGCCGAGCTGCGCCGCTTCCACCGGCCCCGGCTCGAGGTACTGGCCGAGGCGGGCGCCGACCTCCTCGCGGTCGAGACGGTGCCGTGCCTCGCGGAGGTGGAGGCGCTCCTCGCGGAGCTCGACCGGCTCCCGGGCGTCCGGGCGTGGCTGTCGCTCACCTGCGCGGGCGGGCGGACGCGGCGCGGGGAGGACCCGGCGGAGGCGTTCGCGATGGCTCGAAACGTTTCGAGCATCGTGGCTCTCGGCGTCAACTGCACGGCGCCGGAGGAAGTCGGCGTCCTGCTGCCGCTGACCGGCCTTCCGGCGGTGGTCTACGCCAACAGCGGCGAGGGGTGGGACGGCCGCACCTGGACCGGCCCGAGAACGTTTTCAGCCGACGCCGCGCCGGAGTGGGTCGCGGGCGGCGCGGCAGCGGTCGGGGGGTGCTGCCGCGTCGGGCCCGGGGACATCGCCGCCGTCGCCTCCGCCCTGCGCGGCGCGCCGGGGGAGCGCCCTCGCGCCGCGGAGCCCGGTGCCCCCTAACGTGGGGATCATGGAGAACCGGAACCTGGGCCGCGACCGCGCCGCGGTACCCGTCGTGGGACTCGGCACCTGGCAGCGCCTCGAGGCCGCTGCCGAGCGGGGCAGGCACCACGAGCTGATCGGGCGGGCCCTCGACGTGGGGATCCGCGTGTTCGACTCGTCGCCGATGTACGGCCGGGCCGAAGGGCTCCTCGCCGAGGCGCTGTCCGGCCGCCGCGACGAGGCGTTCGTCGCGACGAAGGTCTGGACCGCCTCCAAGGCGGAGGGCGCCGAACAGCTCGCCCGTGCCGTCCGCTGGTACGGCGGACGGGTCGACCTCATGCAGATCCACAACCTGGTGGCGTGGCGTGACCACCTGACGATGCTCGAGGCCGCGCGCGACCAGGGGCGCGTCGGTCTGATCGGGGCCACGCACTACTCGCCGCGGGCGTTCGACGAGCTCGCCACGGTCATGGAGACCGGGCGGATCGACGCGATCCAGATCCCGTACAACCCGCGCGAGCGGGAGGTCGAGCGCCGGATCCTTCCCCTCGCACGGGACCTGGGTCTCGGGGTCCTCGTGATGCGCCCGCTCGGCGAGGGTGCACTGCTGCGCGGGCGTCCCGATCCGGCCGCACTCGAGCCGCTGCGGCCGTTCGGGGTGACGACGTGGGCGCAGGCGCTGCTGAAGTGGGTCCTGAGCGAGCCACGGTGCCACGTCGCCATCCCGGCGACCGCCGATCCGGACCGGGTGGCCGAGAACGCCGGGGCCGGCTCCGCGCCGTGGTTCGGGCCGGAGGAACGGGAGCTCGTCGCGCGACTCGCCTCGTAGCGTCAGGCGGCCGCGTCGGCGACGGAGTACGCGTCCGCGAGGTCCTCGGCGGGTCCCGGCCGGCCGAAGTGCCAGCCCTGCCCGTAGTCCACGCCGAGCGCGAGCAGGGCGGCGGCGTCCACACCGGACTCGACGCCCTCGGCCACCACCCGGGCGCCCACGGCGCGGCCGAAGTCCACCAGCGACCGGACCAGGGTCGTCAGCACCGGGTCGGCGCTCACCCCGTCCACGATGCTGCGGTCGAACTTCAGCACGTCCGGGGCAGTGAGCACGATGTGGCGCAGCGACGAGAACCCCGCGCCGACGTCGTCGATCGCGAGGCGCATGCCGCGGGCGCGCAGCGGCGCCAGTACGGCGGCGAGTGCGTCGTAGTCGTCGACGCGGTCGTGTTCGGACAGTTCCAGCAGGACCCGGTCGAGAGGCAGGCGCGCCAGCAGCGCCGCGGCATCCGGCGTCAGCACGGTGGAGGGGGAGATGTTCATCGCGACGTACCCGCTCACCCGGCCGAGGTGCTCGGCGGCGCGTTCCAGCGCCAGGAGCTCGAGGCGGTCGCCTTCGCCGATGCTGTGCGCCTCGGCGAAGCAGATGTCCGGCGCCTTCCCCCACTCGCCCGGGAACCGGCTCAGCGCCTCCGCGCCGATCCGGTCTCCCGTCGCCAGGTCCACGATCGGCTGGAGAACCACCGTGGGGCCGCCCTGCGCGAGGACGGGGCCGTACCGCTCCTCGAGCTCGTCCCGCTCAGCGCGCTCCCGGACACCGGGCTCGATGATCACCGAGGCGGCGTGCGCGAGGACGTCCATGAGCGCCTTGTCGCGCTGGGTGAGACCCGCGTCCCAGGTGAAGCCGGCGGCACAGAACGTCCCGTACAGCGTCCCGTCGCTCAGCACCACGGGCGAGGACACGAAGCTGCGGAGCCGCGGTATCCGCGCCACCGGGAGCGCCATCGCCTCCGGGAACGCCGTGATGTCCGGGATCACCGCCGGCAGCCGTCCGTCGATGACCGCCTGGCAGAACGTCGTCTCCTGAGGCTGTGTGATGCCCTCCCTGATCGGGAAGGGGAGGGACGACTCGACCACCTCGAGGTGCTGGGTGGTGCCGTCCATCCGGGTCATGAAGGCGACCGACAGCCCCAGGGACTCCTTGGCGGTACGCAGCAGGTCGGCCACCTGCTCCTCGGCCTCGGACCGCTTCCTCGCCACGTCGCTCTCCTCTGCCCCGGACCTGTCCCCCATACCATCGACCGCGCGGGTGCCGTCCTGAATTGCATTGACATACGTCGATGGCTCAGGACGCGGGGGCAGTGCGCCGAGCGCGCGCACGCGCCGGCGACCGAACTGCGCCACGCCCCCTGCCGACCGGCGAATGGCCCGCCCGGCGGCAACCGGCCACCATGTGCCCATGCAGGAGACCGAGCCGGACGCGCGGTTCACGTTCGCGAACGAGCGGACCTTCCTCGCGTGGAACCGCACAGCGCTGGCCCTCGTGGTCGCCGGGCTGGCGATCGCCCAGGTGTTGCCGCCGTTCCCCGGCGTGCCGTGGGGGCGGCTCGCGCTGGCCGTGCCGCTCATCGCGCTGGCCGGGGTCGTATCGGTGACGAGCTACGTGGAGTGGCGGCGCCACCAGCGCGCGCTGCGCCGCGGCGAGCCGCTGCCGCCGTCGGTCCTCCCGCGGGTGCTGACCGTCGCCGTGACGGTGCTCGCGGTGGCCGGGGCGGCGCTCGTGCTCGCCGCGCCCCCGGCCGGACGCTGAGGTGAGCGGTACCGCGCCGCCGGGGCTGGCCCGCGAGCGCACCGACCTGGCGTGGACGCGGACCGCCGCGGGGTTCGCGGCCGTGGGCCTGGCGCTCGTGCGGATGCGGCCGGCGGTCGGCCTGTTCGTGCTCGCGTTCTGCGGGGCCGTCTGGGCCACCGGACGGGTGCGGACCGCCGCGACGCAGCCCCGCGCCGTCCTGCTGGTCACGGTCGTCACGACCGCGGTGTCGCTGGCGGCGCTGGCGCTGGTCGTGCTGGCGCCCTGAGCGGGCGTGCCGCTGGTCGTGCTGGCGGCGTGAACGGGCGTGCCGCTGGTCGTGCTGGCGCCTGAACGGGGCGTGCCGCCGTTTGCGCCCACGGCGAACGAGGGATGCGGCGGCCCGGTGCGCCGGTTGCACCCGGACATCTGAGCACGGGAGGTCGCGATGTCCACCGAATCCGGCGCGCTCGACGCGTACTCGCAGATCGTCACGACCGTCGCCGCCCGGCTGCTGCCGTCCGTCGCCAGCCTGTCCGTGCACGGGCAGCGCCGCGGCGTCGACACGGTCGTCGGGTCCGGGTCGGCCGTCGTGTTCACCGACGACGGGTTCCTGCTCACCAACGCGCACGTGGTCGGCGGGGCGAGCAGCGGGTCGGCGGCGTTCGGCGACGGGACCGTGGTGCCGTTCCGTGTGGTCGGCCGGGATCCACTGTCCGATCTCGCGGTCGTCCGGGCGCACGGCGGCACCCCCGCGCCCGCCGAGCTCGGCGACGCGGACCGTCTCCGCGTCGGTCAGCTCGTCGTCGCGGTCGGCAGCCCGCTCGGCCTGTCCGGGTCGGTGACCGCCGGCGTCGTCAGCGGGCTCGGCCGGTCCCTGCCGGCTCGCAGCGGCTCGGCGGTGCGGATCATCGAGGACGTCATCCAGACCGACGCCGCCCTCAACCCGGGCAACTCCGGGGGCGCGCTCGCGGACTCCGCCGGGACGGTCGTCGGCATCAACACCGCGGTCGCGGGCGTCGGCCTCGGCCTGGCGATCCCGGTCAACGCGACCAGCATGCGGATCGTCTCGGCGCTGATGCGGGACGGCCGGGTACGCCGTGCCTTCCTCGGGGTCGCGGCCGCGCCCGCCCCCCTGCCGTCCGCGCTCGCGGCGAAACTCGGGCGTGATCGCGGTGTCCGCCTCGCCCACGTCGAGCCGGGCAGTCCCGCGGACCGGGCCGGGCTCCGCGCCGGGGACCTCGTGGTCACCGTCGGCGGGCAGCCGGTGACCGACGCGCAGGACCTGCAGCGCCGGATGTTCGCCGACGCGATCGCCGTGCCGCTCGCGATCACGACGTGGCGGCACGGTGCGATGGTCGACGTGATCGCCGAGCCGACCGAGCTCGTGGACGTGCCGTGAGCTACCGGTCGTAGTCGACCGTGACCCGCTCGCCGACGGGGTGCGCCTGGCAGGTCAGCACGTAGCCGGCCCGGCGCTCGTCCGGTTCGAGGGCGTAGGACGCGTCCATCTCGACCTCGCCCTCGAGCACCAGGGCCCGGCACGTGCCGCACACCGCGTTCTTGCACGCGTACGGCGCCTCGGGGCGGACCCGGAGGACCGCGTCCAGGATCGGCGCGCCGTCGCAGGGCAGCCGGAACGTGCACGACCGGCCGTCGAGGACCGCGGTCACGGACGCCCCGGTGCCCTCGTCGGCGGGGACGGGCGGGCGCGGGGACGGCGGGCCGACATGGAACAGCTCGCGGTGCACGTGCTCGGGGTCCGCACCCCGGGCGAGCAGCACCGCGCGGGCGGTGTCGGTCAGCGGCAGCGGTCCGCAGAGGTACCACTCGTCCACCCCCGGCACCCCGACCAGCCCGTCCAGCAGGCGTCCGAGCCGTTCCGCGTCGAGACGGCCGGACAGGAGCCCGACGTCGCGCGGCTCGCCGTCCAGCACGTGCACGAGCTGGAAGCGGCCGGTGTGACGGTCCTTCAGGTCCGCCAGCTCCTCGAGGAACATGACGTCGGCCGTGGACCGGTTGACGTACACGAGGGACGCCGTGCTGTCCGCCTCGACCTCGAGCGCGGTCGCGAGGATGGAGAGCACGGGCGTGATGCCGGAGCCCGCCGCGATCGCCGCGTACCGCCGGGCCCGCCCGGGGCGCAGCACCGGGCCGAAGCTGCCGGTCGGCGTCATCGCCTCGAGCACGTCGCCGGGGCGGAGCCGCTCGGTGGCGTACTCCGAGAACGTGCCGCCGGGGATGCGCTTCACTCCGATCTGCACCCGGCCGGACGTCGCCGGGGCGCACAGCGAGTAGTTGCGGCGGACGCCGTCACCGAGCACGGGGGAGCGGACCGACAGGTGCTGGCCCGCCCGGTACCGGAACTCCTCCCGCAGGTCCTGTGGCACGTCGAGGGTGATCGTCACGGCGTCGGCCGTGAGCCGGTCGATCCCGGCCACGCGCAGGGGGTGGAAACGGTCCACCTACAGCGCCTTGACGGCGTCGAACGGCTCGAGGCACGCCCGGCACGTCCACAGTGCCTTGCACGGCGTCGAGCCGAAGCGGCTGACCTCGCGGGTGTCCGCGGAGCCGCACCGCGGGCAGCGGGCGGACAGCGTCAGTGCCACCACCGGGCCGGGCGGGGCGATGCCGTGCTCCCGGAGCTTCCGGCGGCCCTCGGCGGTGATCCACTCGGTGGTCCAGGCGGGTGCCAGCACGGTCCGGACGCTCACCCGGCTCGCCCCCGCACTCCGGATCGCCGCCGCGACGTCGGCCGCGATGACCTCGGTCGCCGGGCAGCCGGTGTACGTGGGGGTGAGGTCCACCTCGACGGTGCCGTCGCCCGTGATGCGGAGGTCCCGCACGATGCCGAGGTCGTCCAGCGTCAGCACCGGCAGCTCCGGGTCGGGGACCGCGCCCGCCGCCGCCCGCAGGCCCGCGGCGCTCACCATCGGGCACCCGGGTGGGACCGGTGCAGGTGCTGCATCTCGGCGAGCAGGTGCCCGAGGTGCTCGGTGTGGAGACCATCCCGGCCACCGCGGGACCGCCAGGCCGGCTCCGGCCGGCGCAGCGTCGCCGCGGCGAGCACACCGTCCACGTGGGACGTCCACTCCGGACGGAGGAACGCGGGGTCCACCGGCGCGTCCGGCGCGGGGTCGAACAGCTCGTCGGTGTACGGCCAGATCCGGTCGAGGGCCGCCTGCATGCGCTCGTGCGACTCCGCCGTGCCGTCGCCGAGCCGCAGCACCCACTGCGTCGCGTGGTCCCGGTGGTACGCGACCTCCTTGACGGCCTTGCCCGCGAGGCCTGCGAGGGTCGAGTCGGGACGGTGCCGCAGCGCTGAGTACAGCGCGTGCTGGTAGGCCGAGAACACGAGCAGCCGCGCCATCGTCACCGCGAAGTCGCCGTTCGGGATCTCGACGAGCTGGACGTTGCGGAACTCGCGGTCGTCCCGCAGGTACGCGAGCGCGTCGGCGTCCCGGCCCGTGCCGTCGAGCTCGCCCGCGTGGGCCAGCAGCGTCCGCGCCTGGCCCAGCAGATCGAGCGCGATGTTCGCGAGCGCGATGTCCTCCTCGAGCTCCGGCGCGCGGGTGGCCCACTCGCCGAGGCGCTGGGCCAGCACCAGGGCGTCGTCGGCGAGGCCCAGCACGTGGGCAGGGCCGGTCACAGCTGGGACACCCCGTGCGGGACGTCGTAGAAGGTCGGGTGCCGGTACACCTTGTCGAGGGCGGGGGAGAAGAACGGATCCTTCTCGTCCGGGCTGGACGCGGTGATCTGCGCGGACGGGACGACCCAGATGGACACTCCTTCGCCGCGTCGCGTGTAGACGTCGCGGGCGTTGCGCAGCGCCATCTCGGCGTCCGGGGCGTGGACGCTGCCGACGTGCTGGTGCGCGAGCCCGCGCCGGGCGCGGACGAACACCTCCCACAGCGGCCACCCGGCGCTCATGCGGCGGCCCGCTTCCGTGCGTACGCCGTCGCGGCCTCCCGCACCCAGGCCCCCTCGGCGTGGGCCGCGCGGCGCCGCTCCATCCGCTCGGCGTTGCACGGACCGTCACCGGACACGACCCGCCGCAGCTCGTCCCAGTCGATCGGGCCGAAGTCGTGGTGGCCGCGCTCGGCGTTCCAGCGCAGGTCCGGATCCGGCAGCGTGAGGCCCAGCACCGCGGCTTGCGGCACCGTCGTGTCCACGAACCGCTGCCGCAGCTCGTCGTTGCCGTGCCGCTTGATGCCCCACGCCGCCGACTGCGCGGAGTGCGTCGAGTCGGCGTCCGGGGGGCCGAACATCATCAACGTCGGCCACCAGTACCGGTCCACGGCGTCCTGCGCCATCGCGCGCTGCGCCGGTGTCCCGCGGGACAACGTGAGAAGGATGTCGAACCCCTGCCGCTGGTGGAACGACTCCTCCTTGCAGATCCGCACCATCGCCCGCGCGTACGGGCCGTACGAGCAGCGGCACAGCGGCACCTGGTTCATGATCGCGGCCCCGTCGACGAGCCAGCCGATCGCGCCGACGTCGGCCCAGGTGAGCGTGGGGTAGTTGAAGATCGAGGAGTACTTCTGCCGGCCGGTGTGCAGCAGGTCGAGCAGGGTGTCGCGCGTGACGCCGAGGGTCTCCGCGGCGGCGTACAGGTACAGCCCGTGCCCGGCCTCGTCCTGCACCTTGGCGAGCAGGATCGCCTTGCGGAGCAGGGTCGGGGCGCGGGTGATCCAGTTGCCCTCGGGCTGCATCCCGATGATCTCCGAGTGGGCGTGCTGGGCGATCTGGCGGACGAGCGTGCTCCGGTAGCCGTCCGGCATCCGGTCGCGGGGCTCGATGCGCTCGTCGGCGGCGAGGATCTCGGAGAAGGAGGGGATCTCGGAGAAGGAGGGGTTCTCGGAGAAGGAGGGGTTCTCGGAGAAGGCGGGGTTCTCGGCGAAGCGGAGCTCGTCCACGGTCGCCTCATTTCTGAACGAGCGTTCGGTAAATCATTATGGTGCGGCAGACTGGGGGCATGTCAACGGGTACCCGTCCGCGGGGGCGTCCTCCGCGGTACGACTTCGACGCGTTGCTGGACGTGGTCGTGCGGGTGTTCAACGAGCGCGGGTACGAGGCGACGAGCATGGAGGACCTCGCCAGGGCGACCGGCATGACGAAGTCGGCGTTCTACCATCACGTCTCCGGCAAGGAGCAGCTCCTCGGACTCGCGGTGAACCGGGCGCTCGACGGCCTCGCGCGCGTGCTGGACGAGGAGCCGGCGCGCCGGGGGAGTCCCGTCGAGCGGCTGGAACACGTACTGCGGCGGACCGTCCAGGTCCTCGTCGCCGAGCTCCCGTACGTGACCCTGCTGCTCCGCCTGCGGGGCAACACCCAGGCCGAACGGGACGCGATGGCCCGTCGCCGGCAGCTGGACGCCCGCGTCGCGGCCCTCGTCGCGGAGGCGGCCGCGGCGGGGGAGATCCGTCCTGACGTCGACCCGCGGCTGGCGACGCGGCTGCTGTTCGGCATGGTGAACTCGGTGACCGAGTGGTACCGGCCCGAGCGCGGTACGGGGCTCGAGGACGCGGTCGTCCGGATGGCGACGGACGGACTACGGGCGCGCCGGTGAGCGGCGGCGGGGGCGCCGCCGGTCGGTGACGACCGGTGACCACCGAGGAGGCCCGGGCGGTCAGGCGTCCTCGCGCTCCGGGCTCTCCAACCGGAAGAAGTTGCTCTGCTTCCCGTCGCTGCGCTGCTCCTGGTACACGAAGTTCAGCCGGCGCTCGTCGAACGTCCTGAACCACTCGTCCCAGCCCACGTGCCGCAGGTTGCCCTCCTCACCCCCGCCGAAGTCGAAGGTCAGCACGCCGAGGTGGTCGCCGTGTTCGGTCCCCTCGACGGTGGCGGGCGTGGCGCCCCGCTCCTCCGCCCAGCGCTCGATCACCTCGTGGTCGGTCGTGACCAGGCTGCGGCCCGGGCGTTCCGGCTCCTCGCCGGTGGAGGTCACCTCCTGGGAGTACTGCACGGACCGCGACGTCCCGGGCCCGGTCCGGACACCTCCCCCGTCCGACGACCCGCCGGAGTCCCCGGACGCCAGGGCCCGCACCAGGTCGTCCTTCCGCATGTCCGAGACGCCGGACACGCCGGCATCGCGCGCCATGTCCCGCAGCTCGTCCACCGTCTTCTCGCGGAGCTCGTCCTCGTTCTCGGCCATGCGAGTGGCTTACCCCGGATGGGCGTCAGGATTCCTCGCGCGCGAGGATCTCCCGCCGTACCTCGCGGCGCAGGACCTTGCCGAGCTGCGAGCGGGGCAGGTCGTCCACGACAACGATGCGCCGCGGCACCTTGTACGCGGTGAGGTGCTCGCGGGACGCCTCGCGGAGCGCCGCGGTGTCCACCGTCGCGCCGTCCTCCGGCACGACCGCGGCGACGACCTCCTCGCCGCCCCGGGGCGACGGCAGGCCCACCGCGGCGGCGTCGCGGACGCCGGGCAGCTGCCGGAGCGCGTCCTCCACCTCCGACGGGTACACGTTGAAGCCGCCGGTGATGATCAGCTCCTTGATCCGGTCGACGACCGTGACGAAACCGTCGTCGTCCATGACCACCACGTCACCGGTCCGGATCCAGCCGCCGGGAAGCAGCACGGCCGCGGTCTCCTCCGGCCGGTTCCAGTAGCCGGAGAACACCTGCGGTCCCCGGATCAGCAGCTCACCGGCCTCGCCGCGGTCCCGGTCCACCGACGGGTCCTCCGGGTCCACGATCCGGATGTCGGTGGAGGGGAACGGCACGCCGACCGCCCCGGTGCGCCGGGTGGGCGCGAACGGGTTGCCGAGCGTGATGGGCGAGGTCTCCGTCATCCCGTACCCCTCGACCAGCAGCCCGCCGGTGACCGACTCCCACAGCTCGACCGTCGCGGGAGGCAGCGCCATGGCGCCGGAGACCGCGAACCGGATCGACGTCAGGTCGGCCCCGCGCTCGCGGGCCGCGGTCGCGAGGCGCGCATAGATCGGCGGTACCGCCGGGAGGAACGTCGGCCGCCGCCTCCGCACCGCGGCGAGCATCTCGTCGACGTCGAAGCGGGGGAACAGCACGAGCGTCGCCCCGATGCTCACCGCGAAGGTCAGGCACAGCGTGAGGCCGTACGCGTGGAACAGCGGCAGCACCGCGTAGAACGTCTCCTCGCCGTCCCGGAGGCCCGGCACCCACGCGCGGCCCTGGGCGGCGTTGGCCAGGAGGTTCCGGTGGGTGAGGATCGCGCCCTTCGGGGTGCCGGTCGTACCGCCGGTGTACTGGAGGAGCGCCACGTCCGTCGCCGACGGGCCGGGGACGGCCGGGTCCAGCGGCGCCCCGGGCAGCCGGTCCCACGACACCGTGCCGGGCGCGGGCGCGGTCAGGCCCGCCCGGGCCGCGCGGACCCGGGGGAGGGGCAGGCGCAGGGCCCACCGCTTCGCGGTCGGCAGTGCCCGCGTGAGGTCCACCGCGATCACGGTCGCGTCGGGCGCCACCTGCTGCACGACCGGCGCGACCTTGTCCCATGCGACGGCGACGCGGGCGCCGTGGTCGGCGAACTGGTGCCCGAGCTCCTCCGGCGTGTACAGCGGGTTGTGTTCGACCACGACGGCCCCGAGTCGCAGGGCGGCATAGAAGGCGACGACGTGCTGCGGGCAGTTCGGCAGCACGAGCGCGACGCGGTCACCGTGCCGGACGCCGAGCGCGTGCAGGGCACCGGCGACGCGGGCGACCTGCGTGCCGAGCTCCGCGAACGTCGTGGTCCCGCCGAAGAAGTCCAGCGCCACACGGTCGGGGAAGCGGCGGACCGCGTCGTCCAGGAGGCCGACGAGCGAGCGGTCCGGGATGTCGACGGTCGCGGGGACGCCGGGCGCATAGCTGGCCAACCAGGGCTTGTCCACCGCCGCAGCGTAATCCTACGGTCCCGTAGGTTCGATGACGGTCCGAACACATACCGCGCGCGAGCGGTGGGTGGACTTCCCGTTCACCGCCGCCGACGTGCGCGCCGTGGCGGTGCGGACGTACACCGTGCGCGGCGCCCGACGGTCACGCGCGGGAGCCGGGGCGGGCGGGCGGCCGCAGCGGCTCCGCGCAGGCCGGGCCGCTCGCCGACGGCTGCCGGGCGCAGGGGGCCGGGAGCGCGCCGTCGTGCGGCGGCTGCGGGGCCTGCGGCGGCTGCGGGGCCTGCGGGGCGCCGGGCGGGCGTGCCGAGGCCGCCCCGGGAACCGCGCCCGGTGCCGGCCGCGGGAGGCGCCGCCCGAACGGGGTGACGAGGAACGCCTCCGCCCGGAGCGCGGCGACGCCGATCCTCGGCAGGTCGCGCGCGGTCGGGTAGCAGACGAACCGCGGTTCCCAGTCCGGGCGGTACTTCGCGTTCGCGCGGTACAGCGACTCGATCTGCCAGAACTTCGACGCGAGCAGGAGCAGCCGCCGCCAGCCGCGCAGCACGGGCCCGGCACCGAGCCGCTCCCCGCGCGCGAACGTGGACCGGAACACGGCGAAGTTCAGCGACACCCGCGTGACACCCAGCGTGGGCGCGGCGCGCACCAGCGCGACGACGAGGAACTCGAGCAGCCCGTTGTCGCTGGCCGCGTCGCGTCGCATGAGGTCGAGCGACAGCCCGTCGGGTCCCCACGGCACGAAGTGCAGGAGGCCGCGGATCGTCCCCTCCTCGTCCCGGGCGAGGACGACCACGCACTCCGGGTCCGCGGGGTCGCCCAGGCGGGACAGCGCCATCGAGAATCCCCGCTCCACCTCGCCGTCCCGGAACCTCTCGGCCGCCTGCCGCGCCGCCTCGAGCGTGGTGGCGTCGAGACTGCCCGTCCGCGCGATCTCGGTCGTGTACCCGGCCCGCTCCACCCGGGCCACGGCCTGGCGCACCCCGCGCAGCGCCCGGCCCTCGAGCGAGAAGTCGGTCAGGTCCAGGATCGCCTCGTCGCCGAGCTCCATCGCGAGCAGGCCGTGCCGGACGTACACGCGCCCGGCCGTCTCGCTGCACCCCAGTACGCCGGGGATCCACCCGTGGGCACGCGCCTCCTCGAGCCACGCGGTGATCGCGCCGGGCCACGCCTCGACGTCCCCGATCGGGTCGCCGCTCGCGAGGCTCACCCCGCCGATCGCGCGGTAGGTGACAGCGGCCTTGCCGGAGGGTGAGAACACGACGTTCTTGTCCCGCCGGAGGGCGAAGTAGCCGAGGGAGTCACGCCGGCCGTGCCGGGCGAGCAGCGCCCGGAGACGGTCTTCCGCCTCGGCGGTCGTGATGCCCTCCGACCGCGTGGGACGCAGGAGGAGCAGTGCGGTCACGGCGAGGCTCGCGAGGCCGAACAGCCCGGTCGTCAGCGCCACGGCGTGCGCGGTCGTGCCGTCGGCGTACCGGACCGGCCCGGCGAGCCCCACCAGCCCGAGCGCCGCCTCCGCCACCTGGGCAGGGAGCGACGGCGTGCCGACGAGCTGGTTCTCGTGGACGAGCAGGATCGCGGTGGCGGCGGCGAGGCCCCCGGCCGCCACGGTGCCGCCCGCGACCGGCGCCAGCCACCGGGTGCGCGGGTCCGGCAGGGCGACGAACTCCTTGTGGGTCGCGATCAACGCGACCAGGCAGAGGCCGGACAGCGCGGCGGACTCGACGTCGAGCCCCTCCACGACGTCGAGGAGGATCGCGGCGGCGCTGAGCCCGACCACCGCCAGCCACGCCGCCCGCTTGCGGCGCCGCAGGCCGGCCGAGAGCGCGAGCAGGAGCGCGCCGATGGTGGCGGCGACGACGCCGGCGGTCGACGACCACAGTTCCGGGACCATCTCCGAGAGGAGCGCCTGCCGACGGGGGCCCACCGGCAGGAGGGAGCTGACCAGCATCGCCGCCCCGGTGAGTGCGACCAGGCGGGTGGTCCACGTGGCCGTGCCTGCCGACGGTACCCAGCGCCGGGACGGTCGCCGCGCGCCGGTGCGCGGCACGGAGGTCGTCATGGTCCCATCGTGGACCACCGATCCTGAAGACCACCTGAACACCGTGCTCACGCTCCCTGTACGGGCAGCGTCACCCGGAAGGTGGTGCCCGGACCGGACGGCAGCACCCGCACGCTCCCGCCGTGCGCCAGCACGATCTCCCGCACGATCGCGAGGCCGAGCCCGCTGCCGCCCCCGGACCGGTGCCGGCTGTCGTCGAGCCGGACGAACCGGCCGAAGATGCGCTCGCGGTCCGCCGGGGGGATTCCGGGGCCGTCGTCGCCCACGTCGATCACCGCGCTGCCGTCCCGCTCGGCGAGCAGCAGCGTCACCCTGGCGGAGGCGTGGCGGACCGCGTTGTCGGCGAGGTTCCGCACGGCCTGGCCCAGCTGGTGGCGGTCCCCGCGGACCCGTACGGCGGCGATCGACGCGGACACCGTGACCCGCTCGTCCTGCGCGAGGCGACGGCGCTCGGCGTCGAGGAGGTCGTCGAGGTCCACGTCCTCGTACCGCGGCGAGAGCCCCCGCTCGTCGGCGCGCGCGAGGAGCAGCAGCTCGCCGATGAGGCGGGCGAGCCGCCGCGTCTCGTCGTGGAGCATCGCGAGCTCCGCGTCCGACGGGGGCTCCGGGGACGCGCGCATCAGCTCGACCCCGGCCTGCACGGTGGACAGCGGGCTCCGCAGCTCGTGGCTCGCGTCCGCGACGAACCGCCGCTGGTCGGCGGCGGACCGCTCCAGCCGGTCGAGCATGTCGTTCATCGTCTCGGCGAGGCGGGCGACCTCGTCCCGCGTGTCGGGGACCGGGACGCGCGCGTGCAGGTCGCGGGCGGTGATCCCGGCGACCCGCCGGCGGATCTCCTCGACCGGCCGCAGCGAGCGGCCGACGAACCAGAACGTCGCGCCACCGATCACGAGCAGCAGCACCGGGTACCCCGCCACGAGCAGCGTCGACAGCGTTCCGAGGCTGTCGCTGAGCGTGTGGAGCGACTGGCCGGCGAGCACGGTGTACCGCGTGCCGTGGTCGGCCACGCCGACCGCGGTGATCCGGAACGTGTCCTGGTCCGCGATGGCCAGCCGGCGGTTCTCGCGCAGCACCTGGTCGGGCGCCGCCCGCAGCGGCGACATCGGGGGCTCCCGCGCGATGGAGCCCGACGCGGCGACGACCCCGGCCGGTCCCACGACCTGGAGGAGCGACTGGTCGCCGGGCCCGGTCGGCAGCGGCCGCTCGAGGCTCGCGAGGCCCCCGGTGGCGATCTGGCCGGCGACGTCCCGCGCGCGCCCGAGGGCGTCCGCGTCGGCGTTCGCGGCGAGGGCGCGCTCGTACAGGTACACGAACGCGATCCCGCCGACGGCCAGCGCCACGGCGACCACGGCGATCGCGGCCAGCGTGGACCGCAGCCGGATGCCGAGATGCCGGGACGGACGCCTCATGCGGCGCAGCGTACGTCGGCGCTCGCCGTGGGGGTGCGGTGCCTGGGAGGATGGGCGCATGCGGGTACTGGTGGTCGACGACGAGGAGCTCCTCGCCGAGACGGTGCGCCGGGGACTCGCCGCGGAGGGGTTCGCGGTCGACGTGGTCCACACCGGCCCGGACGGGCTCTGGGCGGCGACCGAGAACACGTACGACGCGATCGTCCTCGACATCATGCTGCCGGGACTCGACGGCTACCGGGTGTGCCGGCAGCTCCGGGAGAGCGGCGTCTGGACGCCGGTGCTGATGCTCACCGCGAAGGACGGCGAGTACGACGAGGCGGACGGCCTCGACCTCGGGGCGGACGACTACCTGACCAAGCCGTTCAGCTTCGTCGTGCTGGTGGCGCGGCTGCGGGCGCTGATGCGGCGCGGCGCGCCGGTGCGGCCGGCCGTCCTCACCGCGGGGGACCTCGCGCTGGACCCCGCGCGCCACCGGGTCACGCGCGCCGGCGACGAGCTCCGGCTGACGCCGCGGGAGTACAGCGTGCTGGAGTACCTCCTCCGGCACCGCGGCGACGTGGTGACGAAGACCGACATCCTCACGTCGGTGTGGGACGCCCACTCGGAGGCGGACCCCAACATCGTCGAGGTGTACATCGGCTACCTGCGGCGCAAGGTCGACCAGCCGTACGGGCGCACGGGCATCGAGACGGTCCGGGGGGCGGGCTACCGGCTGGCCGAGGACGGCGGCTGAGCGGCGGCCCCCACGACCCGGCGGAGATCGGCATACTGGTCGCCCCCGACCGGAGGTCGACGATGGACATCACCGAGCGATACGACGTCCGTGTGGAGGCCGCTCCCGAGCCCGGGCCGCTGAGCCGGTGGCTGTGGATCGTGAAGTGGCTCCTGCTGATCCCGCACTACGTCGTGCTGTTCTTCCTCGGGATCGGGTTCGTGGTCGTCACCGTCGTCGCGTTCCTGGCGATCCTCGTGACGGGGCGCTACCCGCGGCCGCTGTTCGGCTATGCGGTCGGCGTCCTCCGGTGGAGCTGGCGCGTGTCGTACTACGGCTACGGCGCCCTCGGCACGGACCGGTACCCGCCGTTCACCCTGGCCGACGTCCCGGACTACCCGGCGCGGTTCGACGTCGCGTACCCGGAGCGGCTCTCCCGCGGGCTGGTGCTCGTGAAGTGGTGGCTTCTCGCGCTGCCGCACTACCTGATCCTGGGGCTGTTCACCGGCGCGACGCTGGCCGTGGGGTCGCGCGCCGGTGAGGGGCGGAGCGCGACGCTCCCGGGCCTGCTCGACGTCGTCGTGCTCTTCGCGGCCGTGGCGCTGCTGTTCACGGCGCGCTACCCGCGCGGGCTGTACGACCTCGCCCTCGGGATCGACCGGTGGATGCTCCGCGTCGTGGCGTACGCGACGCTCCTCACCGACCGGTACCCGCCGTTCCGGCTCGACCAGGGAGGCCCCGACCGCGCCCCGCGGGTCAGTGCCGGTTCTGGGTGAACCGGCGCTGGGGGGCGCGGCCGGCCGGCTGCTGCGGCCGGGGGAGCCGGGGCAGGGAGGGGAGCGGCCGCGTCGACGGCGCCCCGGCGGTGAGGTCCAGGTCCTCGTCGTAGTGCCGGAGCGCGAGGGCGTCCCCGGCGACGAGCTCGTACGTCGCCTCACCCGGCACGATCGTGACCCGGAGCCGCGCGCCGCCGCGCACGATCCCGAACGACAGCCGGTCGATCCCCTCGGGCAGCCGCGGCCGGAAGCTCAGCCCCGCGTGGTCCCGCATTCCGCCGAACCCGAGGACCAGGGCGGTCCACGTCCCGGCGAGGGCGGCGACGTGGAGCCCGTCGCCGGTGTTGTGGTTGAGGTCGTGGAGGTCGAGGAGCGCGACCTCGGCCGTGTAGTCGTACGCGAGGCCGACGTGGCCCACCTCCGCGCCGACCACCGCCTGCGTGCACGCGGACAGCGAGGAGTCCCGGACGGTGATGCGCTCGTAGTACTCGTAGTCCCGGCGCTTCTGCTCGAGGCTGCACAAGTCGCTGCACTGCTGCAGCGCGAGTACCAGGTCGGCCTGCTTGACGACCTGCTTGCGGTACAGGTCGACGTACGGGTAGTGCAGCAGCAGCGGGTAGGTCTCGGCCGGGGTGCCCTCGAAGTCCCACACCTGGTGCCGGGTGAAGCCCTCGGACTGCGGGTGCACGCCGAGCTTCTCGTCGTACGGCACCACCATCGCGGCCGCCGCGTCCCGCCAGGCCGCCGCCTCCTCCGCGTCCACGCCGAGGTGTGCCGCGCGGTGCGGGTGGCGCGCGACGGCGTCCGCGGCGCCACGGAGGTTCCGCTGGGCCATCACGTTCGTGTACACGTTGTTGTCGGCCAGCGCGCTGTACTCGTCCGGCCCGGTGACCCCGTCGATCCGGAACGCCCCGTCGAGGTCGTGGTGCCCCAGCGACCGCCACAGACGTGCGGTGCCCACGAGCAGCTCGAGGCCGATGTCCCGCTCGAACGCCTCGTCGCCGGTCGCGTCGACGTACCGCAGCACGGCGTCCGCGATGTCGGCGTTGACGTGGAACGCCGCGGTCCCCGCCGGCCAGTACCCGGAGCACTCCTCGCCGTCGATCGTCCGCCACGGGAACGCGGTTCCCGAAAACCCCAGCTGCCGTGCCCGTGCCTCGGCGAGGGGCAGCGTGGCGTGCCGCCACCGGAGCACGTCCGCGGCCGCGGCCGGCAGCGTGTGGGTGAGCAGCGGCAGGACGAACGCCTCGGTGTCCCAGAAGCAGTGGCCCTCGTACCCGGGTCCCGTGAGCCCCTTGGCGGGGATCGACCGCCGCTCCGCACGGGCCCCGGCCTGCAGCACCTGGAACAGGGCGAACCGCACGGCCTGCTGCAGCTCCGCGTCGCCGTCCACCTGCACGTCCGCGCGGGCCCAGAAGTCGTCGAGGTACTCCCGCTGCTCGGCGAGCAGCCCGTCCCACCCGGTGTGGCGGGCGGCCGTGAGTGCGGCCGCGACCTGGTCGCGCACCGCGGGAAGCGAGCGCTGCTGGGACCAGCCGTACGCGAGGTACTTCACCAGGCGCAGGCACCCGCCCGGTTCGAGCACGGTGGTGACGTCGACGCGCGCCCAGTCGCCGTCCGTGGAGGCGGACGTGGCCACCGCCCCGGGCGCCTCCACCTCGTGGTCCATCCCGGCGGCCACCAGGATGCCGCTCCGGACCGTGCGGTGCACGAGCTCGCCGGTGAGTCCGCGCGCCGCGGCCCACTGCTGGTCGAGCGGGTGGCGGAGCGCCGCGGCGACCCGGGGGTCGTCCGGTGGCTCCGGCAGGTCCTCGTTGGCGACGAGCTCGGACTGCACCACGATCCGGGCCGGCCCGCCGAGCGGCTCGACCTCGAGACAGATCGCCACGACGGCCCGCTGGGTGAACGACACGATCCGCCGGGTCCGCACCCGTATGCCCTGTCCGGCGGGGGAGGTCCACTCGGCCGTGCGCTCGAGGACGCCCGTCCGGAAGTCCAGCACCCGTTCGTGGGAGTGCAGGTCCCCGTACCGGATGTCGAACGGCTCGTCGTCCACCAGCAGCCGGAGGATCTTGCCGTTGGTGACGTTGATGATCGTCTGGCCGGACTCCGGGTAGCCGTATCCGGCCTCGGCGTACGGCAGCGGGCGCAGCTCGTAGACGCCGTTCAGGTACGTGCCGGGCAGCCCGTGCGGCTCGCCCTCGTCGAGGTTCCCGCGCAGTCCGATGTGGCCGTTCGACAGGGCGAAGAGCGACTCCGCGTGCGCGGGGTGCCCGGTGTCCAGCCGCGTCTCGCGCAGCAGCCAGGGCTCGACCGTGAACGGGCCCGTCACGGGAGCAGCTCGGCGAGATCGGTGACGACGACGTCCGCCCCGTGTGCGCGGAGGGCCTCCGCGTGGCCCACCCGGTCGACGCCGACGACGTGGGCGAAGCCGCCCTTGCGGCCCGCCTCCACGCCTGCCACGGCGTCCTCGAACACGGCGGACTCCGCCGGCCCCACCCCGAGCGCCGCGGCCCCGGCGAGGAACGAGTCGGGCTCGGGCTTGCCGCGCAGGCCCCGCTCGCGGATCACGGTCCCGTCGATCCGCGCGTCGAACAGCGGCGCGAGACCCGTCACCGCGAGCACGTCCGCGGTGTTGGCGCTCGAGGACACGACGGCCGTGCGCAGCCCCGCCGCGCGCACCGCCCGGACATATCGCACGGACCCTTCGTACACCTCCACGCCGTCGTCGTGGATCCTGCGCAGCAGGAGCTCGTTCTTGCGGTTGCCGAGACCGTGCACCGTCTCCGCCGTCGGCGGGTCGTCGGGCGACCCCTCGGGCAGCGTGATGCCGCGGGAGGCGAGGAACGCGCGCACACCGTCGGTCCGCACCTTGCCGTCCACGTACTCGGCGTAGTCACGGTCCGCGTCGAACGGCCGGAAGCCCACGCCGTCGCGGGCCCGCAGGTACGCGTCGAAGGTGTCCTTCCAGGCGGCGTCGTGGACGACCGCCGTCTTCGTGAGCACGCCGTCGAGGTCGAACAGGCAGGCGCGGACGGCCACGGGCAGGCCCACGTCCTCGGCTCGTCCCACCGCGTACCCCCGCTCGTCGTCCGTCCCCGGCCCCTCATGATGGCGGGGCAACGCTCGCATGTCCTCGTCTGCCGCGCGACTCCGGCATGATCATCCGCCGGGACCCACGACGGAGGACGGTGCGGGATGGCAGTACAGGAGGCGGCGGGCGAGGCGGAACTCGCCGAGTTCGGCTACCGGCAGCAGCTGGACAGGCGCATCGGGGGGTTTGCGAGCTTCGCGGCGGGTGTGAGCTACATCTCCATCCTCACCGGGACGTTCCAGCTCTTCTACTTCGGTTTCGGGAGCGCCGGTCCGGCGTACCTGTGGTCGTGGCCGATCGTGTTCGCCGGTCAGCTCACGGTGGCGCTGTGCTTCGCCGAGCTGGCGGCGCGGTACCCGGTCGCCGGGTCGCTGTACAACTGGGCGAAGCGCCTCGCGAACCCGACGACCTCGTGGCTGGCCGGATGGATGATGCTGACGGCGTCGGTGGTGACGCTCTCGGCGACCGTGCTCGCGTACCAGCTGACGCTGCCGAAGATCTGGTCCGGCTTCCAGGTCGTGGGTGACGGGTCCGGCACGTACGACCTGCCCGTGAACGCCGTGGTGCTCGGCGGGGCGCTGATCGTGTTCACCACGCTGGTGAACGCGTTCGGCGTGAAGCTGACGTCCCGCATCAACTCGACGGGCGTCTTCGTCGAGCTGGTCGCGGCGGTGCTCATCGTCGCGGTCCTCGCGTACCACGCCCAGCGGGGACCCGCCGTCCTGCTCGACACCCGCGGCACCGGGGCGGGGCACGACCTCGGGTACGTCGGGGCGTTCCTCGTCGCGGCGCTGGCCTCGGGGTACGTGCTGTACGGCTTCGACACCGCCAGCTCCCTCGGCGAGGAGACGCGCGAGCCCCGGCGTACCGCGCCGCGGGCGATCGTCCGCGCGGTCGTGGCCTCGTTCGTCCTCGGCGGCGCGATCCTGCTGTTCGGGGTCATGGCGGCACCGGACCTCGCGGACCCGCTGCTGCGCTCGCCCGACGGCGGGCTCCAGTACGTGCTGCTCGAGGCGATCGGCGGAACCCTGGGCCGGGCGTTCCTGATCTGCATCGCGATCGCGATCACCGTGTGCTGCCTCGCGGTGCACACGGCGACGATCCGGATGGTCTTCGCGATGGCCCGCGACAACAACCTGCCGTTCGGGTCGCGGCTCGCCCGCGTGCACCCGACCCGGCGGACGCCGGTCGTGCCCGCGGTGCTCACGGGGGCGCTGTCGCTCGCGATCCTGCTGGTGAACGTCCGCCAACCGCAGATCTTCACGGTGCTCACCAGCATCGCGGTGATCATGATCTACGTGGCGTACCTGCTGGTCACCGTGCCGATGCTCGTCGCGCGCCTCCGTGGCCGGTGGACCGCGGGGGAGCACTTCTCGCTGGGCCGGTGGGGACTGCCGGTCAACGTGGTGGCCGTGCTGTGGGGCGCCGGCATGGCGCTGAACCTGGCGTGGCCGCGGACGGAGGTCTACAACGCGACGGCGCCGTTCCACTGGTACCTGCGGTGGGGGGCGTTCGTGTTCGTCGGCGCGATCGCGGTGGGCGGGCTGGTGTACTACCGGGTGCGGCAGCGGCACCGGACGGGGGTGCTGCCCGAGCACGCCGCCTAGCGTTCGGACAGGTACCGCTCGTACGTGATCCGGCCGTCCGCGTGTTCCGGTGCCAGGTGGCCGCCCGCGCGGTACCCGGCGGCGGCCCGGCCCGGCAGCCGGAGGGGCAGCACCCGGCGGTGGCCCAGCGTCGCCCGGAACAGGTCGGTGGCCGTCCGCACCTCCGGCCCGCCGAGGTCGGTGGCCCGGCCCGCGGGCTGGCCGGTGGCGAGGTCCGCGAGCCGGGCGGCGACGTCCCGGGTGTCGACCGGCTGGAAGCTCGTCCCCGCGGGCGCGACCGCGATCGGCAGGTGACCGGCCAGCGAGGCGATGCGGTGGACGAGGTCGTGGAACTGCGTCGCCCGCAGGATCGTCCACGGCAGGCCGGAGGTCTCGACGAGGCGTTCGACCTCCTGCTTGACCCCGTAGTAGCGCAGAGGGACGCGGTCGATGCCGACGATCGAGATGTAGACGAGGTGCGGGGCGCCGTGCCGGTGGGCCGCCGCGACGAGGTTTTGCGTCCCGTCGACGTCGTGGCGCGGCGACCGGGTGTCGGTCGCGCAGTGGACGACGGCGTCCACGCCCTCGAGTGCCGCGTCGAGGCCCTCCCCGGTCGTGAGGTCACCCGTCACCCGGCCCGGACCGGCCCTCCGGCTCAGCACGCGCGGGTCGTCGCCCCGGCGGCGCAGCTCGTCCACGACCACGCGGCCGAGCGTGCCCGTGCCACCCGTCACCAGGATCGTCGCCATCGTCGTCCTCTCGTCGTGTGGGACGGTACCTGCGGGTGAGGGTGCGACGAGCCGACACGCCCGGGCCCGGGCAGGCCCCACAGGCGCGGCCCCGCGGCCCCGCCTCGCAGGCCGAGATGCGCGTGACACGCGGAGACGGGCAGACTCGTCACATGTCCGACTCGACCGACCTGGCGACCTCGCTCGCCGAGCGCGCCGACGAGCACCGGTTCACCGTCGCCGTCGCGGAGTCGCTCACCGGGGGCACGATCGCGTGCGAGCTCGGCGCGGCCCCCAACTCGTCGGCCTGGTTCCGCGGGAGCCTGGTCGCGTACGCCCCCGAGGTGAAGTTCACGGTGCTCGGCGTGTCGCCCGGGCCCGTGGTGACCGAGGACTGCGCCCGCGCGATGGCCGCCGGTGTGGCGAACCTGCTCGACGCCGACCTCGCCGTGGCGGTGACCGGCGTCGGGGGACCGGACGACGAGGAGGGTCACCCGGCCGGCACCGTGTGGTTCTCGGTCGTGTCTCCGCGCGGGCAGCGGGCGGAGCTGCGGCGGTTCGAGGGCGAGCCCGCGGAGATCCTCGCCGCGACGACGGAGCACGCCCTCCGGCTGCTGCTCGGCGCGGCGCCCGGCTCGCGCTGACGCCCCCGGCATTCTCGTGGTGCGGCATCCCCCGCGGGGGCGGCGCTGCGACCGCCGTCGCCGACCGTCCGCACCGGTCGACAGGGTCCTCCGGACGCCACGCCGGGACCCTGTACGCCGACCGTTTCAGAACCAGCGGTCCGCCATGTCGAGCGTCGTCCGGTCCAGGCTCGTGAGCAGGTCGAACTGGGGGCCGGTCCTCGGCAGCTCCCACCGGTAGAAGTACCGGGCGGCCTGCCGCTTGCCGTCGTAGAAGTCGCCCTCCCGGCCGTGCGCCGCGAGGACCTGCTCGAGCCAGATCCAGGCGACGACGACGTGGCCGACCGCCTCCAGGTACACGGTCGCGTTCGCCAGCGCGAGGTCCACGTCGCCGGTGCCCCACAGGTGCGCGGTCACCGCCACGGTGCGGTCGACCGCGCCTTCGAGCGCGTCGGCGAAGGTCCCGAGCTCACCCCCGGCAGAGCGTCCCCGGGCCACCGTCCCCGCGATCGTCGACGCCAGCAGGGCGAGACCCGCGCCGCCGCCCATGACGACCTTCCGGCCGAGCAGGTCGAGCGCCTGGATCCCGTGCGTGCCCTCGTGGATCGGGTTGAGCCGGTTGTCCCGGTACAGCTGCTCGACGTCGTACTCCCGGGTGTACCCGTACCCGCCGTGCACCTGGATCGCGAGGCTGTTGGCCTCCAGGCACCACTGGGACGGCCACGACTTCGCGATCGGCGTCAGCACGTCGAGCAGCGTGGCCGCACGCTCCCGGTCCTCCCCGGACAGACCGGTCGCGCGCTCGTCCAGCAGCCGTGCGCAGTACGCGTTCAGCGCGAGCGCGCCCTCCACATAGGACTTCTGCGCGAGCAGCATCCGGCGTACGTCTGTGTGCTCGATGATCGGGACCTGGGGTGCGGCGGGGTCCTTGGCGGCGACCGGTCGTCCCTGCGGACGGCTGCGCGCGTACGCGAGGGACCGGAGGTAGCCGGTGTAGCCCAGCGCGGTCGCGCCGAGGCCGACCCCGACGCGGGCCTCGTTCATCATGTGGAACATGTAGGACAGTCCCTGGTGGGCCTCGCCCACGAGGTACCCGATCGCGCCGGGCGCGCCACCGGGGGAGTACCGGCCCTCGCCGAAGTTGAGCATCGTGTTCGTCGTGCCGCGGTACCCCATCTTGTGGTTGAGGCCCGCGAGCACCACGTCGTTGCGCTCGCCGCCCGGCACGAGGAACTTCGGGACGACGAACAGCGAGATGCCCTTCACCCCGGGCGGACCGCCCGGGATCTTCGCGAGGACCAGGTGGACGATGTTCTCCGACAGGTCGTGGTCACCGCCGGAGATCCACATCTTGTTGCCGAAGAGGCGGTACGTGCCGTCGCCCGCCGGGATCGCGCGCGTCGTGATGTCCGCGAGCGAGCTGCCTGCCTGGGGCTCGGACAGGCACATCGTCCCGAAGAACCGTCCCTCGACCATGGGCGGCACGAACCGCTCGACGAGCTCCGGCGAGGCGTGTGCCCGCAGCAGGTTCGCGTTGCCGATCGTCAGGAACGGGTACGCCGCGGTGGCCACGTTCGCAGCCTGGAACCACGCCATGCACGCCCCGGTGACGACGGCCGGCAGCTGCATCCCGCCGACCTCGGTGTCCATGCCGGCTCCGACCAGCCCCGCCCGCGCGAACACCTCGAGCGCGGCCTTCGCCTCCGGTATGACGTGCGCGCGCTCGCCGTCGAAGCGCGGCTCTTCCGCGTCACTCTTCTTGTAATGGGGTCCGAACTGTTCGGTCGCGATCCGCGCGGACAGGTCCAGCACCGCGTCGAACGTCTGCCGCGAGTGCTCGGCGTACCGCTCGCGCTTGGTGAGCGTCTCGACGTCGAGCCACTCGTACAGCAGGAAGTCGAGGTCCCGGCGGGACAGCAGCACCGACTCCACCCCGGTCACGGCTCCAGCACGAACACCGGGATCTGCCGGTCGGTCTTCTTCTGGTAGTCGGCGTAGTCGGGATACGCGGCCACCGCCCGGTCCCACCACTCCGCCTTCTCGTCGCCGGTGACCTCGCGGGCGGTCATGTCCCGACGTACGGGCCCGTCCTGCAGCTCGACGTGCGGGTCCGCGACGAGGTTGTGGTACCAGGTCGGGTGCGCGGGCGCGCCGCCCTGCGACGCGACGACGGCGTACCGGCCGTCGTGCTCGACACGCATGAGCGGCGTCTTGCGGATCTTCCCCGACTTCGCGCCGCGCGAGGTCAGGATGATCACCGGGAGGCCGCGGAGCGTGGTGCCGTCGGTACCGTCGGAGCGCTCGTACAGGTCCACCTGGTCGCGGACCCACTGGGCGGGGCTGGGCTCGTACTCACCGTCGAGAGGCATGCCGTCAGTCAACCACTACCGGACGGTGAGGATCACCTTGCCGGTGGCGCGGCGTTCGTCGAGTTCCGTGATCGCCGCCGCCGCCTCCGCGAGGGGGTACCGCGCGCCGATCGGCGGGTCGAGCCTCCCGCTCGCCAGCAGTGGCGCGACCTCGGCCCACTGCTCCTGCAGGTACCCGGGCCGGGGCAGGAAGAACGCGCCCCACCCCACGCCGACCACCGAGATGTTGTTCAGCAGGAGGCGGTTCACCTTCACGGTCGGGATCTCGCCGCCGGTGAAGCCGATGACCAGCAGCCGGCCCTCGGTGGCCAGGCTGCGCAGCGAGTCGGTGAAGCGGTCGCCGCCCACGGGGTCCACCACCATGTCGACGCCGCGGCCGCCGGTGAGCTCGGCGACGGCCAGCCGGAACCCGTCCGCGAGCACGACGTCGTCGGCGCCCGCCTTCCGGGCCGCGTCGGCCTTCGCCTCGGAGGAGACGACGCCGATCACCCGCGCGCCCAGCGCCGACGCCAGCTGGGTCGCCGCCGTGCCGATGCCGCCCGCGGCGCCGTGCACGAGCACGGTCTCACCGGCCTGCAGTCCGCCGCGGCGGGTGAGGGCGAAGTGCATGGTCAGGTAGTTCATCGGCAGGGCGGCGCCGACCTCGAACGACACGCCGTCGGGCAGCGGGAACACGGCACCGGGGTCCGCGACCACCAGCTCGGCGAACCCGCCGAAGCCGGGGAACGCCGCCACCCGGTCGCCCGCGCGCACCGCGGCGCCCGCGGGGGCGGAGACCACGACCCCGGCGACCTCGGAGCCGGGCGTGAACGGCGGCTCGGGCTTCAGCTGGTACTCACCCCGGCTGAGCAGCACCTCAGGGTACGTCACGCCCGCGGCGTGGACCTCGATGAGCACCGTGTCGTCGCCGTGCACCGGGTCGGGGACCTCCCGCACCTCCACCGCCGACGGACCGTCCAGCCGAACCACCTGCACCGCGCGCATGCTGTCCCTCCACGACCTCGCCGACAGGCCGGTGATGCTAGCGCGGTGGTCCTACTCCTCCTCGTCGGACTGCCGCAGGTCCGCGCCCTGCCGGACCAGCTCCGCCTGGACCGCCTCGACGGGGACGTCCCGCGGCGCCTTGCCGGCCGCCGCCGCGAGCGCCGCGCAGACGCCGGCCGCCTGCCCGGTCGCCATCGCGGTCGGGGTCACCCGGTACGACGAGTGCGCCTCGTGCGTGCCGGAGATGCACCGCCCGGCCGTCAGCAGGTTGTCCACGCGCAGCGGGAGCAGCGAGCGCAGCGGGATGTCGTACGCATCGCCGGCCGGCACCGACCGCAGGACCGTGCCCTTGCCGGTCGGGTTGTGGATGTCCACCGGGTACGTGCCGCGGGCGATCACGTCCGGGAACTTCCGCGCGGTGAGGATGTCGTCGCCGGTGAGGACGTACTCCCCGATCACCCGCCGGGTCTCCCGCACCCCGACCTGGACGCCGCTCTGGGCGACGTACGCCGTCGCGAACCCGGGCACGTAGTCCTGGAGGAACCGCGCGACCCGGGCCATCTGCCGCCTGCTCACCGCCTCGGCGCGGGTGAGGTCCCAGACGTCGATGCCGAGCGCCTGGGTGACCCGCGTGGAGTTGACCGCGACCTCGCGGGGGTGCGCCGTGCCGAAGAAGAGGATGTCCTCCCGCGCGAGGTCGAGGTCACCGGCGGCGGTGGCCTCCTCCACGAGATCCCACAGGCCGTGGACGCTGCGCCACTGGTCCGGGTGCGTCTCGACGTACCGGGTGAACTCGAGCGCGTTGAACTCCACCATCCGGAACATCAGCGTCATCGGCTGGGTGAGGCCGTCGCTCTCCCGCCCGATGCGGTACTCGGCGCCCGCCGCGGCCGCGATGTCGCCGTCCCCGGTGCAGTCGACCGTGTCCCGCGCCCGGACGACGACGGGTCCGGACTTCGTCTCGAACACCACCTCGCGGCTGTCGCGCGGCGTGACCACCCCGCTCGCGAACGCGTGGAGCAGGTACCGCACGCCGGCCTCGTCGAGCAGGTCCAGCGACACCCTCTTGAAGATCTCCGGGTCGAACGGGACGGTGTAGCCCGTCTCGGGGGAGGGCGGGAGGGCGCCCTCGGCGGCGATGAGGCGGTCGATCACCTCGATGTGCTTCCCCGCGACGACCGGCTCGCCCTCACCGTGGTCGCTGGGGAAGAACCCGACGTCGCCCAGCTGCGGCGGCTGGGGGCGCCGCGTGTGGAACGACATCCACGGCATCACGAGGGCCGCGGTCGCGTTGCCGCCGAGGAACCCGTACCGCTCGACGAGCACGACGTCCGCTCCGGCGTCCGCGGCCGCGAGCGCCGCGCCGAGTCCCGCCGGGCCGCCGCCGACGACGAGCACGTCCGCCTCGGCCGCCACGGTGCCGCTCCGCGGCGGCAGCGTGAGATGGTCGGGATCCTGGGGCCGGCGCAGCGGCGGCATGGCGACCTCTCCGGGGTGTCACTGGGCGAGGGTGCCGGGCATGTCCTCGGGGCAGAGCATCTGCAGGGCCAGGTCCAGGGTCGTCTCCGCGCGCGGCTTCATCCGTGCGACGCGGGCGCGGATCTGGGTGCCCTGCCGCCGGCGGTCGTCCCACAGCTGGTCGAGCGTCGCGAGCAGCGGACCGATGCACTGGCGCGTGACGCCCTGCAGGGCCGGGACGCCGGACGCCCTCGCGAAGTCGAAGACCTTCCCCGCGTACGGGAGCGGCAGGAACGGGACCCCGGCGATCCCCGCGAAGATCAGCAGGTGCAGGCGCATGCCCACGACGAAGTCGAGGTGCTCCATCAGCCCGAGGACCTCACGGGGCGGGTAGCAGCCGTTGAGGACGCGGGCACGGTCGGCGGCCGTCATGTGCGCGAGGACGGCGTGGCTGTGCTGGACGTCGCCGCGTTCCATCGGCACGAAGAGGATGTGCGCGTCGTACCGGTGCACCATGAAGTCCGCGACGGCGCCGAGGAGGGCGTGGTACGCGTCGACGTCCAGGTTCGGGGCCGCCCGCCCGGGCTCCCGCACCGACATGCCGATGAGGCGCGCCGCCGGGGGTACGCCCTCGCTCGCGAGCGTCGCCTCGGCGAACGGCAGCGGCACCAGCAGCAGCGCCGGGTCCGCCACCACGTCGATCGGGACGGTGACACCGACCTCCTCGAGCACGCCCTTGCTCTCCTCGTCGCGCACGGTGACGCGGTCCATCGCGTTCACCACGGCACGGACGCACGCGCGGTCCTCCGGCAGGGTGAGCGGTCCGGCGCCGAGGGCGTACGCGAACGTGGGCACGCCACGGTCTTGGGCCGCCCGGACGTCGCGCAGGTAGATCCTGGCCTCGTCGTCGTACAGGAGTCCCCCGCCGCCGAGGCACAGCAGGTCCAGCTGGGCGATCTCCTCGCTGACCGGATCGCGGCGGCCCGAGCGACAGTCGACGACGCGGTCCACCGGGTGGTGCAGCCGGGTGTGCCCGGCGTCCCGGCTGAACACCACGATCTCGGCGAAGGGGTACTTCGCGCGGAGCGAGGTGACGATCGAGGTCAGGATGGCCTCGTCGCCGGTGTTCAGCCCGCCGTACGAGCCGAGAAGCCCGATCCGTGGCATGGCACTCGCGTCCTCTGCAGGTGGGGGAGCCGTCGCGGCCTGGGCTTCCCGGGAGGGTGAGTGCATGTTTTCCACCGGGCCCGGTCGGCAAACGCTCCGGCGCGGCCGAGCTACGGAGGGTGGCTCCGGATCCGGAGTGGGCACCGGCGGCCTGGCCGGCGGGTGCGGCCACTGCCAGGATCGGCGGATGCTGACGATCGGGATCATCGCCCTCGGCGTGGACGACATGCGGCGCGCCGTGGACTTCTGGGCGCAGGCGCTGGGGTACGCCGTCGACGAGGACGAGACGACCGCGCGCTGGACCACGCTGGTGTCCCCGGACGGTGACGGCGTGCCGCTGGGCCTCATGCTCAGCGAGACGCCGGTGCAGGCGCACCCGCGGGAGCACCTGGACCTGTACGTCGAGGACGCCGCCGCGCAGGCCGCCGAGGTCGAGCGCCTCGTCGGCCTGGGGGCCGAGCGGGTGGACTGGGACCTGTACCCGGAGGACCCGGACTTCGTCGTGCTCGCGGACCCGGAGGGCAACCGCTTCTGCGTCGTGGACAGGTCACACGCCTGAGGGCATGCGGCCGCGCTCGGTGGTCAGTCGTGCTTGCGCTCGTCGCGCTCCTGACGGCGGGCCGCGACCCGCCGCTTCCAGGCCGCGCGGGCCTCGGGGCTGTGCCCCTGGATGGCGCCCTCGACCTGCGCCGGGCCGAAGACCTTGAACATCAGCTCCTGCCAGCGACTGCGCTGCCGCGGCGGGGGAGAGGGCTCGGTGGTCACCCGTCCAGTTTCGCACGCGGTGCGGTGAGTTCCGCCGCGAGGTCGGCCAGCCCGGCGACCGCCAGGAGCATGTACAGGATCGGTATCTCGAGCTCGTGCAGCGTCCCGCCCCGGCCGGCCCGGATCCGGGCGAGCAGCAGCTCGTCGGCGCCGCCGGTGGCGAGCCGCCACGCCTCCGGCGGGGGCGCCGCGACCGACGGCCGCCAGCGCCGCACGGTCTCGTGCCACCGCTCGAAGTTGCGGCACACCGACTCGCGGTTCCGGGTCCGCAGCGCGTGCATGCGGGCCCCCGCGCGGGCGCTCTCGGCGAAGAACGCGGACGCGTACACCGGGTCCCCGGCCAGGACGTCGAGGTACGCCCGGACCAGCCGCCGGAGCACCTCGTCCGGGCTGCCGCCCCCGGCCACCGCCGCGTCGAGGGCCTCCTGGTGGCGTGCCGACGCGGCCTCGTAGCAGGCGAGGTAGCACGCCTCCTTGTCCTCGAAGTTCTCGTAGAACGTGCTGCGCGAGACGCCCGCGGCGGTGCACACATCGCCGATCGTGACCTTCGTGTAGCCCTTCTCCGCCACCGCGAGGCCCATGCCCTCCGCGATGCGCGCCACCTGGGACACCGTGACCACGTCCCGGGGCAGCGCGTGCACGCCGCGGGGAAGGCGGCGAGGCACGCGGACACTGTCGGCCATGCGCTTAATGTACGCCCTGGTTTTCTCGTGTACGCGGTAGTACTTTCCACGGTATGACTGAGGCATACATCTACGAGGCGATCCGCACGCCTCGCGGCAGGGGCAAGGCCAACGGTTCCCTGCACGGCGTGAAGCCGGTCAGCCTGGTGACGGGGCTGCTCGACGAGATGCGCAGCCGGCATCCCGGGCTCGACACGGAGCGCGTCGACGACCTGATCCTCGGCGTCGTGACGCCGATCGGGGACCAGGGCGCCGACATCGCGAAGACCGCGGCGATCGCGGCCGGGCTGCCCGACACGGTCGGCGGCACGCAGATCAACCGCTTCTGTGCCTCGGGTCTCGAGGCGGTGAACCTCGCCGCGCAGAAGGTCCGCGCCGGCTGGGACCGCCTCGTGCTCGCCGGTGGCGTCGAGTCGATGAGCCGCGTCCCGATGGGTTCCGACGGCGGTGCGTGGGCGATGGACCCGGAGACCGCGTACGGCACGTACTTCATCCCGCAGGGCATCGGTGCCGACCTCATCGCGACCACCGAGGGCTTCACCCGCGACGACGTGGACTCGTATGCCATCCAGTCCCAGCAGCGGGCGGCGGCGGCGTGGAGCGGCGGCCGGTTCGCGAAGTCGGTCGTCCCCGTGCGCGACCGCAACGGCATCGTCGTGCTCGACCACGACGAGCACATGCGTCCCGACACGACGGCCGAGTCGCTCGCGAAGCTCGGCCCGTCCTTCGCCGGGATCGGCGAGATGGGCGGCTTCGACGCAGTCGCGCTGCAGAAGTACCACTGGGTCGAGCGCATCGAGCACGTCCACCACGCGGGCAACTCCTCCGGCATGGTCGACGGCGCCGCGCTGGTGCTCGTCGGTGACGAGCGGGCGGGTGCCGAGTTCGGCCTGACCCCGCGCGCCCGGGTCGTCGCGACGGCGATCAGCGGCGCCGACCCGACGATCATGCTCACCGGCCCGACCCCGGCGACCCGGAAGGTGCTCGCCACCGCGGGGCTGACCGTCGACGACATCGACGTGTGGGAGCTCAACGAGGCGTTCGCGGCCGTCGTGCTCAAGTGGGTCAAGGACCTCGACCTCCCGATGGAGAAGGTCAACGTCAACGGCGGCGCGATCGCCATGGGCCACCCGCTCGGGGCCACCGGCGCCATGATCCTCGGCACGGTCGTGGACGAGCTCGAGCGCAGCGGTGGCCGCTACGGCCTGGTGACGCTGTGCATCGGCGGCGGCATGGGCCTGGCCACCATCATCGAGAGGGTCTGAACACCATGATCGACTGGGACAAGGACTCCGCGGGCGTCGTCGTACTGACGATGGACGACCCCGACCAGGGCGCGAACACGATGAACGAGACGTTCACCCGCTCCCTGCGGTCCACCGTGGAGCGGCTGGAGTCCGAGAGGGACTCGATCACCGGCGTGGTGCTCACGAGCGCCAAGAAGACGTTCTTCGCGGGTGGCGACCTGCGCCTGCTGAGCAAGGCCACGCGGGAGGACGCACCGCGGCTGTACGCCGAGTCGCTCGAGTTCAAGGGCCTGCTGCGTCGCCTCGAGACGTTCGGCAAGCCGGTCGTCGCCGCGATCAACGGCGCGGCGCTCGGCGGTGGCCTCGAGCTCGCGCTCGCCTGCCACCACCGCGTCGCGCTCGACGTGCGGGGCAGCGAGATCGGCCTGCCCGAGGTGAGCCTCGGCCTGCTGCCGGGTGGGGGCGGCGTCGTCCGTACCGTCCGGATGTTCGGGCTCCAGAAGGCGCTCATGGAGATCCTGCTCCAGGGCCGGCGCCGCAAGCCCGCGGCGGCCCTCGCCACCGGGCTCGTCGACGAGCTCGCCGACAGCCCCGGGGACATGCTCGCGAAGGCGAAGGCGTGGATCGCGGCGAACCCGGAGGCGCAGCAGCCCTGGGACGTCCAGGGCTACAAGATCCCCGGCGGTACGCCGAGCACCCCGAAGCTCGCCGCGATGCTGCCCGCGTTCCCGGCGAACCTGCGCAAGCAGCTCAAGGGCGCTCCGATGCCCGCACCGCACCACATCATGGCGGCGGCCGTCGAGGGTGCCCAGGTCGACGTCGCCACGGCGGAGAAGATCGAGGCGCGGTACTTCACCGACCTCGCGACCGGCCAGATCAGCAAGAACATGACGAAGGCCTTCTTCTTCGACCTCCAGCACATCACCAAGGGTGGCTCCCGCCCGGAGGGGTACCCGCGGCACACGGCCCGCAAGGTCGTCGTCCTCGGTGCCGGGATGATGGGCGCGGGCATCGCGTACGTGTGCGCGCGTGCCGGCATGGAGGTCGTGCTCCGCGACGTGAGCGTCGCCTCCGCCGACAAGGGCAAGGCGTACTCGGAGAAGATCCTCGACAAGGAGGTCGCCCGCGGGCGCATGACGCCGGAGGCCCGCGACGAGGTCCTCGCCCGGATCACCGCGACCGACGACGTGGACGCGGCGGCGGGCGCGGACCTGCTGATCGAGGCGGTCTTCGAGGACACCGAGCTCAAGAAGAAGGTGTACGCCGAGGTCGAGCCGGTGCTCGCCCCCGACGCCCTGCTCGCGTCGAACACCTCCACACTGCCCATCACCGGGCTCGCGGACGGCGTGACGCGGCCGGAGGACTTCATCGGCCTGCACTTCTTCTCGCCGGTCGACAAGATGCCGCTGCTCGAGATCGTGGTGGGGGAGAAGACCTCCGACGCCGCCATCGCCAAGGCGGTCGACATCGCGATGCAGATCAAGAAGACCCCGATCGTCGTCAACGACAGCCGCGGGTTCTTCACCAGCCGGGTCATCGGCACGTTCCTCGGCGAGGCGGCGGCGATGGTCGGCGAGGGGCTCGTCCCGGCGAGCATCGAGCAGGCGGGCCTCCAGGCGGGGTATCCGACCGGCCCGCTGGCCCTGCTGGACGAGGTCAGCCTCACGCTCCTCCGGCGGATCCGCGAGGAGGCCCGGGCGGCGGCCGCCGCGGCGGGCACCGAGTTCCCGGAGCACCCGTCGTACGCGGTGCTCGACACGATGGTGCTCGAGTGCGAGCGGGGCGGCCGTGCGGCCGGTGCGGGGTTCTACTCCTACGCCGACGGCAAGCGGGCCGGTCTCTGGGAGGGCCTCACGCGGTTCCGGGCGGACGCCGACGTGCCGTTCGAGGACATGAAGGAGCGCATGCTGTTCGCCGAGGCGGTGGAGAGCGTGAAGTGCCTCGACGAGGGCGTGCTCCGGTCGGTGCCGGACGCGAACATCGGCTCGATCTTCGGCATCGGCTTCCCGGCGTGGACCGGTGGCGTCCTGCAGTTCGTGAACGGCTACCCCGGCGGGCCGGCGGGCTTCGTCGCCCGGGCGCGGCAGCTGGCCGAGCGGTACGGCGACCGGTTCCTGCCGCCGGCGTCGCTCGTGGCGCTCGCCGAGCAGGGCGGGGAGTACCGGTAGCGGTGTGACGCGCGGCGGAACCCCGGTCCTCGTGGGCCGGGGTTCCGCCGTTTCGTCGGTGGACTCCGGCAGAATGGGTCCGTGTTCGTCAGCGGCGACGGGGTCGTCACCTCACCGAGCGATCTCGTCGACCTGCTGGAGTGCGCGCACCGGTCGGCGCTGCGCCGCGCCCTCGCATTCGGCCTTCCCGATGCGCCGCGCCCCACGGGCGCGATCTCGGGCGTGGTCGCCGAGCACGGCCTCGCCCACGAGCAGGCGGCCCTCGCGCACTTCCGGACCGTCTTCGGGGCAGCGGACGTCGTCGAGATCCCCCGGCCCGCCCCCGAGCCGGCCGCCCTGCGCGCGGCCGCTGCCCGGACCGACGCCGCGCTCCGGTCCGGCGCGCCGGTGGTGTACCAGGGCGTGTTCTTCGACGGCTCCTTCTACGGCCGTGCCGACTTCCTGGTCCGGGACGGGGGCGCGTACGAGCCGTACGACACCAAGCTCGCCCGCCACGCCCGTCCCGCCGCGGTCCTGCAGCTCACCGCGTACGCGGACGCCCTGACCCGCGCGGGCCACGTCCGCGGCGAGCACATGCACCTGCTGCTCGGCGACGGGTCCCGCCACAGCCTGCGGGTCGCCGACTTCACCGCCCTGCTCGCGGACCTGCGCGAGCGCCTCGCCGCCCGCCTCGCCGCCCGGCCGGTCCTGCCGGTGCCACTGTGGGCCGAGAAGCGGCCCGCGTGCGACACCTGCGCATTCGCCGCGCACTGCGCGGAGGGCCGCGAGGCCGGCCGCGACCTCTCGCTGGTGGCGGGCCTCCGGGCCGACCAGCGCCGCAAGCTCCACGCCGCCGGGATCACGACCATCGACGCGCTCGCCGCGGCCGGGGAGCGGCCGGGCACGCTGGCCGAGGGCAGCTGGGACCGCCTCCGCGCGCAGGCCGCCCTCCAGGTCGCCCAGGACGCCACCCGGACCGAGGCGGACCCGACGGGCACGGTGGCCTACGAGGTCGTCGGCCCCGACGCGCTCGCGACCCTGCCGCCCCCGGGCGCGGGGGACGTCTTCTTCGACATGGAGGGCGACCCGTACGCGATCGGGGGCGCCGGGCTCGAGTACCTGTTCGGCGCGGTGACGATCGACGCCGGCGCGGAGCGCTTCACGCCCTTCTGGGCGCACACGCGTGCGGAGGAGAAGGCGGCGTTCGAGGCGTTCGTCGACTTCGCGGTCGCGCGCCTCGCCGCGGGCGGCCACGTCTACCACTACGCGCCGTACGAGACCGCGGCCCTGAAGCGGCTCGCCGCCCAGCACGGCACGCGCGAGGAGGAGGTCGCCGACCTGCTGCGGGCGGGTGCGTTCGTCGACCTGTACGCGGTGGTGCGCAAGGCGTTGCGGGTCTCGCAGCGGTCGTACTCGATCAAGTACCTCGAGCCGCTGTACATGGACACGCACCGCACCGGCGAGGTCGTCACCGCGGGCGCGTCGATCGAGGCGTACGAGGCGTACGTGAACGCCGAGGACGCCGAGACCGCGGCCGCGGTGCTGGCGGAGATCGGCAGCTACAACTCCTACGACTGCGTGTCGACGCACCGGCTGTTCCGGTGGCTGCACGCCGTCCGTGAGCAGCACGGCATCCCGCCGCACGAGCCCGTGCCGCTGCACCACCTCGACAGGGCGATCGCGGAGGCCACAGACGAGGACGCGGTGCGGAGGCGGCGCGAGCGTGCCGAACGGCTCGCCGCGATCACCGGCCCGCTCCTGGACGGCGTGCCGGACGACCCGGCGCGGCACACGCCCGCCGAGCGCGCCCGGTACCTGCTCGCGGGCGCCGCCGGGTACCACCGCCGCGAGACCGACCCGGCGTGGTGGGAGTACTTCCGGCTCTGCGCCGCGCCCCTCGCGGACCTCGAGTCCGAGTCCTCCTGCGCGGTCCCGGTGTCCTGGGCCGCCGAGGAGTGGGTGGCGCCGACGGGCCGGAAGCGCACCGCCAAGCGCACCCTGCACGTCGAGTGCGACCCCGAGCGGCCGCATCCGTTCGCGGCGGGGGACCAGGTGCGGCTGCTGTACCCGGCGCCCGGCACCGGGTGGACCCGCGACGCGGTGGTGCTGGAGGCGTCCGGCGCCCACCTCGTGGTCGAGGAGTCCGCCAAGCCCGACGAGACGTCCGGCGAGCTGCCGGTCGCCGTCCTCCCGGGCGCGCCGGTGCGGCCGTCCCCGAAGGACCTCGCCGTGGAGGACCTCGCCCGGACCGTCGCGGAGTCCCTGCCGGCCCTGCCCGGGCTCTGCGGCGTGGACCTGCTGCGGCGTGAGGGTCCCCGGCTCTCCGGCGGGCGGTCGCTGCCCCGGCCGGAGGACCACGGCGGCGACCCGATCCGGACCGTGATCGCCGCCGTGTACGCCCTGGACGACAGCACGCTCGCGGTGCAGGGACCGCCCGGGGCGGGGAAGACCTACCTCGCGGGGCAGCTGATCTGCCACCTCGTCGCGCACGGCCGCACGGTCGCCGTGACCGCGAACAGCCACAAGGCCGTCGAGAACGTCATGATGGCCGCCGTCAAGGCGGCGGGCGACCGCGGGCTGGACCTGCCCGCCGCCAAGCGGGCCAAGGGCACCCCCGACCCGGACGCGCCCTGGGACCAGCCCAGGGACAACCGGGGGCTCGCCGCGTGGCGCTCCGAGCACGAGGGAGGGCACCTGGTCGGCGGGACGGCGTGGACGTTCGCCGCCGACGACCTGCGGACCCCGCAGTTCGACGTGCTCATCGTCGACGAGGCGGGCCAGTTCGCCCTCGCCGACGCTCTGGCGGTGTCCACGGCCGCGCGGAACCTCGTCCTGCTCGGCGACCCGCAGCAGCTCCCGCAGGTCGTCCAGGGCACCCACCCCGAGGGTGCGGACGCCTCCGCGCTCGGGCACCTGCTGGGCGACCACGACGTCATCCCGCCGGAGCTCGGGTACTTCCTGGACCTGTCCCGGCGGATGCACCCCGAGGTCTGCGCGCCGGTGTCCCGGCTGTCGTACGCGGGCCTGCTGCACGCGCACGAGTGCACCCACGGCCGCGGGCTCGACGGTGTCGAACCCGGGCTGTACCTGGCCTCGGTCGAGCACACCGGCAACACCACCTCCTCGCCGGAGGAGGCCGACCGCGTCGTCGAGCTCGTGGGCGACCTGCTCGGGCGCGCGTGGACCGACGAGCACGGCACCCGCCCGCTCGGCCAGGACGACGTGCTGGTCGTCGCGCCGTACAACGTGCAGGTCCGCCTCGTGCACCGCCGGCTCGCCGCCGCGGGGCTGGGGGACGTGCGGGTCGGCACGGTCGACCGGTTCCAGGGACAGGAGGCGCCGGTCGTGGTGACCACGATGACCTCGTCGTCGTCGGTCGACCTGCCGCGGGGCCTCGACTTCCTGCTGTCCCGCAACCGGGTCACCGTCGCGCTGTCACGGGCCCAGGCCGTGGCCGTGCTCGTCTGCTCGCCCGCCCTGGTGACGGCCGACGCCCGCAGCGTCGGCGCGATGCGGCTGATCTCGGGGATGGTGGGGCTGCTCCGGCAGGCCCGGAAGTGGTCCTGAGCCCGGAGCCCCCGGTCAGGACACGTCGGACCGGGCCGACGCCGTCGGAACCGTCGCCGTCAGCCGGAACCCGCCCCCCTCGCGCCGCCCGGTCGTGAGCACCCCACCGACGATGGCGACCCGCTCGGCGAGCCCGACGAGGCCGTGTCCGGTCGAGAGCGCGCCGCGGGGGCGCGTACCGCGGCCGTCGTCACGGACCTCGAGCCGCAGCTCCCGCGGTGACCAGGCCACGTCCACCCGGACGGACGTCCCCGCGCCGGCGTGCTTGGTGACGTTGGTCAGCGCCTCCTGGAGGACCCGGTACGCGGCGACGTCCACACTCTGGTCGAGGCGCGCCGGGGTGCCGCTCCGGCACACCTGCACGTGGACCCCGGCCCGGCGCACCGACGCGACGAGCGGCTCGAGGTCGGTGAGTCCCGGCTGCGTGGTCCGGGTGTCCGCGGTGCCGTCCGGCTGCCGCAGTGCGCCGAGCAGGCGCCGCAGCTCCTCGACGGCCTGCACGCCCTGGTCCTCGACGGCGGCCAGGGCGTCCTCCGCCCGGGCCGGCTCGTGGCGCAGGACCCGGCGCGCCCCGGCCGCCTGCAACGTCATCACGGTGACCGCGTGCGCCACGATGTCGTGCAGTTCCCGGGCGACCCGCGCCCGTTCGGCCGCGACGGCCTCGCGCGCGGCCGCGTCCCGCCGGTCGGCCAGGGCGAGCCGCTGCTGGGTGATCCGCCGGGACAGCCCGAACGCCGCCGCCGCCAGCAACAGCGCCGAGTAGCCCGCCGCGACGCCCACGCGGTTCGCGCCGGGATGGTTCGCCGCCTCGTCCAGCACCCACGCGGTGACCGCGGCGGCGGCGGGCAGCGCCGAGGCGGCCACGACCGCGGGCCGGCAGCGGGTGACCACCGTGGCCAGCGCGGCCGCGACCAGCAGCACCGGCCGGTACGTCGACAGCGCGCAGGCGATCGCGGCGTGCGCCGCGAGGGCGGTGAGCACGGCGAGGGGCGCACGGTGGCGGAGCATCAGCAACCCCAGTCCGGCAACCGCGAACGCCACCGCGGGGAGGCCGGAGGTCCGGTCCGGGCCGCCGAACACCAGCGACGAGAACAGCGTGACGTCGACCACGACCGTGACCACCGCGGGGACGTCCGCGGCCGGGACGTACGGCACCGCGGCCGGCCGGACGCCGGGGGGTACGCGGGCCTCCAGCACGCGCACGGGTGCTCCTATCCGAGCTGGGGACTGTCCGGCGGCCGGTCGCACCACGGCACCCAGTCACAGATGCCGCCGTCGGCGGCCGCGGGGGACGGGTGCCGCACGACCTGCACGCCGGCGAGCGGCTCGGCGGTCGCGGTCGGCGGTACGGCCCGCAGCCTGTCGGTCACCGCGCCGGCGGCCATCGGGAGCGCCAGCTCCCGGGGCGCCGGGCGCCCGCGCGGCTTCAGCACGGGGTACGACACCGGCCGGGCCAGCCGCACGAATGCCGTCGGGTCGCCGGTGTCCCCGTCCAGCGCGTGGGCGACCGTGTACGCCGCGGGCACCCGCTCCGGCTCCCGCGCCGGGGCGGCGAACAGCACGTCGAACTCCGTGCCACCCGTGGCCGCCGCCCGCGGCAGCGCCGGCACGAGCACCAGGTCCGGCGCCACCAGCACGCCCTGGGCCACGTGGCCGCCCACGGGGTCGCCCTCGGACCCCCGGTGCTGGACTGAGACGAGAACGCCGTCGGTCTCGGTCATCGCGTGGCTCCCTCCGTCTTCGGGGGCAACTATTCCGCCGGTGCGCGGGCGTTGTCACGCCCTATACCGGTCGGACACCCGACAGGGCTCAGGCGCTGCCGGGACGGGGCGGCGGACGGTCTCCGGGCTTCACCAGCCCGGTCTGGTAGGCCGTGGCCACGGCCTGCGCGCGGTCGCGGATCCCGAGCTTCATGAGGATCCGGCCGAAGTGCGTCTTGACCGTGCCCTCGCCGATCACCAGCCAGTCGGCGATCTCCGCGTTGGACAGGCCGTGCGCGACCAGGACCAGGACCTCGCACTCCCGGGCGGTGAGCTGGTCGAGCTCCGCCGGGGTGGGCACCTGGGTCTGGGGGCGTGCCGCGAACTCCCCGATCAGCTGCCGCGTGATCGCCGGGTCCAGCCAGCCGTCCCCCGCCGCGACGGCGCGCACGGCGCCGACCAGCTCGGCGGGCGCCGCGTGCTTCAGCAGGAAGCCGGACGCCCCGGCCCGCAGCGCCGCGTACACCGTCTCGTCGACGTTGTACGTCGTGAGGACGAGGACCTTCACCGGCCTGTCCGGGTCGGCCGAGAACGTGTCCCCGGCGATACGCCGCGTCGCCTCCACGCCGTCGGCGCGGGGCATCCGGACGTCCATCACGACCACGTCGGGCTGGAGGAGCCGGGCCCGCTCGACCGCCTCCACGCCGTCCCCGGCCTCGCCGGTCACCTCGATGTCGGGCTCCGCGGCGAGCAGCATCGCGATACCCGCCCGGATGAGCGGCTGGTCGTCGGCGAGGAGCACCCGGATCGTCACGGCCGCCCCACGTCCCACCGCTCGCCCGCATGCGCCCGCATGCCCTCATGCAACACCCCCGGGCGAGGCCCGTCGTCCCCCGCGCGGCTCAGGCGCCGGGGGCAACCGGGAGAGCGTCGTCGTGCGCGCCGGACACGGGCAGCGTGGCGACCACCGCGTACCCGCCGTCCGGCCCGCGGGCCGCCTCGAGGCGCCCACCGACGGCCGCGGCCCGCGCGGCGAGGCAGGCGAATCCCTCCGGCGTGCCCCGGCCCCCGGCGTCGACCCGGAGTACGAGGACGCGCTCGGCCCAGTCCAGGCTCACCCGCGCGGCGGCGCGGCGGTTCGCGGGGACGCCGGTGAGTGTGTCCCGCACGATGCGGTACGCCGTGACGTCGACGCTCGGGTCGAGGTCACGCGGTACGCCGTGGTGCCACACGTCGACGGCGAGACCCGCGGCCCGCAGCGAGGTGAGCAGCGGGCCGAGGTCGCGCAGGGACGGCTGGGGGTCCAGCGGTTCCCGGCCGGTCACACCCTGGCGGAGGAGGCCGAGCATCCGCCCCAGCTCGGCCATCGCCTGGACGCCGGTGTGCTCGATCGCCGCCAGCGCCTCGCGTGCCCGCGCCGGGTCGGTGTCGGCGATCCGTGCCGCCCCGGCGGCCTGGAGCACCATCACCGCCACCGAGTGCGACACGATGTCGTGCAGTTCGCGGGTGACGCGGCGGCGCTCGACGGCGCCCGGTCCGGACTCCGGCGTGTCGCCGCGCGCGGCCCGGCCCGCGGCCCAGGTGGCGACGGCGACCACCGCGAACCCGAACGCGCCGACGGCCGGGACCGCCGGTGAGCCCGGGTCCGCCCGTGCGACCGCCACCGCCGCGAGCCCGGACGGCACCGCGGTCGCGAGCAGCGCACGGAGGGCCACGGGACCGCTCCGGTGGGACGCCACCGCGTACAGCGCGAACAGCAGTCCGACGGTGGGGGTGTACCGGCCGCGGGTCGCCGCCACCACCACCGCGCTGTGCGCGCACACCAGCCCGAACGTCACCAGCGGCGCCCGCCGTCGCAGCGGCAGCGTCCCCATCCCGGCGCCGCCCGTCGCGAGCAGGGGCCACAGGCCGCCCGGCGGGCCGACGGGTGCGGTGAGGGAGGAGAACAGGACCAGGTCCACGCTCAGCAGGCCCGCGAGCACCCCCGCCTCACGCAGGGCGGGGGGGACGGCGGGGAGCGGGCGCACGGCGGTCAGCGCGGCGTCGGCGGGAGACGGGTCACGGCGTCCCTCCTCGGGATCGGAGACGGTCAGGAGGCGCGGACGAGGGCCTGGCCGGGCGACTCGGCGAGCAGGTGCCGCAGGCTCCGGAGCGCCTTGGCGCGGGTCGGCCCGATGCTGCCGACGGCCATCGAGAGCGCGGCGCCGACCTGCGCGTACGACGGCGGTGGGGTGGCGGACAGCGCGAGGACCAGCTCTCGCTGCCGGGCCGGCAACCGGTCGACCGCACGCCACAGCTCGGCGTCGCGCTCGGCGCGGAGGATGCCCGCGTCGATGCCCTCGCCTCCGTCGGCCCGCGCGTCGCTCCACGAGAAGTCCCCGGTCGGGCGCTCCCGGCGGCGGCGGCCGAGCAGCCGGATGCACTCCCGCCGCATGGTGACCGACAGCCAGCCGGCGAGCCGCTCGGGCTCCCGCAGCGAGCCGATGTGCTCGACCAGCCGGAGCCAGGTCGTCTGGGCGGCGTCCGAGCCCTCGTCCCCGGAGAGCCGGAAGCCCGCGGCGACCGACCGCAGCAGCCCGTCGTACTGCCGGACCATGAGTGCCCATGCCCTGTCGTCGCCCGCGGCGGCCCGCGCCACGTCGCGCACGGTGAACGACGTCCGCTCCGGCACGCCTTCCTCGGGTTCTCCGGTCATCGTGACTCCTCCCCGTAGTCCGTCGCAGTCCAGGGTGGCGGTGCGCGCGCCCGGGGTCGTCTGGCCACGGGGAGATCCCGGATGTGGTACCGGCGGCAGACCCGGCGCGACGACGCCTGTGCCGAACGGGTGACGTACGTCGCGTTCCGGGGCGAATCGCTCCAGGTCCGGAGTGTCCGAGTCGATCACTGCGGGGTGACAGAGTCTCCGCTGCCCCGCCTGTCGGTCGCCCTGCTCGCCGTCGCCGCGCTCGCCGGTGGCGGCCTCGCGGCGGTGCCGTCCCCGGCCCCGGCCGGGTCCGCACACCGGACCCCGGGTGTGAGCGCGGACGTGATGACGACCGCCGTCACGTCCGCCGCCGCGAGCGGCCGCTACTCGTTCCTGTGGAACCGCGGCGGCGAGCCGGTCCGCTGGAACCCGTGCGCGCCGATCACCTACAAGGTGAACCGGAACGGGGCGGTGCCCGCCGCCGAGACGGCCCACCTCGGGGCCGCGTTCCGTACGCTCGGGCAGGCCCTCGGCGGGATCCGGTTCACCTACGCCGGCGGTACCACCGTGGTCCCGGACACGACCGCCGGCGCGCGGGGCTCCGGCGCCGCGATCGTGCTGGCGTTCGCCTCGCCCGGGACCGGGCCGACCCGGTCGGCGATGCTGAAGGGCCAGGCGGCCGGGGTCGGCGGGTTCGGGCCCACGCAGTGGGTGAGCGGGGACGGGCCGCACGTGCCGATCGCGACGACCGGCGTCGTGGTGTTCGACGCGCGCAAGGCCCGCGCCATGGACCGCAGGACCCGGACCGCGATGTACCTCCACGAGATCGGCCACGTGCTCGGCCTCGGCCACACCGCCGACCGCGGGCAGATCATGTACCCGACACTGCTGAGGTCGGGCCCGCGCACGTACGCGAGCGGGGACCGGGCGGGTCTCGTCCGGCTGGGACGCGCGGCCGGCTGCCTCGAGGTGCCCGGGCGCGCCGCGGCACCGTCGTTCCGCGTGGCGGGGAACTCCCTCGTCGTCTCGGTGCCGGCGGTCCGCTCGGTCAGCGGGCCGGTCCGGTACCGGCTGAACTCGCCCGACGCGAACCGCGTGAACGGCCTGGCCTCGTCGGCCCCCACGTTCACGGTCCCGCTGGACGCGCTGCGTCTCGGGTCCCGGTTCCGCTTCTCGGTGAGTGCCACGAACACGGTCGGCCGGTCGACGGGCGCCGCCGCGGCCTTCATGCCCTGAACGCCGTACCGGGGTTCCCCCGTGTGGGTGGTGTGCATCCGGCCCCCGGACTGACATAAGTGAACGGTCACGTTCCCGTACAGAGGCACGAGGCCCTGCTCGACCGTCCCTGAGCGCCTCCGCCGCCCAGAGGGAGGTCTGCCGTGGAGGTCGAACGCGCTGCCCGTGTCGGGGTGCCCCGGGAGTCGCGGCCGGGGGAGCGCCGCGTCGCCCTGGTCCCCAAGGTGGTCGAGAAGCTCACCGGCCGCGGCGTGGACGTCGTGGTCGAGGCGGGAGCCGGGCTCGGGGCGCTGATGCCCGACGAGCTGTTCACCGCCGCGGGCGCGGAGATCGGCGACCCGTGGTCCGCCGACGTCCTCGTCAAGGTGGCCACGCCCACCGAGGACGAGATCGCCCGGCTCCACTCCGGCCAGGTGTACGTCGGGTTCCTCGCGCCCCGCTCCGAGCCGGGACTCGCCGAGGCGCTCCGCACCGCCGGGGTGACGGGGTACGCGATGGAGGCGATCCCGCGCATCTCCCGCGCCCAGTCCATGGACGCGCTGTCCTCCCAGGCGAACGTCGCGGGGTACAAGGCGGTGCTGCTGGCGGCGGACACCGCCACGCGGTTCTTCCCGATGCTCACCACGGCCGCGGGCACGGTCAAGCCGGCGACCGTGCTGGTCCTCGGCGTCGGGGTGGCGGGCCTGCAGGCGCTCGCGACCGCGAGGCGCCTCGGCGCCCGTACCACCGGGTACGACGTCCGCCCCGAGGTCGCCGACCAGGTGCGCTCGCTCGGGGCCAAGTGGCTCGACCTCGGCATCGAGGCGGCGGGGGAGGGCGGGTACGCCCGCGAGCTGTCCGACGCGGAGAAGGCGCAGCAGCAAGACCGGCTCACCGAGGCGACCACCTCCTTCGACGTCGTGATCACCACCGCGCTGGTCCCCGGGCGGCGGGCCCCGACGCTGGTGACAGCGAAGGCCGTGGAGGGGATGCGCCCCGGCAGCGTGGTCGTCGACCTCGCGGGGGAGGCCGGTGGCAACTGCGAGCTCACCGAGCCGGGCGAGACGGTCGTGCGACACGACGTCACGATCGCGTCGCCGCTGAACCTGCCGGCCGGGATGCCGGAGCACGCGAGCGAGCTGTACGCGCGCAACGTCTCGGCCCTGCTCGACCTGATGCTCGACGACGACGGCCGCCTCGTCACCGGCTCCGAGGACGAGGTACTGGTCGCCTCCCGCGTCACCAGGGAGGCGTGATCATGTTGCTCGCGAACCTCGCGATCCTCGTGCTGGCGGCGTTCGTCGGCTTCGCCGTCATCTCGAAGGTGCCCAACACGCTGCACACCCCGCTGATGTCGGGCACGAACGCCATCCACGGCATCGTGCTGCTCGGCGGCATGTACGTGCTCGGCACCACCCGGACGGGGCCGGTGGAAGAGGTCCTGCTCGTCATCGCGATCGCGTTCGGCACGATCAACGTCGTCGGCGGGTTCCTCGTCACCGACCGCATGCTGGGGATGTTCAAGGGCAGGAAGCCGGCCCGGGACGAGGCGTCGTCGTGACCCTCGTCGGAGCGTTGTACATCGTCGCGTTCGCGATGTTCATCTACGGCCTGATGGGGCTGACCGGGCCGCGGACGGCCGTGCGGGGCAACCTGATCGCCGCCGTCGGCATGGCCGTCGCCGTCGTCGCGACGCTCCTCATCCCGGGCATGCACAACTGGGTCCTCATCGCGCTCGGCGTGGTGCTCGGCACGCTCGTCGGCGTCCCCGCCGCCCGGAACGTCAAGATGACCGCCGTGCCGCAGATGGTGGCGCTGTTCAACGGCGTCGGCGGCGGGGCGGTGGCGCTGATCGCGTGGAGCGAGTTCCGGGGCACCGGGGGCTTCGGCGGCGAGCCCGCGTACGTGGTGGTCGCCTCGCTGTTCGGGGCGATCGTCGGGTCGGTGTCGTTCTGGGGGTCGCTGGTCGCGTTCGGGAAGCTCCAGGAGCTGCTGCCCGGGCGCCCGATCAGCCTGGGGCGGCTCCAGCAGCCGGTCAACGCCCTCGTGCTCGGCGGCGCGATCGCCTGTGCGGTGGCGATCGGGCTCGGCCGGAACGCCGAGTGGCTGATCCTCGGCACCCTGGTCCTCGGCGGGCTGTTCGGGATCATGGTGGTCCTGCCGATCGGCGGCGCCGACATGCCCGTCGTGATCTCGCTGCTCAACGCGCTCACCGGCCTGTCCGCGGCCGCGGCCGGGCTGGCGCTGGACAACACGGCCATGATCGTCGCCGGCATGATCGTCGGCGCCTCCGGCTCGATCCTCACGAACCTCATGGCGAAGGCGATGCACCGGTCGATCCCGGCGATCGTGGCGGGTGGCTTCGGCGGCGGCGGCGGGGCCCTCGCGACCGCCGGTGCCGGCGGCGACCACACGGTCCGCGAGGCCAGCGCCGCCGATGCCGCGATGCAGATGGCGTACGCGAACCAGGTCGTCGTCGTCCCCGGGTACGGCATGGCGGTCGCCCAGGCGCAGCACGCCGTCCGTGACATGGCGAGGCTGCTCGAGTCCAAGGGCGTCGACGTGAAGTACGCGATCCACCCCGTGGCGGGCCGGATGCCCGGGCACATGAACGTGCTCCTCGCCGAGGCGGACGTCCCGTACGAGCAACTGCGGGACATGGACGAGATCAACGGCGAGTTCACCCGCACCGACCTGGCCCTGGTGATCGGCGCCAACGACGTGACGAACCCGGCCGCCCGCACCGAGCCGGGCTCGCCGATCTACGGCATGCCGATCCTCAACGTGGACGAGAGCAAGTCGGTGATCGTGCTCAAGCGCTCGATGGCGTCGGGCTTCGCGGGGATCGACAACCCGCTCTACTACGAGGACAAGACCTCGATGCTCTTCGGTGACGCGAAGGCCTCCGTGGAGGCCGTCATCTCCGAGCTCAAGGCGCTGTAGCGCGCCGCCGGGCCGTCTCTCCGGGGTACCCGCCCCGGGGGTACCACCGAGCCCGCGCCGGGTGGTTCCGGAGCCGCGCGGGACGCCCGCAGGGCCGTTGATCATCGGGCGTTCTGCCCCCGCGATCACAAGAAGTGACCCCGATGGCACACTCTGACACAAGATTTGCCAAGATTGTGGGTAAGGCGCGGGGCTGACAAAGCCAGTCACATCACCGACCGGTAACGGCCGGACGCGGAGGGTCGCCAACCCGCCGTTTCCCCGGCATAGTGGCGCCGAACGCTTACCCCGCACGTTCCGGGACAACGGAGGCATGGAGATGTCGTTACGGAGTATTCGCTGGACCGCCGGTGTCGCGGTCCTCGCCCTCGCGCTGGCCGGCTGTACCGGCGGCGGCGGCGGTGGACAGGCCGCGTCCGGCAAGGACATCTCCGTCTACATCTGTGAGCCCCAGAGCCTCATCCCGCAGAACGCGACCGAGGTGTGCGGCGCGGAGGTCCTCGCCGCGCTGTTCGAGCCGCTGGTGAACTACAACGCCAAGAGCTCCAAGATGGAGATGACCGGCGTCGCGAAGTCGATCGACTCCACCGACGAGAAGACCTGGACGATCAAGCTGAAGGACGGGTACAAGTTCAGCAACGGCGAGCCGGTGGACGCCGCCTCGTTCGCCCGGGGCTGGAACGCGGGCGCCTACGGCCCGAACGCCTACCAGGGCGCGTCGTTCTTCGAGCGGTTCCAGGGCTACGACGACATGCAGGTCCCGAAGGGCGCGAAGCCCGGCACGAAGCCCAAGGCCAGTCAGCTGTCCGGCCTGAAGGTCATCGACCCGCTGACGCTGCAGGTCACCCTGTCGGCGCCGTTCTCGCAGTTCCCCGTGGAGCTCGGGTACACGGCCTTCTACCCGCTGCCCAGGGCGTACGAGAGCGACCCGAAGAAGTTCAACGAGGCGCCGATCGGCAACGGGGCGTTCAGGATGAACGGCACCTGGAAGCACAACGAGCAGATCGCGACGACCCGCAACGACGCCTTCCCCGGCGGCAAGGCGAAGGTCGGCGGCGTCGCGTTCAAGATCTACTCGAACATCAACACCGCGTACAACGACCTGCTCGCCGGCAACCTCGACATCATGGACGCGCTGCCGCCCGAGCGCGTGGCCGACGCACGCGGTCAGCTCGGTGACCGGTTCATCGAGGCGCCGAGCTCGCAGTTCAACTACCTCGGGTTCCCGATGTACGACAAGCGGTTCGGGAACCCGGACGTCCGCAAGGCGTTCTCGATGGCGATCGACCGCGACGCGATCATCAAGGCCATCTTCAACGGCGCCTACACGCCGGCCGCCTCGCTGGTCACGCCGATGTTCGGCAACTCGGGCAACCCGTGCGGCGAGACGTGCACGTTCAACCCGGCGAAGGCGAAGCAGCTGCTCGCGCAGGCCGGCGGCTTCACGGGCACACTGGACATGTGGTTCAACAGCGGCGCCGGCCACGACAAGTGGGTCGAGGCGGTCGCCAACCAGCTCCGGCAGAACCTCGGGATCACGGACGTGAGGTTCCACTCCCTGGACTTCGCGCAGTACCTCGGGAAGCTCGAGGCGGACCAGATCACCGGCCCGTTCCGGCTCGGCTGGGTCGCGGACTACCCCAGCTCGCAGGACTACCTCCAGCCGCTCTACGCCACCGGCGCCTCGTCGAACTTCTTCGAGTACTCCAACAAGAAGGTCGACGCGCTGCTCGCCGAGGGCGACCGGGCCCCCTCGGTCGAGGCCGGGCAGACGAAGTACAACGAGGCGGAGCAGCAGATCCTCGCCGACTTCCCGAACATCCCGCTGTGGTTCCAGAAGATCCAGGGAGCTCGCTCCGACCGGGTGCAGAACGTCCAGATCGACGTCTTCACCCGCATCCACCTCGCCGACGTGACGGTCAAGTAGGACGCGTCGGCGCGACTCACGGAAGAGGACGAAGTGGGCCGTTACGTCCTGCGCCGGTTGCTCCAGGCGGTGCCGGTGTTCATCGGGACGACGTTCCTGATCTTCGCGCTGGTCTTCGCGATCCCCGGTGACCCGATCCGAGCCCTCTCGGGCGACCGACCGGTGTCACCGGGGACCGTGGCGGCCCTCCGCGCGGAGTACCACCTCGACGATCCCTTGCTGGTGCAGTACGGCAAGTACATGGTCGGGCTGGCGCACGGCGACTTCGGCAAGAGCTTCACCGGCCGGCCGGTCTCGTCGATCATGGCCGAGCGGTTCCCGGTCACGATCAGGCTCGCGCTCGTCGCGTTCGTCTTCGAGCTGGTCATCGGCCTGCTGGCCGGCATCGTCGCGGCCCTGCGGCGACGGTCGTTCGCGGACACGCTGGTGCTCGTCACGACGACCCTGATCGTGTCGATCCCGGTGTTCGTGCTGGGCTTCACGCTCCAGCTGCTGCTGGGGGTCAAGGCGGGGTGGTTCCCCGTGGCGGGCACCGCGGACGGCTGGTACAGCTACCTGCTGCCCGGCTTGGTGCTCGCCGCGCTGTCGCTCGCCTCGGTCGCCCGGCTGACGAGGACGAGCCTGGTGGAGAACCTGCGGTCGGACTACGTCCGGACGGCCACGGCGAAGGGCCTGTCCCGTCGCCGTGTGGTGGGCCGGCACGCGCTGCGCAACTCGCTCATCCCGGTGGTCACGTACCTCGGCATCGACCTCGGCTCGCTCATGGCGGGCGCGATCGTCACCGAGGGCATCTTCAACCTCCCCGGGATCGGCCAGCAGGTGTACCTGTCGGTCCGCAACCAGGAGGGGCCGGTCGTGGTCGGCATCGTGACCGCCCTCGTCCTCGTCTTCATCGTCGCCAACCTGGTCGTGGACGTGCTGTACGCGGTCCTCGACCCGAGGATCCGCTATGAGTGACACCGTCGCCCGCGTCGAGACCGCGGGCACGCCCCCCGGCCCGGTCACGGAGGATGCCGCCGGTCGCCACGCGAGCCTCTGGGGCGACGCCTGGCGCGAGCTCCGCCACGACACGCTGTTCGTCATCTCGGCGGTCGTCGTGCTGGTCCTGGTGGTCATGGCGGCGTTCCCGCGCCTGTTCACCTCGAAGGATCCCCGCGCGTGCGACCTCGGGCTCTCGCTCCGGCCGCCGAGTGCCCAGCACTGGTTCGGCACCGACATCCTCGGGTGCGACTACTACGCCCGCGTCATCTACGGGGCCCGCGTGTCGATCACGGTCGGGATCCTCACCACGGTGGCCGCGGTCGTCATCGCCCTGGTGCTGGGCTCGCTCGCCGGGTACTACAGCGGATTCGTCGACAGCCTCATCGCCCGCGTCACGGACATCATGTTCGGCGTCCCGTTCATCCTGGGCGCGATCGTGTTGCTGACGGTGTTCTCCTCACGGGGGTTGACGCAGGTCGTGATCGTGCTCGTCATGCTCGGGTGGCCCACGATGACGAGGCTCGTGCGGTCCTCGGTCCTCAGCGTGCGGGACATGGACTACGTCAAGGCGGCCAAGGCCCTGGGGGCGGGGGACACGCGGATCCTCGTCCGGCACATCACGCCGAACGCGCTGGCGCCCGTGATCGTGTACGCGACGATCTACATCGGCATCGTCATCGCGACCGAGGCGACGCTGTCGTTCCTCGGCGTGGGGCTCCAGCTGCCCGCGATCTCCTGGGGCCTGATGATCAGCGACGCCCAGTACCGCATCGCGGACTCGCCGCACCTGCTGCTGTTCCCCGGCGTCTTCCTCAGCCTCACCGTGCTGAGCTTCATCCTGATGGGTGACGCCCTGCGTGACGCCCTCGATCCCAAGTTGCGATAGGGAGAGGCCGATGACGAGGACGTTCCCGAACGAGGCGGCGGGCGAGGCGGAGGTGGGCGCGGCGGTACTCGAGGTGCGGGACCTGCGGGTGGAGTTCCGGACGCGCGACGGCGTGGTCAGCGCCGTGAACGGGGTCAGCTACGCCGTCGACCGCGGCGAGGCGCTGGCCGTGCTCGGTGAGTCCGGATCCGGCAAGAGCGTGAGCGCGCAGGCCGTGATGGGCCTGATCGACTCGCCGCCCGGGTTCGTGACGGGCGGATCGATCCTCTACCGCGGCCGCGACGTGCTCACGATGGCCGAGGAGGAGCAGCGGGAGCTGCGCGGCCGGAAGATCGCGATGATCTTCCAGGACGCGCTGTCCGCGCTCAACCCCGTGTTCTCGGTGGGGGACCAGATCGCCGAGATGTACCGCGTGCACGAGGGGATGTCCCGCGCCGAGGCGCACCGCCGGGCAGTCGAGATGATGGACCGCGTGCACATCCCGTCCGCGGCGGAGCGGTACGGGGACTACCCGCACCAGTTCTCGGGCGGCATGCGCCAGCGCATCATGATCGCGATGGCGCTCGCGCTGGGCCCGGACGTGCTGATCGCCGACGAGCCGACGACCGCGCTCGACGTGACCGTGCAGGCGCAGATCATGGACCTGCTCGCCGAGCTGCAGCGCGAGAACGAGATGGCGCTGATCCTCATCACCCACGACCTCGGCGTCGTCGCGGACGTGGCGGACCGGATCGCGGTGATGTACGCGGGCCGGATCGTCGAGACGGGCACCGTGCGGGACATCTACCGCAACCCCGCGCACCCGTACACCGAGGGCCTGCTGCGCTCGATCCCGCGCGTCGACCAGAAGGGCAAGGAGCTCACGCCGATCGCCGGCGCCCCGCCCAACCTGGCCCGCATCCCGTCCGGCTGCCCGTTCCACCCCCGGTGCCCGTACGTCCGGGACAACTGCCGGGTCGACGTGCCCCCGCTGCGTGAGGTCCTCCCGGGCCGCCACGCCGCCTGCCACTACGCCGAGGAGGTGCTCTCGTGAGCGACGCCCCGCTGCTCGAGGTGCGCGAGCTCACGAAGCACTTCCCGCTCACGCGCGGTGTGGTGTTCAAGAAGCGGGTCGGCAGCGTCCGTGCCGTCGACGGCGTCAGCTTCACCGTCGACCGCGGCGAGACGCTCGGCCTCGTCGGGGAGTCCGGCTGTGGCAAGTCCACCGTCGCGAAGGTCCTGCTGGGGCTCGAGAGGCCCACGTCGGGCGCCGCGTTGTTCGAGGGCGAGGACATCTTCACGATGTCCCGGTCGAGGCTGCGCGGGCTGCGCCGCGAGATCCAGCTCGTGTTCCAGGACCCGTACTCGTCGCTGAACCCCCGCATGACGGTCGGCGACATCGTGGGGGAGGCGTTCGCGATCCACGGGTCGGTCGTCCCGCGGGGCGAGCGGCGCGGGCGGGTGCAGGAGCTGCTCGAGGTCGTCGGCCTCGACCCGGACCACGTCAACCGGTACCCGCACCAGTTCTCCGGCGGGCAGCGGCAGCGCATCGGCATCGCGCGGGCCCTCGCGCTGCGGCCCAAGCTCATCGTGTGCGACGAGCCAGTCTCGGCGCTCGACGTGTCGGTGCAGGCGCAGGTCGTCAACCTCCTCGAGCAGCTCCAGCGGGAGTTCGGGCTGTCGTACCTGTTCATCGCCCACGACCTGTCCGTGGTCCGGCACATCTCCGACCGTGTGGCCGTGATGTACCTCGGGAAGATCGTGGAGACCGGCGAGCAGGCCGACCTGTACGACAACCCGGCGCACCCGTACACGCAGGCACTGCTCTCCGCGGTCCCGGTGCCGGACCCCGACGCGGGCGGCGAGCGGATCGTGCTCCAGGGTGACGTGCCGAGCCCGGCGAACCCGCCGTCCGGGTGCCGGTTCCGCACGCGGTGCTGGAAGGCGCAGGATCTCTGTGCCGAGGAGGTCCCCGAGCTCGTGCCGCGGTCCACGGTGCATCCGGACGCATGCCACTTCTCGGCGGTGCGGCAGGTACTCCGCTGAGGGACGAACCGGGCAGGCGCGTGACGGAGTGACCAATCCGGCTCTGCGGTTCCTGAAGTCCGGCGGCTGACGTGCCGATGCATCGTGCATGCGCATCCGCTTCCTCTCCCTGTTGCTCGCCTGCGCCGTGGTCGTGGGCTGGGGCGGCGCCGCCGCCGCGGCGACCCCCTCGGGTCCCGATGTCTCCGGCTGGCAGCACCCGAACGGCTACACGATCGACTGGAACGCCGCCAAGGTCGCGGGCGGTGCGCAGTTCGCGTTCGTCAAGGCCACCGAGGGCACCGGGTACGCCAGCCAGTACTTCGCCAAGGACTTCGCGGCGCTGAAGGCGGCGAAGCTGGTACGCGGCGCATACCACTTCGCGCAGCCCGCGGCCGGGACGGCGAACGCCGTGGCCCAGGCCCGCTACTACGTCGCCCAGGTCGGCAAGCTGGGGTCGCCGGGTGACCTGCCGCCGGTCCTCGACCTCGAGGTCACGGGCGGTCTCGGGTCCACCGCGCTCATCGCGTGGACGAAGGCGTACGTCAACGAGGTGGAGCGGCTCACCGGCCGGCCGGTGATGTTCTACACGTCCCCGTCGTTCTGGAAGTCGGCGATGGCGAACACGACCATCTTCTCCGGCCGCCCGCTGTGGATCGCCACCTGGGGCTCGCAGCCGATCCTCGCCGGCGGATGGACGAAGTACACGTTCTGGCAGTACACGGACAAGGGCAAGCTGCCCGGCATGGCCGCCCCCGTGGACATGAACGTCTTCAACGGCACGACCGCGCAGCTGCAGGCCCTCGCGAACAATGCGCCGGTCCCGCCGGCGCCGCCCGCGGTCAAGCCCAGCGCGCCGGTGTCCGTCACCGCCACGGTGGCCGCGACCGCCGTGACGCTGCGGTGGGCCGTGCCCAAGACGACGGGCGGGGCGCTGATCGCGTACCGGGTCGCGGTCGACGGCGGTGCGCCGCGGCAGCTCGCCGCGACCACCACCACGTACACGGTGCCGAAGCTGGCCGCGGGCAAGCACACGTTCACGGTCGCCGCGGTGAACACCGTCGGCGTCGGCACGGCCGCGCAGGTGCAGGCCGTGCTCCAGATCCCGACCCGCGTCGCGCTCGCCGCGACGGCGGCGGGCGTGACCGCCACCGTCACCCGCGCCGACACGGGCGCGCCGCTGGCGGGCATGACCGTGAGTGTCCAGCTGCGCCCGCAGACCGGCGCGGTGCCCGCGCCGTCCACCGCGGTCACCGACGCGGCCGGCCGGGTCGCGGTCCCGCTGCGCCCGTCGGCTCCGACGGACGTGACGGTCACCGTCCCGACGTCGGCCACCTACGGCACGGCGACGGCCAGCACCCGGGTCAACGCCGCCACGGTGCCGGGCCCCCCGCCGACGCTCACCCTGGGGCTGTCGTCGGCGCGCGTCCGCGCCGGGCACTACGTCACGTTCACCGGGACGACACAGGCGCGGAATGCGGGGGAGACCGTCTACCGGCAGAGCTGGTACGGCGGCGCCTGGCACACGCGGGACAGCGCGAAGGTCGACGCGAGCGGCAAGGCACGTTTCACCGTGAAGCCGCTGACGAAGTCGACCAGCACGTACCGGGTGATGCTCTCGAAGACTGCCGGGCACGGGGCGGTCGTGTCGAAGAACGTGGTGCTGACGGTCGTCTGACGGGGGTTCTCGCCCCGGGCGGCGTGTGCCCCGTGGGGTTCGTGATCACCTGGTGACCTGCAGCGACGGGTTCGTCGCCGTCAGGGCAGCGGGACCGCCGACAACAGCGTCCACAGCCCCGCCAGCAGGGTCACGACCATGACGACCGTGCCCACGGCGGCGCGCCGGCACATCCGGTGCCGCTCGGTGGCGAGCGCTCGCAGCGCCTCCTCCGGGACGGGGCCCGCGGTGCCCTCCTCGTACACCAGGTGCACCCCGGCGAACCGCAGCACGTCCCCGTGACGCAGCAGGCGCGCGCCGCTCACCGACACGCCGTTCAGCGCCGTTCCGCTCCGCGCGCCCAGGTCGGCGACGACGGTCCGGTTCCCCGTCCGTCTGAGCACCGCGTGGGACTGCCGGATGTGCGGCCCGTGCAGCCGCAGGTCGGCGTGGCATCCCCGGCCGAGGACCTGACAGCGCCCGGCCAGCAGGAAGACCTCGCCGCGGAGCCGCGGCGGATCGGTCACCACCAGGCGCGGGAGATCGCGCGTGAGCTGCGCAGATGTCATCGCGGCCTCCCGAGGCGAGGTGTCCCCCCAGGGTGGCGCCCCCCGGGTGCGCCGCGCTGTCGGATATCCGACGGTCCGGCCTGCTCCCGGGAACGGGGACAGGGCCACCGCCGGATCGAGCACGGCGAGCGCCGGATCGAGCACGGCGAGCTCCGGGTCGGGGAGCTGGGGCGTCAGGCCGTACGCAGGCGGCCGGCCACCTCGTCGTCCGCCTCCGCCCCCCGCGGTGCGGGGTGCTCGACCAGCGCCAAGACGCGGCCGGCCATGAAGCGCGCGGTGCGGACGGCCGTACCGCCGCGCGTCACCTCCGTGACCTCGACCAGGCCGCGGCCGTGCGTCACCTCGACACGGCGCCCGGCGCGGGTCGCCGCGATCTCGTAGGTACGGGTGGAACCGCCGGCGTCGATGACGATCTCGACGCGATCGCCCTTCATGGTCATCCCTCCGGGCAGGAGACAGGACACCTTGTTCAACGCGGCGCGACGAGGCGGTGTTCCGCTCCGGGCTCAGCCCCCGAGGTGCGTGATCGCGGCGTCGAGGCGTTCCGCGAGCTCGCGCAGGGCGTCGGCGGACGGGTTCCCGAGGTCCAGGTTGGCGGTCTGCCGCAGCTGGTCGCGGTCCGCGACCACGACGACGTCGTCGGTCACCTCCGCGGAGGCCACCACGCGGGCGGCGCCACCGACGACGACGAGGGTCGCGCCGGAGGCGTCGGAGTCGAGCAGCGCACGGACGTCGTCCGCGGTGACGATCGCCATCGGCCGGGTACCTCCCTGTTCGGTGTCCATCCTGGACAGCGGCGTGGTGGCGGGCGCCGACAGGACGCCGCCGTCGGGGGCGAAGCGTGAGCCGTGGAGCGGGCAGTCCCAGCTGCGCTCGGCGTCGTTCCACTGCACGACACCGCCGAGGTGGGTGCAGACGGCGCTGACCGTCCGCTCCACACCGTCGGTGCGGCTGACCGCGCACGGGCGGATGCCGCAGCGGACCACCCGGCCCTCGCCCTCGGCGACCGGCTCCGCGGCGGACGGGCGGGGCCGGGCCCAGTCGACGACCATCCGCAGGGCGGCGTCCACATTGTGCTTCGCGAACGGGGCGGCCGACGGCAGCGGGGGCCGGCGGGTCGGCGAGTACACGCCCCCCCACGGGTTCTCCGCGCCGGTGATCGTGTCGGCGAGTACGTGGGCGGCGGCGGTGCCGTTCGTCATGCCCCACTTGGCGAAGCCCGTCGCGGTGAGCACGCGGTCGCCCGTGGGCTGCGCCGAGCCCGCGTAGGGCAGCAGGTCGACGGTCCGGTAGTCCTGCGCGGACCACCGGTGGGCGACCTCGCGCACGTCGAAGTGACGGACGGCCCACGTGAGCAGGTCCGCCACGTGCGGCAGCGTCGGGTGGTCGTGGCCCGTCTTGTGGCCGTTGCCGCCGACGAGGAGGTACTCGCCGTCCGGGCCCGGCGCGGTGCGCAGCGAGCGGGTCGGGGAGTCGATGCTCAGGTACATCGCCGCGGGGAGCGTACCCGCGACGTCGAGCGCGAGGGCGTAGCTGCGGTGCGGCTCGGCGCGGGCGAAGTACAGCCCGCGGTCGAACACGGGGAGCAGCGTGGCGACCACGACGCGGTCGGCCGTGAGCTCGCCCGCCCCGGTGGTGACCCGGCACGGCGACCCCGGCGACAGGGACGTCACGCGGCTGCCCTCGTGCACCGTGCCGCCGCCGGCGGTCACCTCCTCGGCGAGGCGGTGCAGGTGCGGCAGCGGGTCGAACTGGACCTGGTCCGGGACGCGGACCTCCGCGGCGACGGGGAACGGGAGGTCGGACTCCGTCCGCAGGTGTGCCACGATGCCGGCGCGGCACAGCGCCTCCGTCTCGCGTTCGAGCTGCGCCACCGAGGCCGCCTGCGTCGTGTACGTCACCGAGTCCCGGCGGTCCACCGGCTCGCCCGCGCGGGACATCCGCTCGGCGATCCATCCGAGCGCGGCGCCGTTGGCCTCGGCGTACGCGGCGGTGCGCTCCTGCCCGTGCAGCTTCTCGAGCTGGTGGTACCGGGCGCCCTGGAGCACCGACACCTTCGCGGTGGTGTGGCCGGTGGTCCCGGCTCCGACGTGCCGCGCCTCGAGCACGGCCACCCGGACGCCGCGCTCGGCCAGCAGGGCCGCGGTGGTCATGCCGAGGATGCCCGCGCCGACGACCGCGACGTCGACGTGCGTGACGACCTCGGGGTCCCACGGCGCGTACGCGGGCGTCAGGCCGGTGAGCCACGGGGAGCTGGGCCGGTCGGGGAGAGAGATCATCGGCTTCCCGTGCCCGCTCACCGCCCCGGCAAACCCCGCCCGCCGACGACCAGGGTCTGCAGGCCGTACCCCAGGCTCCCGCCGGAGTCGGACAGTCGCGTGTGTGCACACCCGATCCCGCCGGAGTCGATCGCGGTGGCGGACTCGAGGCACACCCACTCGCCGGCGGGGTGCCGGTGCAGCAGGACGGTGAGATCGGAGTTGACGAACGTCCACTCCCGGATGTCCAGCGCCGCGCCCACCCCGCTGCCGGAGTCGGCGAGGAGGAGCGCCCGCTCGACCGGCGCGAGGGCCCGGCCGGCGACGAGGTCCAGGCGGGGACGCGCCCACACCGCGGCGGGACCGGGGGTCGCGACCGAGCCGGCGGCGTACCGCCACTCGACCGAGGACATGTACCCGTCGAGGTGGGCGCCGGACCAGAACGCCGGCTCGCCGGACTCCGGCATCGGCGGTGCGGGCACGCCCTCCGGGACGGCGGGCGCGGCGCCGTCGGCCGCGGCGACCCGCGACGCCGTCATCCGCAGCACCGTGACGCCGCCCGCGGACAGCTCCGCCTCGAGCAGCTCGGTGCGCCGGCCGGACCGCAGCACCCGCGTGGTCGTGTCCAGCTCGCCGACCGGGACGGGCCGCAGCAGCTCCACGGTCATCCGGGTGAGCCGGAGGTCCGGCCGCGGCGGCGTGTCCCGCTCGAGCACGTGCGCCAGCAGCGCGCTCGGCGGGCCGCCGTGCTGCGCGGCGGGGTCCCACGGGCCCGCGGTGGCGGGCGTGCCGAGGTACCGGTGGGTGTCGACCTGCTCGTAGAACGCGTCCACGGCTCGGAGGCTACGGGACGCGTGCCGAGAACCGCCGAAGGCACCAGAATGACGCGGATGGAGACGACGGAACTGCGGATCGAGACCGGCGACCGGCTCGTCACGGACCTCACCCGGGACGTGCGGCACTTCTGCCGTGAGCACGGTGACGGGCTGCTGAACGTGTTCGTGCCGCACGCGACGGCCGGCGTCGCGCTGATCGAGACGGGATCGGGCAGCGAGGAGGACCTGGCCGGGGTGCTCGACCGGCTGCTGCCGCCGGACGACCGGTACGCCCACCGGCACGGCTCGCCCGGGCACGGGCGGGATCACGTGCTGCCCGCGTTCGTCGCGCCGTCCGTCACGCTGCCGGTCCTCGGCGGTGTCCCCGCACTGGGCACGTGGCAGAGCGTCGTGCTGGTCGACTCGAACACCGACAACCGGACGCGGCACGTCCGGTTGAGCTTCGTGGCGGGTTGAGCCCGGGGGCGGTGGGTACCGCTGCGGCATCCACGGGAAGGGACACGACGATGGCGACGGGCGAGACCGGCTTCGACGACGTGAGCTACGACCTGATCTCGGTGCAGTACCACTCGCTGAAGGCGGGGCACGACTACGGGCAGTACGTCCGCGACGCGCGCAACGCGGGGCGGGACGACATCGCGGGGTTCTTCGAGCAGGTGATGGCGGAGGACTCGGCGCGGGCGCGGCAGTGCCACGAGTTCCTCCGCGAGCTCGCGACGAGCGGCCAGGCCGGACCGGCGGTCTCCTGATCGCGGGGGACCTATGCTGGTGCCCACCGCACGAGGAGGCACGCCGATCACCACGGGACCCAGCGAACGGGATGCCGACGGCCGCTCGCCGAACCCCCGCGAGCGTGATGCCGCCGGCCGCCCGCCGACCCCCCGCGAGCGTGATGCCGCCGGTCGCCCGCTCAACGCCCGGCCGCGGGACGGGCTCGGCCGGCCCCTGCCGCGCGGCGCGGAGGGTGGCGTACCGCGGACCCCCGAGGGCCTCGCCCTGCCGCCGCTCGACTCGCTGGCGGAGGCCCAGCGGCTGCTCGACACCGGCAGGCCGTTCCACGCCCACGAGATCCTCGAGGGCACCTGGAAGGCGGCCCCCACGGGCGAGCGCGACCTCTGGCAGGGCCTCGCCCAGCTCGCCGTCGGGCTCACCCACCTCCTCCGGGGCAACCCGGTGGGCGCCGCGACGGTGCTGCGCCGCGGCCGGGACCGGGTGGCGCGGTACGCGGGCGAGGACCCGTACGGTGTCGACGTCGCGGGGCTCGTCCGGTGGGCCGACGCGCTGCTGGCCGACCCGGGGCGCGACCCGGCGACACCGGCGCTCCGGCACACCTAGGGCACGCGGTCGTCGAGCAGGTCCACCACGGCGGCGAGCACGGAGCTGCCCGACGGCCGTGCGCCGGGCAGCTCGCGGAGCTGTTCGAGGCGGGCCTCGGCCGCGAGGGTGTGGGCCGCCCGAGCGGCGTACGCCAGGCTGCCGTGCTCCCGGAGCAGCGTGGTGACCCACCCGGCGTCGTCGCGGGACCGTTCCTCGCGGGGGCGCGAGAGCAGCTCCACGAGCCGGGCGCGACCGTCGGCGGGACCGTGCGAGAGATGGTGCACGACGGCCAGGGTCCGCTTGCCCTCGAGGACGTCGTCGCCGAAGTCCTCACCGGAGGCGTCCCGGTCCGCCGTGAGGCTCTGCAGGTCGTCGCCGATCTGGAGCACGGCGCCCACCAGCGCGCCGAACCGGACGAACGTCCGGTCCGACAGCGTCCGCCCGGCCGCCAGCGCGCCGAGCCGGCACGGGAGGATCGTCGAGTACCACGACGTCTTGTGCCGGATCATGTCGAGGTAGTCGGCGACCGTCACGTCGACGCGGCGGTCCCGGTCCCAGCCGAGCTCCATCGCCTGGCCCTCGAGGGTGCGCCGGGTGGCCGTCTCGACCTCCGCCGTCACCGCCTCGGCGGTCGCGGAGCCGCGCCCGCGGGACGCCTCCCGGAGCACCGCGAGCGCCTCGGTCGCGAGCGTGTTCCCGGCGCAGAGCGCGAGCCCGATCCCGTGCGTGGCGACGAGCGTCGGCTCGCCCCGGCGGGAGCCGCTGCCGTCGGTGATGTCGTCGTGGATGAGGAACGCGTTGTGCAGCATCTCCACGCCGACGGCGAACGGCAGCGCGCGCTCCTCGTCGCCGCCCAGCGCGGCGCACGTGGCCATCAGCAGTGCGGGCCGGATCGCCTTGCTGGGACGGGCCGGGTACTGCGGCAGGAGGTCGTACAGGTGGCTCGCCGGTTCACCCCGGGGCAGCGCGGCGAGCAGCGCCCCGAGCACGCGGTCCCGGTGCCGCGCCACCGGGTCGGCGACGGTCGCGGTCACCGCACCTCCAGCGTCAGCACGGTGCGGATCGAGGGCAGCCCGACCACCGTGACCACTCCGGTGTACACACCGGGACGCGCACCCCGCGGGACGTCCACGGTGACGTCCACCGTGTCGGTCTCGCCGGGGGGAAGCGTGAACGCGCGGGGGAGGAAGCCGACGTTCTTCCCGTCGATCCGGTGCAGCGAGTCGGTGACGAGCCCGGTGCACAGGAGTGCCACGTCCGTCCGCGTCGCCGTCCCCTCGTTGGCGACCTCGAGCCGTCCGGTGGCCTTCGAGTCCGGCGCCGCCGGACCGAGCGGGAGGACCGACGGCCCGCCGGAGCGTTCCCGGCCGAACGCCGCGAGCCGCAGCCGCACCCGCGCGAGCGGCGCGACGGGGGAGCGCAGCCCCGGCCGCGCGAAGGGCCGCGCCAGCGCGGCCACCGACTCGGCCAGGTCGAGCGCACGGTCGAGCACCTCGTGGAGCGACGCGCGCACCGGCGGCACGGCCGTCAGCGGCAGGGTGGACGTGGCCGGCTCGAAATGGTGCAGCACGTCCTCGGACGGGTTCGTCACTGCGGACCTCGCAGGTGGTCGTGCCCGACGACGCCGTCGAGCGAGGGTCGTCCGGACAGGGCGTGGGAGGCGAGCATCCCGGAGGTGACGGCGGCCTCGACGCAGCCCGCGTTCAGTCCGCAGTCCGTCCAGTCGCCCACCGGGTACAGGTTGGCCACCCCGCTGTCGCCGGGGCGGATCCGTAGGGCGGACGTGCCGGGCAGCGACTGGACGTACCGGTCGCTGGGGTCGACGTTCGCCCGCCAGTACTGGGTGGCGAAGCGCCGGGCGCCGGTGGCCGTGCCGTCGCCGACGAGGAGCTCCCAGCGGAACCCCGGCGGGTACCGGTGCGTGGCCGCCGGCAGCAGCTGGTCGACCTCCGTGTCGAGGAACTGCACGGCCTCGAGGAACACCTCGTGATCCGCACGTTCCCGGACGCCCTCCTCGGCGGGGTCCGGCGCTCCGGGCGGGGTGGGCATCGCGTTGCAGAAGTACGCGACGCCCTTCACCCGGCCGCCCCACGACTCGCGCGGAATGACCTGGGGCATGTCCGCGTACGTGTCGAACGGCTCGGTGAACCCGGCCGTGACCGCGCCGGGCGCGAGGTCCCCGAGATCCTCCGGCGCCCGGGACAGCCACAGCTGGAACGCCTGCGTCCAGACGGTCCCGAGGCCCTCGACCATCGCCTTCCAGGCCGGGCTGTGGCGCACCAGGTCGGCGCACACCGTGTGGAGCGCCCCGACGCCGATCCCGAGGACCACGTCGTCGAAGTCGGTGCCGTCCCGCAGCACCACCGTCCCCGCCTCGGCCTCGGTGGACCAGTAGCTCTCGAGGTCCTCCGCGCCCACGTGGTCGGGCCGGACCACCTGCTCCCAGCGGGGCTCGGCCGGCCAGCACGGCAGGTCCTCGACCCGGACCAGCGGCTCGTACGGCCGGTCCGGGTCTCTGGGGTCCAGCTGCCGTGTCACACGGATCTCCTCGATCCGCGTCCCGTCGGCGGACAGGTGGAGGGAGTCGACCCGGTGGAAGAACTCGAAGCGCACGCCGCGCTTCCGGAGCACCTCGTACAGCGGAGCGAACACGACGTCGCCCATGCCGGCGCGCATCTTCCACGCGAGCGCGCCCTTGTAGTCGAAGAACAGCCGGGTGAGACCCCGCAGCGCCGTACCGGCGGAACACGCCGGCTGCCGCGGGTCGCCGTCGCGGTACGCGAAGGCCATGTCGTACACGGTGGCCGTGATCAGCGGGCAGCGCGCGGACTCCTCGCTCGCGCCGTGGCTCACCAGCCAGTCGACGAAGTCGACGTGGTCGATGGCGTCGGTGTCGTGCGTGAACAGGTCGTCCACCAGCACGCCACGGACACAGGCGAGCAGGATGTCGATCAGGTACCACTGCCGCCGCAGCGAGGGCGAGTCGTCGATCACGCCGGGCAGGCGGGCCCGTGCCATCGCCGCCGCCTCGTCCACGAGCACGCCCAGGGCCTTCCGCACGCCCTCGTCGTCGGTGTCCGGATCGGCGTCGAGCGCGGCCGCGGTGGCGAGGGCCGCGGTGATCGCGGTGCCGATCATCTCGTCGGACAGCTCCCGTACCGCCGACCCGGCCCGCAACGCGGCCCGGGACGCCCCGAGGGCCGCCCCGAAGAAGCCGGGCCCGCGCCGGTGGGGCAGCACGGGCGTCACCCGGACCCCGTCCTCGTGGTCCGCGGCCACGGGCCGCAGGCGCAGCCCGGGGTCGATCGGCGTGTCGCCGCTGCCCGCGGCGCGCACCTGGGCGAGCGCGAGTTCGAGCGCCCGGATCACGAGCTCCCACAGCGTGGGCGGGCCCGGGTTGCGCCGCCACGGCCGCCGGTCGTCCTCGGGGAACGTCGCCACCCATGGCTCCCAGCCGTCCGGCCGGTGCTCGGTGAGCACGAACGTCGAGGCCGGCTCGAACGCGTCCTCGACCGTCCGGATCGGCACGTCCTCCGCACGGTCGAGCTCGGTGTAGCAGCGGTCGATCAGGTGGAACGCGTTGTCGTAGAACCCGAACCACATGTGCAGGCCGTGTTCCTCGACGCGTCCGTGCGCGCCGCGGCCGCTCGCGCCCTTGCCGCCGAGCCGCCACCCGCGCTGGTACACCGTGATGCTCTCGAACTCGCTCTGCCAGTCGTCGCCGCTGCTGAGCTCGAACGCGGCGGCGAGGGCGGCCGCGCCCCCGCCCAGGACCACGACCCGCCGGCCGCTCACCGCGCGGCCTCCCAGAGGGCCGTGCCTGCCTGGATCCTCATGTCGAAGTCCAGCCAGAAGGCCAGGTCGGGGGTGTGGCGGCCGCTGACGAGGCCCAGGTCGCGCTCGAACGGCTGGCCGTCGAGCGACTGCACGTCGATCTCGTACGGATCGGTGACCAGGGCGCCCTCCCGGAAGGCCAGCACGTCGTGGCACGTCTCCGTGATCGCCTGGTAGCACGCGACCCGTGGGTCGGTCACGTCGCGGAACTGCTTCAGCTGGACGACGGGGATGCGTCCGTACGCCACCTGCGCGAGGAACATCGCGGCCGCCTGCACGTCCCGGGCCGCGCGGAGCAGGTGGGCCGGGAGCGCCGCGCGGGCGGCCAGCCGGAGGACGTGCCCGACGCGGCCGTCCACCAGGTGCTCCACCGCGGACGCCGCCGTGGTGAACGGTGCGGACGGTGCGTCCCCGGTCCCGGTGCGCCGGGCGGACAGGACCTCGTGACGCTGCATCCTCGCCGTCGTCCCGAATCGGCGGATGCACGGCGCCTTCACCGAGAACCGGGAGGCGTCGTCGGCGATCCGCACGTCGGCGATCTGCTTCGGGTAGCCGAAGATCTCGCGGCCGCCCATCGCGGCGGCGGGCTGGTCGACGTACAGGTACGGGATCGTCCACGTGGCACGGCGGCGGTTCCGGTCCAGCAGCGGGACCCACAGCCCGCACTCGCGTTCGCCGGCCACGCCGAGGGCGTCGTCCGGCGCATGGGAGCTGCGGATCTCCCGGATGCGGGCGAACACGAGGAGCACGTGCCCCCCGACCTGGACGTAGTCCTCGGCACCGCGGGACGGCAGCGCGAACGTCCGCTCACACAGGGCGTCCACCCGCGCCTCGCCGGAGTCGAGGGCGAACACGGTCATCCGGACGCGGTACGCGTCGAAGGGGTGGCGGGTGACCATCTCCCCGCCGCGCTCCACATAGGACGGCCGGGACGCAGGCCGGCGACGCCGCCGGTCGGCGAGCCGGCCGAACTGGTGGCTCATCCGGACAGCACCTCCTCGGCGCGGCGGACGTCGGCGTCGGACTCGCCGCCGGTGACGTGCCCGCGGGCGTGGCGGAGCGCCACCCGCGCCGGGCGCGATCCCGGCAGCGAGGCGGCGAGCTCCGTCCGGGCGCGGAGGGCGAACGACCACAGGCCGAGCCGTTCCGCGAGCGCCGCCCCCTCGCGCAGCGCCGCCACCGCGCCGCGCTCGTCCCCGGCGGACCGCAACAGCAGGGCCCGGTCCCGGTGCAGCTCCGGCTCGTGCACGCGGTCGCCGTGCAGGTGGACGTGCGCGATGCCCTCGTCGACGGCCGCCAGCGCGCCGGCCGGGTCTCCGCGGGCGGCGTGCGCCCAGCCGAGCCAGCGGAGGAACGCCGGCCGGAACGACTCCGCGCCCGCCTCCCGCCACTGCACGAGGAGGTGCGTGAGCGTGCCCACCGCGGCCTCCGGATCGCCCAGCATCGCCTGCGCTCCTGCCGCGTGCATGGCCGAGGCCACCAGCCAGGAGCTGTACCCGCCGGAGGTGGCCTCCTCGACCGAGCGCATCGCGTACGCCGTCGCGCTGGCGGGGTCGTCGGCGAGCAGCGCCCACCAGGCCGCGTAGCCGCCGACGAGCGCGCGGGTGAAGGACCCCTTCGGGAGGCCGAGGGTCTCCGCGTGCTCGACCGCGTCGCGGACCGCGTCCCGGCCCTCGCCGCGGCGGCCGACGGTCCACGACGCGATGCCGCGGAGCACCCGGGCGGCCGACCACAGCTCGTGCGGCATGTCGGGCAGCGGTTCCGCCCCGTCCCGCTCCGCCTCCCACAGCAGCGGGACGGCGGCCTCGAGCTCGCCGAGGTCGACGAGGTCGAACGCCGCCATCGCGGCCGCCGGGGCCCTCTGCCTCCCGGGCTCGCCGCGGCCGCACAGGTCCCGGGCCAGCGGCCAGGACACGTCCAGGTCGCCGCGGACGTGGTGGTACGCCCACAGCGGGTAGAGCATGCCCGGCGAGTACGTGCGCCGGGGCGACCGCTCGAGCAGGTCCCGCGCCCGCTGGTTCACGCGGGCCACCTCGGGCGACGTGTACCCCTCGAGCGTCCCGAGGCTCGCCCCCAGCATCACGAGCACCTCGACCTCGTCGACCGCGCCGGGGGCCTCCGGCAGGCGGTCCAGCAGGTGCCGCAGGTGCGCGACGACCTCCCGGTGCGCCGCCATCGTGGCCGCGCACATCGCCGCGCGCAGGCGCCACTCGAGGCTGGCGGGCAGGTCTCCGGCCTCCTCGAGGTGGTGGGCGATGACGTCCGCCGCGACCCCGGTGTGGCGGGAGAGCTCGAGGAGCTGTGCCGCGACGGTCGCGTGCAGCTCCCGGCGGCGTGACCGCAGGAGCGTCGAGTACGCCGCATCGCGCAGGAGAACGTGGTGGAACCGGTACATCGGGTCGTGCTCCGGACCCTCGTCGTGGAGGATCCCGGCGCGGACGAGGACCTCCAGCTCCCGCCGCACCTCCTCGCCGGGGAGCCCGCACACCCGCTCGACCAGCGAGCGCGTCCCCGCCGAGCCGATCGTCGCGACGACCTGGGCCAGCGCCCGCTGCGCGGGCCACTCGTCGAGCCGCGCGACGAGCAGGTCGTGCAGCCGGGGCGGGATCTCGGCGGGGTACCCCGGCTCGGTGCGGCCGAGGACACGCACCAGCTCCTCGACGTACAGCGGGACACCGTCCGCCCGTTCGACGACCATCCGCCTCAGGAACGGCGGCAGGTCCGGCGCGATCCGCGCGGCCAGCTCGCCGACGTCCTTCGGGCTCAGCGCGCCGACGGTGACCGTGTCCGCGCCCGGCAGCTCCGGCCCCGGGCGGGTGGCCGCGACGACGAGGGTGCCGGCGGCCGGTCCGCGGGTCACGAGCCGGCGGAGCAGTTCGAGCGTGGACGGGTCCGCCCAGTGCAGGTCCTCGACGACCAGCAGCCCGGGCCGCCCCGCGGTCAGGCTGTCGGCGAACGTGAGGAGCGAGGTCAGCGTCCGCTCGCGCAGCTGGTCCGGCGCGAGGTCGAGCGCGGTGCCGACGTCGCCCGCCGCGATGCCGAGCAGGGAGGCGACCGCGGCGAGCGTCACGCCGTCGTGCAGCGCCCGCCACCGGTCGGCGAACGCCATGAGCCGGTCCCGCTGCGTCTCGGGGCCGTCCCGGTAGGAGATGCCCAGCACGTGACGGAGGAGCTGCCGGACGGCGCCGAACGCGGTCCCGCGCTGGAGCGCGGTGCAGTGGACGACCACGGTGGGCCCGCCGGTGGCGTGGACGGCCTCGCACACGTGCTGGATCAGCCGGGACTTGCCGATCCCGGCCTCCCCGACCAGCACGACGACCGCGCTCCCGCCGTCCTGCGCGCGCACCCAGGCGGCGCGCAGGGTCCGCAGCGCGACGTCGCGGCCGATCACCGGACGGTGGTCCGTACCCCGCCACCACGGCGACGCGGGCTCCCGGGCGTGGAGCACGGCGTAGACACGGACGTCCCGCGCGACGCCCTTCAGCGCGCAGCGCCCCAGGTCCCGTGTCGCGAACCCGCCCCGGACCAGGTCCTCGGTGGTCTCGCTGATCACGACCGTCCCGGGCTCGGCGACGGTCTGGAGGCGGGCGGCGAGGTTCGGGGTCTCGCCGAACAGGTTGCCGAACTCCCGCCGGCCACCGAAGGCGGTGTCGGTGACCACCGCGATGCCGGTGTGGATGCCCACCCGGGCGCCGAGCGGGGCCTCGCCGCCGGACGTGTGCGACACCCGTTCCACGGCGGCGAGTCCGGCCAGCACGGCGCGGACCGCGTCGTCCTCGTGCGCGATCGGGTACCCCCAGCTCGCCATGATCCCGTCGCCGAGGGTGTGGTGGAGGCGGCCGCCGTACTGCTCGATCGCCGTCGCGACCTGGTGCTGGTACCGCCCGAGCAGGTCCCGGAGCTCCTCCGGGTCGATGGAGCCGGACAGCTCGGTGGATCCGACGAGGTCGCAGAACAGCACCGTCACCTGGCGTCGCGACTCGTCCGGCGAGGGCAGCCCGGCGGCCTCCGGGCGCCGCCTCGAGGGAGGGGCCGGCGTGGCCACGCGGGTTTCCGGTGTCATGCCGACACCTCCCCACAGGGATCCGTCTCGACCTCTGGGGGGCCAGAGGCGCAGCGGGCTACTACTCCGTTCGGGTGACCGTGGCGAGACGGGAGCATACCGCCCTGGAGGGCACGGAGAGGACCTCCGTGACCGGGTCTCTCCGGTCCCGGCAACCCCACCAGTCCCACCGGGGCGACCACTGTGCACTGTCGCCGTTGCGACGACCCCTAGAACCCACGGCGCGGCGCGGGCCCCGCTACTGCGCGGGCCACCGCGGCGCCCGGCGCTCGGTGAAGGCCGCCACGCCCTCGCGGCCCTCCGGCCCGTCCGCGCTGTCGGCGACCGCGTCCGCCTCCGCGTCGAGCTGCGCGGCGAGCCCGCGGTCGTGCCCCTCCCAGAGGAGCCGCTTGGTCCGGGCCAGCGACGCGCGGGGACCCCGGCTCAGCCCCTCCGCCACCCGCTCGGCCTCCTCGCGGACCTGCTCGTCCGGGACGAGGCGGGACAGCAGCCCCGCGCGGTACGCCTCCTCGCCGGTCAGCACGCCGTCGGTGAGGACGAGGTCCCGCGCGCGGGCCGCGCCGATCGCGCGCGGCAGCGTCCAGGACATGCCGCCGTCCGGGGAGAACCCGATCGACGCGTACGCCGGGCGGAACCGCGTCGACGGGCCGCCCACGACGATGTCGGCCGCGCACGCGAGGCTCATACCGGCACCGGCCGCCCAGCCGTGTACCGCGGCGACCACCGGCACCGGCGCGGTCACCAGCGCCCGGACGAGGTCGTGCAGCTCCCGTGCCATCGCGTGCACGGCGGCGTGGCGGTCGCCGGCCGCGGCGAAGGACGTGATGTCGCCGCCGGTGCAGAAGTTCGGTCCCTCGCCGACGAGGAGCACGGCCCCCACGGCGGGACCCCGGTCGGCCAGCGCGGCGATCCCGGCTCGGACCGCCCCGCCGTCGAGCGAGGTACCGGCGGCCGCGGTGGCGACGGTGAGTCGGAGTACCGACATCAGGCGCCCCACTCCGCGAGGACGGTGTCGGTGTCGGCGCCGGGCCGCGGCGGCGACGCCGGCGTGTCCGGCACGGTGCGGGAGAACCGGGGCGCGGGTGCGGCCTGCAGGACCCCGTCCACCTCGGTCAGCGTGCCGCGCGCGGCGAGGTGCGGGTGCCGGGGCGCCTCGGCCAGGGAGAGCACCGGGGTGACGCAGGCGTCCGTCCCGGCGAAGGCGTCCGCCCACTCGTCCCGGGGACGGCTCGCGAACGCCGCGGTGAACCGCTCCCGCAGCACCGGCCACCCCGCGGGGTCGTACTGCCCGGGGAGGGCCTCCGCGGCGAGGCCGAGCCCGGTGAGCAGCTCGGCGTAGAACTGGGGCTCGAGCGCGCCGACCGCGACGTACCCGCCGTCGGCGCACGCGTACGTGTCGTAGAACGGGGCGCCGGTGTCCAGCAGGTTGCTCGCGGGCTCGTCGCGCCAGACACCCTGCGCGCGCAGTGCCCACACCATCTGCATCAGCACGCTCGTGCCGTCCACCATCGCGGCGTCGACCACCTGCCCGCGGCCGGACGACGACCGCTCCCACAGCGCGGCCAGGATCCCGGTGACGAGGAACATCGACCCGCCGCCGAAGTCGCCCACGAGGTTGATCGGCGGTGTCGGCCGCGCGCCCGCGGTGCGGAACGAGTGCAGCGCCCCGGTGAGCGAGATGTAGTTGATGTCGTGCCCGGCCCGCTGCGCGAGCGGGCCGTCCTGGCCCCAGCCGGTCATCCGGGCGTACACGAGGCGGGGGTTGCGTGCGAGGGCCTCGTCCGGGCCGATGCCCAGCCGCTCGGCGACACCCGGGCGGAACCCCTCCACCACCACGTCGGCCGCGTCGAGCAGGCGCCGCACGGTGTGGAGTCCGGCGGGGTCCTTGAGGTCCGCGGCGACCGACCTCCGGCCGCGCAGGAGCCAGTCGCGGGCGTCCGGCGGCAGCACCGTGAGCCCGCCGCTCGGGCGCTCCACCCGGACGACGTCGGCCCCGAGGTCGGCCAGCACCATCGCGGCGTGCGGACCGGGGCCGATGCCGCCGAACTCGAGCACACGCAGGCCCTGCAGCGGTCCGGGCACGGTTCCTCCTGATGGCACGCGGGATGGGGGTGGGCCGACCCTAACGGGTGCACACGGGTCCCGACCTCGGGCAGGCGTCGTGTCCGAGCCACCGGTCGGTGGGCGCACCGACACGGCACCCGGTCGGCGGTCCTCGTCCGGGCGAGGGCATATGTTGACCTCCCGGTGTTCCCCGTCCGCCCGTGATCCGGAGGTCCCCGTCCGTGTTCGACTTCACGCTGTCCCCGCGCGCCGAGGAGTGGCGGGACCGCATCGCCGGGTTCGTCGCGGACGTGGTCGTACCGCGGGAGCAGGAGGCTTTCGCCGGCGGCGTGACCGACGCGCTGCGCCGGGACCTGCAGGCGGCGGCCCGTGCGGCCGGCATCTGGGCTCCGCAGGCCCCCGCGGAGCTGGGCGGGGGAGGGTTCCGGTTCGACGAGACGGCGGTGCTGCTGGAGGAGGCGGGCACCTCGCTGCTGGGCCCGCTCGCGCTGAACTGCGCCGCTCCGGACGAGGGCAACATCCACCTCCTCGACATGACCGCCACGCCCGCGCAGCGGGAGCGGTATCTCCGGCCGCTCGTGGACGGCGACGTGCGCTCGTGCTTCGCGATGACCGAGCCGCCGCCCGGCGCGGGGTCCGACCCCTCGGCCCTCCGCACGACCGCCCGGCGGTCCGGCGAGGGGTGGCTCCTGTCCGGGGAGAAGCACCTCATCACCGGGGCGGACGGCGCGGCGTTCGCGATCGTGATGGCCCGGGACGAGCCCTCCGGGGGCGCGTCGATGTTCCTGGTCGACTCCGGCACGCCGGGCTTCGTCGTCGGCGAGCACGCGCGGACCATCGACGCCGCGACCGTCGGCGGCCACTGCCGGGTGACGCTCGCGGACGTGGAGGTCGGTCCCGGCGCGGTCCTCGGTGAGCCCGGCCGCGGGTTCGCCCACGCGCAGGTCCGGCTCGCCCCGGCCCGGCTCACCCACTGCATGCGCTGGCTCGGGGCCGCCCGCCGCGCGCACCGCATCGCGGTGGGGCGTGCGGTCGACCGGGAGCTGTTCGGGGCGCCGCTCGCGGACCAGGGCATGGCGCAGCAGTTGATCGCGGACAACGAGATCGACCTCGCCGCCGCCCGCGCGCTGCTGTGGCACGCCGCCTGGCAGCTCGCGCAGGGCGCCCGGGGCACCGAGGAGTCGTCGCGCGCGAAGGTGTTCGTCAGCGAGGCGGCCGGCCGGATCGTCGACCGGTCGGTCCAGCTGGCCGGTGGCCTGGGCACGACCGACGAGCTGGTGATCGGCCGGATCTATGCCGACATCCGGGCGTTCCGCATCTACGACGGCGCCTCCGAGGTGCACCGGATGTCGATCGCGAAGCGGGTCGCCCGGCGTACCCGCGAGGAGCTGGCGGCGGCGGGCACCCTGCGGCCCGGTGGTGAGGAGAGCGGATGACGGAGCAGATCCGGCTGGCGGGAGCGGGCGTGAGCCTCGCCGGCACGCGATGGCGCGCCCGGGGCACGGCCGACCGGGGACCGATGCTGCTGCTGCACGGCGGGGGACAGACCCGGCACTCGTGGCGGCGTACCGGCGAGGCGATGGCGGACCTCGGGTTCGACGTCCTCTCCGTCGACGCGCGCGGCCACGGGGAGAGCGACTGGGCGCCGGACGGCGACTACTCCGTCGGCGCGCTCGTCGCGGATCTCCGGGCGGTGATCGCCGCCCTCGGGGCACCTCCCGTGCTGGTCGGCGCGTCGATGGGTGGCCTGACCGGTCTGGTCGCCGAGGGGGAGCACCCCGGTACGGTCCGGGCGCTCGTCCTGGTCGACGTCGTCCCGCAGATGGACCCGAAGGGCGTGGCGCGGATCAAGGCGTTCATGGGCGCGGCGCCCGAGGGCTTCGCCACGCTCGAGGACGTCGCGGAGGCGATCCGCCGGTACCAGCCGCACCGTGTCCGTCCGGTGGACACCGCGTCGGTGCGCAAGAACGTCCGGCAGGGCCCGGACGGCCGCTGGTACTGGCACTGGGACCCCGCGTTCCTCGCCCGGGGCAAAGTGGACTCGGCCCGCCGCGGGCGGCGGCTGCACGAGGCCACCGCGCGGGTACGCGTGCCCACGCTGCTGCTGCGCGGGGGCGCGTCCGACGTCGTCACCGAGGCGGGGGTCGAGGAGCTGCTCCGCGCCATCCCGGGCGCGCAGCACGTCGAGGTGCCCGGCGCGGCGCACATGGTCGCCGGCGACGACAACTCGGTGTTCCTCGCGAACGTCACGGCCTTCCTGGAGGAATTGTCCGGCGCTGCGTGAGATAGCCTCTGCGGGACATGTACCGCACCGAACGCGAGGGTCCGCCCGACGGAATCCGGCGGCCGCCCTACGGGGCCAACCCGGCACTCGGCAGGCACGGCACCCGCGCACGGCGGGAGATCCTGGACGTCGCCCGGCGCCTGTTCGGCGAGCGCGGCTACCACGGCACGTCGGTCGAGGCGATCGGCGCGGCGTCGGGGCGGTCCGGGGCCGCGGTGTACCAGTACTTCGAGGGCAAGGGCGACCTCTTCCGCGTGCTCGTCGCAGAGCTCGCGGACGAGGTGCTCGCGGAGGCCCGCGCCCTGGGGTCCATGCCGTGGGTGGAGGCGGGGCACGCCGGCCTGGACGAGTTGCAGGCGCGGATCCGCCGGCTGTCCGCGGTCGTCGACCGGCACGCCACGACGTTGCTCGCGTGGCCCTTCGCGGAGGCGAGCGAGCCCGTGCTGGACGGCTCGTCGGTCCGCTTCCTGAACGAGTACAGGGCGGCGGTGCGGCCCGTGCTGGTGCGGGCGGGTGTCCCGGAGGATCAGGTGGGGCCGCTCGCCCTCGCGATCGGGTCGCTCGTGCACTCGGCGCACTGCACCCTCGCGGAACGTACTCCGGACATGGACCCCGCCCGCGTCGACGCGGTGGTGGCCCGCGTGGTGTACCTCGCGCTGTTCCCGCGGGACAGCCTGGGGCCCGACGCGGAGGTCGCCGGGGAACGTCCGGAGCCTCCCCGGCCGCCGCGTCCGGCGGGGTCGCGGCCGGGGCCCGACCCTGCGGTCGAGCCGGGGGTCCGGCGACGGATCACCGCCCGCAGCCGCCCGACCCTCGAACGCATCGCCGCCGCCGCGACGATCGCGTTCTGCCGCAACGGCTACCGGGGCACCACGCTGAACGACGTCGCCGCCGAGGCGGGCGTGAGCCACGGCAGCGTGTACACGTACTGGCCGGACCGCGGCAGCCTGTTCAGCACGCTCGCGCACCGGGCCGCCGTCGCGCTCAGCGACCACATCGAGGCCGCGCGGCCGGGCTTCGCCTCGCCGGAGGAGGGGCGCGCGTGGCTGAGCGGCTGGCTCGACGTGATGTGCACGCACGGCGCGGTGTTCCACGTCTGGACGCACGAGGTGGTCGGCGACGAGCGCCTCGGTCCGCTGGCGCGGGAGATGACGGCGTACGTCAGCTCGTTCTTCTCCGCGCTCCTGCGCTCGGCCCCGGCGGCGGGGTCGCTGGACGAGCTCCCGGCGTACCTCGTGCAGTGGTCGCTGCTCACCGACCTGCCGTACACGCTGTCGGTCCAGCTCGGCGGGATGTCCCGCGCGGAGCTGACCGGCGCGCTCGAGCGCCTCGTGCTCCGCGGGCTGCTCGGCTACCCGTGAGCGTCACCGCCGGCGCGCGGACGCGCACGTGATGCACGTGCGGGCGGCCGGGCGCGCGGCGAGCCGTTCCGGGGCGATCGCGGTCCCGCAGCCCTCGCAGCGGCCGTAGGTCCCCTCGCCCAGCTGCGTGAGCGCGCGGTCGAGGTCCCCGAGGCGTTCGCGTGCCTGCCGCAGCAGCGCCGCCACCTGCGACCGCTCGAACGCGATCGTCGCGCCCTCCGGGTCGTGCTCGTCGTCGCCGTTGGACGAGGCGGCGGCCTCGACGATGCCGTCGAAGTCGCGCGTCAGCGTCGCCATCGCCTCGGCCGTGCCGCGGCGCTCCGCGTCGAGGACCGCGCGCACGGCGGACTGCTCGGCGGGGGACAGGGCGGCTCGGGACACACCGGTGCAACCCGGGCGCGGGGGCAGGCATTCCGGCGCACCCGCCGGGGTACGGCTGCGGCACCGAGGAAGGGAGCGGACATGACCGACGAGCCCCTGGTGCCGCCGTACGGCGGGGCGGCTGACCACGGCGTGGAGGAGAGCCTGCGCGACGAGACCGGTGAGGCCGGCGACCTGCTCGACTTCGTGACGGCCGAACACCGCAAGCTGGCCGGCCTGTGGGACGAGGTCGTCACGGCGCTCGACCGGGACGACCTCGGCTGGGTGCAGCTGCGGCTGGGCGGCATCGTCCGGGAGACCCGGGAGTACCTCGCCGCCGAGGGCCACGTGGTCGCCCCCGCGTTGCCGGAGCTGCCGGCGTCGCTGGTCGAGGCCGCGACCGTGCAGGAGGCGCTGGGCGCGTACGACGCCCTGAACCCGGACGTGGACCCGCCGGGGCTGCGCGAGCTGGCGGGCCGGGTGCTCGGGGACCTCCGGGCGCAGGACGACGACGTCGTCCCGCGGATCGTGGACCTCGACGCGGCCGAGCGCTGGCAGCTGGGGGAGGACATGCGGCAGGTCATGGGCTGAGCGGGGCTCATGGGCTGAGCGGGGCTCAGGGGTTGAGCCGCGAGACCTCGTCCACGAGGCCCCAGGCGTGCGCCGTGCGGGCGTCGATCCGCGCCCCCGTCAGGGCGAGGTACGCGGCCCGCCAGCGTCCCGTGCGCCGGGGGACGCTGACCGTCCCGCCGGCGCCGGGGACCAGCCCGGCCGCGAGCCCGGTCAGCCCGAGGACCGCCTCCGGGTCCGCCACGACCCAGCCCGCGAACGCCGCGAGCTCCAGCCCCGCCCCCAGCACCTGTCCGTGGACCCGGGCGACGACCTCGGGGCCGAGCCGCTGCGTGCACCGGTACAGCAGGGCGCCCGGCCGCTGCTCCGGCCTCAGCAGCGGCACCGACGTGCCCTGCGCCGGCACGTCCGTGGACGCGGAGAACGACGGCCCGGCGCCGGCGAGCACCACCGACCGCACCGACTCGTCGCCGACCGCCGCGGCGAGGTGCGCGATGAGCGCGTCCCGGACGGGGGCGTCGAGCGCGTTGTCGCGTTGCGGGTGGTTCAGCGTGAGCATCAGGCGGTCGCCGATGTGGTCGGCGTACACCACCGGATCGGTCTGTGCCCGTGCCGGGACGGCGGAGCGGCCGGCGAGCCACGTGGCGTGTGCCGGTCCCGCCCGGACGGCCGCATGCGCGAGTGCCTCCGCGACGAGCGCGTCACCGACCGCCAGGGACCCGGTCGTCCGCAGGAGCCAGGCCACCGCCGACGCCGCCTCGGGAGCCCCCTCGACCGCCTCGGAGACCTGCGCGATCGTGTCGGGGACCGAGGGCGTCCGCACGATGCGCGGGTCCGCGGGGCCACCACCGGCGCCGATCGTGCAGGTCAGCTCCGCGAGAACCGGAGCCCAGCCGGGGTCGGGGTCGCCGACGCCGATCAGCAGCCGTCGCGAGGTGGCCGCGGCCTCCACGACCGGACCGGCCAGGTGCCGGGGGAGCCGCCACGTGTCGGTGAGGTCGACCAGGGTGAGCACCGGCCCCTCGACGGGGTCGCTCAGGTGGGACGCCAGCTCCTCGACGCCGATCTGCGTGGCCACGGCGACCTCCCACGGCATGCCGGTGGACCGGGAGGGTAGCGGCCGGGACCACCGCGCCGCAGGAGGTCAGCAGCCGACGCCCGCGAGGTCGGTGTCCACGCTGCGGCCGCCGTGCCGGACGTCGATGCCCGAGCAGTAGTACCGCGAGAGACGCTCCGCCCGCTCGAGCGTGATCGGCGCCCAGACGCCGCCGCCCTTCGGCTCGAGGTACCGCCAGGACGTCGCGTCGAGCGCCTGCCGGGAGCGGACGTCGTGCCGCAGGTAGAAGCCCAGCCAGGCCTGCGTGTACACGCTCGAGAGCGCCTGCCCGTACCGGGACGCGGGCAGGGCCAGCGGGATGTCGGTGTACTCGAGGTGCGTGGACGCGCGGGGCACGACCACCATCGTGTCGACCCCGGCCGCCCGCCAGCCGTCGAAGCCGGTCTCCTGCTCGCGGCGCGGATCCGGGGCCTGCGTCGGCGAGATCGGCTGCGGGGCGAGGGACGACCCCCCGGACAGGGTGTACGGCGTGACGGCGAACCCGTACTCCGACTGCATCCCGAGGCTCGGCACCACGGGCGTGACGGGCAGGTCCGTGCCGCCGAGCAGCTGCCAGGTCGGGCCGGGCACCATCGCGCCGCTGGCCAGCTTGTCGAGCGCGACGGCCGCCATCACGCGCCGGTCGACGCCCTGCACGTACGACGCGGCGAACGCCCCCATCGAGTGCCCCACCACCGCGAGCCGCGTGGTGCGGCCCGGCGTCACCGGGTGCGGGTCGGGCCGGCGGTCGACCTGCGCCCACAGCGGGTTGTACGGCGAGACGGCGGCGGACCCGGCGGCGGGGTTCGGGTACGGGGCCGACGGCGTCGACAGCGCGAACGTGATCGCGTCCTCGAGCCCCGTGACGAAGCCGGCCGCCTGCTGGAACGGCACGCCGGGGCACCCCGTGCGCTCGAACATGCCGGCCGGCGCGAGCGGGTCGCAGTACGGCAGGTCGGCGACCGGGCCCTGGTGCGGCAACGTCTCGCTGCGCCCCTCGCCCTGCACGTCGAACAGCAGCACGACGTACCCGCGCTCGGCGAGGTCCTCGGCCAGCCACTCGTACATCCGGCCGGAGCCCTGCACGCTGCCCGGCTCGAGGACCACGGTGGGGTACGGCGCGCGCAGCGGCTCCCCGGTGTACGGGTCGCGGGCGCCGCCCGGCCGGGGGCTGTACACGTCGCCGACCAGGAGTGCGCCCGCCCGCGACGTGAAGCTCACCGGCGTCCGCACCCCGCGGGTGTCCTCCCAGCCGGCCCGGAGCGGGTTGCCGCCGTTCACCCCCGGCAGCACGGTGGCGAGCGTCAGCGCCGGGCGCGTGGGGTTCGCGGCCTGCCGCACGAGATCCTCCACGTACCGCGGCGAGGACTGGGCGGCGAGCGCGGACAGGTACGCGGGGGAGAGCTGCCCGTCGGGCGCGGTCTGGCGGCCGTATGCCTCGGCCATGTTCGCCAGGTCACGGGCGACGTACGCGGGGGAACCGGGCGCGGGCTCGGCCGCGCCCGCCGGGGATCCGGCGAGGACGAGGGCAGCGGCGAGGGAGAGGGCGGCGAGTCGCACGAGCAGCATGTCGTGTGAACGAGGCCACACCGGGGTGGGTTACGGCGCCAGCCGCGAGCGCAGCAGCGCGCGGGCCGCGGCCCGCATGGCCTCCACGTCGAAGTGCGCGGGATCGCGGAGCATCTGCACCGCGGCACCCTGGACGAACGCGACCACGAGCTCGGCGAGCGCCGTCGCGGTCACGCCGGGCGGGTGGCCCCACTCCGCGACCACGTCGCCGCAGACGCCCTCGAACACCCGCTGGTACGCGACCAGCGCGCCGTTGATCCGCTCCCGGTACCGCGGGCTGCGGGATCCGAACCAGAACCCGAAGAACAGGTCCACCGGGCCGCGCTGCTCCGGGAGCCCGCGGATCTCCTCGTCCAGGAGGGCCTCGAGCCGGGCGCTGGCGGTGGGGAGCGCCGCGACCGCGGGCGTGACCTCGGCGTCCAGCGCCGCGGCGAGGAGCTCGTCCAGCAGCGTGAGGACGAGGTCCTCCATCGTCCCGAAGTGGAAGTAGATGAGACCTGCCGAGGTCCCGGCCTCCGTGGCCACCCGCCGGGCCGTCACCTGGTCGAGCCCGTCGCGCAGCGCGACGGTGTACGCCGCCCGGAGGAGCTGCCCCTGCCGTTCGTCCTCGGCGAGTTTCGCGCCCGGCATGACTCCTCCGTTGACCTCGGTGTGACCTGGACCCTAGTGTTCCGGGTCATTGATCGGTCGTTCAATGGGGTGGTGCAGTGATGGCGAGGAGATCCGTGCCGACGACGACCTACGACGTGGTGGTGGTGGGCTCCGGCTTCGGCGGGTCCGTCACCGCGCTGCGGCTCACCGAGAAGGGGTATCGCGTCGGCGTGCTCGAGGCCGGTCGCCGCTTCACCGACGAGACGCTCCCCAAGACCTCGTGGGACCTGCGGCGCTTCGTGTGGGCCCCGAGGCTGGGCCTGCACGGCATCCAGCGGATCCACGTCCTGAAGGACGTCGTCATCCTCGCCGGCGCGGGCGTCGGCGGCGGCTCGCTGAACTACGCGAACACGCTGTACGAGCCGCCGCAGACCTTCTTCGACGACCCGCAGTGGCGGCACATCACGGACTGGCGCGACGAGCTGACGCCGTTCTACGACCAGGCCCGCCGCATGCTCGGCGTGGTCGAGCAGCCCTCGACCACCCCCTCGGACGTCGCGATGAAGGCGGTCGCCGACCGGATGGGCGCCGGGCACACGTACAAGCCGACCCAGGTGGGCGTGTTCTTCGGCCGGGACGGCCGCAAGGAGCCCGGCCAGGTGGTCGCGGACCCGTTCTTCGGCGGTGCCGGGCCCGACCGGCGCGGCTGCCTCGAGTGCGGTGAGTGCATGACGGGGTGCCGGCACGGCGCCAAGAACACGCTGAACACCAACTACCTCGCCCTCGCGGAGCGCGGCGGGGCGGTGGTCCACCCCGACACGACGGTGACCTCGATCCGGCCGCTGCCGGAGGGCGGGTACGAGGTGCTGACCAGCCGTACCGGCCGGTGGGGGAGCCGGGTCGACCACGTGTACCGCGCCGGGCAGGTCGTCGTGGCCGCCGGGACGTGGGGAACCCAGCAGCTGTTGCACACGCTCCGGGACACCGGTGCGCTGCCGCACATCTCGCCGCGCCTCGGTCACCTGACGCGGACCAACTCCGAGGCGCTGCTCGGCGCCAAGGCGAGGGGCACCGCGGTCGACTACTCCCAGGGCGTCGCGATCACCTCGTCCTGGTACCCGGAGCCGCACACGCACATCGAGCCGGTGCGGTACGGCAAGGGCAGCAACGCCATGGGCCTGCTCAACACGATCATGACCGACGGCGGCGGCCGCGTGCCGCGCTGGCTGAAGGCGCTCGGCATCGCGCTGCGGCGGCCGTGGCAGGTCCCGCGGCTCCTGTCGGTCCGCCGCTGGTCGGAGAAGACGATCATCGCGCTCGTCATGCAGACGCTCGACAACTCGATCGTGGTGGAGAGGAAGCGCGGGCTGTTCGGCGCGAAGCTGACCTCCCGTGCCGGCCACGGCGCCTCGAACCCGACCTGGATCCCGGTGGCGAACGAGGCCGTGCGCGCGCTCGCCGAGGAGATCGACGGCGATCCGGGCGGCACGGTGGGCGAGCTGCTCAACATCCCGATGACCGCGCACTTCATCGGCGGCTGCGCGATCGGCGACTCGCCGGAGACCGGGGTCGTCGACCCGTACCACCGGCTGTACGGGCACGAGGGGATCCACGTCGTGGACGGCTCCACGCTGTCGGCGAACCTCGGCGTCAACCCGTCGCTGTCGATCACCGCCCAGGCCGAGCGCGCCATGGCCCTGTGGCCCAACCGCGCCGAGGCCGACCGCCGGCCGCCGCTCGGCGCGCCGTACGTCCGGGTGGAGCCCGTGTTCCCGGCCGAGCCGCTCGTGCCCGCGGACGCCCCGGCGGCCCTGTCGTTCACGGTCCGGCCCCGCCCGCCCGTGGTGCTCGGGATGCCGGAGATCCCCGCGCCTGCCCCGGCGCCCGAACCGGCCGCCTGACGACGTCCGGGGGCCCGCGGCCGGGCCCCCGGGACGGCTCAGACCGTCTGTACCCGCAGGAGCAGCGTCACCGCGGCGACCACGCCGAGGGTGAGCGGCGCCGACATGACCTTGAAGGTGTCCCGCACCCGGATGTGGATGATCACCGCGCCGAGCATGAGCAGCACGAGCCCCAGCGCGGCCGCCTCGCCGATGCGCGCGTAGTACAGGCCGACCAGCAGCCCGATCGCGCCCAGGATCTCGAGCCAGCCGATGATCCGCCAGGACCGCAGCGAGAAGCCCAGGTGCTCGGCCGTGTCCGCCGACGTCGGGTTCTTCACGATCTTGAAGGTCCCCGCGGCGGCGAAGACCGCGGCGAGGACGAGGGACAGGAGCAGCGTGACGACGAACACGGCGACCTCCGGGGGACGGTGGTACTCGGCGTGGTGCGCGGGCGATCTTCGTCCTCCACCGGCCCGCAGGGCCAGACCCGTCGGGCAGCCGTCCCGCACCCGCGCCGCACGTGCAGCGGTCGGGGCTGCCCGGCGCCGGACAACCGACGACCGCACACTCGACCGAGAGCGGCCGGGTGTGCCCGTGGCCGTCAGCCGCCGTGGGACGCGGGGACGGTGAACGCGGCCCGGAACCGCTCCAGCGCCAGCACGTCGTCCTCGGACGCGTACGCCTCCAGCCCCACCGTCCCGCGGTACTGCATCTCGGTCAGCACGCCCGCGATCGCGGTGTAGTCGATCTCGCCGGTCCCGGGCTCGCACCGCCCCGGCACCTCGGCGACCTGGACCTCGCCGATCAGCGGCCCGGCGCGGCGGAGCAGCGAGGTGAGGTTCCCCTCGCCGATCTGCGCGTGGTACAGGTCCAGCATCAACCGCATCGCGGGGCTGCCCACCGCGTCGACCAGCGCGAGGGTGTCCTCCGCGCGGGCGAACGGCACGCCGGGGTGGTCCAGCTCGGTGTTGAGGTTCTCGAGGCAGAACGTCACGCCCGCACGTTCGCCGAGGGCCGCCAGCCGGGTCAGCGTGCGGTACGCCGTCAGCCACATCGCACCCGTGACCCGGTCCACCGGCCGTACCGCGAGACCGCCCCGCAGCTCGGTGCCGTGCAGCACGAGGCGGGGACACCCGAGCCGCACCGCGACCGCGACCGACTCCGCGGCGCTGCCCAGCAGGGACTCCGGGTCGTCGGCCAGTCCCCCGTGGACGTACCCGTTCATCGAGGAGAACGTCGCACCGGTACGGACGAGCGCCCGGATGTCGTGTGCGGTCCAGTCCCACAGGTCGACGGCGAAGCCGAGCTCGGAGATGCGGCGCACGCGCTCGGTGAACGGGAGACGGCGGAACACCATCTCCGCACACACCGCGAGCTCGAACATCGACCGGCTCCTCGCGTCGTCCTCGCGTCGCCGGCACAGACCTCCGGCCCACACCGCCATGATGCCGCCGAACCGCAATCCCCGGCGGCTTTCCGTCGCCCGGCCGCGTCACGGCCCTTCCCGGTCGTACAGCGGCGGACGGTCCACCGTGGACACCTCGGCCCGCCGGCCGGTGGCGAGCGAGCCGACGCAGGCCTCCGCGACGGCCGAGGCGGCGTAGCCGTCCCACGCGCTCGGCCCGCGGACCACCCCGCGGTGCAGGCCGTCCGCCCACTGCCGGAGCTCCTCGCGGTACGCGGTGCCGAAACGCTCCCGCCAGTCGGCGGGCACGTGCCCCCGGGCGCGGACGCCGTCGGTGGTCAGCGTCCCGGTCGCCGGCCACCCCAGCGACACCGTGCCGGTGGCGCCGACCACCTCGCACCGCACGTCGTAGCCGTAGCCGCAGTTGACGAACACCTCGACGTCCACCACCACGCCCTCGCCGGTCTCCAGCAGCACGAGCTGCGGGTCGCGCAGGTGCCCGGCGGCGAGCGGGCTGCGGCGGGTACGGACCACCGTGGCGGCGGTGATCTCCTGTCCGAGCAGCCACCGCGCGGCGTCGACCTCGTGGACCACCGAGTCGGTGAGCACCATCTCGGAGGTGGCGCCCCCGGGGGCGGCCGCGTTGCGGTGCACGCAGTGCATCAGCAGCGGCTCGCCGACGCCGCGGGCGTCCACGGTGGCCTTCACCCGGCGGTACCCCCGGTCGTACCGGCGCATGAACCCGACCTGCACCAGCCTCCGGCCGGACGCGGCCTCCGCCTCGACGACCTCGAGCGCCGCCTTGGCGGTCGTGGCGAGCGGCTTCTCGCACAGCACCGGCTTCGCGGCGGTGAGGCACGCGAGCACGAGCTCCGCGTGGGTGTCGCCGGGCGAGGCGATCACGACGGCGTCCACGGCCGGGTCCCCGATCACGTCCGCCACGGCGGCGTGGACGCGGGCCCCCACCCCGGCCGCGACGCCGGCCGCCCGGTCGGTGTCCACGTCGAACACGGCCACGACCCGCACCCCCGTCACCTCCGCGGCGAGGCGACGGACGTGGTCGGACCCGATGTTCCCGGTACCGATGACGCCGATGCCCAGGTCCGGGGCGCGCCCCGGAGTCATCGTGCGAGCTCGTGCTCGAGCGCGGCCAGCTCGTCGCCGCCGGCCATCTGCCTGGTCAGCTCGTCGATCGTGATGTCCGCCCGGGTGGTGTCGAGCCGCATGCGGCCGCGGTTCAGCAGGACGAAGTGGTCACCGACGAGGAAGGCGTGGTGCGGATTGTGCGTGATGAAGACGACCCCGAACCCCGCGTCCCGGGCGGCCGCGATGTAGCGGAGCACCACGCCGGACTGCTTCACGCCGAGCGCCGCGGTGGGCTCGTCGAGGATCAGCACCCGGGCCCCGAAGTGGACCGCCCGGGCGATCGCGACGCACTGCCGCTCGCCGCCGGACAGCGTGCCGATCGGGGCGTCCACGTCGGGCAGGTCGATGCCCATCTTCGCGAGTTCGGCCCGGGTGGTCGCCCGCATCTCGTCCACGCGGAGGGTGCGCGCGGGGCACACCCCCCCGAGCAGCTCGGACCCGAGGAAGAAGTTCCGCCATACCGGCATCAGCGTGACGACGGCGAGGTCCTGGTACACGGTGGCGATCCCGCGGTCGAGGGCGTCCCTGGGCGAGGACAGCCGGACCTCCTCGCCGTCGACGAGCAGCCTGCCCTCGTCCTGCCGGTGCACTCCGGCCATGATCTTGATCAGGGTCGACTTCCCCGCGCCGTTGTCGCCCAGGACGCAGGTCACCTCGCCCGCGCGGACCCGCAGGGAGATGTGCTGCAGCGCGAGGACGGTGCGGTAGCGCTTGCCGACGTCGACGAGCTCGATCAGCGGCGTGGTCACGTCGATCACCTCCGGGCGGCGTAGGTGCGGACCCAGGCGTTCATGACCGTCGCGAGCAGCAGCATGACCCCCAGGAAGAACTCGAACCAGTCCGGGTTCCACCCGGAGAGCACGATCCCGGCGTTCGTCATGCCGAAGATCAGGGCCCCGATCGCCGACCCGACCGCCGTCCCGTGGCCGCCGGTCAGCAGCACGCCGCCGATGACGGCTGCGATGATGTAGAGGAACTCGTTGCCGATGCCCTCGCCCGACTGCACGGTGTCGAACGAGAACAGCAGGTGCATGCCGGTGAACCAGGCCATGAAGCCGACGCCCGTGAAGAGGCCGATCTTCACCCTGTCCACCGGTACGCCGACGGCACGCGCGCTCTCCGCGTTGCCGCCGGCCGCGAGGATCCAGTTCCCGGCGCGGGTGCGGGTGAGCAGCCAGGTCGCGAACGCGACCGCGAGGACCCACCACACCACGGTGATGCGGACGGTCACGCCACCGATGTCCCATTCGGACGCGAACACCTTCTGCGCCGCGGTGAAGCCGTCCATGTCGGAGATGTCGTCCGTGGCGACGGCGCCCGTCACCAACTTGGTGACGGCGAGGTTCAGGCCCTGGAGCATGAGGAACGTGCCCAGCGTGACGAGGAAGCTCGGGATCCGGGTCTTCACCACCAGGTACCCGTTGAGGAAGCCGATGCCGAGGGCGACCACGAGGGCGCCCAGCACGCCCACCCACACGTTGAGCGTGAGCTGATAGGTCAGCATCGCCGCGGTGAGGGACGAGGTCGTGACCGCGACACCCGCGGAGAGGTCGAACTCGCCGCCGATCATCAGCAGCGCCACCGCGACCGCCATCAGACCGAGCGTCGAGCTGAAGTAGAGGATGTTCGCGAGTGACTCCGGCTTGCGGAACGACTCCGCCGTCGCGAAGAAGAACGCGAAGATGACGACCGCCCCGAGGAGCGAGCCGATCTCCGGCCGGACCAGCAGGCGGCGCAGCGGGGCCGCGCGCCGGACGCGCTCGCCCGAGACGACGGGATGGCCGGTGACCTGCGTCCGGGTCATGGCTGCCCCGCCCTCACCGGGTGCCGCGCGCGGCGTACCGGGCGATCTCGCCGATGTTGCGGGCGTCGACGAAGGACGGGCCGGTGAGCACCGGCTGACCGCCGCCGACGACGTCGCCGTTGGTGAGGTACAGCCAGAGCGAGTCCACCGCGAGGTAGCCCTGGAGGTACGGCTGCTGGTCGATCGCCCACTCGACGTCGCCCCTCTCCACCGCCGGGACGAGGGCCTTGTCGGTGTCGAACGTGGCCACCTTCGCGTGGCTGCCCGCGTCCCGTACCGACCGGACCGCCGTGAGCGCGAAGGGCGCGCCGAGCGTGACGACCCGGTCGACGGCCGGGTCCTGGGCGAGCTTGCCGGTGATCGTGGAGCGTACCGACGGCATGTTGGTGCCGTTGACGTTCAGGTTCTCGGTCGTCCCGCCGAAGCCGGCGGCGACGCCCGCGCACCGGGCCTCGAGCTCGACGTGGCCCTGCTCGTGGATGACGCAGAGCACCTTCTTCGCGCCCTCCGCGGAGAGGCGCCGGCCCGCTGCCCGGCCCGCGAGGTTCTCGTCCTGGCCGAAGTACTGGAGGGCGCCGAGGCCCTTCCACCGGTCGAGCCCCGCGTTGAAGGCGACCACCGGGATCCCGGCGGCGAGCGCCTTCCCCATCGCACCGCTCATCGCGTCCGGCTTCGCGAGCGTGAGGGCGATGCCGTCGACGTCGTTGGAGAGGGCCGCGTCGACGAGGTTCGCCTGCGTGGGTGCCTGGGTGTTGTTCGAGTAGAGCAGCTCGACGTTGTCCTTGGCGGCCGCCGCCAGGGCGCCCTTGCGGACGATGTCCCAGAACGTGTCGCCCTGGGCCGCGTGCGTGATCATCGCGATCCGGAGGCGCGGCGTGTTCGCGACACCCGTCCCGTACCGGGCGGCACGCTGCTCGGCCCGCTTGCCTCCGGACCCGGAGCAGCCCGCGGCCGCGACCAGCAGGAGGGCCAGGGCGAGGGCGGTGAGGCGTCGACGACGACCGGTCATGAGGCGCTCCTGTCATCCGGCACCGAGCGGGTGGGCGTGACGGTCGAGCCGCCGGTGGCGACGGACCGGTGTCGCCCGGTCCGTCACTGTGCACCTGTCGGGGTTCCCCCGGGCGCCATCGGGCCCCACGAGTGCACGAGGGCAACCCGCGGCGCCGCGCCGGTCAGGCGGGCGGCTCCACCCGCGCCTCCGGTCCCGGGAACACGAGCGTCTCCTGTTCGCTGCCCTCCCAGCGCACCAGGTACGGCGGGGTGCCGTCGCTGTGGCGGATCTCCAGCACCACCCCGACCTTGCGTACCTCGCCGACGTGCGCGCTCTCGATGACCAGCCGGTCGCCCACCTGTGCCTTCATGACTCCTCCTCCGTCGTCTCCCGCGCATCGGGGGCGCGGACGATCGCGACCGGGCATTCCCCGTGGTGGACCAGGGCCTGGCCCACGGACCCGAGCACCGCGCCGGTGGCCGCGCCGCGGCCGCGGGCTCCCACCACGATGAGGCCGGCCGCCGCGCTGCGCCGGACGAGGGTGTCCTCGACGTCGGGACTCTCCGGCAGTTCGGTGGTGACGGGCAGCCCCGGGTACCGCGCGCGGGGTCCGCGCAGCACCTCCTCGACGGACCGGGCCGCCACGTACCGCGCCTCCTCGGCTTCCTCGTCGCCGCGGCCGCTGCCACCGTTGGCCGGGTGTACCGGTGCGGACCAGACCCGGACGGCGACGAGCGGCACGCCGCGCCGGGACGCCTCGTCACACGCGAACTCCACCGCCCGTGCCGCGTGTGCGCTCCCGTCGACGCCGACCACGACGGGGTCCTCGGGGGCGTCCGGTCCGGCACCCTGCGGGTGCGCGACGAGCACGGGGCAGCGCGCCCTCGTCGCGACCTGGGTGGCGACCGAGCCGGTCACGAGGCCCGCGAACCCGCCGGCGCCGCGGTGCCCCACCACCAGGAGGTGGGCCGCGGCGGAGGCCTCGACGAGCAGGCCCGCCGGTGCCCCGGCGACGACCTCGGTCCGGACGGGGAGCCCGGGGTGCCGCCGGGCGGCACGGCGGGCGGCCGTGTCGACGTCGCTGCGGGCCGCCCGGATGAGCGCCCCGTCGATCTCGGGACGCGCGTCCGCGGCGACCGGGGTGGCGAGCAGCGGCCAGTGGATGACGTTCAGCACCCGGAGCGGGCAGTCACGGAGGAGGGCCTCGTCGGCAGCGAGGTCGAGCGCCTCGAGGCTGTGGTCGGACCCGTCGATACCGACGAGGACACAGGGTTGTGCAGGAGCCGTCACGGTCACCACGTCTCCGGGGACGGAGACGATTCTAGGGACTGCGGAGCGCCCGGGGGCCACCCCGCCGCCGCGGATCTACACCGCGAGCCGGCCCCCGGAGAGCCACCGCACGGCGGCGAGCAGGAGGGCGCCGAGCACGGCGGCGACCACCTCGGCGACGACGATGCTCACGATCTGTTCCATCGGAATCCTTCCCGGTCGCGCGGACGGCCACCGCGCGTTGACCCGAGGTTGACCCGGGCAGGTGACCGGCAGGCGTTCTCGCGGTGAATCGGACCGGACATGTAGGTGAACCGTGTGGTAGCGAACACGCACAGTCATGATTAGGACGGCACGGTACAAAGAGGGGCAACAGGGGACAGCGGGACGAGGCGGACCGAGGCCCGACGCGTCCCGCCGCGGGGGCGGCCCCGCCGCGCCGGTTCACCCGGCGGATGTCGGACGGATGGTGCCGGATGCCGTGGTCGCGGGGTGTGGCGGGCGCCGGTTCGATCCTGTCCGGCCTGGTCGGCGAGTTGCCGGGACGTCGCCGCCGCCGCATGCGCCTCCGGGACGGCCGTGCCGACATCGAGGTCCGCGGACTGCACCGGCCGGGGACGGAATCCGTGGCCGACGAGCTCGAGTCCGCGCTCCGGCGGCTGGAGGGCGTCCACTGGGCCGAGGTGAACGCGGTCCTCGGCCGTGTGGTCGTCGCGTTCGACGGTGACCAGGTCGGTCCGGACGCCGTCCTGGCGGTCGTCGAGGGCGTCGAGGAGGCCCGGGAACTGCACACCGAGCGGTTCCCCGCCGACCGTCCCGACCACCCGGGTGACGTCGAGGCGCTCCACCGCCAGCTGGTCGCGCTCGCGGCGGATGCCACCGGTACGGCGCTCGGCACGGCGGGCCGCCTGCTCGGCGTCGGACCGCTGCCGCCGTACGTCGCGGGGCTGCTGTCGGTCGCCGACTCGAGTCCCGGGGTCCACAGGTTCCTCGACGGGCACCTCGGCCCCGCGGTGGCCGACCTCGGTCTGGCGCTCGGCAACGCCACGGCCCAGGCGTTCGGCCAGAGCCCCCTTGCCACGGTGGTGGACGCCGTGCATCGTGTCTCGCTCAGCTCCGAGGCGCTCGCCCGCAAGCGGGTGTGGGAGGAGCGCGAGGCGGAGCTGAGCGACCGACCGCGGGGCGTCCGCGCGCGCCCGCTCGAGGTGGTCGAGCGCCCGGTCCCGCTGCCGGCCGGCCCCGTCGAGCGGTACGCGGACGGCGCGGCGGCCGCCGCGCTCGCCGCCGCGGCCACGGCCCTCGTGATCACCCGAGACCCCCGCCGGGCCGAGGCCGTCCTGGGGGCGGTGACGCCGAAGGCCGCGCGGCTGACCCGCGAGGCGTACGCGGCACAGCTCGACCGCCTCGCCGCCGCCCGTGGCGTCGTCACGATGGACATCCGCGCGCTGCGGCGACTCGACCGGATCGACACGGTGGTCGTCGACGCGGACGTCCTCCACACCGGGCGGTACGTCGTGGGCGACCTGACCCTCCTCGACGCGAGCGGCGACGCGGCGCGGTTCCGGCGGAGGGCCGCCGCGCTGCTCGACCCCGCCGACCCCACCGGGGCCCGGCAGCGGGGCAAGTGGGCGCTCGGACCTCCCGAGGGGCCCGATGCCGTCGCCGCCCGTGACCTGCGCGGGCTGCGACATCCCGGCGGTCACGTCCTCGTGCTGCGCCGGGAGGGCCGGGCGGTGGCGGTGGTCGCCGCCGATCCGGAGCCCGACCCGCTCGCCGGGCCGCTGCTCGAGGCGGCGCGCCGGGCGGGTGAGCTCGTGGTCGCCGGGATCGGCAGCGGCGTGGGGACGCGCGCGGGGTGCCGGTCGGTCCCCGGCGGTACGCGGCTCGCCGCGTCCGTCCGCGACCTCCAGCGGGAGGGACGTGCGGTGGCGGTGGTGGCCGCCCGCGGAGGGGCGGCGCTGGCGGCCGCCGACTGCGGCATCGGTGTGCTGGTCGACGGCCGTTCCGTGCCCTGGGGGGCGCACATCCTCGCCGGCCCGGGGCTGGCCGAGGCGTACCTGCTGCTCGAGGCGACCGCCGCCGCCCGTGCGGTGAGCCGCCGGGGGGCGTACCTGGCCCTCGGCGGCTCGGTCACCGCGGCGCTGCTGACGTTCGCGCTGCCGGGCGTCGCCGCGCGGGACCGGGCACAGCTCGGCGTCCACGCCGCCGCCCTCGCCGGGATCGCGACCGGCGCCTGGAGCGCGTACGACGTGGCGCGCCGTCCCGTCCCGGTGCCGCCGCCGTCGACGGCGTGGCATGCGATGACGGCGAAGACCGTGCTCCGCGACCTCGGGACGTCGCCCGAGGGCCTGTCGGATCCGGAGGTGGCGGAGCGGCGGGCCCGCCTGCCGCGCGCCGAGGAGGACGAGCCCCCCGGCGTCGTCGGCGCCACGGTCGAGGAGCTCGCGAACCCGCTGAGCCCCGCGCTCGCCACCGGCGCCGGACTCGCGGCCCTGGCCGGGTCCGTGCTCGACGCGGCCCTGATCACGTCGGTGATGGGCCTGAACGCCGTGATCGGCGGCGTCCAGCGGATCGGCGCCGATCGCGCGGTCCGGAAGCTCGCGGACGCCACCGCGCTGCGGGTCCTCCTCCGCCGGCACGGGGAGGAGGTCCAGGCCACCGCCGACGAGGTCGTGCCCGGCGACGTCGTCGTGTTCCACGCGGGCGACGCGGTACCCGCCGACTGCCGGATCCTCGAGGCGCGCGCCGTGGAGGTCGACGAGGCGAGCCTGACGGGGGAGTCGCAGCTCGTCACGAAGACGGCGAAGCCCTCGGACTCCGCGGCCGTCGCCGAGCGCGCCAGCATGCTGTACGCCGGGACGTCGCTCGCCGCGGGCACCGCTGTCGGCGTCGTCGTGGGG
>DASWRY010000068.1:0-30539 GCA_036402915.1 Mycobacteriales bacterium
GACCAGGGGCAGCAGGAAGCCGACGACGAGCAGAGGGACGGCCAGCCGGAGCTCGGAGGGCACGTCGGCGATGTCGGCCACGCCGGCCCCACCGAACCCGCTGACGACGCGCGTCTCGGGCATCCGGTCCCGCTCGACGCCGACCCACACCACGAGCTCCTCGGGTCCGACGAGGCCGGCCCGCCCGACGGTGCCGACGTCCCGGCCGGGGTAGCGCTCGACCAGGGTTGTTCCGGGGTCGGACCGCAGCGCGCGCATCGCCGGTGACAGGACCACCTCGCCCGGCGCCGGAACCCGGTCCAGTCCCGGCGGCACGACCGTGCCGCCACTCGTGTCGACGACCAGGTCCGCCGAGATCCGCCGGTCGCGGTAGGCACCGGCGACGGGGGAGATCAGCAGTCCGGGCTCGCCGTCGGCGGCGAACTCCCCGCCGATCGTCGCCTTGCCGGCGATGCCGCGGGCCTGCGCGGTCGGCTGCATGCTCAGCCCGGCCAAGAGGAGCACCACGCCCAGGGCGACGACGAGGGCGCCGAAGACCGCGGGCAGCGGCGAGCGGCGGATCGCCACCAGCGCGAGGCGGACCACCAGCACGACGGCGCCGCGACGACTCAGGTCGCGACGCTGCACGGCTTGGTGACTCGAGCCACGGCGTCTCACGCGAAGACCGCGGAGGTGGACAGGCGGCCGTCGCGGAGCACCACCGACCGGTCGGCGTAGGCGGCCACCCGGCTCTCGTGGGTCACCAGCACCACCGACGATCCCTGCTCCCGTGCCGCGGCGGTGAACTCCTCCATCACCAACTCGCCGTTGAGACTGTCCAGCGCGCCGGTCGGCTCGTCGGCGAACACCACCCTCGGCCCACTGATCAGCGCCCGGGCGACCGCGACCCGCTGCCCCTGCCCGCCCGACATCTCCCCGGGCCGCTTGCCCGCCACCTCCGCGACGCCGAGTCGGTCCAGCCATCCCCGGGCCTGCTGCTCGGCCGCGCGGCGGCGGGTTCCGATCAGCTGCAAGGGCAGGGCCACGTTGGCCAGCGCCGTGAGCTCCGGAACGAGCGAGCCGAACTGGAAGACGAACCCGAAGTCGTTGCGGCGCAGCCGGCTGCGCGCCTCGTCGCTGCGGTCATCCAGCCGGGAGCCCCGGTATCGGACCTCTCCCGCGTCCGGGGTCAGGATGCCGGACAGGCAGTGCAGCAGCGTCGACTTGCCGGATCCCGACGGGCCGAGCAGGGCGAGCACCTCGCCGGGGGCGACCTCGACGGAGGCGCCGGCCAGTGCCCGGGTCGACCCGAAGGCCAGGTGCAGGTCCTCGGCGATCAGCAGCGGGTCGGTCACGAGAGCTCCTCGGCGAGGTGGTGCAGGCGGGCGGCGGTGTGCTCGAGCCAGCGCAGGTCGGCCTCCAGGTGGAAGAGGGTGAAGTCGAAGGCGAGCACGGTGGCCAGCGCCGCTCCTCGCTTGCGGGCGGTCAGGTCCCGCATGACCGTGAGGTGCGCCTCGCGCTGGACGTCGAGGATCTGCTCGGCCGACCGCCCGGACCGGAGCGCCAGGACGACCTTGATGTAGACCACCGACTGCAGGTACGGCGTCGACGTCTCCGGCTCGGCGAGCCAGCGCTCCTGGTGTGTCACGCCCTCGGAACTCAGCGCATAGGACGTACGGTCCGGACCGTCGACTCGCTCCGTGCCGACAACGGTGACCTGGCCGTCCCGGAGCAGTCGACCGAGCGTCGCGTAGACCTGCGCAGATTTGACCGGGCGCTGCTCACCGAAGCGGGCGTCGTACTCCCGTTTGAGGTCGTAGCCGTGTCGCGGCGCGGGTTCCAACAACCCGAGCAGCGTCTGAGAAAGAGACACAGGGCGACACTAGACACTCGATTGCTAGTGAAGGCAAGGAGCCGCGCCCAAGGCTCGACTGCAGCGCGGCCGGTGTAGGCGACGGTGGCGCCGGCCGGCACGGCGGTGCACTGCAGCTTCCGCAGGACTCGAGCGGTCTGCGCGCGGCCCCACGGCGTGAGCGTGACGGTGCGCGGAGCGGCGTCGCGGGTGCCGACGAGCTGGTGCCGGGAGGTCCGGGGACGGCAGTCGACCCGGCGGGCGGCGCGGCGCGCACGGGAACGGCAGCTGGCGCAGTCGGCCGCGACCTGACCGTGTCTCGTGGCGTTGGTCACGCCCCGCGGAACGACAGCGGCCGGGCTCGCTGAAGCGAACCCGGCCATATCGGTGGTGGGCAAGGGGGGAGTTGAACCCCCACGTCCTTTCGGACACACGGACCTGAACCGTGCGCGTCTGCCATTCCGCCACTTGCCCGTGGCAACCGCTCGAGAATAGCACGGCAGGGATGTTCGATCGGACGGGGTGTCCCGACCCGGATACCATCATCACCGGCCAGGCAGAAGGAGGGAACCGTGGGCGTGTTGCAACGCTTCGAGAAGAGGTTGGAGAACCTCGTCGAGGGAGCGTTCGCCAAGGTCTTCAAGGGTGTCGTGCACCCGGTGGAGATCGCCAGCGCCATGCAGCGCGAGGCGGACGCCCACAAGTCGATCCTGGGTGCCGGGCGGACCCTGGTACCGAACCGCTACATCATCGACCTCTCCCCCGCCGACCACGACCGACTGGAGACGTTCGCGGCACCGCTCGCCCAGGAGCTCGCCCAGGCGCAGGCGGAGTACATCGGCGAGCAGGGCTGGACCGTCTACGGCGACGTGATCGTCGAGATCGAGCGCGGCGACGGCCTCGACACCGGGATGTTCCGGGTCGTCAGCGAGGTCTACACCGGCACGATGGACGCGCCCGCGGGCAACTCGTACGGGGACGACCCGTACGGCGACGACGGGTACGCGCCAGAGGGCTACGGCCAGCCGGCGGCCGGCCCGGCGCGCGGTGCGCCGATGTCCGGCGGCCCGCCCGGCGGCGCGCCGCGGCTGGTGTCGAGCGACGGCCGTCCGTACACGATCGCGATCGGCTCGACGATCATCGGCCGCGGCGAGGCCGCCCAGCTGCGGATAGCGGATGTCGGCATCTCACGGCAGCATGCGCGCGTGGACTTCGACGGCGCGCGGGTCGTGATCACCGACCTCGGATCGACCAACGGCACCGCGGTGAACGGCACCCGGGTCAACGCCGCGGCGTTGCAGCCCGGTGATGTCGTGCAGCTCGGCACCACGACGCTCACACTCCGGCTGGACGGCTGATGCCCGAGGTCGTCCTCGCAGTCGCCCGGTTCGGCTTCCTCGCCCTCCTCTGGGTGTTCGTCTTCGCCGTGATCGGCGTCGTGCGCCGCGATCTGTTCGGCAACCGCTCCACCCGCCTCGTCGCCGCGCCCCGGGGCGTGAACGTCCCGGTCGCCACGCGACCCGCCCGTGTGAAGCGGGGGAAGGCCGCCCGTACCCTCGTGGTCACCGACGGTGCCCTCGCGGGTACGCGCATCACCCTGGGAGACACGCCCATCAGCATCGGCCGCGCCGACGACTCGACGCTCGTGCTCACCGACGACTACGCGTCGACCAAGCACGCGCGCCTCACGCCGCGCGACGGCCAGTGGCTGGTCGAGGACCTCGGGTCCACCAACGGCACCTACCTCGACCGCGCGAAGGTGACCGGCCCGACCCCCGTCCCGCTCGGCGCCCCGATCCGCATCGGCCGGACCGTGCTCGAGCTGCGCTCATGAGCCTCACGCTGCGGTACGCGGCGCGCTCCGACCGGGGGCTGATCCGCGAGGGCAACGAGGACTCGGTGTACGCGGGTCCCCGGCTGCTCGCGGTCGCGGACGGCATGGGGGGCATGGCGGCCGGCGAGGTCGCGAGCAACATCGTCGTCGCGGCCCTCGCGCCCCTCGACGAGGACGTCAGCGGCCCGGACCTGGTCGACGCGCTCAAGCAGTCCATCGCCGCCGCCAACCAGCAGCTGCGGGACGCGGTCGAGGACAACCCCGCGCTCGAGGGCATGGGCACGACGCTCACCGCGATGCTGTTCAGCGGCAACCGCATCGGGCTCGTCCACGTCGGTGACTCCCGGGCGTACGTCCTCCGCGACGGCGAGCTCACCCAGCTCACCCGCGACGACACGTACGTGCAGATGCTCGTCGACGAGGGCCGCATCACCGCCGACGAGGCGACCACGCACCCGCAGCGCTCGCTCCTCACCCGGGCGCTCGACGGCCGGGACGTGGACCCGGACTTCTCGGTCCGCGAGGCGCGCGTCGGAGATCGGTACCTGCTGTGCAGCGACGGCCTCTCCGGCGTCGTGAGCGCCGAGACGATGGCCGAGGCCCTCGCGATGGAGGACCCCCGCGAGGCGGCCGACCGCCTGATCTCGCTCGCGCTGCGCGGCGGCGGGCCGGACAACATCACCTGCATCGTCGCCGACATCGTCGACAGCGAGACGGGCGACGACGCCCCCGTCGTGGGCGGCGCCGCGGCGCGCGACCGCGGGCGCGCCTCGTCCGCCTCCGCGGACAGCGCGGCGGGGCGCGCGGCGCTCGCGCGGGGCGCCGCGGACGTCGAGCCCGACGAGGAGGACGACGACCCCGAACCGCCGCGCAACCGGCTCCGCACCGCGCTGCTCGCGGCCGCGGCACTCGTGCTGGTCGCCGGTACCGCGTTCCTGGGCTGGCAGTACACGCAGTCGCAGTACTACGTGGGCGCCACCGAGGACGGGTACGTCGCGGTGTACCGCGGTGTCCGCGGCTCGATCGGCGGTGTGCACCTCTCGAACGTGGCGACCCGCTCCGACCTGCGCACCGCGGAGCTGCAGCCGGTCGCGCAGCGCCAGGTGCACCAGGGCATCCCGGCCCAGAGCCGCTCCGACGCCCACGACATCGTCCGGCGCCTCGAGGACCAGCGGTGCGTCCCGTCGGCCCCGGCCCCGCCGGTGTCCCCCAGCCCGCTGCCGAGCCCCACGCCGGCGCCCACGCGCACCCCGGCGGTGCGGAACAGCCCCGCCGCCGCGCGGGTGACGCCGACCCGGACCCCCGCCTCGCCGGCTCCCTCGGTTCTCGGCACCCCGACGGCGACGCCCGTCCCCACTCCCGCGCCCGGCGCGCCCGGCGCGTCCGCCGATTGCGCCACGGGGCCCCGGTGACCGCGGCCACCGCCCCGCCCGTCACCGCGCCCGCGAGGCCGGCGGCGAAGCGGCGGCCGACCCGGCGCAACACCGAGCTGGCGCTCGTCCTCGCGGCGTGCGGGATCGTGTGGGCGCTGTCGGTCGCCATCGAAGCCGCGGTGCAGCGGAACATCACGCCCGCGTCGTCGCTCCTCCCCGCGTTCCTCGCGGTGGTGTTCGTCGGCGCGCACCTGGCGGTGCGGTTCCTCGCGCCGTACGCCGACCCGGTGATCCTCCCGTGCGCGGCGCTGCTGAACGGCATCGGCGTCCTCTTCATCCGCCGGCTCGACCTCGGCGGGGTCGAGCCGGGACAGCGGGTCGCGTTCGACGCGTTCCGCGGCCAGGCCATCCGGCAGGTCCAGTGGACGCTCGTCGCGATCGTGGCGCTGGCCGTGCTGCTGTACTTCCTGTCCGACCACCGGGCTCTGTCGCGGTACGCGTACAGCGCGGGGCTGTTCGGCATCGCGTTCATCGCCCTCCCGGCGTTGCTGCCGTCCTCGCTGTCGGAGGTCAACGGCGCCAAGATCTGGATCCTCGTCCCGGGGCTGTTCTCCGTGCAGCCGGGCGAGTTCGCGAAGCTGGCCCTGATGGTGTTCTTCGCGTCGTACCTGGTGGCGAAGCGCGACGTGTTGTCGCTCGCCAGCAAGCGCGTCGCGGGGATCGACTTCCCGCGCGGGCGTGACCTCGGCCCCGTGCTCGTGGTGTGGGCCGCGAGCCTGCTGGTCCTGATGTTCGAGCGGGACCTCGGCACGTCGCTCATGTACTTCGGGATCTTCGTGGTGATGCTCTACGTCGCCACGCAGCGCACGAGCTGGCTGCTGATCGGCGTCGGCCTGTTCTTCGGCGGGGCCCTGCTGGCGTGGCAGGTGATCAGCCGGGTGCAGCTCCGCGTGGACATCTGGCTGCACCCGTTCGCGGACGCCAACGGGCGCGGTTTCCAGATCGTGCAGGCCCTGTTCGGGCTCGGCACCGGCGGGCTGTTCGGCACCGGCCCGGGCGCCGGCTCCCCCAACGGCGTGCCGTACGCGTCCACGGACTTCATCACCGCGACGATCGGCGAGGAGACGGGGCTCTTCGGTCTCACCGGCGTGCTGATCCTCTACCTGCTCCTCTCCGCCCGGGGCATGCGGGCCGCGCTCGACGTGCGGGACTCCTTCGGCAAGCTGCTCGCCGCGGGGCTCGCGTTCTCGATCGCCCTCCAGGTCTTCGTGATCGTCGGCGGCGTGTCCAAGCTGATACCGCTCACCGGCCTGACGACGCCGTTCCTGTCGTACGGCGGGTCCTCGCTGGTCGCGAACTGGCTGCTCGTCGCGCTGCTGCTGCGGATCTCCGACGCGGGCCGCCGGCCCGCGGTTCCGGCCGCGCCGCCCGTCCAGCTCCGGAGCGCACCGACCGAGGTGGTCAGGCTGTGAACGCCCCGATCCGCCGCGTCGCGATGGCCGTGTTCGTGCTGTTCACGCTGCTGTTCGTGAACCTCAACTACGTCCAGGTCGTGAAGGGTGGCGACTACCGCCGGAACCCGCTCAACAAGCGCGTCCAGCTCCAGGCGTACGAGCGGGAGCGCGGCGCGATCGTCGTGGACGGCCAGGCCATCGCGTACTCGGTCGCGACCAAGGGCGAGCTCAAGTACGAGCGCCGGTACTCGGCGGGCGAGCTGTACGCCCCGGTCACCGGCTACAAGTCCCTTCTCTACGGCGAGACCGGCATCGAGCAGGCCGAGGAGCCGGTGCTGTCCGGGGACGACGACCGGCTGTTCGTCCGGCGCATCTCCGACATGGTCACCGGCCGCCGGCCGGTCGGCGGCAGCGTCATCCTCACGCTGCGGCAGCGGGTGCAGGCCGCGGCGTACAAGGCGCTCGGGAACAACACCGGCGCGGTCGTCGCGCTCGACCCGAAGACGGGCGCGATCCTCGCCGCCGTCTCCCGCCAGAGCTACGACCCCAACCCCCTCGTCAAGCACGACGTGAACGTCGAGCGGAAGGCCTGGGAACGCCTGTCGGCCGACCCGGACAAGCCGATGCTGAACCGTGCGCTCCGCGACACGTACCCGCCCGGTTCGACGTTCAAGGTCGTGGTGTCCGCGGCCGCGCTGGCCAACGGGTACACGCCGGACAGCAAGATCCCGGCCGGCCTCAGCTACACCGCCCCGGGCACGCGGACGCCGATCCGGAACTTCGCGGGCACCGACTGCACCGGCAACCCCACCACGCTGCTGTCCGCGCTGACGGTGTCCTGCAACACCGCATACGCCCAGCTCGGCGTGCGGCTCGGCGCCGACAGGGTCGCGGCGCAGGCGCACGCGTTCGGGTTCGACCAGAAGGCGCCGTCCGTGCCGCTCGACGCCGTGGACAGCCACTTCGGCAACCCGATGGACGCGCCGTCGCTCGCCCAGTCGTCCATCGGGCAGCGGGACGTCCGGATGACGCCGCTGCAGGGCGCCATGATCGCGGCCGGCGTCGCGAACAACGGCACGGTGATGAAGCCGTACCTCGTCCGCGAGATCACCGCCCCCGACCTCAGCACGCTCGACACCACCGCGCCGGCGGAGTTCAGCCGGGCGATGTCGCCCGAGGTCGCGGCCCCGCTCCGGCAGATGATGGTCAACGTCGTCGAGAAGGGCACGGGCCGCGCGGCGCAGCTGTCCGGCGTCACCGTGGGGGGCAAGACCGGGACCGCGCAGAACGGCCCGGGACTTCGGGACACGCTGTGGTTCATCGGCTTCGCGATCGTCGGCAACACCCCGGTGGCCGCCGTCGCGGTCGTTCTCGACCAGGCCGGTGGTTCGAGCGCACAGGCGACGCGGATCGCCGGGACCGTCCTCCAGCAGGCGGTCTCCGTCCAGGGCGGCGGGCGATGACGGCCGGGACCGTGCTGGGCGGCCGCTACCGGCTCGACGCGCTCGTCGCGGCGGGCGGGATGGGCGAGGTCTGGCGGGGGTACGACGAGACCCTCGGCCGCGCCGTGGCCGTCAAGCTCATGCATCCGCAGCTCTCGCACGACCCCGGGTTCCTCGCGCGGTTCCGCGACGAGGCCCGCAACACGGCTGCGCTGTCGCACCCGGGCATCGCCACGGTGTACGACTACGGCGAGGCGGACTCGCGGGCGTACCTCGTGATGCAGCTGATCGAGGGCCGGTCCCTCGCCGAGGTGCTGGAGGGTGGCCCCCTGCCCGCCGGGACGGCGCTCGACCTGGTGGCCCAGGTCGCGTCGGCGCTGGAGGCGGCCCACGCCGAGGGCGTGGTGCACCGCGACGTCAAGCCCGCGAACCTCCTGGTCCGCCCGGACGGGACGGTGGTGGTCACCGACTTCGGCATCGCCCGCAGCGTCCACGCGGCCGGGTCGCTGACCATGACCGGCGAGGTGCTCGGCACCGCGGCGTACCTCGCGCCCGAGCAGGCGGAGGGCAGGCCCGCGTCCCCGGCGACCGACGTGTACTCGCTCGGCGTCGTCGCGTACCAGTGCCTCGCGGGCCGGCGGCCGTTCGAGGGGGAGACCCCGGTGGCGACCGCGCTCGCGCACCTGCGGGACGCGCCGCCCCCGCTGCCGGCCGACGTGCCCCCCGCCGCGCGGGCCGTCGTCGAGCGCGCGATGGCGAAGGACCCGGCCGGCCGGTACCCCTCCGCCGCCGCCCTCGCCACGGCCGCCCGCGCCGCCGCGCGCGCACCCGCGATGACCGCCGTCCTGCCCACGGTCGCGCCCGCCCCCATCCCGCCCCGGACCTTCCGCAGGCCCTCCCCGCTCGCGACAGGGGTCGCCGCCGGCGTGGTCCTCGCGCTGCTGCTGGGCCTCGGCATGACGTCGGTGCTGCTCCGCTCGGGTGGGTCGGCGGCCGACGGCGCCGCGACCACCAGGGCGCCGGCGCGCTCCGCGCGGACCGCGGTGGCGGTGAGCCGGCCCACCCCGCCGGTCCGTGTCCTGGTCCCGGCGGACTACGTCGGGCGGCCACTGGCCCAGGTCCGCCGAGAGCTCACAACGCTCGGGCTGCGCGTCGCGGTACGGCAGTCCGGCGTGCAGGGGATCGCGGACCGGGTCGTCGCGATCACCCCGCTCCGGGTCCGCGTGGGTGGCACGGTGACGGTCTCCGTGACCGTGCCGTACGGCGCACCCGCGTACGACCAGAAGGCCGAGGGCAAGAACTGGAAGGGCGGCGGCCACCACGACGAGGACAGGAAAGACTGATGACTGACGGGCGCCTGCTCGGTGGCCGGTACGAGCTCGGCGAGGTGCTGGGCTACGGCGGCATGGCGGAGGTCCACCGGGGCCGCGACAGGCGGCTCGGGCGGGACGTCGCCGTCAAGGTGCTGCGTGCCGACCTGGCCCGTGATCCCGGGTTCCAGATGCGCTTCCGCCGCGAGGCCCAGAACGCCGCAGCCCTCAACCACCCCGCGATCGTCGCCGTGTACGACACCGGCGAGGAGGCCGAGGGCGCGACGCCGCTGCCCTACATCGTCATGGAGTACGTCGGCGGCCGGACGCTCAAGGAGGTCCTCACCGCCGAGCGCCGGCTGATGCCGGAGCGGGCGCTCGAGATCACCGCGGACATCTGCGCGGCGCTCGACTTCAGCCACCGCAACGGGATCGTGCACCGGGACATCAAGCCCGGGAACGTGATGCTGACCCCGACCGGCACGGTCAAGGTCATGGACTTCGGCATCGCCCGTGCGGTCACCAGCGGCACCTCGACGATGACGCAGACCTCGGCGGTCATCGGCACGGCCCAGTACCTCTCCCCCGAGCAGGCCCGGGGCGAGTCCGTCGACGCCCGGTCCGACGTCTACTCCACCGGCTGCCTGCTGTACGAGCTGCTCACCGGCCAGCCGCCCTTCACCGGTGACAGCCCGGTCTCGGTGGCGTACCAGCACGTCCGCGAGGACCCGGTGCCGCCGAGCCAGGTGGATCCGGACGTCACCCCGGCGATCGACGCGATCGTGCTCAAGGCGATGGCGAAGAACCCGGCCAACCGGTACCAGTCCGCGGGCGACATGCGCGCCGACCTGCTGCGCGCCGCGGCGGGACGCCCCGTCGCGGCGACCCCGGTCCTGTCGGCGGCGGAGCGCACCGAGCTCATCGCGCCCGCCGGGCGCCCGAACGGCTCCCTGCTCCCGGCGGAGGACCGCCGCTCCCGCAAGGGGCTCGCGTGGGCCGGCATCGTGCTGGCCGTGATCGCGGTGTTCGCGCTGGCGGCGTTCGGGACGGCGTACCTGCTGGGCAACCGCAACAAGATCGACGTCCCGAACGTCGTCGACAAGCAGCGCACGCTCGCCGTGTCGACGCTCGAGGGTCAGGGCTTCCGCGTCAAGGTCACGACGATGCCCGGTGACGCCGCCACCGCGGGACGCGTCGTGTCCCAGACGCCGTCCGGCGGCACGTCCGTGGACACCGGCAGCCTGGTCACGCTCACCGTCAACGCCGGTCCGAACACCGTCCGGGTGCCGGAGTTCGAGGGCAAGACGTTCGAGGCGGCGCAGCAGCTGGCCCAGCAGTCGAAGCTGCAGCTCGCCACGCCGGTCCAGCGGAGCAGCGATCAGCCGCAGGGCACCGTGCTGACCCAGGATCCGCCCGCCGGCCAGGAGGTCAACGAGGGTACGACCGTCCAGCTCGAGGTCTCCAAGGGCGACCTCGCGGTGGTACCCCCGGTCGTGGGCAAGACCCGTGACCAGGCGGTCGAGGCGATCGGCCAGGCCGGGTTCCGGGCGGACGTGCGGTTCGAGCAGTCGGCCGACGTGCCCGAGGGTCAGGTCATCCGCCAGGTGCCGCAGGCCGGGTCGAAGAAGCCGAAGAACTCCCGGGTACAGATCGTCGTCGCCACTGCGCCGACCGCGTCGCCGTCGCCGAGCGGGAGCGTCACCCCGTCGGCGCCGGCCTCGGGCTTCCCCTTCTGACCGCGCGCTAGGAGGCGTACGCCGAGAGGCGCCGTGCCTCGGTCTCGGAGACGAGAGCGGGAGCGAGGTCCAGCGCCTGCCGGTCCCCGCACGCCGCGAGCCAGTTCGCGAGCATGAGGTGCCCGGCCTGGGTCAACACGGACTCCGGGTGGAACTGCACGCCCTCGACCGCGAGCTCGCGGTGCCGCAGCGCCATCACGACACCGGACGGCGTGCGGCCGGTGATCTCGAGCTCCGGTGGGACGGTCTCCTCGCGCACGGCGAGCGAGTGGTACCGCGTGGCCGTGAACGGGTCCGGCAGCCCGGCGAGCACACCCGCGCCCGCGTGGTGGACGACGCTGGTCTTGCCGTGGAGCAGCTCGGGGGCACGGTCGACCGTCGCGCCGTACGCCTCCGCGATGGCCTGGTGACCGAGGCACACGCCGAACAGCGGCACCTCGCCCGCGACCCGGCGGACCATGTCGACGCACACGCCGGCGTCCGCCGGGGCACCGGGGCCGGGCGAGAGCAGCACGCCGTCGACCGGTGCGCCGTCCACGTCACCGGCCAGCACCTCGGCCGGGGTCACGGCGTCGTTCCGCCGGACCACGACCTCGGCGCCGAGCTGCCCGAGGTACTGCACGAGGTTGAAGACGAAGGAGTCGTAGTTGTCGACGACCAGTACGCGCGCGGTGCTCACGCCTGTAGATCCTCCCACCTCGCGGGTCAGCCGGTACCTCCGACCGTCACGTCACCGAACGGGAGGAGCGGATCCGCCCACGGGAACACCACGTACCACAGCAGCGCGACGACCACGCCGAGGAGCACGAGCGAGCAGAGGAGCTTGCCGAGCACACCACCGGGGAACACCCGCCAGAGCCAGGAGTACACCCGATCAGCCCTTCATCGCCGCGAGCACGGCCGGCCGGCCGGCGCTCTTCGGCTGTTCCTGGGTGAGCTCACCGTGGACGATCAGCCGCTGGTAGTTGTCCCACTTCGGATTGCAGGTGGTGAGCGTGATCAGCTTGCGCGTGCCGGCGGCCGCCCGGGGGCTGTCGGGGTCGGGCGCGACCACCCAGACGTCGGTCGGCTTGACGATCTGGACCGTGTACACGCGGTACACGATCCACGAGGTCGCGGTCTCCACCACGACCGGGTCCCCGGCCCGCATCTTGTCGAGGTCCCACCACACGCTCGGCATCCGGTGGCCCGCGACCGCGAAGTTGCCCTCCTGGCCGGGCAGCGCGGTCTCCGGGTAGTGCCCGGGCGCGGCCTTGATGTCGACCGGGCGGACACCCTGGACGACGACCCACTCCTTGCCGAGGCGCGGGATGTACATCTTCGCCATGCCCTTGCCGAGCACCAGCTTCTCCACGGGTGCCTGCCGGCGCGGCTCGGCCGCCCACGCCGCGTCGAGGCCGCCACGGAGCCGGTGCTGCTCCGCGCCGACCTGCATGGCCTTGCCCCAGACCTCGTACGCCGAGAACAGGAGCACCACGAGCCCCAGCGTGATGAGCGTCTGCCCGAACCCGCGGACCACCGCGCGGATCACTGCGTGCCTCCCGTGGTGTGGGGCAGCGAGACCTGACCCGTGTAGCCGGGCATGTGCGCATCTCCTTCGTCGGTCAGCTGGTATCCGAGGTTGAAGTCTTCCGCAGCCTGCCGGAAGGCCTGCACCGCGCGCGAGGCCCCCAGGGCGGCGCGCATGCTCTCCGCCGGCCCGATCGCGGTCACGCGGAACGGCGGCGAGTACGTCCGGCCGTACAGCAGCAGCGTGTTGCCGACGCAGCGGACCGCCCCCGTCGCGATGACGCGCTGGTCCATGATCGTCATCGCCTCGGCTCCGCCCGCCCACAGTGCGTTCACGACGGCCTGGACGTCCTGCTGGTGGACGACGACGTCGTTCACCGTCGCACCCGGGGGCAACTGGCCGTCCGGGCGGGACGGCGCGTCGTTCAGCCGGACAGTCAGCCCCGGCCCCTCGACCGGGGTCAGCCCGGCCGGGCGCCGCAGGGCGTCCGCAGCCGCCTGTGCGGCCGCGACGCGGGCGTCGTCGCCGGACCGCTGCCGCGTGCGCCGCTCGACGTCCGCCCGCAGCGCGGCGGCCTGGCCCTCGCGCTCGCGCACCTGCTGGTCCCGTTCGGCGATCAGCTGGGTGAGCTCGAGCCGGCGACCGGCCCGCAGGTCGGTCCCGTGGGCCGTCTCGGCGCTGGTCGCGAACAGCACGCCGGCACCGAGGACGACGACCGGCACGGCCAGCCGCCACGGCGAGAGCGGACGTCCCGCCCGCAGCGCGCGCCACAGCCGATCGGCGGTGTGCCGGACCGTCCGGGCACGGCCGGAGCCGTGGACGGGACCGTGGTCCGGCACTGTGCCTCCTACGCGCTCGAGCAGTGTTGTCTACGCTATCGGCTGAGACCAAGACCAGGAGACACCGTGCCCAAGTCCCGCGTCCGCAAGAAGAAGGTCTACACGCCGCCGACGGACGTCCGTCCACCCACGGCGACGGCGACCAGGAAGAAGAGGCCGAGCCCTCGCTGGGTCCCCGGCCTCGCCGTGGGTCTCATCGTGGTCGGCATCGCCTGGCTCGCGACCTACTACATGAGCCAGGCCGCCTACCCGGTGCAGGCGTGGGGAGTCTGGAACCTCGGTGTGGGCTTCGGGCTGATGGTCACGTCGCTCGGCGTCTTCACGCAGTGGCGCTGAATTACACACGTGTAGTTATCCCCAGGGTTCATCCACAGTGTGGACGACCAGCGGAGGCGGACCCGAGGACACCGCCGGTCCGCGCCACCTCTGTCCACAGCTGTGGGTGACACCTGTGGACAACTGACCGTTGCCCTGTGGACGGACCCTGACGAGCCGGGCGCCCCGGCGTGTGCGACGCTTCGCCGGTGCTGCCCCGTGCCGAGTGGAGGGTCCCGCGCCGGGTGACCCTGGTGAAGGGCGCCGCCGCGGTGCTCTTCTTCGCGGTGGCGGCCCTGTACGCGGGGGACCCCACGCGGTGGGTCCTCGCGATGGTGGCCTGCTCGCTGCTGGGCGCGTTCGCCGTACGGGACCTCGTCGCGCCGGTACGGCTCGCGGCGGACACCGACGGCGTCACGGTGGTACACGGGTTCGCCCGCCGCCGGCGGATCCCGTGGGCGGCGGTCGAGCGGGTCCGGATCGACGCGCGGGATCGGCTCGGCCGGCGGGACGAGGTGCTCGAGATCGACACCGGCGAGGGGCTGTACCTGTTCGGCGCCCGTGAGCTCGGAGCGGACCTCGAGGACGTGGCCGCGCGGCTCACCGCGCTGCGTACCGGCGGCTGACTAGAACAGGCCGAGCTGGACGGTCCGCACGACCACCAGGACGACCAGGACCAGCGCGACGAGGACGATCCCGGCGATCTGGACCGCGAGCCGGGCGGAGCCCCGCGGCGCGTACGCGAGGATCGCCCCGATCGCCGCGCCCGTGACCAGGCCGCCGACGTGGCCGAGGATCGAGATGTGCGGGACCACGAACGTGATCACGAGGTTCAGCACCACCAGCCCGACCAGGCCACGCACGTCGGCGTTCATCCGCCGGAAGAAGAAGAACAGCGCGCCCATCAGCCCGAAGATGCTGCTCGAGGCGCCCGCCGACAGCGCGGCGGGGTAGCCGAAGCAGTAGACCGCGACCGAGCCGCCGATGCCGGCGAGCAGGTACAGCACGAGGAAGCGCCACCGCCCCAGCAGCCGCTCGCACTCGCGGCCGAGCAGCCACAGGGCGTACATGTTCAGCCCGAGGTGGAGCAGCCCGAAGTGCAGGAAGTCGGCGGTGACGAGCCGGTAGAACTGGCCGGTCGCGATGCCGATCGGCTGCCCGCTCGGGGACAGCGCCAGGGTGAGCGCGGCACCCCAGTCGGTGACCGGGGAGTTGCCGCCGTACGCGACCAGGGCCCCGAGCTGACCGGCCGAGTACCGGCCGGACAGCAGCGCGCCGACGAGCGTCGCGAGCCACACCGCGACGTTGGTGGCGACGAGCGCCCGGGTCACCTGGCCGCGCTCGCCCGAGGTGCCGCCGCCGAACGGCGTCCGCGCGGTGCGGACGGTGCGGTGCCCGGCGGCGACGCACTCCGGGCACTGGTGTCCCACCGAGGCGGCGTGCATGCAGTCCGGGCAGATCGGCCGGTCGCAGCGGACACAGCGGACGTACGTCTCCCGGTCGGTGTGCCGGAAGCAGACCGGCACGGCGGAGGGCTCCGCCGTGCCGGTCTCACGCTCGGTCATGTCCGGGGCACCGAGCTCACGCGGAGCGGCGCTCGACGTCGACCGACTCGATGACCTGGTCGGTCCGCGGCCGGTCGTTCGGGCCGGTCGGGGTGGCCGCGATGCGGTCCACGACGTCGCGGCTCGCCTGGTCGGCGACCTCGCCGAAGATCGTGTGCTTGCCCTGCAGCCACGTCGTCGGCGCCACCGTGATGAAGAACTGGGAACCGTTGGTGCCCTGGCCGCCGCGCGTTCCCGCGTTCGCCATCGCGAGCAGGTACGGGCGGTCGAACGTGAGCTCGGGGTGGATCTCGTCGTTGAACGCGTACCCCGGGCCGCCGGTGCCGTTGCCCAGCGGGTCGCCGCCCTGGATCATGAAGTTCGGCATCACGCGGTGGAAGATCGTCCCGTCGTACAGCTTCTTGGCCTCGGTGCTGCCGTTGCGCGGGTCGGTCCACTCGCGAGTGCCCTCGGCCAGCTCGACGAAGTTGCGCACCGTCTTCGGCGCGTGGTCGGCGAAGAGCTGGACGACGATCGGTCCGGCACTCGTGTTCAGGGTTGCGTACAGCTGCTCGGCCAACGATCTGTCCTCCGGTCGGTGGGGCGTACGGGATTCATCTTGTCACCCCGCGTCAGGCGTGCGTCCACGCGTCGGCTCGTGTGGTGCTCACGCGGGGATGCGGGCAGGATGGTCCGGTCATGATCCGACGCAAGGGGGAGCCATGGTGTTCGGCAGGAAGAAGTCCAAGGTCGCGCGCGCGAAGGAGATCGGTGCCGACCTGAGTGCCGGGGTCGGTCACCTCCGCTCCGCCGCGGGGACTGCCGCCGAGGCGACCAAGGACGCCCTGAGCCCGAGGGTCGCGGCAGCGAGGGACGCCCTCGCACCGCGCCTCGAGGCCGCACGCGACGCGGTGGCACCGCACGTGGAGACCACCCGGGACGCCGTGGCACCGCGCGTCGGGGCAGCCCGGGACGCCGTGGCACCGCGCGTCGAGGCTGCCCGCGGCGCCGTGGCACCGCACGTCGATGCCACCCGGGACGCGGTGAAGCCGGCCTGGGACAGCGCGGTGGCCGCCCTGGCCCCGCTCGTCGCCTCGGCGCTGGAGGCCCAGGCGGCCGGTCGGAAGACGTCGCGGAAGGCGCTGAAGACGGCCGACAAGCGCACCCGCCGGCAGCGGCGCGAGGCCGTCCGGCGCGCCGAGAACGTGGCGCTGGCGCTGCGCGGCAAGCCGGCCGCCCGGCGGTGGCCGATGGCGCTCGGCGCGCTGGCGCTCGGCGCCGCGGCCGGTGCCGCGGCGGGCCTGCTGGCCCGGCGGAACGAGCCGGACTGGCAGGAGTACGAGCCCCGCGGCTCGTTCGGGCCATCCGGCGGGACCGGGCCGGCGGCGACCGCCCGGGAAAAGGCCGCGGATGTCGCGGCCACCGCCCGGGAGAAGGCCGCGGACGTCTCCGACACCGCGCGGCAGAAGGCGGCCGAGCTGGCCGACACCGCGCGGCAGAAGGCCGCCGACCTGACCGACAGCACACGGCAGAAGGCCGCCGACCTGACCGACACCACCCGGCAGAAGGCCGCCGACCTGACCGACAGCACGCGGCAGAAGGCGGGCGCGGTGGCGAACGCAGTCGCCGACAAGGCCGCCGATGCGGCGATCACGGTGTCCGACGCGGCCCAGAAGGCTGCCGACCGCACGTCGGACGCCGCACTGCGCGCGGCCGACCGGGCCGGCGACGCGGCGCAGGCGACCGAGGGAGCCTCGGGCACTGCGGCGACGGGCGCGCACCGCCACGAGAGCTGAGGACTCGCGGTACGACGGAGGGCCCCGCCGTGACGGCGGGGCCCTCCGTGTGTCCGCGGCCGTCCACTGCGGCGTGCGGGCTACAGCCAGCCGCTGCGGCGGAACGCGCGGTACAGCCCCGTGCACACCGAGACCATCACCAGCAGCACGGCGAAGTAGCCGTAGTGCCAGCTCAGCTCGGGGATGTAGTGGAAGTTCATGCCGTAGATCCCGGCGATCATCGTCGGCACCGCGGCGATCGCCACCCAGGCCGAGATCTTGCGCATGTCGTTGTTCTGCTGGATACCGACCTGCGCCAGGTCGGCCTGGAGGATCGAGGTGAGCAGGTCGTCGAACGCGGCCACCGCGTCGGTCACGCGGTGCAGGTGGTCCGCGACGTCCCGGATGTAGCGCTGGATCTCGAGCGGCACGCTCGGTACCTGGCCGGACAGCAGCAGCTCGAGCGGCCGGGCAAGCGGCACGACGGCCCGCTTGAACTCGAGCAGCTCGCGCTTCAGGTGGTAGATCCGCTGCACGTCGGTGGCGGCCCGGCCGAACACCCCCGCCTCCACCTCGTCGATGTCCTCCTCGATGGCCTGGACCACCTCGGTGTACCGGTCGACGATGCTGTCCGTCACGCCGTGGAAGACGGCCCACGGACCGTGCCGCAGCAGGTCGCTGTGCTGCTCGAGGTCGGCCCGGACCCCGTCGAGCCGGCACGCGTCCCCGTGCCGCACCGACACCACGAACTCCGCGCCGATGAACAGCATCACGTCGCCGGTCTCGACGATCTCGCTGGTGACGGTGAGCTCGTCGTGTTCGCAGTACCGGGCGGTCTTGAGGACCACGAACGTCATGTCCGTGTACCGCTCGAGCTTCGGCCGCTGGTGGGCCTTGACGGCGTCCTCGACGGCGAGCGGGTGCAGGTCGAAGGTCTCCGCGATGTCGGCGAAGTCGTCCTCGGTCGGCTCGTGCAGCCCGACCCAGACGAAGCCGTTCGGTGTCTGCCGCGCCTCCTCGAGGGCCTCGCGGTAGTGCCTGCGGCCGGGCTGGCGGACGCCGTCGACGTAGAGGGCGCAGTCCATGACCGACGGAGGCAGCTCGAGGGACACGTCCCCGCGGTGGTCCCGGTCCGGGTGGTCGTCGCGGACCTCGAGCGGGGCGGCAGAACCGGCGCGGTCCTCGCGGACCTCGAGCGGGGCCGCAGAACCGGCGCGGTCCTCGCGGACCTCCGGCGGGGCCGCGGAACCGGGGCCGGCGTCGTCCTCGCGGACCTCGGGCGGGGCCGCGGAACCGGTGTCGTCGCCGCGGACCTCCGGTGGCGCGCCGCGCCGACGGGGCGCACGGGGGGACCGCTGCCCGTCCGGGGCGTGGAGCAGCCCCTGGTCGGCCTCGAGGTCCGCGGCGAGCACCCGCCGCACCGCCGGCCGCCGTGGTCCGTCTCCGTCCGCGTCCGCCATGCACCCCTCCGTTCCGCCCCGTCGTGCGGGGATCCGAACCGCCCCGCCGTCCGGGGATCCGATCCAGGCTACGACCCCGCCACCGGGACAGCGCGCGGCCGATCACCCCTCATCGGCGTCTCGCGGAGGGGACTACAGTCCCAGGTCGCGGGCGATCAGCATCCGCTGGACCTCCGAGGTGCCCTCGCCGATCTCGAGGATCTTCGCGTCGCGCCACATCCTGGCGACCGGGTACTCGTTCATGAACCCGTACCCGCCGTGGATCTGCGTGGCGTCCCGGGCGTTGTCGACCGCGATCGTGGAGCTGTAGAGCTTCGCGATCGCGGCCTCCCGCTTGAACGGCTTGCCGGCGAGCATCTTCCGGGCCGCGTCGTGGTAGGCGACGCGGGCCACGTGGGTCCGCATCTCCATGTCGGCGATCTTGAACTGGATCGCCTGGTACTTCCCGATCTGCTGCCCGAACGCCTCACGCTCCCGTGCGTACTTCAGACACTCGTCCACGCAGCCCTGGGCGAGCCCGACGGCGAGCGCGGAGATCGCGACGCGGCCCTCGTCCAGGGTGCGGAGGAACTGGGCGTACCCCCGGCCCTCCTCGCCGAGGAGGTGGCCGGCCGGGACGTGGCAGTCGTGGAACGACAGCCCACGGGTGTCGGAACAGTTCCAGCCCACCTTCGAGTACTTCGGCGCGACGGTGAACCCGGGCGTGCCCGACGGCACGATGATCGACGAGATGTCCTTGCCGCCGTCGGGACGGGTCCCGGTGACGGCGGTGACGGTGACCAGGCTGGTGATGTCGGTACCGGAGTTGGTGATGAACGCCTTCGAGCCGTTGATCACCCAGTCCCCGCCCTCGCGGCGGGCCGTGGTCTGCGTGGCCCCGGCGTCCGACCCGCCGCCGGGTTCGGTCAGGCCGAACCCGGCCAGTGACACACCGGCCACGAGGTCGGGGAGCCAGCGCTCCTGCTGCTCCCGGCTGCCGAACCGGTACAGCGGCATCGCCCCGAGCCCGACGCCCGCCTCGAGTGTGATCGACACCGACGAGTCCACCCGCGCCAGCTCCTCGAGCGCGAGGCACAGGGCGAAGTAGTCGCCGCCCTGCCCGCCCCACTCCTCGGGGAAGGGCAGGCCGAACAGGCCCATCTCGCCCATCTGCCGGACGATCTCGTACGGGAACTCCTCCCGCTCGTACAGCTCGCCGATCTGCGGCGCGACGACCTTCTGCGCGAAGTCCTCGACGGAGGCGCGCAGCGCCTCGTACTCCTCGGACAATCCGTGATTCATGGGTTTCCTCGCCTCAGACGGGCGTGACGCCGTGGCGGCGCCGCGAGAAGGAACGGTCCTTGCCCCGCGCCGCGACGAACCGCGCGACGATCTCGTCCCGCAGCTCGGCAGGCTCGACGATCGCGTCGACCACCAGCTCGCTCGCGAGGTGGACGATGTCGATGTCGGTCTCGTACTCGTCGCGCCGGGCCTGCACGAAGGCGGCACGCTCGTCGGGGTCGTCGATGGCCGCGATCTTGTTGGCGTAGACGGCGTTCACCGCCGCCTCGGCGCCCATCACGGCGATCTTCGCCGTCGGCAGCGCGATGGTGGCGTCCGGGTCGAAGCCGGGACCCGCCATGGCGTACAGCCCGGCGCCGTAGGCCTTGCGCACCACGACGCAGATCTTCGGCACGGTGGCCTCGCTCACCGCGGTGATCATCTTGGCGCCGTGCCGGATGATCCCCTGCTTCTCGACGGCGGTGCCGACCATGAACCCGGGCACGTCCGAGAGGAACAGCAGCGGGATGTTGAACGCGTCGCACAGCTGCACGAAGCGCGTGGCCTTGTCGGCAGAGTCCACGAACAGCACGCCGCCCTTGAACATCGAGTTGTTGCCGAGCACTCCGACGACCTGCCCGTCGAGCCGGCCGAGGCCGACCGTGAGCTCGCGGGCCCACAGCGCGTGGACCTCGAGGAACGACCCTTCGTCCAGGATTCCCTTGACGTACCGCCGCATGTCGAAGGCCTGGCGCTCGCTCTCCGGCACCAGCGCAGCAATGTCCACAGTGGACTCCACAGGCTGTGGACGACTCGTCGGCGGCTGCTCCTCCCAGTTGGAGGGGAAGTACGACAGGTACCGCTTCACCGTGTCGAGCGCCTCGGCCTCCGACTTCACCAGGAAGTGCCCCACGCCCGACTCGGCACAGTGGACACGCGCGCCGCCCATCGCCTCGAGCGTCGTCTTCTCGCCGGTGACCATCTCGACCATGCGGTCGGAGCCCAGGTACATCGACGCGTTGCCCTCGACCATCACCACGACGTCGCAGAAGGCCGGGATGTACGCCCCGCCCGCCGCCGACGGCCCGAACAGCGCGCACACCTGCGGGATCGAGCCCGACGCGCGGACCTGGGTGTGGAAGATCTTCCCGGCGCCGCGGCGGCCGGGGAACAGGTCGACCTGGTCGGTGATCCGTGCGCCCGCCGAGTCGACCAGGTACACCATCGGGACGCCCGTCGTGTACGCCCGCTCGATGATCCGGATGATCTTCTCGACCGTCCGGGCACCCCAGGAGCCGGCCTTGACGGTGGAGTCGTTCGCCATCAGGCACACCGGGCGGCCGTCGATCCGCGCGGTCCCGGTGACGACGCCGTCCGCCGGGAGATCGGGGGCGTTCGCGTTCGCGTACCGGCCGTCCTCGACGAAGCTGCCCGGATCGACCAGCAGAGCCACACGCTCGCGGGCGAACAGCTTGCCCTTGGCGGCGTTCGCCCGGTGGTACTTCTCCGCGCCTCCTGCCTCGATCCGGGCACGGAGGTCGGCGAGGGCCTTCCCGCCGGGGGTGGCCGCGCTGCCGTCGTCGAGCGTCACCGTGTGCACCTCCGCATCGCGAACCTGAACGATCGTTAGGTTACGGCCTCGCGGCGCTGCTTGACCAGCGCGGGTTTGTGACACAGGTCGCGTGAGGGCACTCACGGTTCGCTTCGGAAACGATTCAGATCCGCCGGTCGATCTACTGGGTGACGGCCTGACACACCGACCGACCACTGCCACGGAGGCACTCATGATCGACCGCGCCCGCCGGTTCACCCGACCGCTCCGCGAGATCGTCCGCCGGGTCGACGACTGGACCCGGTACGCCTACAACCCGCAGCCTCCCCTGCGCCGCCCGTAACGTTCCCGGCGGCCGGAAAGCCCGCTCAGGCGTCCGGCTCCCCGTCGTCGTGCCGCAGCGGGCGCCACCGCGCCCACGCGAGGAACAGCACCCCGAGCACCAGCATCCCGATCCCGACCCACAGGTTGATCCGGATGCCCGCGGCCTTGGCGATCTCGTGGCCGGAGTCGAACAACCCGACGACGGCCAGCACCACCCCGTACAGCGTGAACAGGGTGCCGATCAGGTACCGCAGGTCGAACAGCCGCGTCGACCGGTCGGCGGGGTCGCGCACCTGCGTCGCGACGTGCCCCTGCGCGGACCGCTCGGTGGACTCACTCATCTCGGCCACAGCAGCACTCCGTCCGGGCTAGAGGAACACCAGCGACAGTACGAGCGTCAGCCCCAGCGCGCCGCCGCCCAGGATCGCCGGGCTCTCCCACCACCGCGGCTTCGGGGCGAGGGCCGGGTCCGGCGCGTCCGGGTCCGGCACGCCCCACACGAGGCCCCGGAGCTGCTCGACAGGCTTGGGCGTCGTGAACAGGGTGACGATCACGGTGACCACCGCGTCGACGACGAAGGCGGTGATCGCGCTGTAGAAGTTCACCATCTGCGCGTTGATCGTCTCGTGCGGTCCCACGTGACCGCCCGGGTAGAAGTACCCGATGTGGTAGCCGGCGAGGTGCATGACCCCGGCACCCAGCGTGCCCGCGACGAGTCCGGCGAGGCCGGCCCAGGGTGTGGCCCGCTTCCAGAACATCGCGATGATGAACGTCGCGAACAGTGGCGCGTTGAAGAACGAGAACAGCAGCTGGACGTAGTTCATGATGTTGCCGTACCCCGACGCGATGAACGCCGTGCCGATCCCGATGAGGATGCCGACCACCGTGATGATCCGGCCGACGTTCAGGTAGTAGTGGTCCGACCGGTCGCGGACGACGTACGGGCGCCAGATGTCGTACGTGAACACGGTGTTGAACGAGCTCACGTTCGCCGCCATGCCGGCCATGAACGCGGCCAGCAGGCCGGTGAGCGCGACGCCCAGCACGCCGTTCGGCAGGAACTTCCCGATCAGCTGCGGGATCGCGTCGTTGTACGTGGGTGCGCCGACGGTGTTCTTGCCGAGGTTGGGCACGACCGCGATCGCGATGAGGCCCGGGATGATCGTGAGGGCCGGGATGAAGATCTTCGGGAACGCGCCGATCAGCGGTGTGCGCCGCGCTGCCGAGAGGTCCTTCGCGGAGAGCGCGCGCTGGACCTCGGCGAAGTTCGTCGTCCAGTACCCGAAGGACAGCACGAACCCGAGGCCCATGACGATGCCGATCCAGTCGCCGAGGGGGTTCGTCCAGCTCCCCGTGCCCGCGCCGGTCCAGGAGCTGAACAGCCGGTCGCCGTGGGGCACCTGGGCGGCGACCGCGTGCTGCAGCCCGTTCCAGCCGCCGACCGCGTGGAGCCCCACGATCACGACCGGCACGAGCCCGGCGACGATGACGAAGAACTGGAGCACCTCGGTGTAGATCGCGCCGGACAGGCCGCCGAGCGTGATGTACACCAGCACGAACCCCGCGCCGACCGCGACGGAGAGCGGGATCGGCCAGCCCAGCAGGCTGCGGATGACGAGCGCGAGGGCGTACAGGTTGATGCCCGCGGTCAGGACGGCGGCGACGGCGAACGTCAGCGCGTTGAACAGGTGCGTCGGCGCGTTGAACCGCCGGCGCAGGTACTCGGGCACGCTGTGCACGCGGGAGCCGTAGTAGAACGGCATCATCACCAGGCCGAGGAACACCATCGCCGGTACGGCGCCGATCCAGTAGAAGTGGATGGTCGTCACGCCGTACTGCGCACCGTTCGCCGCCATGCCGAGGATCTCGAGCGCGCCGAGGTTCGCGGAGATGAACGCGAGCCCGGTCACCCAGGCGGGCAGCGACCGGCCCGAGAGGAAGAAGTCCTCGCTCGTCGCGATGGCCCGCTTCGCGAGCACGCCGATCGCGACGACCACCGCGAAGTAGACCGCGAGGATCCCGTAGTCGAGGGCATTGACATCGAGTCTGGTCACGGCCAGCACGTCGTTCACCCGTCACCTCCAGGCAGGCACCGGGCTCCGAGGGTGGCCTCGCGGGAATCGGAGCGCAACCGGGAGTTCTCGTGCCTGTGGACGAACCGGGCGCCTGTGGACAGACCCGTCAGGCGAGGACGGTACGACGGGTGCGCGGCCCGGCCCGGAGCACGGCGGAGGGCAGCTCGCGCCCGACGATGCGCTCGGCCAGCCGGGCGGCCTCGAGCAGGGCCTCGAGATCGACCCCCGTCGCGATGCCCATGTCCTCGAGCATGTGGACGAGCTCCTCGCTGGCCAGGTTGCCGCTCGCGCCCGGCGCGTACGGGCACCCCCCCAGGCCCCCCACGCTGGCGTCGAACTCCGTGACACCGAGCTGGAGGGCCGCCAGCACGTTGGCGAGCGCGGTGCCCCGGGTGTCGTGGAAGTGCAGCAGCAGCGGGAGGTCTGCGTGCCGGGAGCGCACCGCGTCCACCAGGGCCGTGACCCGGGTGGGCGTCCCCATCCCCGTGGTGTCCCCGAACGCGATCCGGTCCGCTCCGGCGGCCACGGCGCGGTCCACGACCGAGACCACCCGGGAGACCGGCACGTCCCCGTCGTATGGGCACCCGAACGACGTCGACACGATCACCTCGACCGTGCCGCCCGCCCCGTGCACGAGGCCGACCAGTTCCGCCACCGCGTCGAGGGACTCCTCGGTGGACCGGTTGATGTTCGCCCGGTTGTGGGTGTCCGATGCGGACACCACGACCTCGAGCTCGGAGAAGCCCGCGGCGAGCGCCCTCTCGGCACCGCGCACGTTGGGCACCAGCGCGCTGTAGGACACCGCGGGGTTCCGTTCCGCACCCGCCCACACCTCGTCCGCGTCGGCCATCTGCGGGATGGCCCTCGGGTGGACGAACGACACGGCCTCGATCCGCCGCACCCCGGTGCGCGACAGGGCGTCGAGCAGGGCGATCTTGTCGGCCGTCGGGACGGGCGCCTCGTTCTGCAGACCGTCGCGCGGGCCGACCTCGCGCAGGCTGACCTCGGTGGGCAGGTTCACGGGCGCATCCTCCCGACGATGCCGGTGTCGTAGTTCCCGGAGACGAACTCCGGGGTGTCCAGCAGTTCCGCGAAGAACGCCAGGTTGCTCTTCGGCCCCGCGATGCGGAAGGAGGCCACCGCCTCCCGGGCCCGGGTGAGGACGGTGTCCCGGTCCGGCCCGGTCACGACGAGCTTCGCCATCAGCGAGTCGTAGTGCGGCGTCACGGTGGTCCCCGGCCCGTATCCGGCATCGACGCGGATCCCGTCTCCGGCGGGCTCGGACCACTCGGTGATCGCGCCGGGACCGGGGAGGAAGCGCTTCGGGTCCTCGGCGTTGACCCGCAGCTCGAGCGCGTGCCCGGACGGCGTCAGGTCACCGAGGCCCGGGTCCTCGCCCGACGCGATGCGCAGCTGCGCCTCGACGAGGTCGATGCCCAGCACCGCCTCGGTGATCGGGTGCTCAACCTGCAGGCGGGTGTTCATCTCGAGGAACACGAACTCGCCGGTGTCGGGCGCGAGCAGACATTCGACGGTCCCGGCATTGCGGTACCCCACCGCCTTGCCGGCCTGCACCGCGGCGTCGAGCATGCGCCGGCGCAGCTCCGGGTCGAGGCCCGGCGAGGGGGTCTCCTCGGCCACCTTCTGGTTGCGACGCTGGACCGAGCAGTCCCGCTCCCCGAGGGCGAGGACGGTCCCGTCCGCCAGCCCGAGGATCTGCACCTCGACGTGGCGCACCCGCGGGTAGTACCGCTCGAGCAGCACGGAGCCGTCGCCGAACAACCGCTCCGCGAAGGACCGCACCCGCTCGTACTCGCGGGCGAGCGCGTCGGCGTCCGCCGCGACGGCCATGCCCATCCCCCCGCCGCCCGCGGAGGCCTTCACCATCACCGGGTACCCGACGTCCCGCGCCGCCGCGAGCGCACTGTCCACACCGGACACCGCTGACTCGGTACCCGGGGACACCGGCACACCGGCGGCGGCGACGAGGTTGCGGGCGTTGATCTTGTCGCCCATCTGCTCGATCGCGTCCGCGGGCGGTCCGACCCACACGAGCCCGGCCCCGGCGACCGCCCGCGCGAAGTCCGCGTTCTCCGACAGGAACCCGTATCCGGGGTGGACCGCCTCGGCACCCGTCTCGGCGGCGGCGCGCAGGATCTGCCCGGCGTCGCGGTACACCTGCGCGGGCGGCCCCTCGAGGAGCACCGCCTCGTCCGCCTCCGTGACGAACGGCAGGTCAGCGTCCACCTCGGAGTGGACGACGATCGTGCGGACCCCGAGCCTCCGCGCGGTGCGGACGATCCGGCGCGCGATCTCGCCCCGGTTGGCGACGAGCAAGGACTCGATCACGGCGACCTTTCCCGGTGAGTGACCTGAACGATCGTTAGGTTACGGCGTCTCCACGCAACGCCGCCAGTGCCATCCCGCGCAGGAGGTCGGACATCTCCTCCCGGGGCAGCGGCGAGCGCAGGAACGGCGTCGAGTTCATCAGCCCGAACGCCGCGTGCGCGCACACGCGGGCCGCGTCCGCGGTCAACCCGGGCCGGATCCGGGTCAGCACGTCGACCCACTCCTCGACGTACTCGCGCTGGAGCCGGCGGATCAGGCGCCGGGACTCGTCCGGGAGCCGGTCGAGCTCGTTGTACTGCACGCTGATGACCGCCGGGTTGTCGAGCGCGAACTCGACGTGGAAGTCCACGAGCGCACCGAGCGCCTCGTCGTCGCCCCCGGCCCCGGCGACCCGTTCCCGGCCGCCCGCGCGCAATCCCTCGCTCACCGGGATCAGGGCGGCGATGAGCATCGCCTCCTTGCCGGCAAAGTGGTGGTACAGCGCGGGTCCGGTCACCCCGGCGGCGCTGCCGATGTCGTCCATGCTCACGCCGTGGTACCCGCGGGCGGCGAAGAGCCCGACGGCGATCGCGAGGATCTCCTCGCGCCGGGACGGCCGGCGGCGCGACGCATCGCCGGTCACGGCGTTGGGTTCGGCGGTCACGCCCGTCAGCCTAGTTGGTGCATGAACGGTCGTTAAAGCGGTCGGTCCCTCCGGCCCCGCGTACCGTCGGCCGGATGGACATCCAGGTGACGAACGCACCCGAGAACGGGCGGTACGAGGCGTACGTGGGCGACGTGCTGGCCGGCTTCAGCCAGTACACGACCTCGGACGGCGCGATCGTCTTCACGCACACCGAGGTGGAGCCGGAGTTCGAGGGCGAGGGCATCGGCAGCACGCTGGTGCGCGACGCGCTCGACGACGTGCGGCGGCGTGGCCTGAAGGTGGTCCCCCGCTGCGAGTTCGTGGCGAAGTACCTCGAACGGCACGCCGACGAGTACGGGGACCTGGTCGTCGGCAACTAGCGCGGCGGCAGTCAGGGCGGCGGGGAGTCACCCGGCCGAGGGCTGACGCAGCCGGAACACCGGGTGGTCGGCCGGGTCCTGCAGCGCGGCGAAGTGCGACGTCACCGCGCGCCCGGCGAGACGGCGGGGCCGACGGTACGCCACCGGCCTCACCCTTCCCGTGTACCGGACGTCCGCCAGTGTGGTCCGCCCGCCGGGACCGGTCCGGCGTCTCCTCCGGTGGTGGTGCGGGTCCGGATCGGGCAAGGTTGCGGGGACCCCAGCGCTCACGGAGGAGGACACCATGGGAATGCTCAAGGGGATTGTCAAGGCGGCGGTCGTCGCGAAGGTCCTCGACATCGCACGCCGCGAACTCAGCAAGCCCGAGAACCAGCGCAAGGCCAAGGAGATGATCGGGCGGCTGGCCGGCAAGACCAAGCGCTGAGCGGGAACGGCCGGGTCACGCCGCGCGCGGCCCGGCCATCCCCGTGCTCACGGCTTCAGGACGACCTTGTTGCACTCGTCCTGCTTGTCGCGGAACATCCGGTAGCCCTTGGGGGCGTCGCTCAGGCCCATCTCGTGGCTGATCACGAAGCTGGGGTCGATGTCGCCGTTGCGGATGCGGTCCAGCAGCGGCTTCATGTACCGCTGCACATGGCACTGTCCTGTTCGGACGGTCAGCGATCGGTTCATCAGCGAGCCGAGCGGGAACTTGTCCACCAGCCCGCCGTACACGCCGATGATGGAGATCGTCCCTCCGTTCGCGCAGGCCATGATCGCCTCGCGGATCGCGAACGGCCGGTCCGTCTCGAGGCGCGCGATCTGCTTCGTGCGGTCGTACGCGTACATCGCCGGGTTGCCGTGGTGTGACTCGAGACCGACCGCGTCGATGCAGGCGTCCGGGCCCCGGCCGGCGGTCATCTCCTTGAGTGCCTCGAGGACGTTCGTCTCCTCGTAGTTGATGACCTCGGCGCCCGCCTTCTCCTGGGCGCGCCGCAGGCGGTACGGGAACCGGTCGATGCCGATCACCCGCTCCGCGCCGAGCAGGTACGCGCTGGCGATCGCGAACTGCCCCACCGGGCCGCAACCCCACACGGCGACCACGTCACCCGGCTCGATGTCGCACATCTCCGCGCCCATGTACCCGGTCGGGAAGATGTCCGACAGGAACAGCACCTGCTCGTCGGGCAGGTCGTCCTCGATCTTGATCGGGCCGACGTCCGCGAACGGCACGCGCGCGTACTGCGACTGACCACCGGGGTATCCACCGAGCATGTGGGAGTACCCGAAGATGCCGGACGGCGAGTGGCCCATCATCTTCTCCGCGATGCCCGCATTGGGGTTCGAGTTCTCGCAGCACGAGTACAGCTGACGCTGACATGAGTTGCACCGTCCACATGCGATCGGGAACGGCACGACGACCCGGTCCCCGATCTTCAGGTTCGTGACCTCCCGGCCGACCTCGACGATCTCGCCCATGAACTCGTGTCCGAGGATGTCGCCCTTCTTCATGGTGGGGATGAACCCGTCGTACAGGTGGAGATCCGAGCCGCAGATCGCCGAGGACGTGATCCGCACGATCGCGTCACGATCGTTCATGATCTTGGGATCCGGGACGTCCTGGACCTCGACGTCGGCCATGCCCATCCAGCAGTTGGCCTTCATGTGCCGCTCCCCTCTCTGGGTTCGGTGCCGCGGCTCACGCCATCGGCCGGGCGGGGCGCTGGTGCATCAGCCGCTGCGTGTGGGGGCCCTCCGGGCTTCCCTCGGAGCGCACGACCTCGCCGATCTCCATGACCTGCTTGAACCGACGCAGGTCGTCGCGCACCTGCTGGTCCGGCGCCTCCCCCATCAGCTTGGCCACCGCCACGGCGGCCCTACCCGCCGGCGGCGCGTACTCCATGTCGACGCGGACCTCGGTGCCGCGCCCGCCCGGCGCAGGTCCGAAGTGGACGGTGCCGGAGTTCGGCACGTCGCTGCTCTCGGTGGAACGCCAGGCGATCAGCTCGTTGGGCCTGTCCTCGACGATCTCGGCATCCCACTCGATCGTCTTGTTGAGTGGGTGCATCTCGGCCTTCCAGTGCATGCTGCGGTCCCCGGTCACCTGGACCTCGTCCACGTGCACCATGAACTCCGGCATGTGCGTGAAGTCGTGCCAGTACCGGTAGGTCTCCTCCGGTGGCCGGTTGATCGTGACCGCCGCCTCGAGGTGCAGCGCGCCGTTCCGGTGCGCCTCGTGTCCGCGGCCCTTGCCGATGTCCTCCTCCAGCGTGCGCACCGCGGTGTACGTGTCCGCCGCGGTGATACCGGCGACCGCGGCCGTGGCCATCGCCGCCCGCATCCGGCGGCTCCCCTGGCGTCGGGCCGTCGCGATGACCAGGCTCGGCAGGTCCATCGCGTCCCCGGCCACCCGGGTCCACACCCACTCGGGCGGCCCGAGCAGCAGGCCGGCGGCATGGACGAGCTCCCGCAGACCGACGATCCGGGTCATCAGCCGGGCCGTGGCGGAGTCGTCGACACCGGCGAGTCTCGTGACTGTCCGCGGGGCGAAGGTCATCGACAGGCCCAGACCGAGGCTCGCCCACCCGAGGGCGCGGCCGAGCCTGGCGGTGGTGGCGTCGTGCTGTGTCACGGTGTCCTCCCGCAGTGTGTCGGTGATCGCTCCGGTACCCGGGTGCCCGGGTGCCAGTCGGACGGGTCGTGATCGGTTCGCTCATGCCGTGAGGCCGTGCCTAACATCCGTGGGTGGAGCTGCGTCAGCTGCGCTACTTCGTCGCCGTCGCCGAGGAACACCACTTCGGCCGTGCCGCCACGCGCCTCCGGATCGCGACGCCCTCGCTGTCCCAGCAGATCCGCGCACTCGAGCGGGACCTCCGCGTCACCCTGCTCGACCGCGACTCCCACGGGCTCGCGCTCACGCCCGCCGGTGACGCACTGCTCGAGCACGCCCGTGCGCTGCTGGCCCGCGCCGCCCGGGCGCGGGACGACGTGCGCACGGCGTGCACGGCGGCACTGTCCCTCCGCGTCACCGCGGGCGCGGAGCACCTTGTCGCAGCGCGGCTGTCGACGGTGGCCGGCCTCGACGTCCGCGTCGCGGTGACCCACGGGACGGACGCCCTCCACGCCGTCCGGGAGGAACGCGCGGACGCCGCCGTCGTCTGGCTCGGCCCCGGCCCGGACCAGAACCTCGCCCGGACGACGCTCTGCGTCGTGCCGGTCCTGCTGGCGCTGCCGACCGGGCATCCGCTCGGGTTCCCGGGTGGCGCCGTCCCGGTGACGGCGCTCGCGGAGGAGACGATCCTGCTCTTCCCCCGGCACCTCGCGCCCGAGGTGTGGGAGCGGCTGCGGGACCACCTCCGGCCCGGCGGGACCGACCGCGTCGTCACCGTGTCCGACCAGTTCGGGAGCGCGTCGGCGTTGCTCACCGCGGTCGCGGCCGGTCGCGGTGTCGGTCCGACGGTGGTCCGGGACCCCGCGGTCGCGGGCGTCCTGCTGCGTCCCCTCGACCCGCCGCTCGCGCTGCCCCTCGAGCTGGTGTGGAGGGAGCCGGCGGGCCGCGCGCTCCAGCGGCT
>DASWRY010000069.1:0-25344 GCA_036402915.1 Mycobacteriales bacterium
CGGAACGGGCCGGCGGCCGCAGGGGAGGGTGGGCTCGGAGAGGCGGCTCCGGGTGCGGCGGGTACCAGAGCACCGAGCATGCCCAGCCCGCACACCACGCCGATCAGGCCGAGCACGACGGCGAGGGTCCTGGTCCGGGAGTGGGGGGAGCTCATGGGTCGAGGGTGCCGCGCGGACGGGTCGCCGGGGAGGCGGGGGCGCCGATCTGTGGACAGAGAACGGCACTGTGGACGACGGGCCGAAGTGCGCCTGGGCGCAGGCGCGCCGCGGTGACCGATCGCGTCGGCCCGGCGGGACTTCGCGTCAGCCCGGCGGGACCTCGCGTCGGCCCGGCGGGACCTCGCGTCAGGCCGCCGGGATCTCGCGTCAGCCCGCCGGGACCTCGCGTCAGCCCGTCCGGAGCTTGCCCAGCCTCTCCACCGCGTCCGCCAGCACCTCCGGCCGCTTGCAGAACGCGAACCGCACCAGGTGGCGCCCCGCCTCCGCGTCGTCGTAGAACACCTGCGTCGGTACGGCGACCACCCCGCACCGCTCCGGCAGCGTGCGGCAGAACTCGACCCCGTCGGTCCCGCCGAGCGGCCGGATGTCGCACGTGACGAAGTAGGTGCCCTCCGACCGCAGCACGGTGAACCCCGCTTCGGCGAGCCCGGCCGCCAGCAGGTCGCGCTGCGCCTGCATCCCGGCGCGGAAGCCGGTGAAGTACTCGTCGGGCAACCCCAGCCCCACGGCGACCGCGGGCTGGAGCGGTGCGGCGTTGACGTAGGTGAGGAACTGTTTCACCCGCGTCACCGCGCTCACCAGCTCGGCCGGACCGCAGACCCAGCCGACCTTCCAGCCGGTGACCGAGAACGTCTTGCCAGCGGACGAGACGGTCAGCGTGCGCTCCGCCATCCCCGGCAGGGTCGCCAGCGGGATGTGGCCGCCCGCCTCCGCGTCCGTGAAGACGAGGTGCTCGTACACCTCGTCGGTCACCGCGACGAGGTCGTGCGCTACACAGAGCTCCGCGACCGCGGCCAGCTCGTCCGCCGTGAAGACCATCCCGGTCGGGTTGTGCGGCGAGTTGAGCAGCAGCAGGCGGGTCCTGGGCCCGACCGCCGCGCGCAGGTCGGCCGGGTCGAACGTGTACCGCCCACCCGGCACCGCGGGGGCGCGCAGCGTGACGGGCCGGCGGACCGCCCCGGCGAGCGCGATCGACGCGGCATGGGAGTCGTAGTACGGCTCGAAGCACACGACCTCGTCGCCGGGCTCGCACAGGGCGAGGACCGCGGCCGTGATCCCCTCGGTGGCACCGGCGGTGACGAGGACGTCGGTGTCGGGGTCGTACCCGAGGCCGTACCGCGCGCGCTGGTGCCGGGCGACGGCCGCGCGCAGCTCGGGGACACCCGGGCCCGGCGGGTACTGGTTCCGGCCCCCGCGCAGCGCCGCCACGGCCGCGTCCAGGACGGCGGTGGGCCCGTCGGTGTCCGGGAAGCCCTGCCCGAGATTGACCGACCCGGTGGCCACGGCCAGCGCCGACATCTCCGCGAAGATCGTCGTCCCGAACTCGCGCATCCGCCCGACCGGTCCTGTCCTCGGCATGGCCCGAGCCTAGGCCCGCGGCCGGCTCGCCTGGCGGCGCCGGATCATCCCGGTTAGCGTCCCGGGACCGGGCGGGCCCGGTCCCTGCACAGAACACCCACACGGAGGTCACGATGTCCAGCCAGTCCCCGGACCCGCTCGCCGACCAGACGCGGCCGATGGCCCCGGTGTCGGAGAGCGGCGCGGCAGTCGGCACGGCGAGTACGGCGGGCACTCCGGTCGGCACGCCGGTGACGAGCGGCGCCGCCACCGGGCAGCAGCACGCGTACGGCTACGGCGCCCCCGGGTACGGCCAGCAGCCGGGCACCTCCGGCTTCCCCTACGGCGGCACGTCATACGGCCACGACCACCCGACCGAGGCCCACCAGCGGCCCGCGTTGGCGCCCTCGGGCACCGCGCAGCGCGGCGGTGCGGCCACAGCGGCGCTCCTCGCCTTCCTCGTGGTCGTGCTCGGCCTCCCGGCGCTCGTGCTGACCTGGCGCTCCGCGGTGGGGCACGACCTCGCCCCGTCCGGCCTGGTCGGCGGCCTCCTCGCGGTGACCGGCCTGTCGGTCCTCGCCGCGGGGCTGTTCCGGCTCGTGGCCCGTCCCGACCAGGGCGGGGGTGCGGCCGAGCGGCTGCTCCGCGCGCCGGCGCTGCTCGTGATCGTCGGAACGGTCCTCCTCGTGGGCGCGGCCGTCGCCGTCTGAGGGGCGCGGCCTTCGCCGTCTGAGCGGGCGCGGCCTTCGCCGTGTGAGGGGGCGCGGCCGTCGCCGTCTGAGGGCGCGCGATCTTCTCCGTCTGAGGGCGCGCGATCTTCGCCGTCTGAGGGCGCGCGGCCGTCGCCGTCTGAGCGGGCGCGGCCGTCGCCGCCGCGGGGGACCGGCGATTCGTCGCCCGAGCCCACCACCGCGTACACTTCTCGGCACGACCCCTCACCGGGTCGAATTCGCGCGCCCTTCTCGCGCCGCGGGCTCCGGCCCTGCGGCGGGGCGCCGGCCTCCTCGGTCCGCCTCGGTTCGCCCGGGCAGCTCCGCACCGGCCGGTGACCGGGCGCCAGGGCGGCAGGCCTCCCGGCCCGCCGCGACAACCGAGGAGTGCGGCCCCGGGGGGCCGCGCGCGACACGAAAGGCGCGCCACCATGGCCGTCGTCACCATGCGCCAGCTGCTCGAGAGCGGCGTCCACTTCGGGCACCAGACCCGCCGGTGGAACCCGAAGATGAAGCGCTTCATCTTCACCGAGCGCAACGGCATCTACATCATCGACCTGCAGCAGACGCTGACGTACATCGACAAGGCGTACGAGTTCGTCAAGGAGACGGTCGCCCACGGCGGCACGATCCTCTTCGTCGGCACCAAGAAGCAGGCGCAGGAGGCCGTCGCCGAGCAGGCCAGCCGCGTCGGCATGCCGTACGTGAACCAGCGGTGGCTGGGCGGCATGCTCACCAACTTCCAGACCGTCTACAAGCGGCTGCAGCGCCTCAAGGAGCTCGAGGTCATCGAGCAGACCGGTGGCGAGAACGTCCTCACGAAGAAGGAGGCGCTCGTCCTCCGCCGCGAGAAGGACAAGCTCTCCCGCACCCTCGGCGGCCTCCGCGACATGCAGAAGGTCCCGAGCGCGATCTGGATCGTGGACACCAAGAAGGAGCACATCGCCGTCGACGAGGCCCGCAAGCTGCGGATCCCGGTCGTCGCGATCCTCGACACGAACTGCGACCCCGACGAGGTCGACTACAAGATCCCCGGCAACGACGACGCGATCCGCTCGGCGTCGCTGCTCACCCGGGTCATCGCGGACGCGGTTGCCGAGGGCCTGATGGCCCGCGCCGGCGCGCGGGGCGGTGGCGCCGAGGGCGCCGACGGTACGGACAAGCCGGAGCCGGGCCAGCTGGGCACGGACGAGCCGCTGCCCGAGTGGGAGCGCGCGCTGCTGACCGGTGACGCGTCCGAGGCAGCCGCCGCGACCGCGGGCGACGCCCCGGCCGCCGGTGTCCCGGCCGACGGCCAGGCCGCCGCTGTCGTCGAGGGCCAGGCCGCCGAGGCCGTCCCCGCCGAGGCCGCCCCCGCCGAGGCCGCGCCCACCGAGCAGGTCTGACCGCCACCGCCGGCCGGCCGGGTCTCCCGGACGGCCGGCGGTGCGGACTCCGGTCCTCCGGTCGGCCCGCCGCCGGCGCTCCGTAGACCCCCCACGAGACGAGAGAGAAGCGAGATGCCCAACTTCACGGCCGCGGACGTCAAGAAGCTCCGCGACGCCACCGGCGCCGGCATGATGGACTCCAAGAAGGCGCTCGAGGAGACCGACGGCGACTTCGAGAAGGCCATCGAGGTCCTCCGGATCAAGGGCGCGGCGAAGGCCGCCAAGCGCGGTGCCGAGCGCACCGCGGCGAACGGCCTCGTGGCCGCCGCCGAGAGCGCGATGATCGAGCTCGCCTGCGAGACCGACTTCGTGGCGAAGAACGAGCAGTTCCAGCAGCTCGCCGCCGACATCGTCGCGCACGCGGCCGCCACCAAGACGCGTGACGTCGCCGCGCTGCAGCAGGAGACGCTGGCCGACGGCCGCACCGTCCAGGAGAACATCGACGCCGTCGCGGCGATCATCGGCGAGAAGCTCGAGCTGCGCCGCGTCGCGGTGTTCGACGGCACGGTGGCCGCGTACATGCACCGCCGGTCCTCGGACCTGCCCCCGCAGGTCGGTGTGCTGGTCGAGTTCACCGGCGACGACCTCGAGGCCGCCCGCGGCGCCGCGATGCAGGTCGCCGCGATGCGCCCGCGCTACCTCACCCGCGAGGAGGTGCCGGCCGACGTCGTGGAGAACGAGCGCCGCATCGCCGACGCCACCGCGCGCGAGGAGGGCAAGCCGGAGCAGGCCCTGCCGAAGATCGTCGAGGGCCGCCTGAACGGCTTCTTCAAGGAGAACGTGCTCCTCGAGCAGTCCTCCGTGCAGGACAGCAAGAAGCCGGTCAAGGCGCTGCTCGACGGCGCCGGCGTGACCCTGACGCGGTTCGCCCGTTTCGAGGTCGGCGAGGCGTAGGGCAGGATCGAGCCACAGAGCCGTACAGCGAGGAGGAGGCCGCCGATGACGCAGGACGCCACGGCGGCCTCCTCCTCGTCTCGCGCCCACGAGGCGCACCACCACATCCAGGAGGCGACACCCTTGACCACCCCGACCGGGCCCGACCATGCCGCGGACGGCACGCGCGGCTGGCAGCGGGTGCTGCTCAAGCTCTCCGGTGAGGTGTTCGGGGGCGGCAGCGTGGGCGTCGACCCCGACGTCGTGCAGACGATCGCCCGGCAGATCGCGGACGTGGTCCGCAAGGGCGTGCAGGTCGCGATCGTCGTCGGCGGCGGCAACTTCTTCCGCGGCGCCGAGCTGAAGCAGCGCGGGATCGACCGGGCCCGCGGTGACTACATGGGCATGCTCGGCACGGTGATGAACTGCCTCGCCCTCCAGGACTTCCTGGAGAAGGAGGGCATCGACACCCGCGTCCAGACCGCGATCACGATGGGCCAGGTCGCCGAGCCGTACATCCCGCGCCGCGCGATCCGCCACCTCGAGAAGGGGCGCGTCGTGATCTTCGGCGCCGGCGCGGGCATGCCGTACTTCACCACCGACACGGTCGCGGCGCAGCGGGCGCTCGAGATCGGCGCGGAGGTCGTCCTCAAGGCCACGTCGGTCGACGGCGTGTACGACGCGGACCCGCGCCTCGAGCCTGCCGCCGTCAAGTTCGACACGATCCAGTTCGCGGAGGTCCTGGCCCGCGGACTGAAGGTCGCCGACGCGACCGCGATCAGCCTGTGCATGGACAACACCCTGCCGCTGGTGGTCTTCGACCTGCTGGTCGACGGCAACATCGCCCGTGCCGTGGCGGGTGAGAGGATCGGCACGCTGGTGACGACGGGCGCCGTGCCCGCGGTGCCGTAGCCTGTTCCCCCGCACACCCAGCAAGTCCAGGAGGCGACTGCAGTGATCGACGAGGCGCTCCTCGAGGCCGAAGAGAAGATGGACAAGGCCGTCGACAACGCCAAGGAGGAGTTCGGCGCGGTCCGCACCGGGCGTGCGGCGCCGTCGATGTTCAACAAGATCCTCGTGGAGTACTACGGCGCCTTGACGCCGCTGCCGCAGCTCGCGTCGATCGCCGTGCCCGAGGCGCGGATGACCGTCATCAAGCCGTACGACGTCTCGCAGATCAACGCCCTCGAGAAGGCGATCCGCGACTCCGACCTCGGCGTGAACCCCGGCAACGACGGCACCGTGATCCGCTGCGTGTTCCCGCAGCTGACGACCGAGCGCCGCAAGGAGCTCGTCAAGGTCGTCCGCCACAAGGGCGAGGACGCGAAGGTCGCGATCCGCAACATCCGCCGCCGCGCCAAGGACGAGCTCGACCGCATCGCGAAGGACGGCGAGGCCGGCGAGGACGACGTCGCCCGCGCCGAGAAGGAGCTCGAGGCGGTGACGGCCCGGTACGTGGGCCACGTCGACGAGCTGATGAAGCACAAGGAAGCCGAGCTCCTCGAGGTCTGATGGGGCGACACTCGGCACCGAGACGCGGGCGCAGGGGCGCCTCTGCCGCCCCCGCGCGGCCCGTCGACGAGGACACCCAGGCCGTCTCGCTGCGTCCCGCGGACACGGCGCGGGAGGCCACCCTCGTGCCGGACGCGATCCTGCCCGACGTCGTGCTGGGCAGCGCGCCCACGGCGGCCCTCGACGGGCTCCCGTTGCGCACCGCACCCGCCGACGAGGCGCTCACGACCACCCAGCGGATCGCGCCTGCCCTGTCGGTCGCGCCGGACACGACGGGCGGCCCCGTGGCGCCCGCAGCGCCGGCCGCGCCCGTCGGGCCGGTCGCGCCCTTCCCGACCGCCGACCCGATCTCGCCCGTCGGCACGCCGGCGGTCACGCCGCCCACGAGCCGGGCCGGCCGCAACCTGCCTCTCGCCATCGGCGTGGGCGCGGGACTCGGGGCTCTCGTGCTCGTGCCGCTGTTCGCGTACCGCCCGCTCTTCGTCCTGGTGATCATCGCGGCGATCGGCGTCGGCATCCACGAGATGGTCCGCGCGGTCCAGCGGGTCGAGGCCCGGCCGCCGCTGGTCCCCGTCCTCGCGGGCGGCCTCGGCATGCTGGTCCTCGCCTGGTCCGCGGGCCCCGAGGCGCTGCTCGTCGGCCTGCTCCTCACGCTCGTCGCGCTGCCGGTCTGGCGGCTCGCCGACGGCCCCGTGGGATACCAGCGGGACGTCACCGCGGGGGCGCTCGTCGCGGTGTACGTGCCGTTCCTCGCCGGCTTCTGCGTGCTGCTCACCGTGCCGCACGACGGTGCGCTGCGGACGGTCGCGTTCATCGCGACGGTCGTGTGCAGCGACGTCGGCGGGTACGCCGCGGGGGTCCTGTTCGGCCGGCACCCGATGGCCCCGGCGGTGAGCCCGAAGAAGTCCTGGGAGGGCTTCGCCGGTTCGCTGGTGGCGTGCGGGATCGCGGGGGTGTGCTTCCTGGTGTTCGGGTTCGGCGGGACGGTCTGGGAGGGCGCGCTGTACGGCATGGCGATCGCGCTCGCGGCCACCCTCGGCGACCTGGCCGAGTCGATGATCAAGCGCGACCTGAACATCAAGGACATGGGCACGCTGCTGCCCGGCCACGGCGGCGTGATGGACCGCCTGGACTCGCTGCTGCTGGCCGCGCCCGTTGCGTACCTGCTGCTCACGGCGTTCGCGCCGCCCGCCTGACCGGCGGGGGCACCGAACCGGGCGCCGCTCGTCCGGCGTGGGACACTGGGGGGACCATGACCTCCCTGCCCCTCGTCTTCGACGCGCCCCGCCGCGCGAAGCCGCCGCGTCACCTCGCCGACCTCGACCCGGCCCAGCGGCGGGAGGTGGTCGCGGAGCTCGGCGAGAAGCCGTTCCGCGCCGGTCAGCTGTCGCACCACTACTTCGGCCGGCTCGCCGACGACCCGGGCGCGATGACCGACGTCCCCGCGCGGTCCCGCGGGCCGCTCACCGAGGCCCTGCTGCCGCCCCTGCTGACCCCGGTCCGGCACATCGAGTGTGACGGCGGGGCGACCCGCAAGACGCTGTGGCGGGGTTTCGACGGCACGCTGGTGGAGAGCGTCCTCATGCGGTATCCCGACCGCGTGACGATGTGCGTGTCGAGCCAGGCGGGCTGCGGGATGGCGTGCCCGTTCTGCGCGACCGGCCAGGCCGGACTGACCCGCAACCTGTCGACCGGCGAGATCGTGGAGCAGGTCGTCGCGGGCGCCCGCGCGATGGCACGCGGCGAGATCCCCGGCGGCCCCGGGCGCGTCTCGAATGTCGTGTTCATGGGCATGGGGGAGCCGCTCGCGAACTACAACCGCGTCGTCGCGGCCGTCCGCCGCCTCACCGACCCGGAGCCCGACGGCCTCGGCATGTCCCAGCGCACCATCACCGTCTCGACGGTCGGCCTCGCCCCGGCGATCCACCGCCTCGCGGACGAGGACCTGTCGGTGCGGCTCGCGGTGAGCCTGCACGCGCCGGACGACGAGCTGCGCGACACGCTCATCCCGGTGAACAACCGCTGGAAGGTCCGCGAGGTGCTCGACGCCGCGTGGACGTACGCGGGCCGGACCGGGCGACGCGTGTCGATCGAATACGCAATGATCAGGGACGTGAACGACCAGCCGTGGCGCGCCGACCTGCTCGGCCGACTGCTCGCCGGGCGCCTGGCGCACGTGAACCTGATCCCCCTGAACCCGACCCCGGGCAGTGAGTGGGACGCGAGCCCGAAGGCGGTCGAGCGCGAGTTCGCGCGACGGCTCCGGGCCGCGGGCGTGGCCACCACGGTGCGCGACACGCGTGGCCGGGAGATCGACGGGGCGTGCGGGCAGCTCGCCGCAGCGGAGGTGTAGGAGAGATGACAGCGCCGGGTGCAGCTCCGGGCGAGCGGTTCCGCCGACGCGCGCTGAAGCGCGGGTACAAGGTGGACGAGGTCGACGACTTCCTCGAGCGTGTGGAGGACAGCCTGTCCGGCCGGACCCGCGGGGGAGCGGTGACGGCGGACGACGTCCGCGAGGTGGTCTTCCGGGTCCGCTTCGGCGGGTACGACGAGTGGCAGGTCGACAAGCACCTCGACCGGATCGAGCGGCAGCTCGAGGACCTGGCGGAGGCGGCCCTCGCGGACGCCGCCCCGGTCACCGAGGACCGGCCGACCCAGGTGGTGCCGGCGATCCGCGACGGCCGCCGTGCCCGCGAGGAGGACGACGGCCGGCGTGGCACGACGCCCGCGCTCGGGGCCGGCACGACGTACGGCGGGGCGCCCGCGCCGTCGTTCGGTGACGACGACGTGTCCTGGGCCGGGCGGCACGGCAAGAGCGACATGACGATGGAGATGCCGCAGTACGGCCCGGGCTCGCCGTTCACGCCCGGGGACGCGACGCGCATCGGGGAGCTGCGGAGCGCGTTCAAGCCGCGCCGCTTCGGCTCCGGGTACGACCCGCGCGAGGTCGACCGCCTGTTCGACGGGATCGCCGCGGTGGTGACCGGCCGCTCCGGCGGGCCGATCGACGCGGGCGACCTCGACGGGACACAGTTCGCGCTGGTGCAGGGCGGGTACTTCGAGGACGAGGTCGACGCGGCGCTGCGCGAGGTCCGCGAGATCATCGCGCGCGGGCAGGGCTGACCCCGCACGACACGACGGCCGGGTCCCCGCGGGGACCCGGCCGTCGTGTCGTGCGCGGGGGAGCGCTACTCGCTGCGCTTGATGCCGTTCTTGCGGAGGAAGTAGTCGGCCACGAGCACGGCGACGATCACGCCGGCGACGCCGAGGAGCCACAGGTCCTCGACGTGGCCGTGGTGGTTGCCCTTGACCATCAGCACCAGGATCACGGTCGAGAGGATCGCGCCGACGTACGCGGGCTTCTTCGGCCCCGGCTTGTGCTGATCGGGGGAGGTCACCATCTCTTCGGTTCCGCCGGCCACGTCGGTCTCCTCATGCTCTCGGGCTCTCTGCCCCTAGTCTGGCACGGGCGCCGTCCGGGCCCGGCACGTAGGGTGCGGGCATGGTCAAGGTGCTCGCGGTGGTGCTCGTGCTCGCGTTCGGGTCGCTCGTGCTTGCCGGCATGGTGCGGGGACGCCGCGCCCGCCGACCCTACTGACCCCAGGGGTACGTGTGCTTGCTCTGGTGCAGGTACACGAACGTCTCGGTCTCCCGCACGCCCACCACGCGGCGGATGCCCTCGTCCAGCACGCGCAGCAGGTGGTCGTCGTCGGCGACGGACACCGCCACGAGCAGGTCGAACCCGCCCGCGGTGATCACCACGTCGTCGACCTCCTCGACCTCCACCAGCCGGTCGGCGACGGTCCGCAGGTCGCCGTCCGCGCGGACGCCGACCATCGCCTGCCGCCGCAGGCCCAGCGCGTGGGGGTCGGTGACCGCGACGATCCGGATCACGCCGCTGTCGACCAGCCGCTGGATCCGCTGCCGGACCGCCGCCTCCGACAGGCCGACCGACTTCGCGATGGCCGCGTACGACCGGCGTCCGTCCGCCTGGAGCTGGGCGATGATCCGCCGCGCGGGATCGTCCAGCGCGGCGGCCGGCGGGAGGGGGCGGTGCCGGATCTCCGCGGTCACCCGCCCATCGTGGTCCCCACGGGATGCCGCGGGCAAGATTCCGTCCCGGTCCGCTGGGGGTACCCGCGGAATCCAGGCCGGTGACGCGGCTACCGGAACGCGTTGTGCCCCGTCAGCGCCTGGCCGAGCACCAGCGTGTGGACCTCGCTCGTGCCCTCGTACGTGAGGACCGACTCGAGGTTGTTCATGTGCCGGAGCACCGGGTAGTCCAGCGTGATCCCGCTCGCGCCGAGGATCGTGCGGGCGGTCCGGCAGATCTCCAGCGCCTCCCGGACGTTGTTGAGCTTGCCGAGGGAGACCTGCTCCGGCGTGATCGTCCCGGCGTCCTTCGCCCGGGCGAGGTGCAGGGCGAGCAGGGCGCCCTTGTTCCACTCGACGGCGGTGTCGACGAGCTTCTCCTGGGTCAGCTGGAACGCGCCGATCGGCCGGCCGAACTGCTCCCGCGTCAGGGCGTACTCCCGGGCCGCCTCCCAGCACGACCGGGCCGCGCCGAGCGCGCCCCAGACGATGCCGAACCGGGCCTCGGACAGGCAGCCGAGCGGCGCGGACAGGCCCCGGGCGCCCGGCAGCATCGCGTCGGCCGGCAGCCGGACGCCGTCCAGCAGCAGCTCGCTCGTGACCGAGGCGCGCAGGGAGAGCTTCCGCTCGATGTTCCTGGTGGTGAAGCCGGGCGTTCCGCGGGGCACGACGAAGCCCCGCACCCCCTCGTCGGTCCGCGCCCACACGACGGCCACGTCGGCGAACCCGCCGTTGGTGATCCACATCTTCGTACCGTCGAGGACCCAGTCACCGGAGTCGCGCCGGGCGCGCGTGCGCATCGAGCCCGGGTCGGAACCCGAGTCCGGCTCGGTGAGCCCGAAGCAGCCGATCGCCTCGCCGGCCGCCATCCGCGGCAGCCACTCCTGCTTCTGCTCCTCGCTGCCGTACGCGTGGATCGCGTACATCGCGAGGGATCCCTGGACGCTCACGAGGCTGCGCAGGCCGGAGTCGACGGCCTCGAGCTCGAGGCAGGCGAGGCCGTACTGCAGGGCCGTGGACCCGGGGCAGCCGTACCCCTCGAGGTGCATGCCGAGCACGCCCAGCTTGCCGAGCTCCGGGGCGAGCTCGCGGGGCAGCGTCCCGGCCTCGAACCACTCGGCGACGTGCGGCAGCACGCGTTCGGTGGCGAACCGCCGGACGGCGTCCCGCACGTCGCGGTCGGTGCCGGACAGCTCCGCGTCGAGTCCGAGGAGGTCGAGAGCGGCGGGTACGGGCACGGGTTCCTCCTCGCGTCGGGACGTCCCCCGCACCCTACGGCCGTCTACAGGCCCCGGGGACGCAGGGCCGCGGCGACCGGGCCGAGGACGGCGGCCGCCGTGCGGGCGATCCGGACGTGGGCGCGCGTCCAGGGCTCGCCGTCCTGGCGGAACAGCTCCAGCAGCCCCACGGCCCTCCCCGCCGCCGCCATCGGCACCAGGAGCGCGGTGCGGAACCCGAGGTCCCGGAGCACGACGACCTCGTCGGGCGCCGAGTCCGCGTCGTCGGACGAGATCAGCGCGACGTCGCGGTCGGCCAGCACCCGGGCCGCCACCGGGTAGTCCTCGACCGGGAACACCTCGTCGGCGAGCACGTCGCTCCCGGTGTACAGGCCGCGCAGGACCGACCCGTCGGAGGAGAGGAACGCGGCCGCGGCGACGTCGGCGCGGACCAGCGCGGCGATCTCGGCCAGGCTCCGGTTCAGCGACCGCAGGCCGGTGGCGTCGGCGAGGCGCGCGAGCACGGGCTCGACGGCGCCCCGCGCCTCCGGCCGCAGGACGCCGCCGGACGAGGCGCGGCACAGGTCCAGCGCCTCCCTGTTCGGCGGCTCGAAGACCCGGGAGGGCCGACCGATCAGGAAGCCCTGCGCCTGGACGACGTCGAGGTCGGCGAGTGCCGTGAGCTCGTCGGCGCACTCGACGCCCTCCGCGCACACCAGGGCACCGGTCTTGGCGGCGTACCGCACCACGGCGTCCACCAGGGCCGCCTTCGCCGGCTCGCGGTGCACGTCGGTGACGAGTGCGCGGTCGAGCTTGAGCACGTCCGGCTGCATCTCCATGACCCGCTGGAGGCCCGCGTACCCCTCGCCGACGTCGTCCACGGCGATCCGCGCCCCGCGGCGGCGCAGCCGCGTCAGCATCTCGGCCAGGGCCGGGGGGTCGGGGACGAGCTCGTTCTCGGTGACCTCGAACTGGAGGCCGGTGAGGTCGTGGGGGAGTACCGCGCGGAACTCCGGTGTGGTGAGCACCGACGGGCTCGCGTTCAGCGACAGGACGGTGCCGGCGGGCCGGTGCCGGCCGAGCTCGAGGGCGACCGCCACGGCCCGGGCCTCGAGCGCGGGCCCGAGCCCGCCGCTCCGCGCGGCCGCGAACCACGCCTGGGGCGAGTCGCCGGACGGCTCCGGGAAGCGGGCGAGGGCCTCGTAGCTGCTGACCCTGGCACGGGAGAGGTCGAGGATCGGCTGGAACGCGATGTCCGGCGCGTACCCGGCGAGGGCGTCGCGTACGTCGTCGGCCGAGGGCAGCACGACGAGGTCCGGCGTGAGGCGCGACGCTGCCATGGATCCCCTTCGCCGTGTACGGGCTGTGGTGGCTCAATGTACGTCCAGTGATCGTTTGTGCGCAGGCAAACACCGACGTTCAGGGCCGGCGGTACGCCTCCCCGATGCCGAGCAGCTCCGCGAATTCCCGCAGCGTCTCCTCGAACAGCGGCTCCGGGTCGGGCAGCACGAACCGCAGGTGCCCGAAGACCTCGAGGGCCACCAGGCCGTACACCCGCACCCATCCACCCAGCAGCACCCCGATCGCGCCGGTGGGTGCCGCGGTGCCCGTGCTCGCCCGCCAGGCGTCGAGCTGGGCGGCGAGGCCGGGATCGAGACCGGCGGGTACCGGGAACCGGTACCGGGTCCACAGGTCGGCGAACAGTGTGGCGAAGATCCCCCCGAGCCGCTGCCGGCCCAGCGCTCCCGTGTCGCCCGAGAGCGGCGGCGAGCCGAACAGCAGCCCGAACTCCGCCGGGTGCGCCACGGACCAGGCGCGGAAGGCGCGGCACACGGCGATCGCACGCTCGCCCGCCGCCTCCGCGGGCAGCGCGTCGCGGGCGCGGGCGAGGCACGCGTCGAGCTCGTCGTACAGGTCCCCGACGAGCGTGCGGACGAGGTCGTCGAGGCTCGGGAAGTACCGGTACAGCCCCGGCGCCGTCATGCCCACGTCCCGGGCGATCGCGCGGAGCGAGACCGCGCCGGGGCCGCCCGTCACCAGGTGCCTCCGGGCCACGTCCTTGATCTGCGCGGCCGTCTCCGCGCGGACGCGCTCCCGTCGCGTGGCCACCCTCACCCCTCTCGCTAACAGTGTTCACCGTACCGTGGGCCCATCCACTCGCCGGATGACGGACAATGGACACATGGCGTCCCGCGAACTCGTGCTGCTGGGGTCCACCGGCTCGATCGGGACCCAGGCTCTCGACGTCGTGCGCGCGAATCCCGGCGCCTTCCGCGTGGTCGGGCTCGCCGCGGGTGGCGCGAGCGTCGACCTGCTGGCCCGGCAGGCCCTCGAGTTCGGCGTGGAGGTCGTCGCGGTGGCCCGGGCGAGCGCCGCCCAGGACCTCCAGCTGGCGTTCTACGCCGCCGCGTCGGCCCACGGGTACGCCACCGGCGACTTCGCCGTGCCGAAGATCCTCGCCGGCCCCGACGCCGCCGCCGAGCTCGCCGCGTGGCCCACGGCGGCTCCCGACGCCCTCGTCCTCAACGGCATGACCGGCTCGATCGGCCTCGCGCCCACCCTCGCCGCGCTGGCGGCGGGCCGGACCCTCGCGCTCGCCAACAAGGAGTCGCTGGTCGCGGGCGGCCCCCTCGTCCGGCGGCTGGCCCGCCCGGGTCAGATCGTGCCGGTCGACTCCGAGCACTCCGCGCTCGCGCAGTGCCTGCGGGGCGGCCGCGCCGAGGAGGTCCGGCGGCTGGTGCTCACCGCGTCCGGCGGCCCGTTCCGCGGGCGCACCGACCTCGGCGGCATCACCCCGGCGGAGGCCCTCGCGCACCCGACCTGGGACATGGGCCCGGTCGTGACGGTGAACTCGGCCACGCTGGTGAACAAGGCGCTCGAGGTGATCGAGGCGCACGAGCTGTTCGGGACGCCGTACGACGCGATCGACGTCGTCGTGCACCCGCAGTCGATCGTGCACTCGATGGTGGAGTTCCGCGACGGGTCGACCCTCGCGCAGGCGAGCCGCGCCGACATGCGGCTGCCCATCGCCCTCGCCCTCGGCTGGCCGGACCGCGTGCCGGACGCCGTGCCGCCGCTCGACTGGACCACCGCCCGCACCTGGGAGTTCGCCCCGCTCGACGAGGCCGTGTTCCCCGCGGTGCGCCTGGCCAAGGAGGCCGGTGTGGCGGGCGGCACCCATCCGGCCGTGTTCAACGCCGCGAACGAGGAGTGCGTGGCGGCGTTCCTCGACGGGCGGTTGCCCTTCGCGGGCATCGTGGAGACGGTGGCCGCCGTCCTGGCGGAGGCCCCGCGCGGCGGGGAGCCGTCCGGCGTGGACGACGTCCTCGCCGCCGAACAGTGGGCGCGCGACCGCGCGCGCCGGGCGGTCACCGCGGCCGCGGAAGGGTCGGGAAACTGAGCATGGCGTACGCGCTGGGGGTCATCCTCTTCGCCGTCGGCATCCTGGTGTCGGTGTGCCTGCACGAGGCCGGTCACATGGTCACGGCGAAGGCCTTCGGGATGAAGGTGACGCGGTACTTCGTCGGCTTCGGTCCGACGCTGTGGTCGTTCCGTCGCGGCGAGACCGAGTACGGGGTCAAGGCCATCCCGGCCGGCGGCTTCGTGAAGATCGTCGGCATGACGCCGCTCGAGGACGACGTCGACGAGGCCGACCAGCCGCGGGCGTTCTGGCGGCAGCCGGTGTGGAAGCGGACGATCGTGCTGTCCGCCGGCTCGCTCACGCACTTCGTGCTCGGCTTCGCGCTGCTGCTGATCGCCGCCGTGTTCGTCGGGCTCCCGAACCCGACGCCGCTGTCCGACGTGAAGCCGACGATCAGCCAGGTCTCGGCGTGCGTCGTGCCCGGCTGGGAGCTGGGGCCCAGGGGTGATCTCCGTGGCTGCCGGCCCGGGGATCCCGTCTCGCCGGCGCGCGCCGCCGGGCTGCGGGCCGGCGACACGCTCGTCGCGGTCGGCGCCACGCGCGTCGCGAACTACGGCGAGGCGCAGCGCGCGATCCGGTCCGCGCCCGCGGGGCCGACCCGGATCACGTTCGTCCGCGACGGCCGCGAGCACACCGTGACGGCGGACCTCGTCGCCACGCACCGCCCGCCGCTCGGCGTGAGCGCCCCGACGGCCGGCACGAGGACCGAGACCGTCTCCGCCCTCGGCTTCTCGCCGCAGCTGCCCCCGGCGACCGTGCGGTACGGCCCGGCCGAGGGGCTGTCGCAGTCCGTGCGCTCCACGGGGCAGCTGTTCACCGGGACGTTCGCGGCGATCGGCAAGTTCCCGGAGAAGGTCCCGAAGCTCTTCCACGCCCTGCGCGGCCAGCAGCGGGACCCGGAGACGCCGATCAGCGTGGTCGGCGCCAGCCGGATCGGCGGCGAGGCACTGTCGGCGCCCGGCCCGGGCGGCGCGACGATCTTCCTGCTGGTGCTCGCCTCGCTGAACGTCTTCATCGGCATCTTCAACCTGTTCCCGCTCCTGCCGCTCGACGGCGGCCACATCGCCATCGTGTGGTTCGAGAGGGTGCGGTCGTGGATCGCCGTGAGGCTCGGCCGCCCGGATCCCGGCCGGGTGGACTACAACAAGCTCATGCCGATCACGTACGCCGTCGTGCTGGTCTTCGGCGCGATCAGCATCCTGACGATCGTGACGGACATCGTGAACCCCGTCCGGCTCTTCCAGTAAAGGACTCCTCGTGAGTGCAGTGAACCTGGGTCTCCCGAAGCCGCCCGCCCCCACGCTGGCGAAGCGCCGGTACAGCCGGCAGATCGACGTGGGAGGTGTGCTCGTCGGCGGAGACGCGCCGGTGTCCGTGCAGTCGATGACGACCACGCCGACCACCGACGTGAACGCGACGCTGCAGCAGATCGCCGAGCTCACCGCGGCCGGGTGCCAGATCGTCCGGGTCGCGGTGCCCACCGCCGACGACGCCGAGGCGCTGCCGATCATCGCGCGCAAGTCGCAGATCCCGGTGATCGCCGACATCCACTTCCAGCCCAAGTACGTGTTCGCGGCGATCGACGCGGGCTGCGCGGCGGTGCGGGTCAATCCCGGCAACATCAAGCAGTTCGACGACAAGGTCAAGGAGATCGCCGCGGCGGCCACGGACGCCGGCGTGCCGATCCGGATCGGCGTCAACGCGGGGTCCCTTGACCGCCGCCTGCTGGAGAAGTACGGCCGGCCGACCGCGGAGGCGCTGGTCGAGTCGGCGCTGTGGGAGTGCTCGCTGTTCGAGGAGCACGGCTTCCGCGACATCAAGATCTCGGTCAAGCACAACGACCCGGTGGTGATGATCAACGCGTACCGGCAGCTCGCGCAGCAGTGCGAGTACCCGCTGCACCTCGGCGTCACCGAGGCCGGGCCGGCGTTCCAGGGGACGATCAAGTCGTCGGTCGCGTTCGGGGCACTCCTCGCGGAGGGGATCGGTGACACGATCCGGGTGTCGCTGTCCGCGCCGCCGGTCGAGGAGGTCAAGGTCGGCACCCAGATCCTCGAGTCGCTCGGGCTGCGCGAGCGTGGCCTCGAGATCGTGTCCTGCCCGTCCTGCGGCCGGGCCCAGGTCGACGTGTACACCCTGGCCGAGGAGGTGTCCGCCGGGCTCGAGGGCCTGCCGGTACCGCTGCGGGTCGCCGTCATGGGGTGCGTCGTCAACGGACCTGGCGAGGCCCGCGAGGCCGACCTCGGCGTGGCGAGCGGCAACGGCAAGGGACAGATCTTCGTCAAGGGGGAGGTCGTCAAGACCGTGCCCGAGTCGCAGATCGTGGAGACGCTGATCTCCGAGGCCCTCCGGCTCGCCGAGGAGATGGGTGCGGACCTGCCCGAGGAGCTGCGCGGGCTGGCCCCGACGGTCGAGGTCCGCTGAGGCGCGCCCCGCTGTGCTGACCCGCGCCGCCGCCCGCGTCCTCACCGACGCCGACCTGCCGGAGGTCCGGCGGGTACTCGGCTCGGAGCCGGTGGCGTCGGCGTGGGTGGCGTCCCGGATCGCCGTCGCCGGGCTGTCCGAGTGGCGGCTGGGCGGGCAGGTGTGGGGGTACGCGCGGCGGGGGGAGCTGCGGTCGCTCTGCTACTCCGGGGCCAACCTGGTCCCGATCGCGGCGACGCCCGACGCGCTGCCGGTGTTCGCGCAGCGGGCGCGCGCGCAGGGGCGCGTGTGCTCCTCGCTCGTGGGAGCGGCCGACGCGGTCCTCCCGCTGTGGTCGCTGCTCGAGCCGGAGTGGGGTCCCGCGCGGGAGGTACGGGCCTGCCAGCCGCTGCTCGTCGCGACCGCGCCGCCCGAGGTCCCGGCGTCGCCCGCGGTCCGGCGGGCCGTGCCGGCGGACCTCGACGCGGTGCTGCCGGCGTGTGTCGCGATGTACACCGAGGAGATCGGGGTGTCGCCGATCGGCCGCGACGGCGGGGCGTTCTACCGGGCGCGCGTCGCCGAGTCGGTGCGGTCCGGGCGGACGTACGTGCAGACCGAGGACGGCCGCGTGGTGTTCAAGGCCGAGCTCGCGGCCGTGACGCCCGAGGTGTGCCAGGTACAGGGCGTGTGGGTCGCGCCGGACCGGCGCGGGGAGGGGCTCGGGGTGGCCGGCATGGCGGCGGTGGTCGGCGACGCGCTGCGGACGGCGGCGCCGGTCGTGAGCCTGTACGTCAACGACTTCAACGCCCCGGCGCTGGCGGTGTACGGGCGGTGCGGGTTCAGGCGGGTGGGGACGTTCGCGTCGGTGCTGTTCTGAGCTCGGCCCCGACCGCTCCTCGGCGACCAGGTGCGCGTCCACGGAGGAAATCCGACGGCCCGACGTGACCGACCTCGCTCTCCGCCCCTTCGGTCCCGCCCCCCGGCCGTCGTAGGCTCGCGTCCATGGCGACCACCACCCGCGCCCCGCTCGTCCCCGGCACGCTGTCCCCGTGGCGGGACGTCCCCGCGTCCATCCGCCGCCCGGAGTACGTCGGCCGCAAGGCCCCGGCCCGCTGGACCGGCAGCGACGTGCAGGACGCCGGCACGATCGAGCGCATGCGCGTCGCCTCGCGGATCGCCGCGCAGGCCCTCGAGGAGGTCGGGCGGCACGTCGTCCCCGGCGTCACGACCGACGAGCTGGACCGGATCGCGCACGACTTCATCGTCGAGCGGGGCGCGTACCCGTCCACCCTCGGCTACAAGGGCTTCCCGAAGTCCTGCTGCACCTCGCTCAACGAGGTGATCTGCCACGGCATCCCCGACTCGACCGTCGTGCAGGACGGCGACATCGTCAACGTCGACATCACCGCGTACCTCGGCGGCGTGCACGGCGACACGAACGCGACGTTCCTCGCGGGCGATGTCGCCGAGGAGGTGCGCCTGCTCGTCGAGCGCACCCACGAGGCCACGATGCGCGGGATCAGGGCGGTCAGGCCCGGCCGTCAGCTCAACGTCGTCGGCCGGGTGATCGAGTCGTACGCGAAGCGCTTCGGGTACGGCGTGGTGCGGGACTTCACCGGGCACGGCATCGGCGAGACGTTCCACAGCGGCCTGTTCGTGCCGCACTACGACAACCCGGACCTCGACGTGGTGATCGAGCCCGGCATGACGTTCACGATCGAGCCGATGATCACGCTCGGCACCCACGAGTACGACCTGTGGGAGGACGGCTGGACGGTCGTGACGAAGGACCGCCGCTGGACCGCGCAGTTCGAGCACACGATCCTGGTCACCGAGACCGGGACCGAGATCCTCACGCTGCCCTGAGTCAGCCGGCCGTGATCAGGTCCAACGACCGCGCGCCCGTCTCCTCCACCCGGTAGCCCGCGCGGCGCATCACGCGGAGGACGGCCGGCAGGTCCCCGATCGCCGCGCGGCTCGACACCAGCGCGCGGATCAGCAGGCCCTTGTGGTGCTTGCTGAAGTGGCTGACGACCGTCCGTGTCCCGTCCGCCCGCTCGGTGAGCACGCGCACGGTGATCGCGCCCGGCAGCGGGGCCAGCGCGGCGTACGCGCCGCTGCGGAAGTCCAGCACCGGGCCCTCCGCCGCCGCCAGCACCGGCCCGAGCACCGGCCGCCACAGCGCCGGCAGCGGCCCGACCCCGGGGAGCACCGTGCCGCCGGAGAGCCGGTACGCGGGCACCGGGTCGGTGGCCCGCAGCAGCCCGAACAGCGCCGACGCCACGGCGAGCACGGCGTCGGCGCGGGCGCGCGCGGCCCGCGGCAGGGTGGCGTACCCGAGGGCGTCGTACAGGACCCCGGTGTACCGCCGCAGCGCCGGCAGCGTCGGCGCGTCCCACAGGGCGGCATTGGCCTCGATGAGATCCTGTTGGCGTTCCGACAGACCGAGGGCGGTGCGCGCGGCCCGCGGGTCGGCGGACGATCGCACCAGCGCGTCGGCGAGCGTCCTCCGCACGGGGGTCAGCTCGGGGTGGCCGAGGGCGCCGAGGTCGAGCGGCGGCCCGTCCCCGCCGGCGGCCTTGGTCTCGGACGGGGGCAGCAGGACGAGCACGGCGTCACGGTAACCGGGCCGGGCACCGCGGCCGGGCCCAGGGGCCCCGGGCGTGACGGGGACGACGATGCGAGGATTCCGGTGATCGAGGAGAGTGGAGTCGTGAGCGCAGAGCCTGTCGAGACCCTGGACGAGACGCCCGAGGGCGGCGAGGCCCACCCGCACGTCCACGCCGACGTCACGGGCGGGTGGCTGCGCCCCGCCGTGTTCGGCGCGATGGACGGCCTGGTCACGAACATCTCGCTGATCGCGGGCGTCGGCGGTGGCGGCCTCGGGCCGCGGCAGATCGTCCTCACCGGGACGGCCGGCCTGGCGGCGGGCGCCCTGTCGATGGCGATCGGCGAGTACACGTCGGTGAAGACGCAGAACGAGCAGCTCGACCACGAGATCGAGAAGGAGCGGCACGAGCTGCTCCACAACGCGGAGTCCGAAGAGGACGAGCTCGCCGAGATGTGGGTGTCGCGGGGGCTCTCGCCGGCACTCGCCGCCGAGGTGGCGGCACAGCTGTCCAAGGACCCGGAGCAGGCGCTGCGGGTCCACGTGCAGGAGGAGCTCGGCCTCGACCTCGACGACCGCCCGTCGCCGCGGACGGCGGCGATCTCGTCGTTCGTCTGCTTCTCGATCGGCGCCCTGATCCCGCTCGTCCCGTACCTGCTGGGCTTCCCCCTGCTGTGGCTGGCGCTGCTCGCCGGGGCCGCCGGGCTGTTCGGCGCGGGCGCGGTCGTGGCCCGGTACACCACCCGGACGTGGTGGAGCAACGGTGCGCGGCAGCTGGCGCTGGGTCTGCTGGCGGCCGTGGTGACGTACCTGCTGGGGCGCGCCTTCGGGGCGGCCGTCAGCTGAGCAGCTCGTCCACCGTGCCGTCGACCGGGCGGCCGCGGCGCTCCAGCTCCTCGGCCTGCTCCGCGAGCCGCTGACGCACGGTCGCCCGGTCCGCGCCCGCGAGCCCGGCCCGGCGCACCGCGTCGACGCTCGACCGGAAGTACGTCCGTTCCAGCAGCCCCTGCGTCACCGCGGCCGCACGGCGCGCCTCGACCAGCGCGAGCAGCGACCCGTCGGTGTCGTACCACTCGCCGAGCCGCGCGGAGCGCTCGAGCAGCGCCGCGGACGTGCACCAGGACGCCCGCGCGAGCGTGGCGAACTCCCGGCCCGTCGCCTCCGCGAGCCGCCCGAGATGGGCGTCGCGGAGCTCCGCGTGCCAGCCGGACTCGTCGTGCAGCGCGGCCGTCGTGAGGTACTGGTCGGCGACCAGAGGCCAGGACGTGGAGAGCGTGCGCGCGTGGGACAGGTACTCGTCCGCGCCGATCACGCCGAGGTCGACCATCACGCCGTCGATCCGCCGGGCGTCGGGGGCCGGGCCGGTGCCCGGCTTGTACGTGACCACGACGAGGTCCACATCCGACGTCTCCCGGTGGTCGCCGTGGGCCAGCGAGCCGTGCACGCCGATCGCGCGCACGTCCGCGGGCCACCGCCGCAGCACGGCGGCGGCCACCTGCTCGGCGACCTGCCAGCGCGGGTCGGCGAGGCGGCGCGCCTCGGGGTCGTCCGGCTCCCCGGCGAGGGGTTCGACAGAGAGGTCGTCGGCGTCACGCGGGGTCGTCACGGTCCCATCCTGCCCGCTGGAACCCGGTTGCTCCATCGGGGAGGCTGTCGGCATGACCGTCGACGCCGTGATCTTCGACTGGGGCGGCACGCTGACGCCCTGGCACTCCATCGACCACCGCGGGCAGTGGACCGCGTACGCCCTCGCCTACGACCCCGGTCACGGCCCCGAGGTGGCCCAGGCGCTGCTCGACGCCGACGTCGAGGCGTGGCGCGTGAGCCGGGAGGAGCACCGCAGCACCTCGTTCGCCGACCTCGTCCGGGCGGCCGCTCTCGAGCCGTCGGGGTCGCGGCACGAGGCCGGGCTCGCGGCGTACCGGGAGTTCTGGGAGCCGCACACGCTCATCGACCCGGAGGCTCCGCCGCTGCTCCGGGCGCTGCGCGAGCGCGGCGTGCGGGTCGGCGTGCTGTCGAACACGGTGTGGCCGCGGGACGAGCACGAGCGGGTGTTCGCCCGCGACGGGATCCTCGGGCTGATCGACGGCGCGGTGTACACGAGCGAGATCGAGCACACGAAGCCGCACCCGGCGGCGTTCGAGGCGGCGATGGAGGCCGTCGGGGCGGACGACCCGGCGCGGTGCGTGTTCGTGGGGGACCGGCCGTTCGACGACATCCACGGCGCGCGGTCGGCCGGGATGCGCGCCGTGCTGCTGCCGCATTCGGCGATCCCGGACGACCAGCGCGGCCACACCGACGGCGAGCCACACGCCGTGCTGGGCAGCCTCGCCGACCTGCTGCCGCTGGTCGAGTCGTGGAGCTGACCGGTCAGCTGCCCGGGAACGGCACGGTCCCCGGCGTGCCCGGGCTCGCGGTACGGCGCCAGCGGGTGGCCCGCACGGCGCAGTCGGTGAGCGCCGCGACCGCGGTCTGCCGGTCCCCGGCGGCGGTCTCCGGGACGGCGGCGCGCCAGGCCGCGGCCGTCCGCTCCTCCACCCCCACGGCGAGGCGCAGCGCGGTCGCGCGGTCCGTCACGGCGAACGGCAGCGTGTACGCGGGGGCCGCGGGCACCGGCGCGGTGCCGGTGTCCGCCATCCGCAACAGCAGCGCGTCCCGCCGTGCCCGGTGGGCGGTCTCGGCGGCGACCGCGTCCCTGCGGTCGCGGCCCGTCAGGTGCGCGCCGAGGGCGCCGTACGCGTAGATCGCCGCGTGCTCCGCGGCGAGGGCCGCCTCGAGGCCCGCGTCGGGAGCCGTCACCGCGGCATCCCCCGGTGCCCGGTCACCGCAGCACGACCAGGTGGGTGGACTCACAGGCGGCGATGCTCGCGAGCAGCGCCGCGGTGTCGCCCTCCGCGGTGAGCGCGGCCCGGCCCGCGGCGGTGGACGCGGCGGCCTCCGCGCCGGCCAGCTCCGCGAGCACCGCGGTGGTCGTGGCGGCCGGTCCCACCGTGGCCACGGGCGGGGACGGGACGGGGGAGGCGGTGGCCCGTGCCGCGACGAGCGCGCCGAGCGCCTCCGCGTGGGCCGCGTGGTCGGCGCGGACGGGGCGGAGGCGACCGGCGAGGGAGGGGAACCGCGTCACCGCCGCGGCGTACCGGGCGACGAGCTCCTGCTCCCGGTGCCACAGCGCTACGAGGGTGCCGGTCCCCGCGTCACCGGCGGCCGGGCCCGGGTCCAGCAGGCCGCACCCGGCGAGCGGCAGGGCCGCCACGAGCGCGGTACCCGCCCGGAGCACGGTCCGCCGCGGGACGGAGGGAGAGGGTGGCACGCGGTCAGTGTCTCAGGACCCTGCGCGCGTGCTCCGTCACACCCGGCACCTCGGATTTCGGGTTCGGGTGCCCGGACGGTCTACGCTGACCCTGCTCGACAACTGCACAGCGACCACCGAGGAGGGGCCCATGAGCAGGGGCGTTCCCGCACCCGCGGACCGTGGGGAGCGGCTCACCGCACTCCTCGGGCCCGTGGTCGCCGCCGCCGGGTACGACCTGGAGGCGGTCACCGTGACCCAGGCCGGCCGGCGCAGCGTCGTGCGCGTGGTCGTGGACGGCGACGAGGGCGTGAGCCTCGACGCCGTCGCCGAGGTGTCCCGCGGGGTGTCCGAGGCGCTGGACGCGGACGACGACGTGCTCGGCGCGGCCCCGTACACGCTCGAGGTGTCCTCTCCCGGTGTGGAGCGCCCGCTGACCCGGCCGCGGCACTGGCGGCGCAACGCGGGCCGCCTCGTCGCGGTGCGGCTCGGGGACCGGCAGGTGACCGGCCGGATCGCCGAGGCGGACGAGGCGCGCGTGGTGCTGGACGTCGACGGCGCCCCGGTCGAGGCGCCGTACGCGGAGCTGGGTCCGGGCAGCGTGCAGCTCGAGTTCTCCCGTCGCGACCCCGAGGGGCCGGACGAGGTCACTGGTGAGGGGGTGGAGTCGTGAACATCGACATCGCCGCGCTGCGTGCGGTCGAGCGCGAGCGCGAGATCTCGTTCGACACGATCATCGAGGCCATCGAGACGGCCCTGCTGACGGCGTACCGCCACACCGAGGGCGCGCACCACCACGCCCGCGTCGAGATCGACCGGAAGACCGGCGTGGCGACCGTGTGGGCGTCCGACGCGGACGCCGACGGCGCTGCGCCCCGGGAGTTCGACGACACCCCGGCCGACTTCGGCCGGATCGCGACGATGACGGCCAAGCAGGTCATCCTGCAGCGCCTCCGCGAGGCCTCCGACGACGTGACGTTCGGGGAGTTCGTCGGGCGCGAGGGCGAGGTCGTCGCGGGCATCATCCAGGCGCACGAGGGGCGTGCCGAGAAGGGCATCGTGCTGGTCAGCCTCGGCAAGATCGAGGCCACGCTGCCGCCGGGGGAGCAGGTGCCCGGCGAGGTGTACGAGCACGGGCAGCGCATCAAGTGCCTCGTGATCAGCGTGACCAAGGGCATGCGCGGGCCGCAGGTGACGCTGTCGCGCTCGCACCCGAACCTGGTGCGCCGGCTGTTCGCCCTCGAGGTGCCCGAGATCGCCGACGGCGCGGTGGAGATCGCCGCGGTCGCCCGCGAGGCGGGCCACCGGTCGAAGATCGCGGTGCGGACGAAGGTCGCCGGGCTCAACCCGAAGGGTGCCTGCATCGGTCCCCTCGGTGCCCGCGTGCGCGCCGTGATGAGCGAGCTGCACGGCGAGAAGATCGACATCGTCGACTGGTCGGACGATCCGGCGACGTTCGTCGGGAACGCCCTCTCGCCCGCCCGCGCGCTGGCCGTCGAGGTCGTCGACGCGGCGAACCGGTCCGCCCGCGTGACCGTGCCGGACTACCAGCTGTCCCTCGCGATCGGCAAGGAGGGCCAGAACGCCCGGCTCGCCGCCCGGCTCACCGGCTGGCGCATCGACATCCGCAGCGACGCCGCGCCCGCCGGTCCCGGGACGGGGCCCGCCGTGGCCCGCGTCCCGGGCCGGTAGCCGGGCGACGGCATCTTTGCGGGCGGGGTAGACTCGGACGTGGCTCGTCGCGCGGGCTCGACCTTTCGTCGTGCCATCCGCACGTGTGTGGGGTGTCGGGGGCGCGCGCCGGCTGCCGAGTTGCTGCGCGTCGTCGTGAACTCCCGCGACCTCGTCCCCGACCCGGCGCGCAGGATGCCGGGTCGGGGAGCCTCGTTGCACCTCGACCCCGACTGCCTCGCACTGGCGGAGCGCCGCCGCGCCTTCGGGCGCGCGTTGCGCACCGGAGGGGTCCTCCCGGACTCCACCCGGCTCCGTGAGTACCTGGCGGCCGAGCAGGCGGGCCACACCGTCCGTGCGGGATCCCTCCCGCACCCGGAAGAGAAGTGAGCAGATCCGGTATGAGCACTCGATGAAGATTCAACGATGATGCTTCAGCTGTAACCATGGGATCGTGCGGGTCGCCGCCCGGTCCCGGATGAGGAGTCCAGTGGCAGGCAAGGCCCGCGTACACGAGCTCGCGAAGGAGCTCGGCGTCGAGAGCAAGGTCGTCATGGCCAAGCT
>DASWRY010000070.1:0-7927 GCA_036402915.1 Mycobacteriales bacterium
CGGCACGTGTGGCCGGTTTTCCCACGGCCGTTGCACTGGTCGCGGCAGCGCCGCAGCCGGGCGTACAGGAGCTCGAGGACCTCGGCGTCCACCTTGGACAGCGGGAGGTGGCCGAGGCTGGGCCGGATGTGTGTCTCGATCTTCGACCGGTAGCCGTTGCGCGTGCTGGCCTCGACGTCGGCGACGTTGAGCCAGCGGTCGAGCAGCATGCCGACGGTGGCCTTGGACCGCGGCTGCCGGCGCTCGTCGACCTGGTGCAGCAGCCGGGTGCGTACCTCCTCGGCGTCCCGGGCGGAGGCCGCGGTGTCCTGCAGGTAGTGATCCTTGCCCGTGAGGGGATCGACGCCCGCGTACACGCGTACGCGGAACGTCCCGCTCGGCAGTTGGTCGATGCTTCCCCTGGACCGCTGCCGCCGGCCCTGGCCGCGTGGCATGACGGGAACGCTACTCCGGTTTCATGTCACGAACCATGTCACGGGCAAGATCCCGGAATGCTGTTTTCGCAGGTGGGGCGGGTGGGGCTCGAACCCACGACCGAGGGATTATGAGTCCCCTGCTCTGACCGGCTGAGCTACCGCCCCCGAGCCGCGGCTACGCTCCGCGGCCGCCCCATCCTGCCAGACCTGCCCGCGTGCCCTCCCCGCATCGCACGTGTAGAGCAGCGCGAGGAGAACTCAGTACATCGACGGCGACATCACCCACAGCACGGTCGTCGCCTCCCCCGTCGGGTTGTGGAAGCTGTGCTCCTGCCGCGGATCGACCAGCAGGCAGTCACCCTTCTCGAGGGTGTGCGTCTCCCCCGCCGCCGTGATGTCGAGCGTGCCCTCGAGGATGAGCACGCATTCCTCGTCCGCCGGGTGCGAGTACGGCTCCTTGCCGGACCCCTTCCCCGGCCCGATCACCGACTGGATCATCTGGAGCTTCCGCGCACCGGGCGGCGTCAGCAGGTAGTCCGAGTACGCCTGCCGCGGATGCGCCATCCTCCGCCGCTCCCCGGCCCGGACGACCATCCCGGAGGTCTCCTCGCCGACGAACAGCGCCGCGACGGGCTCGCGCAGCGCATCCGCGATCCTCCGCAGGGACGCCACGGACGGGTTCGCGAGTCCACGCTCCACCTGGGACAGGAAGCCCTCGGACACACCGGCCCGTTCGGCGGCGTCCCGGAGGACGAGTCCCTTGGACCGGCGCAGCTCGCGGATCCGCTGACCGAGCTCGAGGTCCTGGTCCTCCACCCGCTTGGGCACCGAGTCTCCCCCCGAGGACATGTACGCGTCACCGGATCGTAGACGCGGATCGGAGGGCCTCGGTACAGATTCAGGACACTTCGATGGTACTTAAGTGATCCACATCACACGTCACGACGCGGCGGACCGGGATCGAGCCCGTTCTCGCAGGTCAGCGGCGGTTCGCAGTCGACTGGAGACGACACGCCGACTCCCCCGGCTGCCGTCCCGGCGGTCGGTGTCTGAGGCAGAGTCCGGGCCGTGGAACCTCTGCATCGGGCGGCGCGAACCGCCGCCGTACCGGCGTTCGCGATCTCGGCCCTGGGTGTCGTCCTGATCGCCCAGACGATGCGGCAGCCCGTGGCGAGCGCGCCGCCGATCCTGGACCGTCTCGGCCTCGGGGGTACCGCCGCGTCGCTGCTCGTCACGATCCCGGTGCTGTGCTTCAGCCTCGGCGCGCTCGGCGGCCCGGCCCTGCGCAGGCGGCTGGGCGAGGAGCGCGCCGTCTTCGTGCTCATGGCGGCACTGCTCGCCGGCATGGCGGTGCGGGCGTTCACGCCGGAGTGGGCGCTCTTCACCGGGACCGTCGTGGGGGGCTTCGCCGTCGCGGTGCTGAACGTGCTCATCCCGAGCCTCGTCAAGCGCCGGTTCCCGGACCGCGTGGGGCCGATGATGGCGGCGTACACGGTGGCCATCACGCTGGGCGCATCACTTGCCGCGGGCGTCACGGTGCCGGTGCTGCACGGAATGGGCGACAGCACCGTGTGGGCACTGGGTGTGTGGACGGTCCCGGTCGCCCTGGCCCTCGTGGTCTGGCTGCCCCAGCTACGGGTCGGGCCGGCGGACGGTCCCACCGAGACGGTCGGCAGGTCACTGTGGAGGGACCCGCTCGCCTGGAACGTCATGGCGTTCATGGGGCTGGTCACGCTGCTCTACTACGGCTGCCTGTCATGGCTGCCGGCCTTCTACGCGGAACGCGGTCTCGGGGAGGCCGAGGGCGGTTTCCTGCTCATGGCCATGAACATCACCGGCTTCGTCGGCAACCTCGTCGCGCCCACGGTCGCGGAGAAGATGCGCGACCAGCGCGCGGCCGTCGCGGTCACGGTCGCCCTCGCCACGGTCGGCGTCGCGGGGATCTGGCTGGCCCCGGCGAGTACCGCCCTGATCTGGGTCACGCTCTACGGGATCTCGCAGGGTGCCGCCCTGAGCCTCGCGCTGCTGCTGATGGTGCTGCGCGCGCCGGACTCCGACACGGCCGCTCGGTTGTCCAGCATGGCGCAGGCCGGCGGGTACCTCATCGGCGCCGCAGGGCCCCTCGTGATGGGCCTGCTGGTCACGGCGACGGGCGGGTGGACGGCGCCGATGGTGTTCCTGCTCGCGATGACCGTGCTGGGCCTCCCGCCCGGACTCGCCGCGGGCCGCGACGTCGAGGTGCGCTGACCGGCACCGCGGTGCCAGGCTGTCCGGCATGCCGGTTCCCGCGCGCGTCAGTCTGGTGACCCTGGGGGTGGACGACCTGAAGCGGTCCACCGCCTTCTACTCCGCACTCGGCTGGACGCTGTCCCCGGCGTCCACCGAGGCCGTGAGCTTCTTCCACACCGGCGGGGCGATCCTCGCGCTGTTCGCGGCGGAGGACCTCGTCGCCGAGACCGGGACCGTGTCGGCGGAGGTCCCCGGGTTCCGCGGCGTCACGCTGGCCGTCAACGTCGAGAGTCCCGAGGCCGTCGACGCCGCTGTCGACGACGCGTGCCGTGCGGGCGCGACCCTCGTCAGGGGCCCGAGCACGGCGGAGTGGGGCGGTCACGTCGGGTACGTCGCCGACCCGGACGGGCACGTGTGGGAGATCGCGTACAACCCGGGCTTCCCGCTGGACGGGAACGGCCTGCCACAGCTGCCCTGAGGCGCGGTGATCGTCTTTCGGGTGCCCCGGCCACGACGTACCGTGGAGTTCCCGATCGAGGAGAACTCGCCATGGCCCAGCCTCCCCGCCGGTTCTGGTCGCTGCGGACCCCGCGGCCGCCGGAGAAGATGTTCATCTCGCTGGAACGGCAGCTGGACAACATCCGCCGCTGGAACGAGGAACGCGAGTGGGGCTTCCACACCGGTGAGCTCGACGCGATCGACGTGGCCCCACGCGAGCACGAGGATCCGCTCGTGGTGGACCTCGTCGCCGTGTACCTGCCGAGCACGCGCCGCATCGACGGTGTCCGCCGGACCTGCGACGAGCTGTGGAAGATCGCCGCCGCGCAGCAGCCCCACGCCTGGTCCTGGGACTGGGAGTGGGACGAGTGGAAGGAGCATCCCAAGCCGGTGCGCCTCCTCGACGGCCTCGTCCACGAACCCGGCGTCCGTCGCGTCACGATCGACCTCGGCGCGTACTGGGAGCCCGGCCGGTACGTGCGCCCGCGCCACCTCCGCGACCAGGACTCCGCCCACGCCGAGCTGCTCGCCGCGGCCGCGCACTTCCCGGACTGGGTGCGGGCGATGGACGGCAAGTCGGTGCCGTTCGTGTGGCTGTCGGGGTACCAGCTGGGTACCCCCGAGCCGTCGGACCACCGCCTGCCGGGCCTCGCGTGGGTGCGGTACCGCGCCACCATGAGCCTCACCGCCAACTGGGCGGACCACGCGCACAGCGGCTGGGCCTCCCCCGTCCGCGTGGCCTGAGCCGGATCCGGGGCCGGCGGCGCGCGAACTCCCGCGCCGCGCGGGCCGGTACGGTCGGCCGTGTGGGCCGTGACCTGACGGACCGGCGGCCCGGCCACCCCGCGGCGGGGACGCCGGAGACCCTCGCGCAGCTCCTGGGCGGCCGCCGGGGCGCTGTCGACGCGACGCTGCCCGCGGTCGCGTTCGCGGCGGGCTGGCTGCTGGCCGACCGGAGCATCGCCGCCGGCGTTGTCGCGGCGATCGGGGCGGGCGCGGTGCTCGCCGGGTGGCGGGTGTACCGGGGCGGTCGGTCCCGGGCGGCAGTGCTCGGCATGTGCGGGGTGGCCGTCGCGTCCCTCGTGGCGCTGCGCACGGGGCGTGCCGAAGACTTCTTCCTCCTGCAGATGCTGTCCAACGTCGCCAGCGCGCTCGCCTGGACCTCGAGCATCCTGTTCCGCTGGCCACTGCTCGGCGTCGTCGTCGGCACCGCCCTGGGCCAGCGGACGCGGTGGCGGCGGGATCCCGCGCTGCTCCACGCGTACTCGGCGGCGAGCTGGGTGTGGGTCGCGCAGTACCTGCTCCGGCTTCTCGTCTTCGTACCACTCTGGTATGCAGGGCACGTGATCCCCCTCACGGTGGCGCGCCTCGCGCTCAGCTGGCCCCTCGTGGCCGTCTGCCTGGGCGCGAGCTGGTGGGTGCTCCGCCGTTCCCTGCCGGAGGATCACCCCGGACTGCGCCACCCCAGGGTGGGATGACGTGCTGACGGTGTGGTGGGCACGCCCCGACGACGCGCGACCCGAGCACGACGAGCTCCTCAGCGCCGAGGAGCGGACCCGTCGGGCGCGGCTGCTCAGCGTCCGCGGCCGCAAGCGCACGACCGTTGCGTACGCGCTGAGCCGGATCGTGCTCGCCCGCGAACTGGACGCCGACCCGGCGGACCTGCGCATCGTGCGGACCTGCGCCCACTGCGGCGGCCGGCACGGCAAGCCGCGGGTGGTCGGGGCGGACCTGCGGTTCTCCATCGCGCACTCCGCCGAGCGCGTCGTGGTCGCCGTGACGCGGGGCGCGGAGATCGGCGTGGACGTCGAGCAGGTGAACCCGGACCTCGAGGTGTCCCAGCTCACCGCCGACGTGCTCTCCCCCGCGGAGCGCGGCGCGAACAGCCCGGCGGGGCTGCTCACGTACTGGACCCGCAAGGAAGCCGTGCTGAAGGCGACGGGTGACGGGCTGCACGTCCCCCTCTCCGATCTGACGGTGACCGGGCCGGGCGAGCCGCCGGCGCTCCTCGACTGGCGGGGCAGGTCACGGAACTTCCGGCTGTACGACCTCCATCCCGGCGCGGGGTACCTGGCCTCGCTCGCCGTGCTCGACCGCTCGGCGTCCGAGGTCCACGAGCTGGACGGCAGCGCCCTGCTGGCGTAGCGCATGCTGGTGCCGTGCCGAGACGGTCCGATGTGGAGACGCTGCGGGACCTCGCCCGCCGCGACGCGGTGTTCACCGTGGACGGCGACGATCCGATCCGGGTGACCCACGACGAGTTCGTGGTGCGGCGGTACGGCGATCTGCTCGACGGCGCGGCCGAGGCCGTACGCGGCGTCTCCGGCGTGACGTCGGTGAGCCGCGACGGCGGCGTGCTGGTGGTGTCCCCCGCCACCGACGTCCACGTCGAGGCGGTGGCGGCGGGGCTCCGGAGGTACTGGGACCGTGTCGCACTCGGGACGCCGTCGCGGCCGTGGTGGCGGCGACTCGTCTGACGCGTGCCGGTCACCGCCCCGTACGGTGCAGAGATCCCACACCAGGAGGCCGGCCCCGTGCCCGAGGATCATCCGCGAGGTGAACGGCTGCGGGCCGACTGCGCCCGTTGCGCCGCGCTGTGCTGCGTCGCGCCGGCGTTCTCGGCCTCGGCGGACTTCGCCCTCGACAAGGACGCCGGCACGCCGTGCCCGCATCTGGGGACGGACTTCCGCTGCGGCATCCACGATCGCCTGAGGCAGCAGGGCTTCCCGGGGTGCACCGTGTACGACTGCTTCGGCGCGGGCCAGCAGGTGACGCAGGTGACCTTCGGCGGACAGGACTGGCGGCGGACGCCGGAGATCTCCACAGAGATGTTCGCGGCGTTCACCGTCATGCGGTCGCTCCACGAGCTGCTCTGGTACCTGACCGAAGCCTTGACGCTGGACGCTGCCCGGCCGCTCCACGCCGAACTGAGCTTCGCGCTCCGGGAGACCGAACGCCTCACCCGCCTCGGTGCCGAGGCTCTCGTCACGCTCGACGTGGCCGTGCACCGGCGAGACGTGAATGCCGTGTTGCTCCGCGCGAGCGAACTCGTCCGCGCCGGGACACGGCGTCACGACCTCGATCAGCGCGGCGCCGACCTCATCGGGAAGGACCTCCGCGGCGCCGACCTCTGCGGGGCCAACCTGAGGGGGGCGTACCTCATCGGAGCGGACCTCCGGGGTGCGGACCTGGACAGGGCCGATCTCACCGGGGCCGATCTCCGGGGCGCCGATCTCACCGGGGCCGATCTCGGCGCGAGCATCTTCCTCACGCAGTCCCAGCTCGAGGCGGCGAAGGGCGATCCGGCCACGAAGGTCCCGCCGTCGCTCACTCGCCCACCGCATTGGCGCCCGCGCCGTGACCTGGGGCTCGTCCCGCGTCGAGACCGGGTATCCCGGGCGCGGAAGTAGCGACGTAGCCGGGCTCCGGGACAGAGGACCGGGGCCGGTGCCCCCAAACCGATCCGCGATGAGCGGCTCGGCTCCTGAGCCCGCCCGGCTACGTCGCTCCTGAGTATTCACTCTTCCACGTTTGACAACACCCCTGAATCCGTTCCATCAGGCGGCGTTCGGCCGAACGACGTGCTCCCCGGTCCTCCACAGGGCCCTCTCTCCCCGGAAAGTGGGATACAACCACGTGCCCGGTCATCCGCCGAGCCAGGGGATCTCCGGTTCGGGTTCCTGCGTACCGCGTGGAGGCTCCGTCTCGGTCGTCTCGACGAGATCCTCCGGACGTACGCGAGGAGGGAGCTCCCCGAACCGGACGTGCCGCAGGAAGGCAGCGTCCTCGTCCGTGAAGCGCTCGGCGCCCGTCGACGGTTCGGTCATCGCGACCACCTCCCCCGGCAGGCTCATGGTCGCGCCGGGCCCCCGCCCGGTCCAGCACGTTGTCCGCGGGGCGACCCTGTCGGCGCGGAGCCCGACCCGATGAGTTCCTCGCCGTACGACGGTCTACAGGTGCAGGATCGCTTCCGGGAACGAGAGGACGCAGCATCATGCAGCAGAAGATCACCCCGAACCTGTGGTTCGACACCCAGGCCGAGGAGGCCGCGGAGTTCTACATCTCCGTCTTCCCCCACTCGCGCATCGTGCACGTCGCCCACTACACCGAGGCCGGCCCACGCCCGGCCGGCATGGTGTTGACCGTGGAGTTCGAGCTGGACGGTCAGCGGTTCGTCGGCATCAACGGCGGCCCTCAGTTCACCTTCGACGAGGCCGTCTCCTTCCAGATCACCTGCGAGGACCAGCAGGAGATCGACTACTACTGGGAACGGCTGTCCGAGGGCGGGCAGGAGGGGCCGTGCGGCTGGCTGAAGGACAGGTACGGCCTGTCGTGGCAGGTCGTACCGACGGGGATGGAGGAGTTGTTCAACGATCCGGACCCGACGCGGGCCCAGCGCGCGATGGCGGCGATGCTCCAGATGGGCAAGCTCGACATCGCCGCACTGCGCAGCGCGGCCGACGGCCTCCCCGCGACCTGACGGGTGGCGCGACCGCGGGTGGCGTCCGGCGTCGGTGACGCCGGCACCCGCGCACCCCCGGCAGCCTGCGTGCCGTGCGTCGTCGTGCCGTCACAGGCTGCAGTGGCTCGCGGTGAAGGCTCCTCGGCGGTATCGCAGCGTAGCCGGGCGCGGCTGAGGCCCGGACCAACGCGCTCGCCCCCTCGGAAGCGCCCGGCCCTCGCGCGCCCGGCTACGCGGCCCTCAGGATCTCTCCCGAACCAGCCGCAGCAACACCCCAGGATCCGTTCCATCGGGTCCTCACCCACGCCGCCGGAGGTGTGCC
>DASWRY010000071.1:0-23922 GCA_036402915.1 Mycobacteriales bacterium
AGCGCCTCCTCGTCGGTGGGCTGCGTCGGCGCGAGGACCAGCTCGCACCACACCGTCTTGCCACCCTCCGGCCGCGCGACGACACCCCACGAGCGGCAGACGGCCGCGACGAGCGCGAGCCCGCGTCCGGTCGCCGCCGTACGGCTGTGCCGCACGCGCAGGGGCATGGCGCCGGAGGCGTCCTGGACCTGGATCCGGATGCCGCCGGGCGCCGGCCCGACGTGGACGCCGACCTGGGTGCCCGCGTGGAGCACGGCGTTCGTGACGAGCTCGGACACGCAGAGCTCGGCCGCGGCGACCACGTCGGCGGGCAGGATGCCGGCCAGGGCGGTGCGGACGAACATGCGCGCGCGGGGTGTGCTCGCCACCTCGGGTGGCAGCGTGATGACAGACGTCGTCAACGTGCCGCTTCCGCAGTCCACGCCGCTGCCTCCTCCGGCCTGCCCAGTTTGTTGACGGCGAGAGGACAGAGGGATGACGCCGTTCGCGCACATTCTGCGACACCCTCCGTGCCCGTGCCTGCGGTGGACCGATGCCCGTCGGGGCGTCTTGAGACGCGATCTCCGGCGAACGGTCGTAACTTACGGGTGGTGCTCACCACTTGTCACGGTTATCTCACAGATCGTCCGTCATCAGGCTCGGGCAAGCGTCCGCCGATCAAGCGAATGGGGTCCGCCGGTTATCACTTACCGTATACAAAGGTCTACTGTCTGCACGTTATCTGGCTGAAAGGATGAGGCGTGATCGTCGAGGGGGGCCTGCGTCTCGGGGATGAGGCGGACGCCGTCCCGCGGGCGCGGAAGTTCGCTGCGTCGATTCTTCGTGCCACGGCCCTCACGGACCTCGTGGCCGACGTCGAGATCGTCGTCAGCGAACTGGTCACGAACGGGCTGCTCCACGCCGACAAGCCGGTCATCGTCCGTGTGCTGCCTCGACCCGACGCCGTGCGGATCGAGGTCCAGGACAGCACGCGCCACCACCCCATCCGCGGTCTCGCCAGCAGCGAGGCCATGACCGGCCGGGGCATCAGGCTGGTGGAGGCGCTGTCGCGGCGGTGGGGGGTCGACGCCGCAGGGGAGGGCAAGGTCGTCTGGGCGGAGATCACGCCGGAGGGGACGGCAAGCGGCGAGGCCGGCCTCGACCCCGACGCGCTGCGCGACGCGTGGAGCGACGACGACCCGGGGCCCGAGGAGCGGTTCACGGTCCGGCTGGGCGACGTCCCCACGGACCTGTTGCTCGCCGCGAAGGCGCACGTCGACAACCTCGTGCGCGAGTTCCACCTGGCGGCGAGCGGCGCCGCGTCCGGCCACAGTGCCGCCGTGCCGCAACCGCTCGCCCAGCTCATCGAGACGGTCGTACACCGGTTCGCCGACGCGCGTCAGTCCATCAAGCGGCAGGCGCTCGCCGCCTCGGAGCGGGGAGCGCCGCGTACCGAGCTGACGTTGACGCTGCCCGCCTCGTCCGCGGACGCCGGGGAGGCGTATCTCGCAGCGCTGGACGAGGCCGACGCCTACGCCCGGGCGACGCGGCTGCTGACCAGCGAGACGTCCCCGCAGCACCGGGCGTTCCGGCGCTGGTACGTGGAGTCGCTGATCACGCAGCTCCGTGCGGTGTCGGTCGGGCGCGCCGCCGCGCCGCCGCAGACCTTCGAGGCGCGGCTCCTCGAGGAGCTCGACATCGTGGCAGCGGCGCACCGCGCCACGGAGCACGCCGCGCGGCTGCAGACCGTCACCGCCGCACTGGCCGGCGCGACGACGGTGGACGAGGTGTCGGCGGTCGTGGTCACGGAGGGCGTCACCGCCCTCCGGGCCAGCCGGGGCGGGCTCCTGATGCCCAGCGCGGACGATCGCCTCACCGTGTCGGCCGCCGTCGGCTTCTCCGAGCAGCTCCTGGCCCGGTTGCGGGCGGAGCACCGCGATGCGGAACTGCCCGCCGCGCTGGCTCTGCGGACCAGCGAGCCGGTGTGGCTCGAGTCCCGGGAGATACGGGACACGCGTTTCCCGGAGCTCCGGGGCATGGAGCCGACGACCATGTCGATGTGCGTCGTGCCCCTGGCGGCAGGGGGCCGGGTTCTCGGTGCACTCCGGCTGAGCTTCGACGCTCCCCGGTTGTTCGACGCCGCCGAACGTCGGTTCGTGCTCGCCCTCGCCGCGCAGACCGCCCAGGCGCTCGACAGGGCAATGGTCCTCGCGGAGTCGCGGAGGGTGACGGCGCGCCTGTCGTTCCTCGCGGATGCGTCTGCAGCCCTCGCGGAGACACTCGACTACCGGGCGACGCTCGCCACGATCGCACGGCTGGTCGTGCCCGGCCTCGCGGACTGGTGCACCGTCAAGATCCTCGAGGACGACGGCCTCGACACCGTCGCGATCGCGCATGTCGATCCCGCCAAGATGGCCATGGCCGAGGAATTCCGGGAGCGCTTCCGGGACGACCTCGACACGCCCCAGGGCATCGCGAACGTCGTCCGGACCGGCGTCTCGGAGCTGTACGTCGACATCACGGCCGAGGAGATCCGGGCGGCCTCTGCGAGCGACGATCACGCGGAGGAGCTGAAAGACCTCGGTATCCGGAGTGCCCTCATCGTGCCGCTCGCCGGCCGGAAGGGTGTGCTGGGCGCGATCTCGATGGTCCACGCGGAGTCGGGCCGGCAGTTCGACGACACGGACCTCGCCTTCGCCGAGGAGATCGCGCGCCGGGCCGGGGTCGCCGTCGAGAACGCACGCGAGTACGCCCAGCAGTCCGGCCGGCTCGCCTCGATCACCCGTGTCGCCGAGACCGTGCAGCGCGCGATCCTCGCGCCCGTCCCGGAGCGGCTTGGCCCGGTCTCCCTGGCGGCCACCTACGTCAGCGCCGCGCAGGACGCACTGGTCGGCGGGGACCTCTACGAGGTCGTCGCTCGGCCGGGTGCCGTCCGGCTGTTGATCGGCGACGTCCGGGGCAAGGGCCTGGACGCGGTCCGGCTGGCGACGGTCGTGCTGGGTGCCTTCCGTGTGGGCGCGGTCGAGTGTGACGACCTCGGCGAGCTCGCGCGGACGATGGACACCCGGATCCGGCCGTATCTGTCGGACGAGGACTTCGTCACGGCGCTCGTCGCGGAGATCCGGGATGACGGCACCTGCCTCATCGTGGACTGCGGTCATCCGCCGGCCCTCCTGGCGCGCGACGGCGTGATCACGCCGATCGGCTGCGACGAGAGCCCGCCGCTGGGGCTCGGCGCCGCACCGCGACCGGTGACTGTCCAGCTCCAGTCCGGTGATCGGCTGCTGCTGCACACCGACGGGCTGATCGAGGCGCGCGACGCCGGGGGCCGATTCGCCGACGCCGACGCGGTCGTCAAGCCACTCGCGAGCGGTCCGCTGCCCGATGCGCTGGAGGGCATCCTGGCGCAGTTGCACGCCGAGGTCGGGCCCGAGCTCGGGGACGATCTGGCCCTGCTCGCGGCGGAGTACCGCCCGGCCTGACGTCACGGAGGCGCGGCGGTGCTCGCCCCGCCCGGCGCTGCGCTCAGGTCGGGGTGAGCGGCGGGTCCGGCGTGTCGAGGTACCGGTGCCCGGTCGGCGCCACCCACGTGACGGTGTCGCGCAGGTCCGGGTGTGCCTCCAGCAGCCAGCCGCTGTCGTGCTTCAGCCGGTGATGGTGCCGGCACTCGCAGCACAGGTTGCAGCTGCTGGTGGTGCCGTCCGGGAACCGGATCACGTGGTCGATGTCGCACCGCTGCGCCGGTTGTCGGCAGCCGGGGAAGCGGCACCTCCGGTCACGCGCCCGGACGTGGTCGGCGAGCGCAGCGGGTGGGCGGTACGACGTACGGCCGACGTCCAGCAGTGCTCCACTCTGTGGATCGGTGAGCACCCGCCGCCAGGTCGAGTCGGGATCCTCGGCGAGCTCCCGTGCCAGCGAGGCGGGGATGGGCCCGTAACCGGCCAGCTCGCCCGGCAGGTCGTCGAGCCCCAGACCGGTCCCGGCGGCGAGGACCACCTGGATCGCGGGGCCGCCACGCCGCCGCCGTGCCCGGCCGGCGTCGGTACCCCCGGCGCAGCCCCGCGGGTCGTACCCCGTGGTGGCGGGGACGTCGCCCTCCACGGAGGTCAACGGGGCCGTCCCGGCGTCCAGGAGGATGCCGGAGCCCAGGTCACGGAACGCGTCCACGAACAGGTCGGCCATCCGCTGGGACTGCGTGCGGCCGTCGCCCGGCGTGGCGCCGGTCTGTGCCGTCGTACGCAGCGAGTCCATCACGGCCAGGGCGTCGTCGGCGCGCAGCACGGCTCGGACGGCCGCCATGCCGTCCGGCTCGGTGAACAGCTCGACCCTCCGCGTCGCCACGGCGGCGACGTGCCGCGTCTCCGCGGCGGCGGGATCGGCCGCGATCGCCGAGCGGGTCACGGCGGCGCGTACGGCGCCCGGCGTCCGGCCCTCCGACCACGGCACCACGGTGGCCTCCACTGCCGACGCGACCTGGTCGGACAGGGCGCCGGTGCCGTCGACGACGACCCGCGCCGTCGCCACCCCGATCCGGCCCTCGCGGAGAGCCCGGAGGGTCTCCGGCAGGCGTCCGGTCAGGTTGAGGGCGAAGTCGATCCGCGACCGGGCGGACATCCGGGAGATCGACAGCGCGGCGGAGAGCTCGTCCTCGGCGAACTCGTTCACCTGCGACAGGCGGACGGCCTCGGCACTGTCGGTCACCAGCTCCTCGTCGGAGACGACGTCGAGCCGCCGGCACGCGAACTCGGCGATCGCCTCGGCCTGGCACGCGGAGACCCACGCCGACAACCGCTCCAGACCGCTGATCAGGTCCACGAGCGCCGCGGTGCGCAGGTCGCCCGGGGGCACGGCGTCGAGGAGCGCGGCGAGCTCCGGTCCCGGTGCCACCGAGGCCGGGTCGGCGGTCGTGGCTCGCCGCTGCTCCATGCCGCGGACGGTACGGCCACGGCACGTCCGTGAAGCCGCCCGGACCAGATCTGTGGACGAGAACCGGTCCTGTGGACAACCACCGCACGCGGGGTCACCTGCCGGAGGGACCCCGCCGAAGGGCACCCCCGCGGGAAGGTGTGCCACGGTGTAGGGGACATCGCAGTCCAGTGACGAGGAGAACCCGTGCCGAACCGGCTGGCGGACTCGACGAGCCCCTACCTGTTGCAGCACAAGGACAATCCCGTGGACTGGCGTCCCTGGGGCGACGAGGTGTTCGAGGAGGCCCGCCGGCGCGACGTCCCGATCCTGCTCAGCGTGGGGTACGCGGCGTGCCACTGGTGCCACGTCATGGCGCACCAGTCGTTCGAGCACGACGAGACGGCCCGCCTGGTGAACCAGCTCACCGTCCCCGTCAAGGTCGACCGCGAGGAGCGGCCCGACGTCGACGCGGTGTACATGGAGGCGACCCAGGCGATGACCGGTCAGGGCGGCTGGCCGATGACCGTGTTCTGCACGCCGGACGGGACGCCGTTCTACTGCGGGACGTACTTCCCGCGCGAGCAGTTCCAGCGCGTCGTCAGCGCGATCTCCGCGGCCTGGCACGACAAGCGCGACGCGGTGCTCCGGCAGGGCGCGGCCGTGGTGGACGCGATCGGCGGCGGGTCCCGGCTCCCCGCGGGGACCCCGCTCACAGCCGACGTGCTCGACGCGGGCGCGAAGTCGCTCCAGGAGCAGTTCGACCCGCGCCACGGCGGGTTCGGCGGCGCGCCGAAGTTCCCGCCCGCGATGGCGCTCGAGTTCCTCCTCCGGCACCACCACCGCACCGGTGACGCCGCCTCGCTCGAGATGGTCGAGAAGACGGCCGAGGCGATGGCCCGCGGCGGAATGTACGACCAGCTCGCGGGCGGCTTCGCCCGGTACGCCGTCGACGCGACCTGGACCGTGCCGCACTTCGAGAAGATGCTGTACGACAACGCGCTCCTCCTCCGGCTGTACACCGACCTCTGGCGCGCCACGGGCTCACCGTTCGCCCGCCGTGTGGCCGACGAGACCGCGACGTTCCTGCTCACCGACCTGCGCACCACGGAGGGCGGCTTTGCGTCGGCGCTCGACGCGGACACCGACGGGGTGGAGGGACTCACCTACGTCTGGACCCCCGACCAGCTCCTCCAGCTGCTCGGCCCCGACGACGGCTGGTGGGCGGCGTCGCTGCTCGACGTCACGGCGAGCGGGACGTTCGAGCACGGCGCCAGCGTTCTCCAGCTCCAGGCGGACCCGGACGACGCGGAGCGCTGGGCCGCCATCCGCGAACGGCTCCTGGAGGTGCGCAGACAACGCCCCCAGCCGCAGCGTGACGACAAGGTCGTCACGTCCTGGAACGCGCTGGCCATCACCGCCCTGGCGGAGTACGGCGAACGGACCGGCAACCGGTCCACTGTGGATGCCGCGCTCGAGGCCGCCGAGCTGATCGAGCGCCTGCACATGGTGGACGGCCGGTTGCGACGGTCCTCACGCGACGGTCGTGTCGGTGACGCGGCCGGTGTCCTCGACGACCACGGGAACCTCGCCGAGGCGTACACCGTGTTGCACCAGGTGACCGGAGACGGCCGCTGGCTGGACCGCGCCGGCGAGCTGCTGGAGACCGTGCTCGCGCGCTTCTCCGACGGTGCCGGCGGCTTCTTCGACACCGCCGACGACGCCGAGGCCCTCGTCAAGCGGCCACAGGATCCGACCGACAACGCGACCCCGTCCGGCAACTCCGCCACCGCCGGCGCGCTGGTGAACTACGCCGCCCTGACCGACTCGGTCGAGCACCGCGACGCTGCGGAGGCGGCGCTCGCCAAGGTCGGCGCGCTCGCCGCCCGCCAGGCCCGGTTCGTCGGCTGGGCGTGCGCGGTGGGCGAAGCGCTCCTCGCCGGACCCGCCGAGGTCGCGATCGTGGGTGAGGGTCCCGCGGCCGAGGAGCTGCGCCGTACGGCCTGGGCATCGACCGCTCCCGGCGCGGTCGTCGTCAGCGGCCCGCCCCAGGCGCCGGGCATCCCGCTGCTCGCCGACCGGCCCCTCGTCGGGGGCCTCCCGGCCGCGTACGTGTGCCGCGGCTTCACCTGTGACGCACCGGTCACCGACCCCGCCGACCTGGCCGCCGCCCTGGCGGGGACGCGGGGCTGACAACGGGGTCGAATAGGATCGGTACCCATCCACCCCATCCCCGGAACGGGAGTACTCCCTGCATGAGCGGCCTCGCCGGAATCCGACCCGCCGCGGGAGCCCCGGTCACGGGTGACGTCCTCGCCCCCGTGGCGGACGCCCTCGCGCACCGCGGCCCCGCCGGAGAGCAGTCCTTCGACCTGCCCGGTGGTGGCCGCCTGGCGGTCCGGTACCGCGAGGGCGAGTCCGTCTCCGCCCGTTCCGGCGACGGCGTCGTCGTGGCCTTCGACGGGGAGCTGTACGCGACGGCGGCCCTGCGGCGGTCCCTCGCAGACGCGGGCCACCCCGCCGCCGACGGGGCCGACGGGGCCGACGACGCGGCGCTCGCCCTCGCGGCGTACACCGCGTTCGGGATCGGCGGGCTCGGCCGGCTCGACGGCGTGTTCGCCCTCGTCGTGCACGACGGCCGCGACGGGCTGACCCACCTCGCCGTGGACCGCTCCGGGGCCGGCGCCCTGTACCGGACCACGCTGGCCGACGGTGCCACCGTGTTCGCGAGCGAGCCCACCGCGCTCCTCTCCCTCGTCGAAGCGGCGCCGGACGACGCCGTGGTCCGCCGGTTCCTGCACACCGGCGTGGCCGGCACCGGCGAGGAGACGTTCTTCGCGGGCATCTCGCGCGTGGTCCCCGGCCAGGTGGTCACCCTCGGCGACGGCGGTGCCCGCGCGACCGCCCACCCGGTCCCGGACCCGACCGCACCGGCGGCCACCGCCGCCGTCCTGGAGGAGGCGATCACCGCGCGGGCGTCCGCCGGCGGCACCGTGTCCGTCCGCCTCTCCCACGGGGTGGCGGGCGACCTCCTCGCCAGGCACGCGGGCGGGGCGGTCGCCGTCGCGGCCACGTTCCCGCCGTCCGGCCGGGCGCCCGGGGCCGCGCGCACGATCCAGGTGGATCCGGGCGAGAGGCTCGTCGACTTCACCCGCGCGCTCGGCGAACCGGTCGGTGATCTCGCGACGTACGCCACCTACGCCGTCGCGACCGCGCTCGCGGGCCAGACCGGCGCTCTGCTCGCCGCCGACGGCGCCGAGGCCGTCCTCCCCGTCCCGGCGGCGAAGTCCAAGAAGCCCGTCGACCCGTCCGCCGTCTTCGTCGGGGCGGCCCCGGACGCCGCTCCCGCCGATCCCCGCGAGCTCCGCGCCGCCGGGGTGGCCGCGGCCCTCCGCGTCGCCGACCGGGCCGGAGCCCGCGCCGGTGTCCGGATCCGTCTGCCGTTCACCGACGCCGTCGTCGCCCGCTCCCTCGGCGAGGCGGCCCTCACCCGTCCCGGCGGCGGTGAGGCCGTCCTCCGCGCGGCGGCCACGAGCAGGGCGCCTCTGGAGCCCGGCGCCCCCGTCCGCGACTGGCTGCTGCGGATGAAGAACCGCGTGTACGGGGAGTTCCTGTCGGAGTCGTTCACGAACCGGCCGTGGGTGGACCAGCACGCCGTACTCGTGGCGTTCGAGGACTTCATCAAGGGCCGCAACGCCGACGCGGCACTGTTCTGGCGCCTGCTCGCCGTCGAGCTCTGGATGCGTGAGTTCGTCGACCCGAAGCCCGAGGGCGCCGAGCCGGCCCGGGTCAAGGGCCCGCTCGAGGCCAACGCCGGCAAGCAGCTCGAGATCGCGGTCGACGGCGAGAAGTGGCTCCGGTTCCCGGTGCGCACCGAGCTGTTCGCGGACGGCGACGACCTGGACGCACAGATCACGGGATACGTCCGCGGCCTCGTCGACGGGGTGAGGGCGGACGGCACGTACGCCGCCAACTTCGCGAGGAACTGGTACGTCCTCGTCAGCGAGAAGGTCGTCGCGATCAGCCAGGGCCGCTCGTACTTCATCTGGGACATCCAGCCGTCGTGGTGGGCGCGCACGCTGTCGAAGTTCGTCGTCCGCACGCCGTACGGCATCGGGCTCGGCAGCCCGTGGACGATGCAGCTCGCCATCCAGGAGGCCGGCCTCCCGCGCATCCTCGCGGCGAGCGCGGCCGGCGTGGTCGGCAAGGTGCTGGGCAAGCGCGGCGTGTTCTACAACGTCGCCGGCCACTCGGTGCGGGCCATCGACGGTCCGACGGAATACTCGGCGTACCCGTCGAACGTGTCGGCCAAGCTCGCGCCCGCAAGGCCCGGCGAGGTCAGCGCCGAGCTGCTCGCCGCGCTGAAGCGCACCCTCCCCGCCGAGATGGCCGCCACCCTCGCCGGTGTCGTCGTCATCGACGCCAACGACATCGGCCGCAACGTCCTCGGCCTGGCCGCGGACCGGCCCGCCCGGTTCTTCGAGGACCTCTTCGCCGACAACCCGCTGGGACAGGGATCGGAGCAGACCCCGATCGCCGTCGCGGTGCCGGTTTGACGGCCTGGCAGACCGACCGCGTCGGCTCCGCGCTGCGGGGCGAGAACCCGATGGTGCTGACGCGGCTCCGGGCCGGGTTCGCGGTGTTGGGTGACACGCAGTTCCTCCCCGGGTACTGCGTGCTGCTCACCGACACCCCGGGTGCGGACCACCTCACCGATCTGCCGCGCGATCGGCGGGCCGAGTACCTGACCGACGTGGGCCTGCTCGGGGAGGCCGTCGCCCGCGTCTGCGGCCGGCGCGACCCGGAGTACCGCCGCCTGAACTACGAGATCCTCGGCAACAGCCTCCCGGTGCTGCACACGCACGTCTTCCCGCGGTACGGCTGGGAGTCGCCGGAGCTCGCGGCGGGACCCGTGTGGGCGTACCCGGCGGACCACTGGAGGCACCCCGTGTACGCGGCGGGCCCGGAGCACGACGCGCTCCGGGCCGACCTCACCGCGGCGCTGCGGGAGATCACCGCCGAGGCGTACTCCTAGGCGATCGTCTGCAGGAAGAACGCGAGGGCCAGCGCGGCCACCGCCAGCCAGCCGAGGTCGGGGACGCGCGTGCGCACACCGCGCCCGATGCCGAACGCGGCGGCAGCGGCGAGGACGGCGGCGACGAGGAACAGGATTGCGGGGATCGTGACGGTCACGACGCTCCTCCAGGGGATCGGGGGCCGCCACCGTAGGGCACCGGATCGTCCGTCCGCCGCCCCTTGCGCGCGCACTGGTGTAAGCGTGTAATCAGACGGACAGAGGGGGTGGTCCCGATGACCCCACGGCACTGGCATCAGGCCGAGGTCCCCACCGCCGACGACGTGCCCGCCTGGATCGCGGGACGCCTGCCGGACGACTGGTTCACCGCGCCGCCGGAGACGCGCGTCGACCGCGAGGAGATCCTCGTCGTCGGCAGGCTGCCCGACCCGGAGCTGCCCGGCGACGTCACCGCCCAGGACCGCGCCGCCGCGGAGGAGGGGCGGATCTCCCGCTTCCGCGAGGAGACACGGGACGACCGCATCCGGATCGCGCGCGAGGCCGGGCAGCGGTACCGGCGCAAGCTCTCGTGGGGCGCCGAGGCCGGCGGTACGCGGCGCCTCTTCACCACGTACTCCGCACCGGCCATGACGAGGCTCCGGCAGCCCGAGCGCCAGGTGCTCGACACCCTCGTCGCCGCGGGCGTCGCCCGGTCGCGCGCGGACGCGCTCGCGTGGTGCGTGCGGCTGGTCGGCAGCCACGCCGACGAGTGGCTGGAGGGCCTCCGCGGCGCCCTCGAGGAGGTGGACCGGCTGCGGACCGAGGGGCCCCGCCTGTAGAGCTGCCTCAGCGGTAGAGCGCGAAGTACACCGCGACCTGGTGGCAGATCGCCGCCACGAGCGTGCACGCGTGGAAGATCTCGTGGTGCGCGAACGTCGCCGGCCACGGGTTCGGCCGCTTCACGGCATAGACGACGGCTCCCACGGTGTACGCGGCGCCGCCCAGCGCGAGCAGCACCACCGTCGTGACGCCGCCGGTGTGGAGGATCTCCGGCAGCACGAAGACGGCGACCCAGCCGAGCGCCATGTACAGCGGCACCGCGAGCCACTTCGGCGCCCGGGGCCACAGCATCTTGAGCGCCACCCCCGCGAGCGCCCCGCCCCACACGATCGTCATCAGCAGCTCGGCGCGGGACGGCCGCAGCAGCAGCACGCAGAACGGCGTGTACGTCCCCGCGATGAACACGAAGATCATCGAGTGGTCCGCGCGCTTCATGACGGCGTATCCGCGCGATCCCCACAGCCTCCGGTGGTACAGCGCGCTCACGCCGAACAGTCCGCACACCGTCACCGCGTACACGAGCGTGGCCCAGAAGGGAGCCCAACCGGGCCTCGAGGCGGCGACCGACACCAGCACGATGCCGGCGACGATGGAGACACCGAACGCGTACAGGTGGAGCCATCCCCGCATCCGCGGCCGGCCGAGGGCGTCGCCGAGGGGCGTGGTCGAGGCGGGAGTCGTCACGCGCCAAAGGTTACGGGACCGTAGGTTTCCGCGCCGCGTCGCATCGGCGGCAAAATGTCACGGGCGGACGGAACTGAATCGATGCCTGTGGGTCATCCCACTGTGTGGACAGGTGGCGACCACGGGCGCCGGGTTTACCCTGATCGAAATCACCCACCCACGGCCCGCGGGTCGGCCCGCGCAGGTGCCGGTGATACTGGTCGTCCCCACGGCGAGGAGAGAGAACTCGAATGACAGTCACGACCTCCACCCCAGGTCTCGACGACGCCCCCACGACGCACGCCGAGCTGATCCGCTGGGTGCGCGAGGTCGCCGAGCTCACCACGCCCGACCGCGTCGTGTGGTGCGACGGGTCGGAGGACGAATGGACCCGCCTGACCGACGAGCTCGTCGAGGGCGGCACCTTCATCCGGCTGAACGCCGAGAAGAAGCCGAACTCGTTCCTCGCCCAGTCGGACCCGACCGACGTCGCCCGCGTCGAGGACCGGACCTTCATCTGCTCGGTCGACGAGGCCGACGCCGGCCCGACGAACAACTGGATGGCCCCGGCCGAGATGAAGGCCATCATGACCGGCCTGTACCGCGGGTCGATGCGTGGCCGCACGATGTACGTCATCCCGTTCTGCATGGGCCCGCTGGACGCCGAGAAGCCGATGTTCGGCGTGGAGCTCACCGACTCGGCGTACGTCGTCGTCTCGATGCGGATCATGGCGCGCATGGGCTCGCACGTCCTCGGGCGCATGGGGGACGACGCGGACTTCGTGCACGCGCTCCACTCGGTCGGCGCGCCGCTCGAGCCCGGTGAGGCCGACGTGCCGTGGCCGTGCAGCGAGACCAAGTACATCACCCAGTTCCCGGAGGAGCGTCTCATCTGGAGCTACGGCTCCGGGTACGGCGGCAACGCGCTGCTCGGCAAGAAGTGCTACTCGCTGCGCATCGCCTCGGCGATGGCGCGCGACGAGGGCTGGCTCGCCGAGCACATGCTGATCCTCAAGCTCACCAGCCCCGCGGGCAAGGTGGACTACATCGCCGCGGCCTTCCCGTCCGCGTGTGGCAAGACGAACCTCGCGATGCTCGAGCCGACCATCCCCGGGTGGAAGGTCGAGACCCTCGGCGACGACATCGCCTGGATGCGGTTCGGCAAGGACGGCCGGCTGTACGCGGTGAACCCGGAGTTCGGCCTGTTCGGCGTGGCCCCCGGCACCGGCTGGGACACCAACCCGAACGCGATGCGCACGATCGCCAAGGGGAACTCCATCTTCACCAACGTCGCGCTCACCGACGACGGTGACATCTGGTGGGAGGGCATGACCGACGAGCCCCCCGCGCACCTGATCGACTGGAAGGGCCGCGACTGGACCCCCGAGTCCGGCGAGGTCTCCAGCCACCCGAACTCCCGCTTCTGCACCCCGATCGAGCAGTGCCCGATCCTCGCGCCGGAGTACGAGATGGCCCAAGGAGTGCCGATCTCGGCGATCCTGTTCGGTGGCCGTCGCAAGACCACCATCCCCCTCGTCGCCGAGGCCCGGGACTGGAACCACGGTGTCTACATGGGAGCGACGCTCTCCTCGGAGACCACCGCGGCCGCCACCGGCGCGGTCGGCGTCGTGCGGCGTGACCCGTTCGCGATGCTGCCGTTCATCGGCTACAACGGCGGCGACTACTTCCAGCACTGGGTCGAGATGGGCAAGGGCGGCACCGGTGACGCCGCCAAGCTGCCGAAGATCTTCTACGTCAACTGGTTCCGTCGGGACTCGGGCGGCGGCTTCCTCTGGCCCGGGTACGGCGAGAACGGCCGCGTGCTCAAGTACGTCATCGAGCGCCTCGAGGGCACGGCCGACGCCGTCGACACCCCGATCGGCCGCGTGCCGGCCGAGGGTGCCCTCGACCTCGACGGCCTGGACGTGACCGCCGAGCAGATCGCCCAGGCGCTCGTGGTCGACGTCGAGGAGTGGAAGGCCGAGATCCCGCAGGTCACCGAGTGGTTCGAGAAGTTCGGTGACAAGCTCCCGACGGTGCTGTGGGCGGAGCTCGACGCCCTGAAGGCGCGCCTCGGCGTCGCCTGACCCCACGCGTCACCCGCGGCCCTCGTCCACTGTGGACGGGGGCCGCGGCGCGTACCCGGGGCCCCCGTCGTGACGTTGCCGCGAACGGATGTCAGAGTGGGCACATGGCGGACACCGTCGCGGCGCAGCCGGCGCACGACCTCGGGGCCGACCTCGAGCTGGCCCTCGAGCTGGCCGACCTCGCCGACTCCCTCACCCGCCGGTGGTGGCGCGACCCCGCGCTGACGGTCCGGCGCAAGCCCGACGGCACGCTGGTGACGCCCGCGGACGGACTGGTGGAGGAGGCGCTCCGCGTCCGGCTCGGCACCGCACGTCCGGGTGACGCCGTGCTGGGCGAGGAGCAGGGCCTGTCCGGGCCGTTCGGCGCCCGCCGGACCTGGGTCGTCGACCCGATCGACGGCACGGCGCACTTCGCGCGCGGCCGGACGGGCTTCGCGACGCTCGTCGCCCTGCTCGTCGACGGCGTGCCGCTCGTGGGGATCGTGTCCATGCCCGCCCGCGGGGCCCGGTGGTGGGGAGCGGTCGGCGTCGACGCCGACTCCACGCACGGCCCGCTGCGCGTGTCGGACACGCCGTCGCTGGGCGCGGCCTCGGTCGCGTACGCCGGGCCGCCGGCCTGGACCTCCCGTCTCGCGGCCCTGGACGCCGTGACCGAGGAGCTGTACCCGGTGGCGGACGTGAGCCTGTTCTGCGACGTCGCGGAGGGGCGTGCGGACGCCGCCGTGACCCCGCACGGGGCGGTCTGGGACCTCGCCGCCCCGTACGCGCTCGTCACCGCGGCCGGGGGCGTCTGCACCGATCTGTCCGGCACCGTCCGCGCCGACGGTGGCTCGCTGGTGGCCGGCGGCCCCGCTCTCCAGCCGCAGGTCCTCCGGGCGATCGGTGACACGGTGTCCTGAGCCGGGGCGTACGCTGCCGTCCGTGGCCTTGCGGGACCTCCTCTACTCCCTGTACGAGCGGCGGCTGACGCGTGCGCTCGAGGACGGCCCGACCCCGCGCCACGTCGGTGTGATCATGGACGGCAACCGGCGCTGGGCCCGCGAGATGGGGCTGGACGACCCCGCGCACGGCCACCGGGCGGGCGCGCAGAAGATCGAGCACGTCCTCGGCTGGTGCCGCGACGCCGGGGTCGAGGTGGTCACCCTGTGGCTCCTCTCGACCGACAACCTGTCCCGCCCGACCGCCGAGCTCGCGCCGCTGCTGCGCATCATCGAGGGCGTCGTGACCGACCTCGCGGCGGCCGGCAAGCCGTGGGACCTGCGGGTGGTCGGCGCGCTCGACCTGCTGCCCACGGACACGGCGCAGTTGCTCAAGGAGGCCGCGGACGCCACCGACGGCCGGCCCGGCCCGGCCGTCAACGTCGCCATCGGGTACGGCGGGCGCCGCGAGATCGCGGATGCGGTCCGGTCGCTGCTCCAGGAGCACGTCGAGCGTGGGACGACCATCGAGGAGCTCGCCGAGCTGCTGGACGTGGACCACATCGGTGAGCACCTGTACACCCGGGGGCAGCCCGACCCGGACCTGGTCATCCGGACGAGCGGCGAGCAGCGGCTGTCGGGCTTCCTGCTGTGGCAGAGCGCCCACAGCGAGTTCTACTTCTGCGACGCGTACTGGCCGGATTTCCGCCGGACCCACTTCCTCCGCGCCCTGCGGGACTACGCCAACCGGCATCGCCGGTTCGGCGGCTGACGGTTCGGCCGGAGGGGCCGTTCGCCCTCGGGGATTTGCGTGTCGGTTCACGCATCCCTGGTTTCCGGCGTAGTTTCCGGAACAGGCGGCCCGGGGACCTCCCGGTCGCCTCCGGGAGGGAGCTGGCCCGTGAACACACGCCCGACATCCCCGTCGCCGCAGCGCACCGGTGACCCGGCCGGTCAGGGGACCGGCTCCAGGACCTATGTGATCGACACGTCGGTCCTCCTGTCGGACCCCGGCGCGCCGGGGCGCTTCGCGGAGCACGAGGTCGTCCTGCCGCTGGTCGTCATCACCGAGCTCGAGGGTAAGCGGCACCACCCCGAGCTGGGCTGGTTCGCCCGCCAGGCCCTGCGCCTGCTCGACGACCTGCGCGTCCGGCACGGGCGGCTGGACCGGCCGATCCCCGTCAACGACGAGGGCGGCACCGTCCGTGTGGAGCTGAACCACTCGGACCCGTCCGTGCTCCCCCCGGGCTTCCGCACGGACGAGAACGACCACCGCATCCTCGCCGTCGCCCTGAACCTGGCGGCCGAGGGCCGTGACGTCGTCCTGGTCAGCAAGGACATGCCGCTGCGGGTGAAGGCGGCCTCCCTCGGCGTGACCGCGGACGAGTTCCGCCACGAGATGGTCACCGACGCCGGCTGGACCGGGATGGTGGAGATCGAGGTCGAGGACGACGAGGTGGCCGCGCTGTACGGCGAGGAGTCGATCGACCTCGAGGCGGCGCGCGACCTCCCCTGCCACACGGGCCTCGTGCTGCTGTCCGGCCGGGGGTCCGCGCTCGGCCGTGTCCGCCCGGACAAGACGGTCCGCCTCGTCCGCGGCGACCGCGACGCGTTCGGCCTGCACGGCCGCTCGGCCGAGCAGCGGATCGCGCTGGACCTGCTGATGGACGACGAGGTCGGCATCGTGTCGCTCGGCGGCCGGGCGGGTACCGGCAAGTCCGCGCTCGCGCTGTGCGCGGGCCTCGACGCGGTGATGGAGCGCCGACGCCACAAGAAGGTCATCGTGTTCCGTCCACTGTACGCAGTGGGCGGCCAGGAGCTCGGCTACCTGCCCGGCAGCGAGGCCGAGAAGATGTCCCCGTGGGGCCAGGCGGTGTTCGACACGCTCGGCGCGCTGGTGTCCGAGGCGGTCGTCGAGGAGATCATCGATCGCGGGATGCTCGAGGTACTGCCGCTCACGCACATCCGCGGGCGCAGCCTGCACGACGCGTTCGTCATCGTCGACGAGGCACAGTCGCTCGAGCGCGGCGTGCTGCTGACCGTCCTCTCGCGACTCGGGCAGGGCTCGCGGGTCGTGCTCACCCACGACGTCGCCCAGCGGGACAACCTCCGCGTCGGCCGGCACGACGGTGTGGCCGCGGTCATCGAGGCGCTCAAGGGTCACCCGCTGTTCGCGCACGTGACGCTCACGCGCTCCGAGCGGTCCCCGATCGCCGCCCTCGTCACCGAGATGTTGGAGGACCTGCCCCTGTAGGCGGGCGGCGAACGGGTGAAATCGTGTCCGCTTTGTCCCCGGGAATCCGGTCGGATCGTGATCGATCCCACGATTCTCCCCACATCTGTTCTGTTTCCGCGCCGGGAAGCGATGGTTACATGTGAACCGCTCCTGGCGTACACACGTGGCTGATCGCCCGTACGCCCCTCCGCCACAAGCGGACTGACAGGAGCGTCCGCCGTGCGCGGTGCCCGTCCCGGCAAGCCGGGAGAGTGCTGCGTGCACGACGAAGGGAAGTCTGCCTGTGCGCCGGATCTTCAGCCGGGGGTCCACCCTCGGTATCCGTGCCTTTGCCGTCGCAGTCCTGGCGCTCGGCTTGATCGGGGGCCTGTACGCCGGGGCCCAGCGGCACTCCGACACGTTGACGGCCGTCCAGCCTGCCGCGGCGGACCTCACCGTGGCGCCGGAGGCCATCGCGGAGCAGCAGGCGCAGCGGGACGCCCGGGCCCGCGTCGCCGAGGTACGCCAGTCCGCGTCGGCCCAGGCCGCCGTGGTCGCCCAGGCCCAGCGGCAGGCCCAGGCCAAGGCCGAGGCCGCCCGCAAGACCGCCGCCAAGGCGGCGGCGGACGCCGCCCGGTCGCAGCGCGAGGCCGCCGCCGCACGGGCCTCACGGTCGATGAGCCGGAGCCAGACCGCGTCGGCGGGTGGCGGCGAGGCACCGGCCGTGCCGGTCGACTGCCAGGACTACAGCGGCAACAAGCAGATCGGCTGCTCGCTGCTCAGCTGGGCCGGGTTCGCGTCGAGCCAGATGACCTGCCTGGAGCCGCTCTGGGCCCACGAGAGCGGCTGGAACGAGCAGGCCGGCAACCAGAGCTCGGGCGCGTACGGCATCCCGCAGGCGCTGCCGGGCAGCAAGATGGCCAAGTACGGCTCCGACTGGGAGACCAACCCGGTTCCCCAGGTCAAGTGGGGCCTCGAGTACATCAAGAGCCGCTACGGCACGCCGTGCGGGGCGTGGAGCGCGTTCCAGTCCAAGGGCTGGTACTAGCTCCGGATCGGCCCACGACGCCGTCCTCCCGACCGGGAGGGCGGCGTCTCGCCTGTCCGGCTGCGGGCCCGGCCGCCCGGAACAGCCGCCGTATGCCCGCGAGCGCCGGTCCGAGGGCGGAGCCCACGCAGTAGCGGCGGACAACGTGCTATACCGGACACACCCCACCGGCACCGATCGGACCGCCATGAGCGAGCGCCCTTCCCCCGCGTCACACAGCTTCGGCCGACGGGAGGTGCTCGTCGGTGCGGGCGCGTTCGGCGCCGGGGCCGTGGCCGCGGCGGCCACCGTCGCGTTCGGACGGGACGAGGAGAAGCCCGCACAGTCGCGCGCATCCGATGTGGACCCCACCGGCTCGGACGAGGTCCTCCAGCCCGGCACCGGGCCGACCAGCGGCGAGTACCTCCGGGCGCTGCCGGAGAACGTGCTGTGGGGCGAGCTGCCCAACCGTCGCACCCCGGCGGTCCTCAGCGTGCCCTCCGGCGCCGAGGTCACCGTGGACACCGTCAGCCACGAGGGGATCCTCGAGGACCAGGGCCGGGATCCGGTGGCGTTCTTCGGGGCCCACGGCGTGCGCCCGGGCGACGTGCTCGCCGACGCGGTGACGATCGCCGCCCGCAAGGAGCACACCGGTCCCGGGCCGCACGTCGTCGTCGGGCCGATCGAGGTCGAGGGCGCGATGCCCGGCGACGTGCTGAAGATCGAGGTCCTCCGGCTACGGCGCCGCGTGCCGTACGGCGTCATCAGCAACAGGCACGGCCGCGGTGCGCTCCCCGGCGAGTACCCCGAGGCGTTCGAGAAGGTCCCGGCGTACAGGAAGTACTTCAACTCCGGGGGCAACATCTCGGTCTTCGCGGGCGTCGAGAAGGTCGACGGGAGGCCCCGAGGCGTGCTCCCCGCGGGCGGGCTGCCGACGCCGCCGTCGTTCGGCCTGATGCCGTTCATGGGGATGATGGGGATCGCGCTCGACACGGACGAACGCCTGAGCTCGATTCCCCCCACGATCGGCGGCGGGAACATCGACATCCAGAACCTCGTCGTCGGCTCGACGTTCTACCTGCCGGTGCAGGTACCGGGCGCGAAGTTCTTCACCGGCGACCCACACTTCGCGCAGGGCAACGGCGAGGTGTCGCTGACAGCGCTCGAGGCCTCGCTGCGCCCCACCTACCGCCTCACCGTGGTCAAGCCCGGCGGGGCGGCGCCCTCGCCGGCGTTCCGGTACCCCTTCGCCGAGACCTCGGAGTTCTGGATCCCCATCGGACTGTCCGATCCCGACGGTGATCTCCACAGCCTGGTGTCCTCACTGGACCCCGCCATGAAGAACGCCGTCCGCAACGCCATGGCGTTCCTCACCGTCGACAAGAAGCTCGACGGGCCCGTGGCGTACGCGTACCTGTCCGCGGCGGGGGACTTCGTCGTCTCCCAGGTCGTCGACCGCACGCTCGGCGTGCACGGGCTGATCCGGAAGGTGGACTTCCCCGGGTGACAATGGCCCGGTGCTGACCCTCCGCGAGCTCAACCGGGCCACCCTCGCCCGCCAGCTGCTGCTCGACCGCGCCTCCGTCGGGGTCACCGAGGCGGTGGCGCGGCTCGGCGGCGTCCAGGCGCAGGAACCGCACCCGCCGTACCTCGGGCTGTGGACCCGCGTGGACGGCTTCCGCCGGGAGGACCTCACCGCGGCCCTCCGGCGCCGCGAGGTCGTTCGCGTGACGTGGATCCGCGGCACGCTCCACCTGGTCGCCCGAGACGACTACGTGGCGTGGCGGCAGGCGTCGCAGCCCGTGCTGACCGAGGGTCTGCGGGTGCTCGGAAAACGCGCCGAGGGCCTGGACGTGCCCGCGCTCCTCACCACGGCCCGCGACCTGCTCGCCGAGCGGCCGCTGACCTTCGCCGAGCTGCGGCCGCTGCTCCACGCGGCGTTCCCGGCGGTGGACGAGCGGGCGCTGGGCTTCGCCGTCCGGATGTACCTGCCGCTCGCGATGGTCCCGACCGACCACCGCTGGGGGTTCCCGTCGGTGGCCTCCTTCACGCCGGCGGAGTCGTGGCTCGGGCGGCCGCTCACCGGCGACGGCGATCCCGGGCCGATGGTGCTGCGGTACCTCGCGGCGTTCGGCCCCGCCTCGGTCGCCGACGTGCAGGCGTGGTCGGGCCTGTCCGGCCTGCGGCCCGTCCTCGACGGGCTCCCGCTGGAGGTCCTCACCGACGAGAGGGGGCGCGAGCTGTTCGACGTCCCCGGCGCGCCCCGTCCCGCCGGGGACACCCCGGCGCCGCCGCGGTTCCTGCCGGAGTTCGACAACCTCGTGCTCGGCCACGCCGACCGGACGCGGATCGTCCCGGAGGCGTACCGCGACAGGATCACGACGAAGAACCTCCGCGTCCGCGCGACGTTCACGTGGGACGGCTTCGTCGCCGGTACGTGGACGGTCGAGCGGAAGCGCGGCACCGCGACCCTGGTGCTGGCGCCGTTCGAGCCCCTCCCCGCGGACGCGGTCGAACCGCTCACCGCGGAGGCCGGGCGGCTGCTCGGGTTCGACGCGGACGACGCGTCCCGGCACGCGGTCGAGATCAGCCCGGCCGGGTCATCGACAGGAGGTCCAGCGCCGCGTCGAGCTGCGCGGGCGTGACCTTGCCCTTCTCCGGCTCGTCCGCGACGAAGCCCAGGTCGTACACCGTCTGCTTGATCGTCGTGCCCTCGGCCAGCGCGGTCTTGGCGATCTTCGCGGCGTTCTCGTACCCGAGGTAGCGGTTCAGCGGCGTGACGATCGACGGGGAGGAGGCGGCGAGTGTCTCGGCGTGCTCGGTGTGCGCGGTGATGCCGTCCACGCACCGGTCGGCCAGCATCCGGCTGCCGTTCGCCAGCAGCCTGATCGACTCGAGCAGGTTGCGGGCCATCACGGGCATCATCACGTTGAGCTCGAGCGTGCCGGCCGCGCCGGCGAACGCGACCGCGGCGTCGTTCCCCACCACCTGCGCGCACACCATGCAGACGGCCTCGGGTACCACCGGGTTCACCTTGCCGGGCATGATCGACGAGCCGGGCTGGAGGTCCGGCAGCGCGATCTCGCCGAGGCCGGCCTTGGGACCCGAGCCCATCCAGCGCAGGTCGTTGCAGATCTTGAACAGCCCGACCGCGATCGTCCGGAGCTGACCGGACGTCTCGACCAGCGAGTCGCGGGCACCCTGGGCCTCGAAGTGGTTCCGCGCCTCGGTCAGCGGCAGCCCGGTGTCCGCCGCCAGGCGCGCGATGACGGCCGCCGCGAAGCCCGCCGGGGTGTTGATGCCCGTCCCCACGGCGGTACCGCCCAGGGGCAGCTCCGCGAGGCGGGGGAGCGCGCTCTGCAGGCGCTCGATGCCGTACCGGACCTGCGCGGCGTACCCGCCGAACTCTTGCCCCAGCGTGACCGGCGTGGCGTCCATCAGGTGCGTACGCCCGGACTTCACCACCTCGGCGAACTCCGCCGCCTTCCGCTCGAGGGCCTCCGCGAGGTGCTCGAGCGCCGGGACGAGGTCACCGGCGACGGCCTCCGTGGCGGCGACGTGGATGCTCGTCGGGAACGTGTCGTTCGACGACTGGCTCGCGTTCACCTCGTCGTTGGGGTGGACGGGGCGGCCCAGCTTCTCGCTCGCGAGCGAGGCGAGCACCTCGTTCATGTTCATGTTGCTCGACGTGCCGGACCCGGTCTGGAACACGTCCACCGGGAACTCGGCGTCCCACCTGCCACCGGCCACCTCGTCCGCCGCGGCCGCGATCGCCTCGGCCACGTCACGGTCGAGCACCCCGAGCTCGGCGTTCGTGCGGGCGGCGGCGGCCTTCACCCGGGCCAGCGCCGCGAGGTGGCGCGGCTCGAGCGTGGTGCCGGAGACGGGGAAGTTCTCGACCGCACGCTGGGTCTGCGCACGCCAGCGGGCCGTGGCCGGGACGCGGACCTCGCCCATCGTGTCCTTCTCGACGCGGTACTCCATGCCCACAGCGAATCATGGTCTGCGCGGCAGCGCAGTCCGCGCACACCTGCGGCACACTGATCTCTCGCGCACCGGACGGACGGAAGGGGACCGGCGTGGCGGACGAGGGAATGCTCACCGCGTGGCTCGGCCGCGCCATCGACGCGGGGATCGAGGGCGTCGGGCCGCTCAAGGGCGCGCGTGACCTCGTCGACCCGCTGCGCCGGAAGGGGCTGTCCGCCGAGGCCGTGGTCGAGCGTCTCGTGAAGACGCAGACCGGGCACGCGGCGCTGCAGGGCGCGGTGACCAGCGCCGGTGGCATCGCGACCGCGGCGATCGGCGCGCCGGTGGGCCTCGCGGCGACCCTGCTCGTGCAGGCGCGGCTCGCCGCGGCCATCGCGTACGCGCACGGGCACGACCCGGCGCACCCGGAGATCCGGGCCCGGATCGAGGAGTGCGTCAGCGGCGCGACCGACTCCACCGCGGCCAAGCGCACGGGCATCGCCACCGGCCGGAAGGCCGCCACCTACGTCCTGCCGAAGCTCCAGCAGCGCGCCGCGGCCCGTGCCGCCGCCCGTGCCGCGGCGGGCCGGTCCGCCGGCGCGGTGACGTCCCGCGTGGCGGCCGTGAGCGGGGCCCGTGCGGTGCCGATCGTCGGTGCGGTCGTCGGCGGCGTGTTCGACCTCGTGTCGACGCGACGGGTCGCGGACCGTGCACGGCGGGCGTTCGCCCCGGGCGGCCTGCACGGGGACGTCATCGACGGCGAGGTGGTCTAGCGCTCTCCACCGGGCCGGCGCTCGTCCACGGGCCGCACCCGGCCGTCGGCCAGGTCGTACACGACGCCGACGATGCCACAGCGGCCCTTCTCGACCAGCTGCGCGAGGAGGGGGGAGCGCTCGAGGAGCAGGCTCGCGGTCTGCCGGACGTTCTCGGCCCCGATCGCGTCGATGTCGCCCCCGCCGCCCGCGCGCGTGGCCATGACCGCGGGCGTGATGCGCTCGACGATGTCGCGCACATACCCCGTCGGCATCTGTCCCGACTCCACGGCGGCCGCCGCCGCGGTCACCGCGCCGCAGCTGTCGTGGCCCAGGATGACCACGAGCGGGACGCCGAGCTCGTCGACCGCGAACTCGATCGACCCCAGGACCGCGGAGTCCACCACGTGACCGGCGGTGCGGACCATGAAGAGGTCCCCGAGCCCGCGGTCGAAGATGATCTCGGCCGCGACGCGGGAGTCCGAGCAGCCGAACACGACCGCGAACGGTGCCTGGCCTCGCTCCAGCTCGGCGCGGCGGCCGACGTCCTGGTTGGGGTGCGCGGGACGGCCGTCGACGAACCGGGCGTTGCCGTCGAGCAGGGCCCGGAGTGCCGAGTCTGGGTCAGTGGGGGTCTGTGTGGTCACGGTCCCGACCGTAGCGAGGGGCCGTGACCGTCCCCGAACCGGGTCCTACAGGCCCGGCCGCCGGCCGATGCCGGTGATCGTCGGCTTGGAGGTCGACGCGAAGAAGTCGTTGCCCTTGTCGTCCACCACGACGAAGGCGGGGAAGTCGCGCACCTCGATCTTCCAGACCGCCTCCATGCCCAGCTCCGGGTACTCGAGCACCTCGACGTGGGTGATGCAGTCCTGGGCCAGCCGGGCCGCGGGGCCGCCGATGGAGCCGAGGTAGAACCCGCCGTGCGCGGCGCAGGCGTCGGTGACCTGCTTGGACCGGTTCCCCTTCGCCAGCATCACCATCGAGCCGCCCGCGGCCTGGAAACGCTCCACATAGGAGTCCATCCGCCCGGCGGTGGTGGGGCCGAACGATCCGGACGCGTACCCCTCGGGCGTCTTCGCCGGGCCGGCGTAGTAGACGGCGTGGTCCTTCAGGTACTGCGGCATGGGCTGCCCGGCGTCGAGCAGCTCGCCGATCTTGGCGTGCGCGATGTCCCGCGCGACGACCAGCGGGCCGGTGAGGGACAGGCGGGTCTTCACCGGGTGCTTGGAGAGCTCGGCGCGGATCTCGTCCATCGGGCGGTTCAGGTCGATCTGGACGACCTCGCCGGCGTCCTCGAGGTGCGTGTCCGTGGTGTCCGGCAGGTACTGCGCGGGCTCGGTCTCGAGCTGCTCGAGGAACACGCCCTCGGCGGTGATCTTCCCGAGCATCTGCCGGTCCGCGGAGCAGGAGACCGCGATCGCGACCGGCAGCGAGGCGCCGTGGCGGGGGAGGCGCACGACCCGGACGTCGTGGCAGAAGTACTTGCCGCCGAACTGCGCCCCGATCCCCAGCTCGCGGGTCAGCTCGAGGACGCGCTTCTCCATCTCGAGGTCGCGG
>DASWRY010000072.1:0-23457 GCA_036402915.1 Mycobacteriales bacterium
CACGGCCAGCCTGGTCGAGATGGGCATCTTCGTCACCGTCCTCGTGGTCGGCCTGGCCCACGCGGGTCGCCGCGGTCTGCTGCGCTGGGTGTGACGTGACGGTCGACCTCCCCCTCCCGCGCGTCGGACCCGTCGGAGAGCACGCCCCGACACCGATCAAGGTCGTCCTCAACTGGGGCCGCCGCTACAGCCTCTGGGTCTTCAACTTCGGGCTGGCCTGTTGCGCCATCGAGTTCATCGCCGCGTCCATGGGCCGGCACGACTTCATCCGGCTGGGCGTCATCCCGTTCGCACCCGGTCCGCGCCAGGCCGACCTCATGGTCGTGTCGGGCACCGTGACCGACAAGATGGCGCCGGCGGTGCGCCGCCTCTACGACCAGATGCCCGAGCCGAAGTACGTCATCTCGTTCGGCGCCTGTTCGAACTCCGGCGGCCCGTACTGGGACTCGTACTCGGTGACGAAGGGCGTCGACCAGATCATCCCCGTCGACGTGTACGTGCCCGGCTGCCCGCCGCGGCCCGAGGCGCTCCTGCAGGGCATCCTGCGGCTCCAGGACAAGATCGCGGCCGAGGCCGTGTCGCTGCGCGGCGGGTCCCGCCCCGGCAAGGGCGCGGCGGAGTTCACCGCGCCGCTGGTCCGGCCGCCGGCGGCTCCGGCGCCCGCGGCGTCGTGATGACCCCCGAGGAGGTGGCGGACCGCCTCGCGCACCTCGTCGCCGACGACCGGACCGCGGTGTCGGTGTCCGTGGGCGACGGCTTCGCCCGCGGTGTCGTGGACGTCCCGGCCGATCGCTGGGCGGGCGCGCTGCTGTCCGCCCGCGACGACGCCGCGCTCGCGTGCGACTTCTTCGACTACCTCTGTGGCGTGGACGAGACCGGGTCGGAGGGCGGCGAGGACTTCGCGGTCGTGGCCCACCTGTGGTCCATCTCACACAAGCACGGTGTGCTCGTCCGCACGCGTGTCCCGCGGGACACGCCGCACGTCGAGTCCGTGGTGGACGTCTACCCGGGCGCGGCCTGGCACGAGCGCGAGGCGGCCGAGATGTACGGCCTGCACTTCGACGGCCACCCCGGCGGTACCGACCCGCTCCTGCTGCCCGACGGCTTCGAGGGCCACCCGCTGCGCAAGGACTTCGTCCTCGCGTCGCGCGTGGTGAAGCCGTGGCCGGGCGCCAAGGAGCCGGGTGAGAGCGACTCCGGGGCGCCGAGCCGCCGCCGGGTCCGTCCCCCGGGCGTTCCCTCGCCGGAGGAATGGGGCCCGGACGCGGTGGCCCCCTAGGATCACCCGAGTGATTCCTCCCTGGCCCGAGCTCGTCCTCGGCGTCGTCGCGGTGCTCGTCGCGTTCCTGGTCCTGCCGCTGCTCATCGGGCAGATGGAGCACAAGGCGATGGCGCACATGCAGGGACGCCTCGGGCCGATGTACGCGGGCGGCTTCCACGGCTGGGCGCAGCTCGTCGCGGACGGCGTGAAGTTCGTGCAGAAGGAAGAGGTCGTGCCCGCCGCGGCCGACCGCCCGGTGTTCCGGCTCGCCCCGGCCGTGGGCCTGCTGCCGTACCTCATGGCGCTGCTCGTCATCCCGATCGCGCCGGGCGTGGTGGCACTGCCGCTCGACATCGGGCTGTTCTTCGTCCTCGCGATCGTCGGCGTGGGTGTCGTGGGCATGCTCATGGCCGCGTGGGCCAGCGCGAACAAGTACTCCCTGCTCGGCGGGCTCCGGGGCGCGGCCCAGCTGCTCGGGTACGAGCTCCCGTTCGTCCTCTCCGCCGCGTCCGTCGCGATGGCGGCGGGCACGCTGTCGCTGAGCGGGATCATCGAGGCCTGGCGCCCCTGGTGGCTGCTGTGGCAGCTCCCGGCCCTCGTCGTGTTCTTCGTCTCCGGGCTGGCCGAGATCCGCCGCCCGCCGTTCGACATGCCGCTCGCGGACTCCGAGCTGGTCGTCGGCTACCTCACCGAGTACACCGGGCTGCGGTTCGCGCTGTTCATGCTCGCCGAGTACGCCGGGATCCTGGTGATCTCCGCGCTCACGACCGTGCTGTTCCTCGGTGGCTGGCACGGGCCGTTCTCGGACCACCTGGGGTGGCTGTGGACGCTGATCAAGGTGCTCGCGGTCGCGTTCGTCGTCATCTGGGTGCGGGTTTCGTACCCCCGGCTGCGCGAGGACCAGCTCCAGCGGCTGTGCTGGCTCGGACTCGTCCCGGTGGCGCTGGCACAGCTGGTGCTCACCGCCGTCGTGAGGGTCCTCTGGTGACCGCCGTGCCCGACCCGGAAGGATGCCGGGTATGAGTACACCGGGTTCCGGGCTCGCCCGCGGGCTGGCGATCACGTTCCGCGCCATGACCCGCCGCGCCCACACGCGCCAGTACCCGGACGTGGCGCCGGAGCTGCCGCCGCGCTCGCGTGGCGTGATCGCGCTGTTCGAGGAGAACTGCACGGTCTGCATGCTCTGCGCCCGCGAGTGCCCGGACTGGTGCATCTACATCGACTCGCACAAGGAGACCGTGCACGCCGAGGGCGCCGCCCGCGCCCGGCAGCGGAACGTCCTGGACCGCTTCGCGATCGACTTCTCGCTCTGCATGTACTGCGGGATCTGCATCGAGGTCTGCCCGTTCGACGCGCTGTTCTGGTCGCCGGAGTTCGAGTACGCCGAGTACGACATCCGTGACATGACGCACGAGAGGGACCGGCTCCGCGAATGGATGTGGACCGTCCCGCCGCCGGCGGCGCTCGACCCGCTCGCCGAGCCTGCCAAGGAGGTGGCCACGGTGGAGAAGGCCCGAGCCAAGGCAGAGAACCCGGACGAGGGCGAAACGCCCGCGCGCGGCGAGAAGTCGGCGGCCGCCGAGAAGCCGGAGCGGCCGGCCCGGTCCCCGCGTGCCGCGAAGGCCGCGGAGGCCGCCGGGGAGAAGCCGGACGCCGGGGAGAAGCAGCCCGAGGGGAAGCCCGAGCGCGACGACGCGCCTCCCGAGGACGACCACTCGCACCCCGGGTCCCCGAGCTCCATCCGCGAGCGGCGAGCCGGATCCGCGACGACGCCGTCCGACGGAGCCTCCGCATGACCGTTCTCGACGTCCTGCTCGGGGCGTTGGGCCTGGTGGCGGCCGGTGCGGGGCTCATGGTCGTGACGACCCGGCACGTCGTCCGCGCGGGCCTGTGGCTGGTCGTCTCGCTCGGCGCGATCGCCGGGATGTACCTCGCGCTGGCCGCCGAGATGGTGGCCTGGGTGCAGGTGCTGATCTACGTCGGCGCGGTGGTGGTGCTGCTGCTGTTCGCGGTCATGCTCACGCGAGCGCCGATCGGGCCCTCGGACGACCTGGACCGGGTCCGCTGGCCCGCCGTCCTCGTCGGCCTCGGCGCCGGGGGCAGCCTGGTGGCGCTGCTGGTGCGGGCGTTCCGGGACACGTACGTGGACGCCACCCGGGTCGACATGGCCGGTCCCGAGCTGATGGGACAGATGCTGTTCTCCCGGTGGGTGCTGCCGTTCGAGGTGCTCTCCGTCCTGCTGCTCGCCGCGCTGATCGGCGCGATCGTGATGTCCCGGCGCACGCCGGGCGGGGAGGGCTGAGCCGATGCACCCCGTGGTTGCCTACGTCGCCGCCGCGGTCCTGTTCGGGATCGGGGCGTACGGCGTGACCGCCCGGCGCAACGCCGTCCTCGTGCTGATGGCCGTCGAACTGATGCTCAACGCGGTCAACGTCGTGCTGGTGACCGCCGACCTGACGGTCTCGCGTGACCTGCGCACGGGCGGGGCGTTCGCGCTGTTCGTCATCGTGCTCGCGGCGGCCGAGATCGGTGTCGCGCTCGCGGTGGTGCTCCAGCTGTACCGGACCCGGCAGACCGTGGCCGTGGACGAGGTGGACACCGAGCCCGCCGACGAGGCCGCGCCGGACCGCGTCCCCGCGGAGGTGGCCCGGTGAGCGCGGCCGTCGCCCTCGCGGTCGCGCTCCCGGCGGTCCCCGCCGTCGCGGCCCTGGCCGGGTTCCTGCTGCCGCAGTCGTCCCGCCGCGCGGCCGCCGCGCTCGCGGTGGGGTCGTCCGCGCTGCTGCCGATCCTCGCGATCTGGTTGCTCGCCGCGGGCCGCGGCGAGGGGTACGTGACGCTCGCGCCGTTCGGGGACTTCACCGTCACCGCGGGCGTCCGTGTCGACGCCACCGCGTCGGCCGTCGCGATCGCGGTGGCGGTGGTCGCGTTCCTCGTCCAGCTGTACTCGACCGGGTACCTGCTCGGCGGCGCGCACGCGGACGACCGGTACGCGCCGTACGCGGCCCAGATCTCCCTGTTCACCGCCGCGATGATGACCGTGGTCGTCAGCAACGACCTCGTCACGCTGCTCATCGGGTGGGAGGTCATGGGCCTGTGCTCGTACCTCCTCATCGGGCACGACCGCTCGCTGCCCGAGGCGCCCGGCGCCGCGGTCAAGGCGTTCCTCGTCACCCGCGTCGGTGACGTCGGCTTCGCGCTCGGCGTCGCGGTGCTCGGCGTGGCGGCGGGGACGTTCCGGATCGACCGGGTCATCGACGCCGCCGTCTCCGGGACGATCTCCCCGGGCGCGCTCACCACCGCGTGCCTGCTGCTGCTGCTCGGTGTCGCCGGCAAGAGCGCGCAGTTCCCGCTGCACACCTGGCTCCCCGACGCGATGGCCGGCCCGACGCCGGTGAGCGCCCTCATCCACGCAGCCACGATGGTGGCCGCCGGGGTGTACGTCGTCGCGCGGCTGTTCCCGCTGTACGCGCACGCGCCCGTGGCGCTCGCCGCGCTCGGGGTGTCCGCCTCGATCACGATGGTGCTCGGCGCCTGCGCCGCCCTCGCCCAGGACGACATCAAGCGCGTGCTGGCGTGGTCCACGGTGAGCCAGATCGCGTACATGGCGGGCGGCCTCGCGGTGGGCAGCGTGAACGCGGCCCTGTTCCACCTGCTCACCCACGCCGCCTTCAAGGCCCTGCTGTTCCTCGCCGCCGGTGCGGTGATCGTGGCCGTCGGGAGCAACCTCATGAACGCGATGGGCGGACTGCGCGTCGCGATGCCGGTGACGTTCTGGACGATGACCGCGGGCCTCGGTGCGCTGGCCGGGGTGCCGCCGTTCGCGGGCTTCTTCTCGAAGGAGTCCGTGGTCGGCGCCGCCCACCGCGCCGCCCTCGGCGAGTCCGTCGTCGCGTCCTGGGTCGGCTGGACCGTCCTGGTCGCGGGCGTGGTGACCGCCGGACTGACCGGCGCGTACGCGACCCGGCTGTGGCTGCGGACGTTCTTCGGTCCCCAGCCGGTCGCGACGGCGGCCGCGGGCGACCCGCCGTGGTCGATGCGCGCGCCGCTGATCGTGCTCGCCGTCCCGACCGTGCTGCTCGGCCTGGTCGCACTCGCGTGGCCGCTGGTGTCGGCGGAGAACGGGACCGCGCGCGTCCGCCTCGACCTCGTCACGACCGGCGTCGTCGTGGTCGTGACGGTCGCCGGCGTGTGGCTCTCCTGGGTGCTGTGGCGCCGCGACCCCGCGGCAGACCCCGCGGACGCGCTCGGGCGCGTGCGGCCGGTGTTCGAGAACGGGTTCTACGTCGACGCGGTCCAGGACGCGCTCGTCGTCCGGCCGGCCGTCGCCCTCGCCCGCGCCGTGACCGCGGCGGACGTCGGGCTCGTCGACGGAGCGGTCGAGGGTGGCGCCCGCGGCACGCTGCAGGCCGCACGGGCCGTGCTCGAGGCCCAGTCCCGTGGCCTCGGCGGCCAGTTGACGCTCGTCCTCTCCGGCGCGCTCCTCCTGGGCGTCGCCGCCGTCGCGCTGTCGGGGGTGCTCCGGTGATCGGCTCGTGGTGGCTCATCGTGGCGGTCCTCGCGTTGCCCGCCGCGGGCGCCCTGGTGCTCGCCGTGCTGCCGGGCCGCTCCGCGAACCGGATCGCCCCCGCCCTGGGCACGGTGGTCGCGGGCGTGACGTTCCTCGTGAGCCTCGGGCTGCTCACCGGCCGGCACGGGCCGCGCGGCGGTCGGGTCGTCGATCCGTGGCATGCGGTCGACGTGCCGTGGATCCCGCCGCTCGGTGTCCGGCTGTCGCTGGGCGTCGACGGGATCTCCGCGCCGCTCGTCGTGCTGACCGCGCTGCTCACGCTGCTCTGCGCGGTGTACACGCTGTGGACGCGACCTGCGGGCGGCAGCGTCCGCGCGCTGTACGCGCTGATGCTCGTCATCGAGGTCGGCATCCTCGGGACGTTCCTGGCGCTGGACCTCGTGGTGTTCTTCGTGGCGTTCGAGATCACGCTGCTGCCGATGTACGCCCTCATCGCGGGCTGGGGCGGCCCCGGACGGCGGCACGCGGCGACGAAGTTCGTGCTGTACACGCTCGCGGGCAGCGTGCTGCTGCTGGTGGGCGTGCTGCTGATCGCGCTGGCCGGGGGCACTGACCTCCGCGCACTGTCGCTGCACGGCACCGGGCTGGGCCGGTCGTCGCAGATCACGGCGTTCGTCGTGCTCGCGCTGGCGTTCGCGGTGAAGAGCCCGCTGTGGCCGCTGCACACCTGGCTGCCGGACGCGCACACCGAGGCGCCGACGGTGGGCTCCGTGCTGCTCGCCGGCGTGCTGCTGAAGATGGGCACGTACGGCTTCATCCGGATCGCCGTCCCGGTGCTGCCCGAGGGCGCCCGGGCCGTGTCCCCGTACCTGGCGGGGTTCGCGACCGCCGCCATCCTGGTCGGGGCCTTCTGCTGCTTCACCCAGGTCGAGATCAAGCGGCTCGTCGCGTACTCCTCCGTCGGCCACATGGGCTTCGTGCTCCTCGGCGTGGCGACGCTGACCGCGACCGGCATCCAGGCGGCCCTCATCGGCAACATCGCGCACGGCATCGTCACCGGGCTCCTGTTCTTCCTCGCCGGGGCGATCAAGGACCGGTACGGCACCGGACTGCTCACCCAGCTCTCCGGCCTCGGCCGGCGCGCCCCCGTGCTCGCCGGGCTGCTGGGCTTCATCGCCGTGGCGAGCCTCGGCCTGCCCGGCCTCGCGGGGTTCTGGGGTGAGCTGTTCGCGATCGTGGCCGCGTGGCAGCGCAGCGAGGGCGGGACCGTCACGCTGTGGGTGGTCTGCGCCGCGCTCGCCGCGGTGGGGGCCGCCCTGGCCGCCGCGTACTTCCTGCGGATGCTCCGCATCGTCGTCAACGGGGAGCCCGGTGAGGTCGTGACCTCGCGCGGGCCACTCCCGGTACGCCCCGGGGAATGGCTGGCCTGGGGACCGCTCGCCGCGCTCACCCTCGTGCTGGGACTCCTGCCCGCGCTCGTCCTCGAACTCGGACTGCGGCCGGTTCAGGCCATCGTCGCGGCGGTGTCCTCGTGATGGCCCAGAACATCGACCACGTCGCGCTCGCGCCGCTGTACGCGGCGGCCGCCACCGCGATCCTCGTCCTGCTCGCCGACCTGCTCGCGGCGCCCGGCCGCCGCGGCTGGCTGCTCGGGGTGGCCGGGCTCGGCGTCGCCGTGACCGGGGCCGTCGCCGTGTGGGCGGGCACCGGCCCGGCGCGCGCGACGTTCTGCATCCCGCCGCGACCGCTGGCCTCCGGCGGTGACCCGATCACGGCGTGCTCGTTCGCCGCGGACGACTCGACCGCGGTCCTCGGGGCAGCGTTCTGCGTGCTCACGCTGGCCGTGCTCGCGCTGTCCGCGCCGCTGGTCCGGTCCGCGTCGGTGCCGGCGGGGGAGTACACGTTCCTGCTGCTGTCCTCGCTCTTCGGCGCGCTGGCCCTCACCGGCGCGCGGGACCTGATCACGCTGATCGTCGCGCTCGAGACGCTGAGCCTCCCGCTGTACATCCTGGTCGGCCTCCGGCGGACCGCCGCCGGGGCGAGTGCCGCCCTGACGTACCTGCTGATCTCGGTCGTCTCGACGTCGGTGACGCTGCTCGGTGCGGCGCTGCTGTACGCGGTCACCGGCGAGGTCCACCTGCGACGGCTTGCGGCCGCCCTGTCCACCCTGGACCTCGGTCCGGCCGCGCCGCTCGCCGCGGCCGGGGTCGGGCTGGTCCTCGTCGGACTGGTGTTCAAGGTCGCCGCGGTGCCGTTCCACGCCTGGGCGGGCGGCGTGTACGACGGGGCACCGCTGCCGGTCGCCGCGTACCTGTCCACGGCCAGCAAACTCGGCGGCGTCGTCGCGATCGCGCTCGTCGCCGTCAACGGGCTGATGGAGGGCTCCGCGATCTGGGCGTCGGTGCTCGGCGCGCTCGCGGCGCTCACCATGACGATCGGCAACCTGCTCGCGCTGCGCCAGACCCGGACCGTGCGGCTGCTCGCGTGGTCGTCCGTCGCGCAGGCCGGATACGTGCTCGCGCCGCTCGCCGGGTTCGCCGCGGTCGGCTCGGGCGGCGGGGACGTGTCCGACGTCGCGGGTCCCCTCGGGGCGACCCTCGCGTACGCGGGGTTCTACGTGCTCGTCGAGCTCGCGGCGTTCGCCGCGGTGATCACGGTGCGGGGCGCGCGGGACGGCGGCACGCTCGAGGAGCTGCGCGGTCTCGGCCGGAGGCGCCCGTGGGTCGCGGCCGCGCTCGCGCTGGCGCTCGCCGGGCTCGCCGGGCTGCCGCCGGGCCTCGCCGGCCTGTTCGCCAAGGTCGTGGTGATCAAGTCCCTCGTGGACAGCGACGTCCTGTGGCTCGCGCTGGTCGTCGCGGCGAACGCGGTGCTCGGCCTCGCGTACTACGTGAGGCTCGGCGCGGCCCTGTACGACCGCGGGGGCGGTCCCGCGCCGGTGTCGCCGGCGCCGGCGGGTGCTCCCTCGGGCGCGGTCCCCGGTGCGTCCTCGGCATCCGGGCCCGAGGGCGCCGTGCTGGTCGCCGAGGCGCCCGTCGTCACCGAGACGGAAGCCCGGTCGTGGCCGGTGCTCGTCACGCTCGGGGTGGCCTCGGTCGCCGCGGTCGTGCTCGGCTTCCTCCCGCAGTACGTGCTGTGGGCGGCGGACGCGGCGGCCCGGCTCCTCGTGGGTTGAGGGAACCTGCGGATTTACCCGCACGTTGAGGCAGGTGTCGGGCAACTGAGTACCGCCGGAGGGAAGACGTGCACCGCCAACACAACGGCCTGAGGACCGCCGCCCTGCTCGGGCTGCTGTCCGCGATCATCCTGGGCGCCGGGTACCTGCTCGGGGGGAGCGGCGGGCTGACCATCGCGCTGCTCATCGCCCTGGGGATGAACGGCTTCAGCTACTTCTACTCGGACAAGCTCGCGCTGCGCTCCATGCGGGCGTACCCGGTGGGCGAGGCGCAGCAGCCGGGGCTGTACGCGATGGTCCGCGAGCTCGCGACGCTCGCCGGTCAGCCGATGCCGCGGCTCTACCTGAGCCCCACCCAGCAGCCCAACGCGTTCGCCACGGGCCGCAACCCCCGCAACGCCGCCGTCTGCTGCACCGAGGGCATCCTCGGCATGCTCACGCCGCGGGAGCTGCGGGCGGTGCTCGGCCACGAGCTGTCCCACGTGTACAACCGCGACATCCTCATCTCGTCCGTGGCGGGCGCGCTCGCGAGCATGATCACCTACATCGCGTACATCGGGATGTTCTTCGGCGGCTCGTCGTCCGACGACGAGGAGGGCGGTGGGGGCATCCTCGGCGCGCTGCTGCTGATGCTCGTCGGGCCCATCGCGGCCACCCTGATCCAGCTCGCCGTGAGCCGGTCCCGGGAGTTCCAGGCGGACGCGGACGGGGCACGCCTCACCGGCGACCCCCTCGGCCTCGCGAGCGCGCTGCGGAAGATCCACATGGGCACGTCGGCGCTGCCGCTGCCCGAGGACCCGCGGCTCGCGTCGACGAGCCACCTGATGATCGACAGCCCGTTCCGGGGCGCCGGCCTGGCGAAGCTCTTCTCGACCCACCCGCCGATGGAGGAGCGGGTGCGGCGGCTCGAGCAGATGGCCGGCGTCGGCAACCCGGTGGACCCCCGGTACCGCTGACCTCGTCCGGCCCGGGTCTGTACGGTGCGGGTGACCCCCACCGAGAGGACCCGTGTGACGTCGCTGCGCCGGTACGCCGCCGTGTGGCGGTTGCCCGGGGCGCCGACGCTGCTGGTCGCGGGGATCGTGGGGCGCCTGCCGATCGGCATGACGCCGCTCGCGCTGGTCCTGCTCGTCCGGGACACGACGGGGTCCTACGCCGCGGCGGGGGCGTCGAGCGCGCTGTACGGCGTGGCGGCCGCGGTGGCCGGTCCCGTGCTCGGGCGGCTGTCCGACCGGACCGGGCCGTCCCGGGTGCTGCTCGCGACCGCGGTGGCGTACCCGGTCGCCGTCGTGCTGGTGCTCGCGGCCGGCGCGTCCACGGTGCGGGTCGGAGCGGCGTCGGCGCTGCTCGGCGCGGTCATGCCGCCGCTCACCGCCGCGCTGCGCAGCGTGTGGACCGACCTCACCGACCCGGCGGGAGTGGCGTCGGCGCTGCGCGGCCCCGCGCTGGCGCTCGAGACGACGGCGTTCGAGGTCGTGTTCGTCGTCGGGCCGATGCTCGTCGGCGTCGTCGTGGCACTGGCGTCCCCCGCCGCGGCGCTCGCCGTGTCCGCGGTGATGACCCTCGCCGGTACCTGCTCGGTGGGCCTCGGGCGGGCGACCAGGGCCTGGCGGCCGCACCCCGAGCGCGGCCACGTGAGGGGGCTCGGCCCCGCCCGCGCGCCGGGCATGCCGCTGCTGCTGTCGGTGGTGTTCGGGATGACGTTCTCGTTCGGCGTGGTCGGCGTGACGATCCCCGCGTTCGCGCTGGCGCGGTCCGGCGCCTCGGGTGACACGGTGGCCGGCGTGCTGCTGGGCCTGTGGGGGATCGGCAGTGTGACCGGTGGGGTGTGGTTCGGCACGCGGCAGTTCACCGCGCCGCTGCCCACCCAGTGGGGTGCCACGATGGGCGCGGCCGCCGTGATGATGGCCGTCCTCCTGCTCGCGCCGAGTGTCCCGGTGATGGCCGTGCTGCTGCTCGTGGGCGGGCTGACGCTGGCGCCGGCGCTGATCGTCGAGAATGCCCTCGTGGCCCGCGTCGCACCGGTCGGCATGGTGAACGAGGCGTACACCTGGGTCGCGACGGTCGCGTCGGGCGGCAGCGCGGCGGGGGCCGCCGTGGCGGGCGTGGTGGTGGACTCGCGCGGTGGGACGGGGGCGGCCTTCGCGGTGGGGGCGGCGGCGACGGGACTGGCCGCGCTCGCGGCCGGGAAGCGGCGGAGCGCCCTGCGGCGCCACGAGGCGGTCGCCGTCGAGCGCTGACCCATCGGCCGGCGGCGGACCGAGTGTGGAGCGTCCCGGCAGGAGTCACTCGAGCGGACCGAGCCCCAGCTCGCGCACCCGCTCGCGGAGCTGTCCTGCGCTCGCCGAGTTGGCCAGGATCTGTCCGACCGACAAGAACTCGTAGAGGACCGCACTCCGCTCGGAGACCTTCAACCATTCGCCGGCACGGGCCAGCAGTCGCGACTCCTCCGACTCGAGGGCCCATTCGATGTGCGCGAAGGTCCTCTTGTTCGCCACCTTGGTGACCAGCCAGCTGCGCGCCAACGGTCTTCCGTTGTAGACGATGCAGGGAGAACCGAAGAACTTCTCGAGCCCGAACCGTCGGTAGCACGAGGCCGGCGCGAGCGGAACGGATTCCTGGTCCACCAGGCCCGACATGGAGGCTCCCGGAAGCCGGAACACGAGCTCTGCGCCGCGTGGCACCGAGATCCCGGGTGGCGGGACGACCTCGGCGTCCTCGGCTGTCGTACGCGTGCCCTCGGACCCGTCGGGCGCTTCTGCCCCTCCGGGCTCCGCCCGCAAGGCGACCGGCATCCACATGTGAACGCCCGGTATGGCGAGGCCGGCGGTCTGGGCGAACGCCACGCGCGGCCACATCTCCCGCGGGACAAGGGCGGTGAGGTCCGGGGCGACCACCGTCGCGCGATGTCCCTCGGACGGGGGCCAGAGCAGGTCCCACGCCTTGCCGAGGTGCTTGTGCGTCACCAGGCTCCGGAGGACCGATGCGAGGCTGTACACCTCATCGGGGCGTACGCCCCGTCCCCATCGCTGCTGCAGCGTTTCGGAGTCCGTGGGCGACCAGGCGCAACGCGTGGCGCTGCGCGTCGGTGAACTCGACCGGCACCTGAGCCTCCACTGGGCTGCTGCGCGGGTATCCCGTCGTGCCTGCTCCGGTACGAGACGTACGCCGGTGTACCGGCGCCGACCTTGCGCCTGTGGGGCCTCGCCTGCGTCCGCGAGGTCCCCCGGGCGCAAGGCTCAGCGGTAGTTCGTGAACTGCAGCGCGATCCCGAAGTCGGACTCCTTCAGCATGCCGATCACGGCCTGCAGGTCGTCCCTCTTCTTGCCGGTGATGCGGAGCTGGTCGCCCTGGATCTGCGCCTGGACGCCCTTGGGGCCCTCGTCCCGGACCTTCTTGGCGATCTTCTTGGCGTTGTCGGACGAGATGCCCTGCACGATCTTCCCGGCGATCTTGTACGTCCGCCCCGACAGCTGCGGCTCGCCCGGCTCGAACGCCTTCAGGCTGATCCCGCGCTTCACCAGCTTCTCGCGGAACACCTCGAGGGCCGCCTTGGCGCGGTCCTCGCTGTCGGCCTGGAACGCGATGCCCTCCTCGCCCGACCACGCCACCGAGGTGTTGGTGCCACGGAAGTCGAACCGGGTCGACAGCTCCTTCGCGGCCTGGTTGAGGGCGTTGTCGACCTCCTGCCGGTCCACCTTGCTGACGACGTCGAACGACGCATCCGCCACGGGGCGCTCCTTCCTTCCTCGAGCGGGGGTACCGGTTTGCAGGCACCCCTGGGTCGTTGGTTATCCTGCCTTCCGCAGCGGTGCTACGGCACGGCGGCACCCAGGGCAGGTTGCCCGAGTGGTCAAAGGGAGCGGACTGTAAATCCGCCGGCTCAGCCTACGTTGGTTCGAACCCAACACCTGCCACCCTGGGCAGAGGGCCCCCGCACAGCGTCTCCGCTGGTCGGGGGCCCTCTTCTGGTGCGGGGTCAGGGGCCGGTCAGCCCGGCGTGCGGATCCACCGCGGGAAGGACCGGGGCTGGGACGGCCGCCCGGTCAGGCCGACGAGGCCGAGCAGGGCACCGGCCGCGATCAGCGTCGCGCCGAACACCCAGAGGGCCTGTGTCTCCAGCATCAGGCCGAGGGCCACGAGCGTGAAGCCGAGAATGATCATGCTGTCTCACCACCGTGAGGACGGGGGGCTGGTGGCCCCGTGTGTGCCGGGCTCGCGGCGCGGTCCTGCGCCGGTGGCCCGGGATATCTGCGACTCAACGTCACACACACAATGTACCTATGACCCGCGGTCACAGTCACCCCGGAAGCGTGTGTCCTCCGGCACGTGACCGCGGTCACGTCCGGAAGCCGCTGGGCACCCGCCGGCCGAGCTGATGAACCGGGTCGCGTACACCGGAGGGCGCGTGACGCTGACCCGGCACGGCCGGCCGGTGGCGGCCCTGGTGTCGGCCGAGGACCTCCGGCGCCTGGAGGAGCTGGAGGTCCGCCGCTGTCCGCGGGTCACGTGGGCTACGTCGCCCCGCCGCCCGAGCCCGCGCCGCCGGGACGCTTCGACGTGGCCGCGCGGCTGGACCGGCCGCCCACCTCCTCCAGTGGTCGTGGAGGGGGTGGCACGGGTCTTCACCGGCGCGTGCGACCGTCGTATCGTCAGATTGCTCCCCTCGGGCTGTGGCGATAAGCCCGTTCTGCCACAGAAAAGGGCGACCTTGACATCGGGTCGTCCCCTTTTCGGTGTCTGTTGGAGAGCCGTTCCGCGTGTCAAGATGTGCACCGGCGCGGCACGCCGCCTCCGGTCGATCCGACGGCGGGTGGTGCCAGGAACAAAGGCCCGCGCGGCTCGCCCGCCCGGGCACCGAGGGAGTACAGCAGATGAGGGCACGCAGGACGGCGCGTCTGGCGCTGCGCGTCATGGCGGTGGCGGCTGTCGGGATGGCCATGTTCGCCGCCGCACCTCCGGCCACCGCGTCGCCCACGGCGGAGCCCACGGCTCCCTCGACGGCGACGTTCGCCCAGGACCCGTCCTCGGGCGCGCAGACGTACGGCGTGATCTGGATCTGAACCCGGCGCCCCGCGCGGCGCCACAACGGGAGCCCGCTCGACGGTGAGCTGAGGGGAGGGGCCGGTGACCGCCGCGGTCCGAGCGCGCCGACGAGGCTCCCTCCAGTACCCGCTGACGATCACCACCCTCGTCGGGGTCCTCCTGACCTTCGCGGTCGTCGCACTCGCCTGCACGCACGCGCCCCACGTCTTCGGGTCGCCCGTGCGGCTCCTGCTCTTCGGCCTCCTGTACGTGGTGTGCGACGTGGTGCGGCTCGAGCTCCAGGTCCGCCGACACGGTTACGGCGTCACGTTGTCCGAGGTCGCGCTCGTGGTGGGGCTGTTCCTCATCGCGCCGTTCGGACTCGTGCTGGTCCGCGTGCTGTCGCAGGTGGTCGCGCTCGGCCTGCAGCGACTGCCGCTGCGCAAGTACCTCGTCAACGTGAGCATCGCCGCGGCGGAGGTCGCTGTGGCGGTGCGGGTGTTCACGGGTACGTCCGTGAAGACCCCGAGCGGCTGGATCGACCCCACGATCGTGCACAACTGGCTGTCCGCGTACGCCGCCGTCGGCGCGGCGCTGCTCGTCAGTTCCGGCGCGGTGCTGGTCGCGATCGTCGCGTCCCAGGGCTGGCCCGGCCGCGACCAGCTGGTGCACCTGATCGTGCCCGCGGTGCTGGCCGGTCTCTTCAACGTCACGATCGGCCTCGTCGTCGTGATGGTGGTCCACCAGAACCCGGTCTCCGCCGTCCTGCTGCTGATGCTGACCACCGTGCTGGTCGCGGGCTACCGCGCGTACGGCCAGTTCCTGCGGCAGCACAAGAGCCTGACCGAGCTGTACGAGTTCACCCGCGCCGTCGGCGCCGCCCGCCAGGACGGTGCGCTCGCGGACGCGCTGCTGTCCCGGACCCGGGACCTGCTCAATGCCGAGGCCGCGACGCTGTGGCTGCCGCCGGCGGGCCGGTACCCCGAGGTGCGGCTCACCGCGCGCGTCGACTCCCCGGGCGTGGTGGACGAGGTCGCCGACTCCCCGGTCGTCGCGGACGACCCCATCCGCCAGGCGGTGCTGCGCCATGGTGTGACGCTGCACTTCGGGCCCCGCGCCGGGGTGGACGACCCCACGCTCCGGACCGCGCTGCGCAGCCGGCACGTCGAGGAGGTCATCGCGGTGCCGCTCCGGTCGGGTACCGCCGTGGTGGGGTGCCTCGAGGTCACGAACCGCCTGGGCGACGTCCAGTTCTTCGGGGCCGCGGACGTCCGCCTCCTCGAGACGCTCGCGGCCCACGCCGCCGTCGCCGTCGAGAACAACCGGCTCATCGACCGGCTCCGCCACGACGCGTACCACGACGGGCTCACGGGCCTGCCGAACCGCCGCCGCCTCACGGCCGCGGTCGAGGAGGCGATCAAGGTCGACCCGGCGCCGGGCGAGGTCGTCGCGCTGCTGCAGTTCGACGTCGACAACCTGCGGGACGTCAACGACACCCTCGGCCACAGCGCCGGCGACCGGCTTCTCGTGGAGGTCGGGCACCGTCTCACGCGGTACGCCCCGGACGGCGCACTCGTCGCCCGCATCGGCGGGGACGAGTTCGTCGTGCTGGTCCGTACGGAGGGCCTCGACGGGGCCACCGCGGTCGGTGTCGCGCTGCAGTACGCGCTGGGGGAGGCGTTCGAGCTGGATGCGTTCACCCTGGACGTGGCCGTGGCGGTGGGCATCGCGATCTTCCCGGACCACGCGACCGACTCCGAGCCGCTCCTCCAGCGCGCGGACGTGGCGACCGAGGCCGCGAAGAACAACCCGCGGGGCCTGCAGGTGTACTCCGCCTCGATGGAGTCCCGCAGCATCCACCGCCTCGGACTGGTGTCCGAGCTGCGCCGGGCGCTCGACACCGGCGCGCTCGCCGTCCACTACCAGCCGAAGGTCGCCCTGCGGGACAACGAGCTGCTCGGCGTCGAGGCGCTCGCGCGCTGGCGGCACCCGGAGCACGGCCTGATGGGGCCCGGGGACTTCATCCCGGTCGCGGAGCACACCGGCCTGATCGTGCCGGTGACCCGGATCGTGCTGCGCGCCGCGCTCGAGCAGTGCGCGAAGTGGGCCGCGGGCGGCCGCATGCTCGACGTCGCCGTGAACCTCTCCTCGCGCTGCCTCGCCGACGTGGAGTTCCCCGCGGAGGTCGAGGCGATGCTGTCCGAGTTCGGGATCGCGCCGCACCGCCTCACACTCGAGATCACCGAGAGCGGCATGGTGGGCGACACCGAGCGGCCGCTGCCGGCGCTCCACCGCCTCCACCATCTCGGGGTGCGGCTGTCGCTGGACGACTTCGGCACGGGCTACTCGTCCCTGTCGTACCTCCGCCGCCTCCCGGTCGACGAGGTCAAGATCGACAAGACGTTCGTACTGGGGATGGCCACCGACTCCGGCGACCTCGCGATCGTGCGGTCGATCGTGGACCTGTCCCGGCACCTCGGCCTCACCGCCGTGGCGGAGGGTGTCGAGACCGACATGACCCGGGCGCTGCTCGCCGACATCGGGTGCGACGCGGCGCAGGGTTTCTACTTCTCCCGGCCGCTGCCCGCGGAGCGGTTCGACGCCTGGCTGGTCGCCCGCACGGAGTGCGCCGCCGCGATGACCGGCCGCCGGGGGAGCATGCGGGTCGTCGGGGTGTGACGTCGGCTCGGTGGGTCGTCGGAGTGTGGCGTCGGCCCGGTGGGTCGTCCGCCCCCGGTTTCACGAACCGGCGGGCCGCCGTGTAGCCTGGTCCTCGCTCGACAGGCCCCTTTAGCTCAGTCGGCAGAGCGTCTCCATGGTAAGGAGAAGGTCTACGGTTCGATTCCGTAAAGGGGCTCCAGTCACCGGTCACGGCCGGTACTGCGCGGCGGTGTAGCTCAGCCTGGTAGAGCAAGCGGCTCATAATCGCTGTGTCGCCGGTTCAAGTCCGGCCACCGCTACTCACACGACCGGCCCGTCACCGGGTCGGCCGTTTTACGGTACAGCCGTCCTCCGGGTACGCTGTACGCGTCAGTCCTGTCGTCGTATCGAAAGAGGCACTCCGCCGTGGCCAGCACCGACGTCCGACCGAAGATCACGCTGGCGTGCGTGGAGTGCAAGAACCGCAACTACATCACGAAGAAGAACCGTCGGAACGACCCCGACCGTCTCGAGATGAAGAAGCACTGCCCGAAGTGCAACCAGCACACGGCGCACCGCGAGACCCGCTGACCCCAGACACCGCTACGACGGCGCCGCACCCTCCCGGGGTGCGGCGCTGTCGTCGTGTGTAGGTTGCGGGCATGGCGCTCGACCAGGCCTTCGTCGGCCGCAGCTACGGTCCCGGTCCGGTGTACGAGGTGGGGCGGGAGAAGATCCGCGAGTTCGCCGACGCGATCGGCGACACGAACGAGGCGTACCGCGACCCGGAGGTGGCGCGGAAGCTCGGCCACCCCGACGTGATCGCGCCGCCGACGTTCCCGGTCGTCATGTCGATGCGCGCCTCCGCCGAGCTCGTGGCCGACCCGGAGCTGGGCCTCGACTACAGCCGGGTGGTGCACGGCGAGCAGCGGTTCGCCTACAGCCGCCCGGTGCACGCGGGCGACCGGCTCGTCAGCGTGCTGACCGTCGACTCGATCCGCTCGGCCGGCGGCAACGACCTGCTCGGCACGCGGACCGAGCTGCGCACCCCGGAGGGGGAGCTCGTCGTCACCGCGTACTCCACGATCGTCGCGAGGGGGACCGCGTGATGCTGTCGTACGACGACGTCGAGGTGGGGACCGAGCTGCCCGAGCAGACGTTCCCGGTCGAGCGGAGGGACCTCGTGATGTACGCGGGGGCGTCCGGTGACTTCAACCCGATCCACTGGAACCAGCGTTTCGCCACCGAGGTGGGGCTGCCGGACGTGATCGCGCACGGGATGTTCACGATGGCCCAGGCGGGCCGGGTGCTCACCGACTGGGTCGGGGACCCGGGCGCGGTGGAGGAGTACGGCGTGCGCTTCACCAAGCCCGTCGTCGTGCCGGACGACGGCACCGGGGCGCGGATCGTGGTGAGCGGCGTCGTGAAGGAGAAGCTCGACGGCCGCCGTGTCCGCGTGGACCTGACCGCGCGGTCCGGTGAGGACAAGGTGCTGTCGCAGGCGAGGGCCACCGTCCGTCTCGCGTGAGCGGCCGCTGATCGGGCGAGGGTGGTCGTGCGGCCGGCCTGAGCCCGCCGCACGACCGGCCCCCGCCTACTCCGCCTCGGCGAACAGCCGCTGCAGCCGGCCGACGCCCTCGGCGAGGTCGTCGTCGCCGAGCGCGTACGACAACCGGAAGTACCCCGGCGTCCCGAACGCCTCACCCGGCACCACCGCGACCTCGGCCTCCTCGAGCGCGATCGCGGCCAGCTCGAGCGAGGTGGTCGCGACCTTGCCGCGGATCGTCTTGCCGAGCAGCCCCTTGACCGACGGGTACACGTAGAACGCGCCCTGCGGCTCCGGGCACACCACGCCGTCGATCGCGTTCAGCATGTCGACGATCGTGCGGCGGCGGCGGTCGAACGACGCCCGCATGTCGGCCACCGCGGTGAGGTCGCCGCTCACCGCGGCCAGCGCCGCGACCTGCGACACGTTGGCGACGTTGCTGGTGAGGTGGGACTGGAGGTTGGTGGCCGCCTTGACGACGTCCGCCGGGCCGATGAGCCAGCCCACCCGCCAGCCGGTCATCGCGTAGGTCTTCGCGACGCCGTTCAGAACGACCCAGCGGTCGCCGAGCTCCGGCGCGGCGACCGGCATCGACACGTGCTCGGCGCCCGAGTACACGAGGTGCTCGTAGATCTCGTCGGTGACCACCCAGATGCCGTGCTCACCGGCCCACCGGCCGATCGCGGCGACCTGCTCGGGTGGGTACACCGCGCCGGTCGGGTTGGAGGGCGAGCAGAACAGCAGCACCTTGGTGCGGTCCGTGCGCGCCGCCTCGAGCTGCTCGACCGTGGCGAGGTAGCCCGCCCGCTCGTCGGCCTGCACCTCGACCGGCACGCCGCCCGCGAGGCGGATCGCCTCGGGGTAGGTCGTCCAGTACGGCGCCGGCAGCAGCACCTCGTCGCCCGGGTCGAGGAGCGCGGCGAACGCGGTGTAGACCGCCTGCTTCCCGCCGTTGGTCACCAGGACCTGCGAGGCGCTCACCTCCAGCCCGGAGTCGCGCTTGGTCTTGGCGGCGATCGCCTCGCGGAGCTCGGGGAGGCCCGCCGCGGGCGTGTACCGGTGGTTGCGGGGCTGCCCGCACGCCTCGCGGGCCGCGTCGACCACGTACCCGGGGGTGGGGAAGTCCGGCTCACCGGCGCCGAAGCCGATGACGGGCCGGCCCGCGGCCTTCATGGCCTTGGCCTTCGCGTCGACGGCGAGGGTGGCCGATTCGGCGATGCCACCGATGCGGGCGGACACCCGCCGGTCGCTCGGGGCGCTGGGGGTTGTCTGGGCGCTGGTCATGCGACCATGCTTCCAGATCCGGGCGAGGTCTTTCCGGGCCGGGGCGGGGAGCCCGGGATTCGGAGTTTGCGCGCGGAACCCGTATGCTTGTTGCTCTGGGGTCACTGGCCCCTGCCCTGGCATGCCCTCCGCGGTCCCGACCGTGGGTGGCGCTGCCGGCGGCAGGACGCGACCTCGGAGGGGCGTGGCTCAATTGGTAGAGCACCGGTCTCCAAAACCGGCGGTTGCAGGTTCGAGTCCTGCCGCCCCTGCGCAGAGTCGAGTACGACCGACGACGGAAGAGGTCAGCAGTGTCCGAGAGCAAGGGCACCGCCGAGGCCGACGACGTGCCCGAGGAGAGGCTCGCGCACGCGAAGGCCGGCGGTGGCTCCGACGGCCTCGCTGCCACCCCGGCCAAGCGCGGCACGAAGCGCGACGCCCGGGAGTCGCGGGGCGACCCGTTCTCCCGGCTGGTGCGGTTCTTCCGTGAGGTCGTGGCGGAGCTGCGCAAGGTCATCTGGCCGACCCGCCGGGAGCTGATCACGTACACCGCGGTCGTCGTGGTGTTCGTGGCGATCATGGTGTCGATCGTCGCCGTGCTGGACCTGGCGTTCGCCAAGGCGGTGCTCGCCGTCTTCGGCGGGAGCCAGACGCCCGCCGGCTGACCCGAGACCACCGCACATCCGCGAGACCAGGGAAAGAGAGCCATACGCGTGTCCGAGTTCGACGAGAACGGTCAGACCCCTCCGAGCGAGGGCGATGCCGACGTCGTGGTGACCGCCTCCGAGGAGGCGATCGCCGGCGGCCTCGACGACGTTGCGGCGGTTCCCGCGGAGCCCGTGGCCGAGCCGGTGGACGACGTGTCGGCCGCCGCCGAGGCCGCACCCGAGGCGGCCGACGACGAGGACGACCCGGTCGAGGAGATGCGGCAGGCGCTGCGCCTCGCGCCCGGCGAGTGGTACGTCGTGCACTCGTACGCCGGGTACGAGAACAAGGTGAAGACCAACCTGGAGAGCCGCATCACGTCGCTCGACATGGAGGACTTCATCTACCAGATCGAGGTCCCCACCCAGGAGATCACCGAGGTCAAGAACGGCAAGCGCCAGCAGGTGCAGTCGAAGGTGTTCCCCGGGTACCTCCTGGTCCGGATGGAGCTCACCCCGGAGTCCTGGTCGGCGGTGCGCAACACCCCCGGCGTGACCGGCTTCGTGGGCGCCACCCAGCGCGCGGACCGGCCGAGCCCGCTCACCCTGAGCGAGGTCATCAAGATCCTCGCCCCCACGGTGCAGCGCGAGGCGAAGCCGCAGATCAAGGTCGTGGACTTCGAGGTCGGCGACTCCGTGACCGTCACCGAGGGCGCCTTCGCGACCCTGCCCGCGACCATCAGCGAGATCAACCCGGACGCCCAGAAGCTCAAGGTGCTGGTCTCGATCTTCGGCCGAGAGACCCCGGTCGAGCTGAACTTCAACCAGGTCTCGAAGATCTAGCCCGCACCCACTACAGGAAGCCCAGGAAATGCCCCCGAAGAAGAAGCTCACCGCGATCATCAAGCTCCAGATCAACGCGGGTGCTGCCACCCCGGCGCCGCCCGTCGGCCCGGCGCTCGGCCAGCACGGCGTGAACATCATGGAGTTCTGCAAGGCGTACAACGCCGCCACCGAGTCGCAGCGCGGGAACGTCATCCCCGTCGAGATCTCGGTGTACGAGGACCGCTCGTTCACCTTCGTGACCAAGACGCCGCCGGCCGCGCGCCTGCTGCTCAAGGCCGCGGGTGTCGAGAAGGGCTCCGGCGAGCCGCACACCAAGAAGGTCGCCAAGGTGTCCCGCGAGGCGGTCCGTGCCATCGCCGAGCAGAAGATGGAAGACCTGAACGCGAACGACCTCGACCAGGCCGAGAAGATCATCGCCGGCACCGCCCGCTCGATGGGCATCACGGTCGAGGGCTGATCGCCCCGCAGTACGTGGGAGGGCCAGGCGCTGGCCCGCCGACCACGATCCATTCGTTACGGAGGACAGCAGTGAAGCGCAGCAAGGGATACCGCAAGGCCGCCGAGCTGGTCGATCGCGACCGGACCTACAGCCCCCTCGAGGCGGCGCGGCTCGCCAAGGAGACCAGCACCACCTCCTACGACGCGACCGTCGAGGTCGCGATGCGCCTCGGCGTCGACCCCCGCAAGGCCGACCAGATGGTCCGCGGCACCGTCAACCTGCCGCACGGCACGGGCAAGACGGCGCGCGTGATCGTGTTCGCGACGGGTGACCGGGCCGCCGAGGCCGAGGCCGCCGGCGCGGACGCGGTGGGCTCCGAGGACCTGATCGAGCGCATCCAGGGTGGGTGGCTGGACTTCGACGCGGCCATCGCCACGCCGGACCAGATGAGCAAGGTCGGCCGGATCGCGCGGATCCTGGGCCCCCGCGGCCTCATGCCGAACCCGAAGACCGGCACGGTGACCCCCGACGTCACCAAGGCGGTCGCGGACATCAAGGGCGGCAAGATCAACTTCCGCGTCGACAAGCAGGCCAACCTGCACCTCGTGATCGGCAAGGCGAGCTTCGACACCGAGAAGCTGGTCGAGAACTACGCCGCGGCGCTCGAGGAGATCAACCGGGCCAAGCCGAGCGCGTCGAAGGGCAAGTACGTCCGGAAGGTCACCTTCGCGACGACGATGGGCCCCGGCATCCCGGTGGACCCGAACCGCACGCGCAACTTCCTGGTCGAGGACGAGGCGTCCGCGTCCTGACGTCTCCGGACCACACGTGAGGGGCGGTACCCGGCCGGGTACCGCCCCTCGCGGCATCTCCGGGGACGATTTGGTCGCGACGGGTCCGCCGACGTACCCTGGAGGCTGTTCCACCGAAGACCGCTGGTCACCGCCCGGAAACGGGCGGCCGAAGGTCCCGCGCCATGCGGGCGGCCCGCGCAGGATGGACGGATCGTGACGGCATCCCCCCGGGTTTGCCCGCAACGCCCCGTGCGCCCTGCGCCGGGGCGTCTCTCGTGTCCGGGCCCACCAGCCCGACTACCGAGAGGAGGCCCATGGCTGACAAGCCGGTCCGTGCCGACAAGGCCCAGGCCGTCGCCGAGCTCACGGACAAGTTCCGCGAGTCCTCTGCGGCCGTCCTGACCGAGTACCGCGGCCTGACGATGTCCCAGCTGACGACCCTGCGTCGCTCGCTGGGCCGGGAGACCTCGTACACCGTCTCCAAGAACACGCTGACCAAGCGGGCCGCGGAGCAGGCCGGGGTCACCGGCCTCGACGACATGCTCGCCGGTCCCACGGCGATCGCGTTCGTCGGGGGCGACCCCGTCGAGGCCGCGAAGGGTCTCCGCGACTTCGCGAAGGCCAACCCGACCCTGGTCATCAAGGGCGGTGTGGTCGACGGGCGCCCGATGTCCGCCGACGACATCCGCACGCTCGCGGACCTCGAGTCCCGTGAGGTGCTGCTGGCCAAGCTGGCCGGCGCCATGAAGGGCAACCTGAGCAAGGCCGTCGGCCTGTTCCAGGCGCCCCTCTCGCAGGTGGCCCGCCTCGTGGCGGCCCTGCAGGAGAAGAAGGCCGCGGAGCCTGCGCCCACTGCCGAGGCCCCGGCCGACGCAGCGGAGGCCACCGCCGCCGCCGAGGCCCCCGCGGCCGAGGCGACCGAGGCGGAGGCCCCCGCGGCCGACGCCCCGACCGAGGGCTGACCCGCCCCCGACCACCCGTCCGCAGGAATGAAAGGACCGCCTGACATGGCGAAGCTCAGCACCGACGAGCTGCTCGACGCGTTCAAGGAGATGACGCTGATCGAGCTCTCTGACTTCGTGAAGCAGTTCGAGGAGACCTTCGAGGTCACCGCCGCCGCTCCGGTCGCCGTCGCGGCCGCCCCCGCCGCCGGTGGCGGCGGTGGCGACGCCGGTGCCGCCGAGGAGAAGGACGAGTTCGACGTCGTCCTCGAGTCGGCCGGCGACAAGAAGATCCAGGTCATCAAGGAGGTGCGTGCCCTCACCTCGCTCGGCCTGAAGGAGGCCAAGGACCTGGTCGACGGCGCGCCGAAGGCCGTCC
>DASWRY010000073.1:0-1707 GCA_036402915.1 Mycobacteriales bacterium
AGCAGCGCCGCCGCGTCGATGCACGCGCGGACGTGCCGGTTGACGGCGGCGCGCTCGGCGGGATCGGGATGCAGGTTGTTGTCGTAGTAGGCGAGGGACGACAGGGTGAGGTCGTGCCCGGCGAACAGCGACGTCACCCGCTCGGCGTCGCCGGCGGTGAAGTTGCCGGCGTCGAGGTGCGTCGCGGTGAAGGGCCGGTCGCCGAGGGCGGGCCAGGCCGCGACCTCCAGCGCCTCGTAGCCCGCCGCGGAGGCCCACGCCGCGATCGCGTCGAGGGGGCGCTGGGGCAGGCAGGCGGTGAGGAAACCGAGCTTCATACGTGGCACCTCCGGGGTGCAGGTGTGTTCTGGGTCACGCCTTCCGTCCGTGAGGCGGCACGCTAATGCTCGTGGCGAGCAGAAGTCAACACGCTAGGATCAAAACCGACCAACTTCGCAGCGAGCTCGGGGGTGACGCCGATGACCACGGCAGACGTCGAGACGGCGGTCCCCGGTGAGCACGTCGCGAACCTGTGCACCGTGCTCGACCTCGTGCGATCGGGTACCGCGGTCACCCGGCCCGAGCTCGTGCGGGCCTCCGGTCTGGGCCGCACCGTGATCACCCAGCGGGTCGCCGACCTGATGAGCTACGGGCTGCTCGCCGAGGGCGAGCTCGGGCCGTCCACCGGTGGCCGCGCGCCGCGGCAGCTGCGGTTCCGCTCCGAGGCCGGCCGCATCCTGGTCGCCGAGCTGGGCGCGAGCAGCATCGCGGTCGGGCTGACCGACCTGCGCGGCCGGATGCTGGCGCACCGCGAGGAGCCCGCGGACATCGCGCAGGGTCCGGAGGTGCTCCTCCCCCGCGTCGAGCAGCTGTTCGACGAGCTCCTCGGGACCGAGGCCGGGAGTTCCCCGCTGTGGGGCATCGGAATCGGCGTGCCGGGCCCCGTGGAGTTCGCGACCGGCCGGCCGATCGCGCCGCCGATCATGCCCGGCTGGGACGGCTACCCGGTACGCGACCGGCTCGCCGAGCGGCACCGCGTACCCGTGTGGGTCGACAACGAGGTCAACCTGATGGCCCTCGGCGAGCTGCGCGGAGGACTGGCGCAGGGCGCCCGGGAGTTCGTGTACCTCAAGATCGGCACGGGCATCGGCGCCGGTCTGGTGTCGGACGGCATCCTCCATCGCGGCGCCCAGGGCTGCGCGGGCGATGTCGGCCACGTCGCGGTCGCCCGGGACTCCACGGTGGTGTGCCGGTGCGGGAACGTGGGCTGCCTCGAGGCGCTCGCCGGAGGCGCCGCGCTGAGCCGGGAGGCCACCGCCGCGGCGCGGGAGGGCCGCAGCACGTTCCTCGCCGACGCGCTCACCTCGGCCGGTCACCTGGACGCCCGCGACGTGGCGCGGGGCGCCGACCACGGCGACCCCGTCTGCCTGGAGCTGCTCACCCGGTCCGGCAAGCTCGTCGGCGAGATGCTGGCGACGCTCGTCAACTTCTACAACCCTTCGCTGATCCTGATCGGCGGCGGCGTGGCCGCCTCGGGCGACCTGTTCCTCGCCACGATCCGGCAGACCGTGTACCGGCGTTCCCTCCCGCTGGCCACCCGGGACCTGCGGCTCGCGCGGTCACCGCTGGACGACAAGGCCGGCCTGACCGGCGCGGGGTTCATGGTGATCGACGAGCTGTTCTCCCCGCAGCGCCTCGGCTCCTGGGTCGAGTCGCGGACGCCCGCGG
>DASWRY010000074.1:0-29240 GCA_036402915.1 Mycobacteriales bacterium
GAGCGCGAACATCTCGCGGATGCCCGCCACCTGGCGCAGGCCGACCCGGCGCGGGCCACGCTCCGTCGAGGTCTCGTCGAGCACGGACAGCAACCAGTCCCGGCTCGGTCCGCCCAGCGCGGCGAGCACGAACGGCGCCCCCGCGATGACGGTCCGGCGTTTCACGTCCGCCCGCCCGAGGTCGATGATCGTTTCCGCGGCCGTCGCGGGACGGTCGGCGTAGCGCAGTCCGGGCCCAGGTCGCCCACCCGCCGCGCGGAGCCCGCCCACGAGAGTGCTGCCTCGGCGAGGAGCGTCGCCGGGGGGTCGCTTCGGCTCGTTCACGAGCGGGTCCCCTCTCCGGCTGACCGGCACGGACCACGCTACCGGCGCCGGGGCCGCCCTGGGTGCCGTGCCGGAGGGCTGGAGGTGCACGTGGTGTGTCGAGGCGGCCGCCGCGGAGCTCCGGCAGGCGCTGAGCCGGCTCCCGGGCCGACAGCGCTAGGGGCGGCGCCCCAGCAGGCCCAGCAGGCGGTCCTGCGGGTCCTCGGAGGACACCTCGACCGGGTCGCCGAACAGGCCGCTCCCGGACAGCGCGTCTGCCTGCCCGGACACGTACCCGAGGACGTGCCGGACCGCGCGCTCGTCCATCCGCTCGTCCAGGCCCGCGCCCCGCGCGACGTCCCAGCCGTGGACGACGAGGTCCAGGAGCATCTGCTCGGCGTACTCCGCCGCCGGGGTCGGCCCGAACGACAGGTGGATGATCCTGTCCGGCGGCGTCTGGGCCCACGCGGTGAGCGACTCGTAGATCGCGGCGTCCCACGCCGCGACGGGGTCGTCCCCGACCTGGTCGCCCTCGAACCGGTCGCCCACCTCCTCCACCGTGGCGCCGCGCAGCAGCTCCGGCGCCCAGCGGTGCTCGCCGACCATGTGATTCACGACGTCGCGTACGGTCCAGTCCGCGCACGGGGTGGAGTTGTCCCAGGCCTCGGGCGCGACGGCGTGGACACGGCGGCCGAAGTCCTCGGCCGCGGGGGGCAGCAGTTCGATGGCATCCATGTCACCGGTTCCTACCGTGTACGGGATGGAATTGCGCGCCGTCGGCGTTGTAGATGTCGATGAACGAACGACACGACAGGACAGGACGGTTCGCCATGCTCGCCCCCGAGGAGCTCTATCAGCTGGCCGATGAGCCTGCTGACCTCGCGCGGCCGGTGCTGGTCCACGCGATGCCCGGTTTCGTCGATGCGGGTTCGGCGGGACGGCTGGCCGTGGAGCAGCTCCTCGGCCACCTGGACCACGAGGTCGTCGCCCGCTTCGACGTCGACCAGCTGGTGGACTACCGAGGCCGGCGCCCGATGATGGTCTTCGACGAGGACCACTACGCCGACTACGAGGGGCCGGAACTCGTGCTGTACCGCGTCTCCGACTCGCTCGGCACCTCGTTCCTGCTGCTCACCGGCCCCGAGCCGGACTTCCAGTGGGAACGGTTCGTCGCCGCGGTACACCAGCTCGTGGAGCACTTCGACGTGCGCCTCACGGTCGGCCTCGCGGCGTACCCGATGGCGGTGCCGCACACCCGGCCGCTCGGGGTCACGGTCCACGCGACCGACCCGGAGCTGACCGGCACCCACCGCAACCCGTGGCGCGGCCACATGCAGGTCCCGGCGCACGTCGGCGGCCTGCTCGAGGTCCGGCTCGGCGAGGCGGGGCGCGCGGCGATGGGCTTCGGTGCCCACGTGCCGCACTACCTGGCCCAGGGCGCGTTCCCGGCGGCGGCGCAGGCCCTGCTCGAGGAGGTCACCAAGGCGACCGGGCTGGTGCTCCCTACGGGCGAGCTGGCGGAGGCGGCACTCGAGATGAGGACCGCGATCGACTCGCAGATCGGGGAGTCCGAGGAGGTCCGGGGCGTGGTGCGGGCGCTCGAGCGCCAGTACGACGCGTTCGCCGGCGGGGAGACCCGCGGTTCGCTGCTGGCCGCCGAGGCGGCCGAGCTGCCGAGCGGCGACGAGATCGGGGCCGAGTTCGAGCGGTTCCTCGCGGAGCTGGACGACGAGGGACCCCGAGAAAACACCTGACCGGAGTGTCAAGATCGCTCACGACGGTTGCCGATGCAACCATCGTGAGCGACACCACCCCCGTCACCAGGTCCGCCGTCGACCGCGAAGCGATGACCGCGGACAGCCTGCGCCCATCGCCGTGGGCGTGGCGCTGATGTTCGGCGGTCCGACCTTCGTCCACCTCGCGCTGCTGCCCGGCCGCGCCGGCCTCGTCATGGCGCGACGCCGCCCCCCCGACCTCCGGTCCGTGGCGGCGTGACCCCGTGACCGGCCCGGGCGAGCCGGCCCCCTCCCTGTCCCGAGCGGTCGTCGACGCGGCCGCCATGACGGCCGACAGCCTCCGGCCCGTCGCCGCGGGCGTGGCGGTGATCTTCGCGTGCCTCGTCCCCGTGCACCTGTTCGTCCTCCGCGGCGACAAGGGCGTGATCATGGCGATCATCGCGGGCTCGATCTCGCTCATGCTCTTCGTGCTGTGGCACGCGCTGAACACCGACCTGGCTCCGCTGCTCGAGCGGCACGCCCAGGCGGTCGGCGCCGCCGTCGGCATCGTCTGCGCGGTCGAGACGCTCGCCCACATGGCGACCGTCGGTGAGCCGTGGGTGACAACGGCGGTACTCCTCGTCGTCATGGCCGTCGGGGCGTGCCTCAGCTCGCGGGGGTGGGGCGCGCTGGTCATCGTGGCGACCGACCTCGGCTGGCTGGGCGTGGTCCTCGTCCTCGGCCCGAACTCGGTGTGGTGGCAGGCCGGGGCGCAGCTCGCCTCGGCGTCCGTCCTCGCCGCGGTGTTCAACGTCATCCGGTACCGCACGGTCGAGCGGCTGGAGGTCGCCAAGGCGGCTCTCGCGTCGATGGCGGTCACCGACGAGCTCACCGGGCTCGCCAACCGACGCGGCCTGCTGCTGACCGGACAGCCCCGGCTCGAGGCCGCCCGTCGCGACGGGCGGCAGGTGACGATCCTGTACCTCGACGTCGACGGCCTCAAGCTGGTGAACGACGAGCAGGGTCACGCCGCGGGCGACCGCCTCATCGTGGACACGGGCGACATCCTGCGGGACGTGTTCCACTCGGCGGACGTGGTCGCGCGCCTCGGCGGCGACGAGTTCGCGGTTCTGCTCTCCGGCGCCGGCGAGCCCGAGACGACGAGCCTGCGCGAGCGCCTGCGGGACCGCCTCGCCATCGCCGGGATCTCGGCCAGCGTCGGCGTGCACCACGACGTGGCGACGCAGACGCTCGAGCAGCTGATCGACATCGCCGACCTGGGCATGTACGCCGCCAAGCGGGAGCGGCGCACGACCGGCCCCCGCGACCTGAGACTCGCCTGACGGCCTGGGGCGTGTCTCCCGATGTGGCGTGTCTCGAGGAACGCGTCACCAGGGACAAGGTGTCAGCGACCCGCCGACTTGCCCCGGTCGCGGACGCTCGGGAAGCATCGCTAGGCGGCGGCGTGCCGGACCCCAGGGGCCGTTGCTGGCTTCGTAGCATGCTTGCCGTGACCGACCCAGCGCACCTGAGCGCGACAAGGGCCGGCTACGACGCCATGGGCGAGCAGTACGCCGAAGAATTCCGCGCCGTGCTGGACGAAGCTCCGCTTGACCGAGCGCTGCTGAGCGGGTTCGCCGAGATGGTCCGCCGTGACCACCCCGACCCGCAGCTGCTCGAGGTCGGCAGCGGGCCGGGCACCATCGCGGCCTACCTGCACCAGCTGGGGATGCCCGTCCGTGGGATCGACCTGTCGCCTGCCATGGTCGAGCTCGCGCGCCGTGCACACCCTGAGGTGAGCTTCGACGTGGGGGAGATGGGCGCACTTGACGTCGCGGACGCGAGCTTGGCCGGGGTGGTCGCCTGGTACTCGGTCATCCACGTCCCCGCCTCCCGGCGGCGGGGAGTGATCGGCGAGTTTCACCGAGTGCTCCGACCCGGCGGCTACGCGGTGCTGGCCTTCCAGGTCGGCGAAGACACCCTGCACTTCGATGAGGCCTTCGGCCACGAGGTGTCGCTCGATTTCCACCGTCTGCAACCCGACGCCGTCGTCGCTCTGCTCGACGATGCGGGCTTCGATCTCACCGCCCGCCTTGTCCGAGCGCCCGACTCGACCAGTGTGGCCGCGAAGATCCCGCAGGGCTTCCTCATCGCCAGGAAGCCTTGCTGACGGCCCCGTCTCGCACGAGGACCCCCAAGCGGACGCCCTCAGCCTCACCTGACATGTGGCGCTGAGTGCGATCCGCCCGCAGGTCTGTCCCGCTGATCCCGGTATCCGGACACGCCACTCTGCCTCCGGTGAACACCTTCCTCAACGGCACGCCAATGCGTGCAACCAGGTGACGATCGCCTTCAGCACGGCCGCACCGCGGAAGGTCAGGGCCAGCTTCTCGTAGCGGGTGGCCAGTCCCCGCCGCTGCTCGACGTCGCAGAAAACCCGCGCTCGACGACGTTGCGGCGGCGGTAGTCGATCCGATCGAACGCGGGCGGGCGTCCGCCGCGTGAACCGCGTCGTTTGTGTGTCCCCGTTGGTCGGATGGCGCGGGGATGACGGCGACGACATGCCGCTCGCGCAGATGCCGGCGGACAGCGCGCGAGGAGCACGCCTTGTCTGCGCGCACTCGTTCCGGCCGGGTGCGGGGACGTCCCGGGCCCGGCCGGGCGATGCTGATGAGGGCAGCAGCGGGGCCACCCGGACCCACTGGGTGTCAGTCAGGACAGCGGTCCGCGGCACCGATCAAGCATCCCGCACCCCAGGACCCCCATTTGGGAGACACGCTCTAGACCTCGATCTCGGCGAGTACCCGCGGCACCTCCGGCGGCAGCTCCCGGGCCAGGAACCCCACCCGCCCGACGGCGGACGCCAGCCGGTCGCCGGCGCGCCCGTGGATGTGTGCCGCCCAGACGGCCGCCTGGGCCGGGGTCGCGCCGCGCGCGGTGAGCCCGCACACGATGCCGGCGAACACGTCGCCGGACCCCGACACGCCCAGCCCGACCCCACCGGTCTGGTCCCGCCAGAGGCCGCCCTCGGGGGTCGCGGTCCAGGTCTCCTCCCCGCCGCTCGTCACGGTCACCTGGGTACGGCGGGCCAGCTCGAGGGTTGCGCCGGCCGGGTCCTCGTCGACCTCGTCGCGGTGTATGCCGAGGGTGAGGGCGAGCTCGTGCCGGTTCGCGGTGATCACCGCCCGCCCCTCGAGGGCGTGCAGGGCGGTGTGGTCCGCGCCGACGTACGCCGTGGCGACGGCGTCCACCACGAGCGGGCCGCGGAGCTTCGGCACCAGCGCGCCCAGCAGCGCCCGGCACTGGTCGGCGCCCCGGATCCCCGGGCCGACGAGCACCGACGAGGCGTCGTCCGCGAGATCCAGGATGTCGACGGCCGCCTCGGGCGCGATGTCCCCGCCGTACTCGGGCAGCGGCAGCACCAGGGCCTCGGGGAGCATCACGGCCACCAGCGGGGCGAGCGACGCCACGGTCGCGACCTGCAGCTTCCCGGCCCCCGATCGCAGCGCGGCCTCGGCGGCCAGCATCACCGCGCCGGGCGTCTGGTCGCTCCCGCCCACGATGAGCGTCCTGCCGCGGCTCTCCTTGTCCCCCTCCGGCTCCGGGAGACGCCACTCCCGGAGGGTCGTGGACGTCACCGTGACCGGCTCGCTGATCAGCTCACGCGAGTCGCGCAGGTGGCGGGCCTCATGGGACGGGGTCGGCATCGGGCTCCTTCGTGACCTTCTCGCCCAGCGCGGCGACGGTCTGCGGATCGTTGAACACCTCGAGCGCGAGACCGCTCCCGGCGCGGAGGTAGCGGGTGAGCGCGCAGTTCGCGAGCGGCGGCCCGGCGTCGATGGCGAGCAGCTCCGGCTCGGTGAGCTCCTCCAGGATGTACCGGAAGTTCATGATCACCGCCTGGTGGGTCGTGACCAGCACCCGCTCCCCGGCGTACTCCTCCCGTAGCGTGCGCAGGAAGTCCCGGACCCGCAGCGCCACGTCCGCCCAGCTCTCGCCGCTGGGTGGACGGTAGTAGAACTTGCCCTGGCGGGCCCGGCGCTCCGCCTCCTCGGGGTACCGGTCGCGGATCCCGCGACCGGTCAGCCCGTCGAAGATCCCCAGCTCGCGCTCGCGGAGCCGCTCGTCGAGCTTCAGCGGGACGGCGAGCCCGGCGGCGTCCAGCGCAATCTCGGCGGTCATCCGCGCCCGGGCGTACGGGGAGCTGAACACCACCGTCGGCCGCGCCTCCTCGTCGCGGAGGGACAGCCACGTCCCGAACGCCGCCGCCTGGGCGTGGCCGGTCCGGGACAGCACGACGTCGGCGTCCCGGTCCGCGAGCTCGAGCGCCGGCGCGCCCAGGTCGTGCGCCCGCTGATCGGCGACGTTGCCCTCGCTCTCGCCGTGACGGACGAGGTCGAGGGCCGCGGGCCAGGAGATGGCGGTCACCGGGGGATTGTCCGTGAGGGTCGGGTGTCTCCGCACGTCGCGTACGGACGGTGACCGTTCCCCGGAGCGTCCGATGTGGACGCGCACGGTGACGAACAGCCGGAAACACGTGGTGGCGCAACGGAATCCGGCGAAATCGCCAGCTCGCACAGTGATGAGCGGAGCACGCCGGGTCAAAGTGTGCGGGAGTGGATGCGAGCGAAGGGTCTCGGTCGCTAGCCTACCGACCGTGATCGATGTCCCGGGCCGACTCAGCGCCGTGCTCCTGGTGGGGATGCTCGGCCTGCTCGCAGGCTGCGGAGCCTCGGATCCGTCGGCCACCGCGGACGAGGCCGTGCCGCCCGCCGCCACCCCGACCGCCGTCGTCGCCTCGGCGGCCCCCGAGCTCCCCGCGGCGGTCCGGTCGTCCGGCGAGTCCGGCGCGCAGGCCGCCACCCGCTACTGGTTCGCCGCCCTGTCCTACGCGCAGCAGTCCGGTGACCCGCGCCCGGTCGTCACGGCCAGCACCACGGACTGCCGCGCCTGCACCGAGCTGCTCGCCTCGATCCGCTCCGCCTTCGCGGGCGGCGGGTCGGTCGTCGGTGGCTGGTACACCGTCCGGCAGCTCACCGACGAGGAGTACTCGGACGCCGTGCCGCTCCTGAGCGTCGTGTTCGACCGCGACGCGCTGAGCATCGTCGGGACGGGCGGCGCGACGATGCAGACCGTGCCGGCGCTGCCGTTCCAGACCGCCCGGGTGCGGCTCCAGTTCGACCACCGCTGGCGGGTCGCCGAGGTGGAGGGGCTCTCCCCGCTCGGCAGCGGGGGCTGACACGCGGAAGGGCCCGGTCGCACCGGCCCGGGCCCTCCGCACTGCGCCATGTCGCACCACGGCACCCTCAGGACGAGAATGCCGCCACCATCTCCTTGGTGAACGCGGGAAGGTCGTCGGGGTTACGGCTTGTCACCAGGACGAACCCTCCGTCGGTGTCGACGACCACCTCCCGGTCGACCCAGTCGCCGCCCGCGTTGCGCAGGTCGGTCCGCAGGCTCGGCCACGATGTGAGCTGCCGTCCCCGCACGAGGTCCGCCTCGACGAGCGTCCACGGCGCGTGGCAGATGGCCGCGATCGGCTTGCCCGCGGACGCGTACTGCTTCACGAAGTCGACCGCATCGGCGTGCATCCGCAGGTTGTCCGGGTTCGCGACGCCACCGGGGAGGACCAGGCCGTCGAACTCGGCGGAGTCCGCCTCCGACACCGCGGCGTCCACGTCGAACTGATCCGCCTTGTCCAGGTGGTCGAACGCCTGGGCCTTGCCCTTCTCGGGGGCCAGCAGCCGGGGCGTGCCCCCCGCCTGCTCGACGGCCTTCCAGGGCTCGGTCAGCTCGACCTGCTCGATGCCCTCGTTGGCCACGAGGAACGCGATCGTCTTGCCGGCCAGTTCCGACGCCATCTCCGTCTCACCTCGTCCGGTCTCGGGGTTTCCGGTCCCCCCATCCCACGCCGTACGCCGCCGGCGTGCCACCCGAGGCGAGGGAGGTCACGGCAGGACGATGCGCTCCGCTCCCGTGTACACGTTCATCGTCTCGCCGCGGAGGAAGCCCACGAGCGTCATCCCCGACTCCGCCGCGAGCTCGGCGGCGAGCGTGGACGGCGCCGACACCGCGGCGAGGGCGGGGACACCGGCCATCAGGGCCTTCTGGACGAGCTCGAACGACGCCCGTCCGCTCACCATCAGCACGTGCCCCGACAGCGGGACGAGGCCCTCGCGCAGCGCCCACCCGAGCACCTTGTCCACGGCGTTGTGGCGGCCGACGTCCTCCCGGAGGCACCGCAGCTCCCCGTCTGCCGTGAACAGCCCGGCCGCGTGCAGGCCGCCCGTCTTGTCGAACACCTTCTGGGCGGCCCGGAGGGTCCCCGGCAGCCCGACGAGCACCTCGGGCCGGATCGGCGTGGGATCGCCGCCCGGCTCGTACGACGTCTTCGTGCGTACCGCGTCGATGCTCGCCTTGCCGCAGACTCCGCACGAGGAGGTGGTGTAGAAGTTCCGCTCGATCCCGACCTCGGGCGCCGCCACACCGGGCGCGAGGGCGAGGTCCAGGACGTTGTACGTGTTCCGGCCGCTGTCGTCGACGCTGTCGCAGTAGCGGGCCACGGCGATGTCGTCCACGGACAGGATGACGCCCTCGGTGAGCAGGAAGCCGTGCGCGAGGTCCAGGTCGTCGCCGGGGGTGCGCATGGTGACCGCGAGCGGCCGCCCGCCGACGCGGATCTCCAGCGGCTCCTCGGCGGCGAGGGTGTCCGGCCGCGTCGTCGTGGCACCGGTGCCGACGTCGAGCCGCAGTACCGGTCGTCGTGCGGTCACGCGTCCCATGAGAGCGACTGTAGTTCACTGTGGCGTGTGACCCCCTACGCCGCCGTGGTGCTCGCCGGGGGCGCCGCGCGCCGGTTCGGCGGCGCCCCGAAGCCCGCGCTCGAGGTGGGCGGCCGTCCGCTGCTCGCCCGCGTGCTGGACGCGGTGACGGGCGCATCCCCCGTGCTCGTGGTCGGGCCACGGGTGGCCGGACTCACCCCCGAGCCGACGTGGACGCGCGAGGACCCGCCGGGCGGCGGGCCGGTCGCGGGGCTGCGCGTGGCGGTACCCCTGGTGGACACCCCGGCGGTCGCCGTGCTGGCCGCGGACCTGCCGTTCCTCGACGCGCCGGCGGTGCACCGGCTCCGCGCCGCGGTGGACGGGGGCGCCGACGCGGCGGTGCTCGTGGACGACACCGGACGCGACCAGTACCTCGCCGCGGTCTGGTCCACGACCGCCCTGCGCCGAGCGCTGTCCGCTGTGGAGGGCGACCGCATGTCCGCGCTGTACGGGGCCGTGCGGGTCGAGCGCGTCGCGGTGAGCGGCTACCCCGACGGCGCCGAACCGTGGCGGGACGTGGACGATCCCGCCGAACTGGACCGGGCCCGGGCGTACTGGGAGCATTCGAGCCGGGAACGCCCGTGACCGGTGGGGGTGGGGTATGACGGACCGACCGATCGATGCTCTCGCGGACTCGGCCGAACCCGTCGAGCCGCAGCCGGTCACCCCCTCCGTGCCACCGAAGCCGGAGCGCTTCCCCGAGCAGCCCTGGATCCCGGTCCACCCGGCGTATCTGTGGTTCGACAGCAGCGAGCGGGTCATGGCGGGGGCGCTGTTCGGGATCGTCCTCACGGTCGTCCTCGCCCTCTCGGTCGAGTCGGTCGTGCTCCGGTGGCTCGCGCTCACCCCGGACAGCTGGCTGACCGGGCTGCTGTGGTGGTTCATCGCGCTGTTCCTGTTCCTCGCGCCCCCTGCCGCGGGTGCGGGGTGGTACGCGCTGGACCGGATCGGCACGTCCCTGCCCGCGGCCGTCCTCGGGGTGTCGCTCGGTGCGTCGCTGCTGTTCTGGCTGCGCGTGCTGGCCGACCTCCAGGGCAGGCACGCGTCCGTGTGGGCCGCGCTCTTCCACCTCACCGTGCCGTACCTGCTGTGGTGGCTCGCCCGGCGGATCGCGCTCGACCACGCCGTGGAGCCCGCTGTGGTGGGCCGCAAGGTGTGGGACGAGCCGCGGAGGTCCATCGCGTACGGCCTCGGGGCGGTGCTCCGCGTGCCGACCGCCCGGCTGCTGCACGGGGTGGCCGCCCCGGTCCCGAACCGGGTCCGGTCGGGGCGCGGGACGTTCGCCCACGCGCGCGCGGTGCACGACCCGGTGGTCGCCGACGCGGCCGTGGTGGCCGGGCGGCGGGTCGCGATCGTGTGGCTCGTCCGCACCGAGCCGGGCGACCTCGAGGTGGACGCGTACGGGCACCTGTTCCCCTCCGTCCACGGCATCCCGCGGGGCCGGGTGAGCGCCGCGGACACCCTGCCGTACTTCGCCCGGAGCCTCCCCGGAGCCCACGTGCGCGCGTTCGTCGGGCTGTACGCGAGCGGCGGCCGGGACCTGCACCTGCGGGCCCCCGAGGACAGCGCGGTGCGGTACGACACGGCCGAGCACATCGCCGGTCACATCGCGACGTGGCTGTCCGAGGGCGGCGAGGAGACGTCGACCATCGACCGCGAGGTGCTCGCCGATGGGCTGTCGCTGTGGTCGACGTACCCGACACAGGCCGCTGCCGCGGTGACCGACGGCGACGCGGAGCTGCCGTCGGCCCCGACCAACCCCCGCCGGTCGGTGCGGCAGGCGGCCACCCGGCCGGACCGCCCGGCTCCCGAGGCCGCGCCGACCAGCGGCGCCGGTGGTTAGGCGGAGGCCAGCACTCTCGCGAGGACCGGCAGCACCCGGCGGAGCTCGGCGGTCTCCGGGCCCGCGTAGCCGATCGTGATGCCGTGCCACGCCGGCGCGCCGAGGTGGTACCGGGCGAGGCCGTCCAGCGCGAGGCCCGCGGCGGCCCCGCGGGAGACCACGGTGCGCTCCGCGGTCGCCGACGGCAGCGGGACGACGACGTGCGCGCCCGCCGCGTCCCCCATCGTCTCCAGCCCGGCGGCGGTCAGGGCCTCGGTGAGCAGCGCCCGGCGCTCGGCCAGGATCCGCCGCAGGCGGCGGATGTGCCGGGCGAGGTCGCCGTGGGTGATCAGCGCGGCGAGCACCTGCTGCCCGGCCGGGGACGGCACCGCGGCGGTGCGCCGCCGGTGCTCGTCGAGGGCGGCGATCACGGCGGGCGGCCCGGCGAGCCAGCCGGTGCCGAGACCGGGCGTGAGGATCTTGCTCGCCGTCCCGAGGTGGACGACCGCGTCCGGGGCCAGCGAGGCCAGCAGCGGCAGCGGCGCGACGTCGAAGCGGAACTCGCCGTCGTAGTCGTCCTCGAGCACCCAGAACCGCTCCGCCCGCGCGCGCCGGACCAGGGCCACGCGGCGCTCGGCGGTCATCCGGGCGCCGAGCGGGTACTGGTGGGCCGGGGTGCAGTACACCGCGCGCACACCGGCGGGGATCGCGTCGACCACCAGGCCGTGGCCGTCGACCGGGACGCCGAGGACCTCCACGCCCGCCGACCGGAACGCCGCCGTGGCGCGCTGGTACCCCGGCTCCTCGATGCCCACGGTGTCCCCGGGGCGCAGTGCCGCCGTCGCGAACTCCGCCACGGCCGCCGTCGTCCCGCCGGTCGCGAGCACCGCGTCCGGCCCGACCACGAGACCGCGGTGGCGGAGCAGGTGCTCGGCGACCGCGGCGCGCATCGCCGGGACGCCCGCACGCTCCTTCCGGCCCGCCACCGGCGCCTCGGCGGCGGCGCGCCAGGCCCGCCGCCAGGCCGCGGGATCCACCGTGGACGGTGATGCGGCACCCGGGTACAGGTCGAGCAGTGCGCTCGGTGGCGCGGGACGCCGCCGGGCCGGGCGCGACGCGGGCGCGGGCGGCACCTCGGTCACGTACGTCCCGGATCCGTGCCGTCCCTCGATCCACCCCTCGGCGAGCAGCTGGTCGTACGCCGCCGAGGTCACCGACCGGGACACGCCGAGCCGGCCCGCGAGGTCGCGGGTGGACGGCAGCTTCTCGCCGGGCCGGAGCACGCCGTCCGCGGTGGCGGCCCGGACAGCCTCGGCGACCTGCACGGCGAGCGGCCGCGTGCGGTCCAGCACGATGGGGAGGTCCTGCACGCGAGGTGGCCTTCCGAGATCGGTGGCAAGTCGACCTCGGAAGAATGCCACTCCGTCCCGCACGCCGGGGGTGCTCCCCGTGCCGCGCGAGCCGCGCCCGTTGCTGCCGGCGGACGTGCCCGTGCCGGCGTAGGTCTCCGGGGCGTCAGGCGCTCGCGCGGGCCGCGGCGCGGGCGCGGGCCCGCTCGCGCTGCTCCACGAACCGGGTGGCCTGCGCGTCCAGGCCGGACAGGAACGCGATCAGCTCCTCGCGGGCCCGCTCGCCGTCCGGGCCGAGGTCGGTGCGCTCGAACACGCGCCAGAACCGCAGGATCGGCATGACGACCTCGTCGTGGTGGAGGCGGAGGTCGTAGATGCCGGCCTTCGCGATCGTCACGGCGTTGCGGGTGTAGTCCGGCATGCCGACGCCGGGCATCGTGAAGCCCACGATCTCGTCGCGGATCGCCGCCATGGCCGCGTCGGGGGCGATGTCGAGGGCGGCGTTCACGAGGTTCCGGTAGAAGACCATGTGCAGGTTCTCGTCGACCGCGATGCGGGCGAGCAGCTGCTCGGCGAGGGGGCAGCCGGTGGCGCGGCCGGTGTTCCGGTGGGACACCCGGGTCGCGAGCTCCTGGAACGACACGTACGTCACGGCCTGCAGCGGCGTCTTGTCGCCCGAGTCGTACCCCGCGGTCATGTGGAGCATCCGCAGGCGCTCGAGCTCGACCGGGTCCACGCCGCGCGTCACGACGAGGTAGTCGCGGAGGGCCACGCCGTGGCGCCCCTCCTCCGCGGTCCAGCGGCCGACCCACTCGCCCCAGGCGCCGTCGCGGCCGAACCGCGTCGCGATCTCCCGGTGGTACGAGGGGAGGTTGTCCTCGGTGAGGAGGTTCACGATCATCGCGGTCTTGGCGACCGGGTCGAGCTTGCTGTCCTCGGGCCGCCAGTCCTCGCCGCCGAGGAACGCGAAGTCCCTGCCCTGGCTCCACGGTACGTAGTCGTGCGGCATCCATTCCCTGGCGAGCCGGAGGTGCCGCTCGAGGTTCTCGGCGACGACGGGCTCGAGCTCGTGCAGCAGACCGGTCTGGACGTCGATGGTCACGGGCGCCTCCCTGGTGTGGCTACGTACCCGTAGGTTACGCGACCGTAGGTGGATGTCGACACCCGTGTCGGGTCGGGCTCCGTGAGCGGTGCGCGGTCGCGTACGTGGCTCGTCGCGCAACGTGACCCGCGGCCCCCGGAGCACGGGCGGGGGTGGCGGGGGGTCATCATGATGGGAGCGGTAGCCCTCCCACGCCGACGCCGCACGACACATGCGGCCCGGTGAATTGTGCGGCGGGGTACACGGGAGCAGTCTGATCACGTGACGACCGAGGGGGAATCCGCCGCAACGGCGCCGCCCCACGGCGTCGGACAAGGCGGAGGAGACATGAGGGGTGGGTCGGCAGGGACGCTGACCGACGCACTCGGCGTGCTCCGCGAGGTGGCCGCCGGGGTCTCGTTCCAGCTCGACACGCCGGGGGCGGATGTCGCGCGCCGTACGCGCGACGCGCTCGTCGCCCAGCTCGACGACTACCTGCTCCCCCGGCTGCGCCACCCGGACGCGCCCCTGCTCGCTGTCGTCGGCGGCTCGACCGGCGCCGGGAAGTCGACGCTGGTGAACAGCGTCGTCGGGGCGGAGGTCACCGCGGCGGGCATCCTGCGGCCGACCACCCGCTCGCCGGTGCTGGTGTGCCACCCGGACGACGAGGAGTCGTTCGCGGGTGAGCGGGTGCTGCCGGGCCTGAGCCGGACGACCGGCGCGAGCAGTGCCCAGCGCACACTCCAGATCATGACGTCCGCGGCGCTGACGCCCGGACTCGCGCTGCTCGACGCCCCCGACCTCGACTCGGTGGTGGACCAGAACCGGGACCTCGCCGTGAGCCTGCTCGCCGCGGCGGACCTGTGGATCTTCGTGACGACCGCCGCCCGGTATGCCGACGCCGTGCCGTGGGACGCGCTGCGCACCGCGGCCGCCCGGGGCACCGAGCTCGCGGTCGTCCTCGACCGCGTGCCGCCGGGCGCGGAGGAGGACATCGGCGGGCACCTGGCCGAGATGCTGCGCGACCACGGCCACGCGTCGGCGCCGCTGTTCGTGGTGCCGGAGACGCCGCTCGCCGGGGCCCTGCTGCCGCCGGAGACGGTCGCCGGACTGCGCGACTGGGTGCGGGACCTCGCCGCCGACGCGGACGCGCGCGCCGCCGCCGTACGCCGGACGCTGGACGGCGCCCTCGACAGCCTCCGGCCGCGGATCGGCGTGCTCCGGCGGCAGGCACTCGACCAGGCGCAGGGCACCGGCGCCCTCCGCGCCGACGCGCGCGAGGCGTACGACGCGGCGGTCGAGTCGGTACGGCAGGGCGTCGCCGAGGGGACCCTGCTGCGCGGGGAGGTCCTCGCGCGGTGGCACGAGTTCGTGGGGACGGGCGAGTTCCTCCGCACCCTGGAGGCGCGTGCCGGACGGCTCCGCGACCAGGTCGTGGCCGCCGTCACCGGGCGTCCGCTGCCCGGCCGGGATCTCACCGTGGCGCTCCGCTCCGGGATGGCGCTGCTCGTCACCGCGGCCGCGGAGACGGCGGCCGAGCGTACGGCCACGGCCTGGCGTGCCCAGCCCGCCGGGGAGAGCCTGCTCGCCGCGGCGCCGGCGCTCGCCCGGGCGTCCGAGGGACTCTCCGGCGAGGCCGAACGGTTGGTCCGGGACTGGCAGGCGGGTGTGCTCGAGATGGTGCGCAGCGAGATGTCGGGCAAGCGCACGACCGTGCGGTTCACTGCGTACGGCGTGACCGCCACGGGGCTCCTCGTGATGATCGCCGTGTTCGCGAGCACGCACGTCCTGGTCGCGGACGCCGAGGGCACCGGTACGACGGGGACCTCGGTCGTGTCCCGGCGGCTGCTCGCGGCACTGTTCGGCGACGAGGCCGTCCGGGGCCTCGCCGCACGCGCCCGGACCGACCTGATGGACCGCGTGACGGCCCTGCTGGAGCGCGAGCGCGACCGGTACGAGCGCCGGGTCGACGCCGCGGGCGCCGACCAGCGGGACGCGGACCGGCTCCGCGCCGCGGAGCAGGCCGTCCACCGCGCGCGCCGGGAGCCGGGGACGGCCACGGTGGAGACGGAGCCGCGGACCGTCCAGGTCCCCGAGCCGGAGCCGGCGCCGTGACCGCGACACGCGTGGAACCCGTCCGGCCGGCGGAGGAACCGACGTACGAGGCCCTCGTCGCCGATCTCGGGCACCGCCTCGATGCGCTCGACCGGCTGATCGCCGCCGCCGACGGCCGCGTGGAACCGGCGCGGCTCCGCGAGGCCCGCGAGCTGTCGGCCCGGGCGGGTGAGCGGCTGCGGCTCTCCGCCGACCACACCGTCGTCGCGCTCGCCGGGGCGACGGGGAGCGGGAAGTCGTCCCTGTTCAACGCGATCAGCGGCCTCGAGCTGTCCACGGTCGGGGTCCGGCGGCCGACGACCGGCACGGCCCACGCGTGCATCTGGGGTCCAGAGGGTGCGGTGGAGCTCCTCGACTGGATGGGCGTCCCGCGGCGCCACCAGGTGGTGCGCGAGAGCGTGCTCGACGGCGAGGAGCAGGCGGCGCTGCGCGGCCTGGTCCTGCTCGACCTCCCGGACCACGACTCGACCCACCTCGGCCACCGGCTCGAGGTCGACAGGCTCACCGGCGTGGTGGACCTGCTCGTGTGGGTCCTGGACCCGCAGAAGTACGCGGACGCCGCCCTCCACGACCGGTACCTCGCCGGTCTCTCGGGCCACTCGGACGTGACGGTGGTCGTGCTCAACCAGGCCGACCGGCTGTCCCCGTCGGGCCTCAAGGAGTGCCTGACCGACGTCCGCCGCCTGCTGGCCGCCGACGGGCTGGTCGGGGCCCGGGTGCTGGCCACCTCCGCCACCACCCGCTCCGGGCTGGACGAGCTGCGGGAGGTGCTGGCCGAGACCGTGTCGGCGCGGCGTGCGGCCGTCCGGCGGCTCGCGGCCGACCTCGACACCGTGTACGGACAGCTGGCCGATCTCGCGGGCCCCCCGGTGCACGAGGACGTCGACCGCGCGGTCACCCGCGACCTCGCCGTGGCGCTCGCGGCCGCGGCCGGGGTCCCGGCGGTGTCGGATGCGGTCGGCAACGCGTACCGGTACCGCGCACAGGCCTGCGCGGGGTGGCCGTTCACCCGCTGGGCGCAGAGGCTCCGGCGCGACCCGCTGCGACAGTTGCCCTCCGGGGCGGAGACCGACCCGGCCACGGCGGGCGAGGAACCCCCCGCCGCACTCGAGAGCGGCACGGTCGTCCTGCCCGGCGGGGACGCGGCGAACCGGGCCGGTTCGGAGGTCGTCGGCCGGACCTCGGTGCCCGCGACCGGGGCGATGCAGCGGTCCGCGGTGGACCTGGCGGTGCGCGCGCTCGCCGACACCGCGTCCGCGGGCCTGCCCGAGCCGTGGCCCGCCAGGGTGCGCACGGCGGCGCGGTCGAGACTCGACGGCATGCCCGACGCCCTCGACCGGATCGTCGCGACCACCGACCTCGGCGGGGCGCGGGCACCCCTGTGGTGGCGCGCCGCGGCGGTGGCCCAGGGAGCGCTGGCGGGCGCTGCCGTGGGCGGCGCCGGCTGGCTGGTGCTGCTGCTCGTGTTGCGGCTCGTCGGCGTCCGGGCGCCCGCGACCCCGGCGGTGGGACCCGTGCCGTGGCCCGCGCTGCTGCTGGTGGGGGGCCTCGTGCTCGGGCTGCTGCTCGCCGCGGTCGCGCGGCCCCTCGCGCGCGCCGCCGCCCGCCGGGCACGGGCGGGGGCGGAGGGCCGGTTGCGGGATGCCGTCGGCGCCCTGGGCCGCGAACGGGTGATCGCGCCGGTCCGCGCGGAACTCAGCGCGTACGCCTCCCTGCGGGAGGCCGTCGAGGGTCTCCGCCGGGCCGGGCGGTCCTGACTCAGCGAGCGCCGAAGCGGTGCCGGCCCTCGTAGCGGAGCGACACGAGGCCGAGGTCCACGGTCACGCCGGCGCCCGGAACGTCCCACCCGTGCCGGCGGTCACCGCCGTGGCCGTGGCGGCCGGCCTGCGCGTGCTCGCGGCGCTGGGCGTCGCGGCGCTGCGCGGCCTGGTGCCGCGCCTCGCGCTCCGCGCTCCGCGCCCAGGCCTGCCGGACCTCGGCGTGGTGTGCGGCCGCTCTGCGTACCTGCGCCTGACGCGCGGCCCTGCGGGCCTCGGCGCGCGGTGCACGCACGAGTGCGGCGTGCTTCGGGCTGTGGACGACGGTGGTCCGTGCCCGGGGCGCGGTGACCCGCGTGGCCGGGACCACCGGGTGGAGCAGCTTCAGCGGCTTCGCGACCACGACGACCGGGCGGCCGGTGAGGCCGCACAGCCACTCTTCGAGCCGGCGTACGACGTCCTCGGGGAGCTGGGTGCCGCCGTCGTCGACGCGGCAGGCGTCGCCGCCCGGGGCCGGCGTGCCCGGCCGGCCGCCGAGGCCGGTGCCCGGGAGACCGACGCCGGGTACGCCCACGCCCGGCACGCCCACGCCCGGGATCCGGATGCCGGGCTGCGTGGTGGGGAACGGGTGGACCGGGCCGGAGCCGTCGCCGGTGCCAGTGCCGTTGCCGGTGCCGTCGCCCAGCCCGGGGAACGGGAGGACCGGGATCCGGATCGGGCCGATGGTGCCACCGCCGGGGGCGGGAGCGGGGGCCGGAACAGGCGCGGGCGGCCCCGCGGGCGTGCGGACGACCGGCGCGACGCCGATCGCGCGCTGCGGGGTGCCGTTGCCGGTGCCGTTGCCCGTGGTGCCGCGGTCCGTCCGGTGGCCGGTCGAGCCGGTACCGGCGGGCGGGGCGTCCACGACGAGCGGGCCGCCGCTGGCGCCGTCGGCATACGGGGTGGCCATCAGGTCGGGCGTGACGAACTGGCTGCTCCCCATGCCGATCACGAGCGCGGTGGTGCCCGAGGCGACGGCCGTCAGTCCGGCCACGCCGAGCACCTGACGGCGCGGACCGCGCCGCCTGTCGCGCTCAACCATGATCCTCAGCTCCTCCGTCGGGCCACGCACGGACGCCCGTGCACGCGGGGAGCTGTGCAGTGGGGGGTGTCTGCAGCGTCGTGGTCACATTGTCGGCCGATATGCGCACCGACTTGACTCGTCCATTCGGGCGAATCTCCCTGTCCAACGAGCCGGACGGGCATGTCGCGCTGTGGTGCCCGTCACACCGGAGCTTGCCCGGTCTGACATGCTGGCGCCAGCGCAACGAGCGGAACGCCGGGGCACCACCCCGCGCTCGGCGGTCCGTATCCGCATCCGAGTCGCGGTGATCCCGCGGCCTGGCCGGCGAGGAGATGCCACATGCCCGAGCTCGTCCAGTTGCTCACGCCCGAGGGTGAACGCGTGGAGCACCCCGACTACGCCCTCGACCTCACCGACGACGCCTATCGCGCGCTGTACCGGGACCTCGTCCTGGTCCGGCGCTTCGACCAGGAGGCGACCGCCCTCCAGCGGCAGGGCGAACTCGGGATCTGGGCGAGCCTGCTGGGCCAGGAGGCCGCGCAGATCGGCTCGGGCCGGGCGATGGAGCCGCAGGACATGGCCTTTCCCACGTACCGCGAGCACGGCGTCGGCTGGTGCCGCGGCGTGGACCCGCTCACCACCCTCCGCCTCTTCCGCGGCGTCGACCAGGGCGCGTGGGACCCGCGGGAGCACGGCTTCCACCTGTACACGATCGTCATCGGCTCCCAGTGCCTCCACGCGACCGGGTATGCGATGGGGATCCAGAAGGACGGGCGGCAGGGCGGCGCCGACGGCGAGGCCGTGATCGCGTACTTCGGCGACGGCGCGACGAGCCAGGGCGACGTCAACGAGGCGTTCGTCTGGGCCGGGGTGTTCGCCGCGCCGGTCGTCTTCTTCTGCCAGAACAACCAGTACGCGATCTCGGAGCCGCTCGAGCGGCAGACCCGGGTGCCGCTGTACAAGCGGGCGGCGGGGTTCGGGTTCCCGGGTGTCCGCGTGGACGGCAACGACGTGCTCGCCACCCTCGCGGTGACCCGCGCGGCGCTCGAACGAGCGCGGTACGGCGAGGGCCCGACGCTGATCGAGGCATACACGTACCGGATGGGCGCCCACACCACCTCCGACGACCCCACGCGGTACCGCATCGCGAGTGAGGTCGAGGCGTGGAAGCTCAAGGACCCGATCGAGCGGATGCGCTCGTTCCTCCACAAGCAGCAGCTCGTGGACGACGCGTACCTCGCGTCGTTGGACGGCGAGGCCGACGCGCTGGCCGCCCGGCTCCGCGCCGCCTGCCTCGCGATGCCGGACCCGGGCCCCGAGGCGATCTTCGAGCACGTGTACGCGGGCGGCTCACCGGAGCTCGACGCCCAGCAGGAGTCCTTCGCCCGGTACCTCGCCGGGTTCGCCGACGGGGGGCACCGATGACCACCACGCTCGCGAAGGCGCTCAACACCGGTCTGCGGGCCGCGCTCGAGGACGACCCGAAGGTGCTCGTCATGGGCGAGGACGTCGGCAGGCTCGGCGGTGTCTTCCGGGTCACCGACGGGCTGCAGAAGGACTTCGGCGAGGACCGCATCATGGACACCCCGCTCGGGGAGTCCGGCATCATCGGCACCGCGATCGGGCTCGCGATCCGCGGGTACCGGCCGGTGTGCGAGATCCAGTTCGACGGGTTCGTGTACCCGGCGTACGACCAGATCGTCACCCAGCTCGCGAAGATGCACTACCGCTCCGGCGGCCGGGTGCTCATGCCGATCGTCGTGCGGATCCCGTTCGGCGGCGGCATCGGTGCGGTGGAGCACCACAGCGAGAGCCCCGAGGCGTACTTCGCGCACACGGCCGGCCTCAAGGTCGTCGCCTGCGCGAACCCGTCCGACGCCCACTGGATGATCCGCCAGGCGATCGCCTGCGACGACCCGGTGATCTTCTTCGAGCCCAAGCGGCGGTACTGGGACAAGGGCGAGCTCGCGGAGGAGCCGTACCCGCTGTTCGCGTCCCGGGTGCTGCGGGAGGGCGCCGACTGCACGGTCGTCGCGTACGGGCCGATGGTCCGCACCGCGCTGGACTCCGCCGAGGCGTCCGAGCGCGGGCTCGAGGTGGTCGACCTCCGCACGCTGTCACCGCTCGACCTCGCCCCGGTGTACGCGTCGGTCCGCAAGACCGGCCGGCTCGTCGTCGTGCACGAGGCCCCCGGCAACGTGGGCCTCGGCGCGGAGGTGGCCGCGCGGGTCACCGAGGAGTGCTTCTACTCCCTCGAGGCGCCGGTGCTCAGGGTCACCGGCTTCGACACCCCGTACCCCCCGGCCCGGGTGGAGGAGGAGTACCTCCCCGACCTCGACCGGGTGCTCGACGCCGTCGACCGCACCTTCGCGTACTAGGGAGCAGGCACCGATGTCGCGCATCCTCCAGTTCCGCCTGCCCGACCTCGGCGAGGGGCTCGCCGACGGCGAGATCCTCCGGTGGCTCGTCGGGCCGGGCGACGAGATCGCCCTCAACCAGCCCATCGTCGAGGTGGAGACCGCCAAGGCCGCCGTCGAGATCCCGTCGCCGTATGCCGGAGTGGTGGCCGAGCTCTTCCACGCCGCCGGGGACACCGTCGCCGTCGGCAGCCCGATCATCGCGGTGGAGACCGAGCCGGCCGTGCCGGGCGAGCCCGCCGCCGCAGTGGCTCCGGCGCGCACGCCGGTCCTCGTCGGGTACGGCCCCAAGACCACGACGGCTCACCGCCGCCCGCGGCGGTCCGCGCTGGCGGAGGCACCCCTCGAGACGCCCGACCTGCCGATCCTGCCGACGATCCCCGACCCGCTCCAGGCCGGGGCGAAGCCCGTGCGACACGGCGGTCTCGAGATGGGACGTGCGGCGGAGCGGGCCGCGGCGGCGGCGAGCGCGCCGGTGCTCGCGAAGCCCCCGGTCCGCAAGCTCGCCCGGGACCTCGGCGTCGACCTCGCGTCGGTCCGCGGTACCGGCGAGGCGGGCACGATCACCCGCCAGGACGTGCACCGGGTCGCGCAGCACTCCCCCGCGCCGGACGGTCTGCACCGCACGTCCGCGTCCGCGCCGGGGTCCGCGTCGGCGTCTGCGCCCGCGTCCGCGTCCGCGTCCGCGCCGGGGTCTGCGCCGGCGTCTGCGTCTGCGCCGGCGTCTGCGCCCGCGCCCGCGCCGCGGTCCGAGGAGCGGCGACCGGTCCGGGGAGTCCGGAAGCTCACCGCCGAGGCGATGGTCGCGAGCGCGTTCACGGCGCCGCACGTCACGGAGTTCGTCACCGTCGACGTGACCCGCACGATGAAGCTCGTCCGGCGCCTCCGCGCGGAGCTTCCGGGCGTCCGGGTCGGACCGCTGCTGCTCGTCGCCCGGGCGCTGCTCGCGGCGGTGCGCCGCAACCCCGACGTGAACGCGACGTGGGACGGCGACGCGATCGTCGTGAAGCACTACGTCAACCTCGGCATCGCCGCGGCCACCCCGCGTGGACTGCTCGTCCCGAACGTCAAGGACGCCGGCTCCCTCTCGCTCGTCGACCTCGCGCACGCGCTCGAGTCCCTGGTCACCACGGCGAAGGAGGGACGGACGGCACCCGCCGATCTCACCGGCGGGACGATCACGATCACCAACGTCGGGGTGTTCGGCGTGGACGCCGGGACGCCGATCCTCAACCCCGGCGAGGCGGCGATCCTCGCGGTCGGGGCCGTGCGCGAGCGGCCGTGGGTGCACAAGGGCAGGGTGCGGCCCCGGCAGGTGACGCAACTCTCGCTGTCCTTCGACCACCGGATCGTGGACGGCGAGCTCGGATCGAAGGTCCTCTCCGACGTCGGCCGCGTGCTCGAACGCCCCGACCTGTTCGTGGCATGGGGGTGACAACCTTCGGAAGGAAGGTCTACGGCGGGTGCTTGCAGGCAATTCCCTTGCACTGTGAGGGCACTCACCTCAAGATCACTGGCGGTGGGGTCGATCAATCCCGTGTAATGGAATCGACCCCAGATCGACCGGAGAGTAGGCAGTCGCAGTGAGCACCCTCGCCCAGAAGTTCCGCACCCGCCGCGCCGCCGTCCGCCGCGCCCGCGCCATCGAGCGGGCCCTGGCGACGTGCACCTCGCAGACCATGCGCGACGAGATCCTCACGATCGCGAGCCGCCGGCACTGACATTCGGTGACCCGACAGACCCGGTGGGCCACGGCCTGCCGGGTCTGCCGCGTTCAGGTGGCAGGATTGTTCGCCGCGGCGGATGGTCCGCGAGATCGGAAGGGTGGGTGGCGTGACCGACACGGTCGATGTCCGGCTCGTCGAGATGGCGCGCGAGCAGCAGCACGTCGACCGCGTGTACCAGCGCTGGGAGGAGACCCGCGCCGGGGTGCGCACGGTCGAGGTCGAGGGCAACCGCCGCGGGCGCGCGGGCGCGAACCCGGGCGCGCTGTACGAGCGGGACGTGCTCGCGTACCACGCCGCCCGCCGGATGATGGCGCTCGACAACGCGCACGAGGGCCTCGTCTTCGGACGGCTCGACCTCGCGGACGGCGAGGTCCGGCACGTCGGCCGGGTCGGGCTGCGCGACGAGGCGTACGAGCCGCTGGTCGTGGACTGGCGCGCGCCCGCCGCCGCACCGTTCTACCGGGCGACCCCCGAGGACCCGGCGGGCGTGGTCCGGCGCCGGGTGATCCGCTGCTCCGGGGCGAGGGTCGTCGATGTGCAGGACGACCTGCTCGACCCCGGCGCCGCGCCGGACGGCATGGCGGTCGTCGGCGAGGGTGCGCTCATGGCCAGCCTGTCCCGCAGCCGGGACGGGGAGATGCACGACATCGTCGCCACGATCCAGCGCGAACAGGACCTCGTCATCCGCGCGCCCGCGAGCGGCGTCACGCTGCTGTCCGGGGGGCCCGGCACCGGCAAGACCGTCGTCGCGCTGCACCGCGCCGCATACCTGCTCTACACCAACCGCCGCCGGTTCGAGGGCGGCGGTGTGCTGGTCGTCGGACCGTCGCCGGTGTTCGTGGACTACATCGAGCGGGTGCTGCCCGCGCTGGGCGAGAACGCCGCGACCCTCCGCGCGCTGGGCGGGCTCGTCGAGGACGTCTCCACCGACCGCCACGACGACGCCGCGGTCGCCGCGGTGAAGGGCTCGCTGCGGATGGTCCGCGTCCTCGAGCGCGCGTCCCGTGGCACCCCGCCGGGCGCGCCCGACCGTCTGCGGATCGTCTACGCCGGGGAGGTGCTCGAGATCCACCGCGGTGAGCTCGAGCGGATCCGCCGGACCGTGCTGTCCCGGAGCGTCGGACGCAACGCGCACGGCGGCCGCGTGAACCTCGCCCGCCGCCACGCGGCGGAGGCGTTGCTCGCCGCGCTCTGGGGCAAGGCCCGTCACCGGATTCCGGATCGGACGCGCCCGGAGCGGTCCGACTTCGACTCCGACATCCGGGAGCGGACGGAGTTCGGGGAGTTCGTCGTGGCGTGGTGGCCGCCGCTGACGCCCGCCGAGGTGCTCGGCTGGGCGGCGGACCGCAGGCGGCTCGACCGGTACGCCGAGGGGGTGCTCACGCCCGCCGAGGTGGACGTGCTCGCCCGCTCCTGGCAGGCGGCCGGCCCCTCGGTCGAGGACGTGGCCCTGCTGGACGAGCTCGGCGCGATGCTCGGCACGCCGCCGGAACCGCCTGCGCACCGGACGTCGCCGGAGGAGGACGAGTACCGCGAGGTGACCACGTACGCCGACCGTGCCGCTGCCTCCCGGCGTCGCTCCGAGGCCACCGGGCCGTACGAGGAGTACGCGCACGTCATCGTCGACGAGGCCCAGGACGTCTCGCCGATGCAGTGGCGGATGATCGGCCGCCGCGGGCAGTACGCCTCGTGGACGATCGTCGGTGACCCGATGCAGAGCGCGTGGGGCGACAGCGCGGAGGCCGCGCGGGCCCGCGACGAGGCGCTGAACACGCGGGTGCGGCACGAGTTCCGGCTCACCACGAACTACCGGAACCCGGCCGAGATCTTCGCCGTCGCCGAGCGGGTCATCCGGCACGAGCTCCCGGACGCGGACCTGCCGCGGGCCGTGCGCTCCACCGGGGTCGCGCCGTCCCACCGCGTCACCGCGGACGTGCCCGGTGCGGTCCGGGACGCGGTCGCCGAGCTGCGGTCCGACGTGGACGGTCTGCTCGCGGTGGTCACGCCGATGGACCGGATCGCCGAAGTCCGCGGCTGGCTCGACGACGAGCGGGTGCGCGTCGTCGGCAGCCTCGACGCCAAGGGCATGGAGTACGACGGGGTCGTCATCGTCGAGCCCGGCGACATCGTGGCCGAGTCGCCGTCCGGGGTCGCCACGCTGTACGTGGCGCTGACCCGGGCGACGCAGCGGCTGGTGACCGTGGCGCGGGACGGCTCCTGGCTGGAGCGGTTCGACCTCTAGGCGGGCAGCCCGGCGGCGGCGCGCGCCACGATCGCGTCGACGTCCAGGCCCCGCGGCAGCCCGCCGTACACCAGGGACGCGTCCGGTCCGAGCCGCGCCGCGACGAACGCCTCCCCGACCGGCGAGTGGCGCAGCAGCACCGACGCCTGCAGCAGCAGCGCGGTCCGCTCCACCAGCCCGCGGGCGCGCGACTCGAGACCGTCGAGATCGGTCAGGTCCTTGTCGAGCCGCCGTAGCGCCTCGTCGTACACACTGGACACGCCGGTGGCCTGCTCCAGCTCGTCGCGCAGGACCGACACGGTCTCGGGCGCACGGGACATCGCGCGGAGCACGTCGAGGGCGTTGACGTTGCCGGAACCCTCCCAGATGGACAGCAGCGGCGCCTCCCGGTAGTACCGCGGCATCCGGGACTCCTCGACGTATCCGTTGCCACCGAGGCACTCGAGCGACTCCCCGACCGCGCCGGGCGTCCGCTTGCACACCCAGTACTTGCCGACCGCGGTCGCGATGCGCCCGAACGCACGCTCCCGCTCGTCCCCGGCCTCGCCGCGGTCGACCGCGCCCGCGAGCCGCAGCATGAGCGCGGTCGCGGCCTCGCTCTCGAGGGCCAGGTCCGCGAGGACGGCCTTCATCAGCGGCTGGTCGGCCAGCGTGCGGCCGAACGCGGCGCGGTGCCGCGTGTGGTGCAGGGCGTTCGACAACGCGACCCGCTGGAGGGAGGTCGAGCCGATCACGCAGTCCAGGCGGGTCAGCGCGACCATCGAGATGATCGTGCGGACCCCGCGGCCCTCCTCTCCGACGAGGATGCCGAGCGCGTCGTTCAGCTCGACCTCGGACGAGGCGTTGGAGCGGTTGCCGAGCTTGTCCTTGAGGCGCTGGAGGTGCAGGCGGTTGCGGGTGCCGTCCGGCAGCACGCGCGGCACGACGAAGCAGGACAGCCCGCCCGGTGCCTGCGCCAGGAACAGGAACATGTCGCACATCGGCGCGGACGTGAACCACTTGTGTCCACGGAGGACGTACGCGCCCTCGCCGACCGGCGTGGCCGTCGTCGTGTTGGTGCGGACGTCGGAGCCGCCCTGCTTCTCGGTCATGCCCATGCCGGACAGCGCGCCGCGCTTCTGGGCGAGCGGCTTCAGGGAGGGCTCGTACACACCGGACGTCAGCAGCGGTACGAGCTCCTCCGCCACGGCGGGCGTGGTGCGCAGTGCCGGTACCGCGGCGTACGTCATCGAGATCGGGCAGGCGTACCCACTCTCCACCTGCGACCACACGGAGAAGGCGGCCGCGCGCGCCACGTGGGCGCCGGGCCGCCCCGACCACGCCAGCGCGCCGGACATCCCCTCGGTGACCGCGACGTCCACGAGCGCGTGCCACGACGGGTGGAACTCCACCTCGTCGATCCGGTGCCCGTACCGGTCGTGGGTGAGGAGCTTCGGCGGGTACGCGTTGGCGTCGTCACCGGCCTTCAGCCACTCCGCGGTACCGGCCTTGCGGCCGAGGGCGTGCAGGTCGCCCGAGTACCACCCGGCGCCCTCCCGCTCGAGGCCCTCGAGCAGCGGCAGCTCGGCGGCGGCGTCGTACCCGGCCAGGGGCGTGGCCTGGTTCGTGACCTCGTGCGTCGGGTACCAGGTGTCGGGGAGCGGCGGCAGGTTCATCGGTCGGCCCTTTCAGGGAGAGCACTGTCGGGTAGGGCGCGGACGCACAGCTGGACGAGGGCGGGGACGACCTCGGTGGAGTGGGGCGTGACCAGGACCTCCCCGACCGCGCCCACGATCGCGGCGGCGGCGACCACGACGTCGGTGTCGCCGCGGTCCCGGCCGGTGGCGGCTGCCACCAGGCGGGCGAACTCGGCGCGGTGCGCGCGCCGGAACACCAGCCGCTCCGCCTCGACCGCCTCCGACGCCGGCTCGGCGAGCAGCGCGAACGCGAGGCGTGGACGGGCGAGCGCGCGGCGGGCGAACACCTCGACCGCGGTGGCGACGTCCGGTGCCGCCGAGACGGCCTCGACCTCGCGGGCCGCGGCGGTGCGGAAGAGCTCCACCCCCAGGTCGTCCTTTCCGCCGGCGAAGCGCGCGTACACCGAGCCGGTGGACAGCCCGGCCTCCTCGGCCACCGCGCGGACGGTCACCGCGGCCCACCCGCCGTGCGCGAGCAGCCGGAGCGCCGCGGCGAGCACCGCCTCGCGGGCAGCCTCCAGCCTGGCCTCGACCTGGGGTGTCCGGCGGTACGCCACGGGAAGGAATGTAACGCGTGTTCAGTCCTTACGGGAAGGTCACGCCGGGTTGTCGACCTCCCGAACCGTCCCTAGGGTCCGTGATCCAGGGAGCCCCGAGGGAGGACACGCATGGCGGAACCGCAGAAGACGCCCCCGCTGACCGCCGAGCTGGCGGCCGAGTTCGCGGGGACGCTGGTCCTGATCCTGCTCGGCTGCGGCGTGGTGGCCCAGGTCGTCGGCGGCGGCGGGACGCTCGGGAACCACGACAGCATCGCCTGGGCGTGGGGCCTCGGTGTGACGCTCGGGGTGTACGTCGCCGGGCGGATCAGCGGTGCGCACCTCAACCCCGCGGTCACGCTCGCGCTGGCGGTGTTCAAGGGCTTCGAGTGGCGCAAGGTGCTGCCGTACTCCCTCGCGCAGCTCGCCGGTGCGTTCGTCGCGGCGCTGATCGTGCGCTGGAACTACACCGAGGTGCTCGCGAAGGCCGACCCCGGCCACACGATCAAGACCCAGGGCGTCTTCTCCACCCTCCCCGGCAACGGCGCGCTCCCGGTGAGCGAGTGGGGCGCGCTGCGCGACCAGATCATCGGTACCGCGATCCTGCTGTTCCTCATCCTCGCCGTCACCGAGATCCGGGCGACGCCGCCCGCGGCGAACCTGGCGCCGTTCGTCATCGGCCTCATCGTCGTCGTCATCGGCATGGCGTGGGGCGCGGACGCCGGGTACGCGATCAACCCCGCCCGTGACCTCGGCCCTCGGCTGGCGTCGTTCTTCACCGGGTACGGCACCGCGTTCCGGGATCAATACGGGCACCTCTACTTCTGGGTGCCCATCGTGGGTCCGCTCGTCGGCGGGTTGCTGGGGGCAGGGCTGTACCAGGGGCTCGTGGGACGCTTCCTGCCCCGGGAGGAGGCGCCGGAGCCGGGCCGCGTACCCACCGACGGCCGCCGGGGACTCGCATCGAACACCGGAGGGCAGGACTGATGGCTGACTTCGTCGGCGCAGTGGACCAGGGGACGACGAGCACCCGCTTCATGATCTTCGACCACGGCGGCAACGAGGTCGGGCGCCACCAGCTCGAGCACGAGCAGATCCTCCCCGAGGCCGGCTGGGTCGAGCACAATCCCGTCGAGATCTGGGACCGGACGCAGTCGGTCATCCGTACCGCGATGAACCGCCAGGGGATCGAGGCGGGCGACCTCGCCGCGATGGGGATCACGAACCAGCGCGAGACCACGGTCGTCTGGAACCGGAAGACCGGCCGGCCCTACTACAACGCGATCGTGTGGCAGGACACCCGCACCGACCGCATCGCCTCCGCGCTGCAGCGCGAGGGCAAGGGCGACGTGATCCGGCAGAAGGCCGGCCTCCCGCCCGCGACGTACTTCTCCGGCGGCAAGATCCAGTGGATCCTCGAGAACGTCGACGGCGTGCGCGAGGCGGCCGAGAACGGCGACGCGATCTTCGGCAACACCGACACCTGGCTGCTGTGGAACCTCACCGGCGGCACCGACGGCGGCAACCACATCACCGACGTCACCAACGCCAGCCGCACGATGCTGATGAACCTCGAGACGCTCGAGTGGGACGACGAGCTGCTGTCGTTCTTCGACATCCCGCGCGCGATGCTGCCGGAGATCCGGCCGTCGTCCGACCCTTCGACCTATGGAGTCACCCAGGGCCGCGGGCCGCTCGGCGGCGAGATCCCGCTCACCGGTGACCTCGGCGACCAGCAGGCGGCGACGGTCGGCCAGGTGTGCTTCTCGCCCGGTGAGGCGAAGAACACGTACGGCACCGGAAACTTCATGCTGCTCAACACCGGTACCGAGCTGGTGCGCTCGTCGAACGGCCTGCTGTCCACTGTGGCGTACCAGTTCGGGAACGACGCCCCGGTGTTCGCGCTCGAGGGCTCGATCGCCGTCACCGGCTCCGCGATCCAGTGGCTGCGCGACCAGCTCGGCATCATCAGCGGGGCGGCGCAGAGTGAGGCCCTCGCGCGGCAGGTCGAGGACAACGGCGGGGTGTACTTCGTGCCGGCGTTCTCGGGGCTGTTCGCGCCGTACTGGCGGTCGGACGCGCGGGGCGCGATCGTGGGCCTCTCGCGGTACAACACGAACGCGCACCTGGCCCGGGCCACGCTCGAGTCCATCTGCTACCAGAGCCGGGACGTCGTCGAGGCGATGGAGCAGGATTCCGGTGTGGAGCTGGACGTGCTCAAGGTGGACGGTGGGGTCACCGCGAACAGCCTGTGCATGCAGTTGCAGGCCGACATCCTCGGCGTGCCGGTCAGCCGTCCCGTGGTGGCGGAGACGACCGCGCTCGGGGCGGCGTACGCGGCGGGCCTCGCGGTCGGATTCTGGAAGGACACCGAGGAGCTGCGGCAGAACTGGAACGAGGACGAGCGCTGGCAGCCGAGCTGGTCGGAGGAGCAGCGCGAAGAGGGCTACGCCAAGTGGAAGCAGGCGGTCGAGCGCACGCTGGACTGGGTGGACGTGGACTGAGGCCGCGCTACGGGCACGTGCCGCCGGTCCACGGGCAGATGCCCGGGTCGTAGTCGCGCCGGAGGTGCTCGCCGATGAAATCGCCGGTGTCGCCGAAGTCGGGGTTCAGCCA
>DASWRY010000075.1:0-9222 GCA_036402915.1 Mycobacteriales bacterium
TCACCGCTCTCGCCGATCTCGTGCTGCCGCAGGACTGTGCGGGCTGCGACCTCCCGGGCACCGTCCTGTGCGCCCGCTGCGAGGCGGACTTCGCAGGCGCCGCGCGCCGCGTCTGCCCGAGTCCGCCGCCACCCGGCTTCCCGCGGTGCTGGGCCGTCGCCGACTACGACGGGCCCGTCCGTGCGGCGCTCCTCGCGTACAAGGAACACGACCGGCGCACCCTCGCCCCCGTGCTGGGCCGCGCCCTCGGCCGAGCGGTGGTCGGCGTCGTCCCGGCGTCGTCCGGTGCCCCGGATCCCGTGGTCCTCGTACCCGTGCCGTCGACACCGGCGGCGGTACGCGCGAGGGGAGCCGACCACGTCCTCACCCTCGCCCGTGTCGTTGCCGGCGAGCTGGTCCGGACGGGCCGCGACGTCCGCGTGGGGCGCCTCCTCGGCGTCGCGCGCACCCGTCGCGACTCCGCCGGGCTCGACGCGGCGGCACGGCGGGAGAACCTCGCCGGTGCGTTCCGCGCCCGCCTCCCTGACGTCGCGCGGAGCGCTGCCGCGCGGATCGTCCTCGTCGACGACCTCGTGACCACGGGGGCCACGCTCGCGGAGGCGACTGCCGCCCTCGGCGCCGTCGGAGTGCGCCCGGCCGGGGCCGCCGTGGTCGCCGCGACCGGCCGCCGACATCCGCCGACATCCGCCGGCAGAGCCCCTGACGGCGGCCGATACAGCCCCGTCACGGCGTGTCGTGCGTGTCGACACGCGCAGTTGCCAACAGGGGGTGACGAAGCGCCTTCCAGCAGTTAGCGTCAAGGAATACGGCAGCACCCAGTCAGGGGGGAGGTCAGTACGCCCTCCGGCCCCCGCCGTCCTGCGCCGGCCGGTATCCCGCACCGGGGTGCGATGCCTGCCGTTACGTGCCCCAGGTGACACCCGAAGGTCTGGAGGTCACGCGTGGACATCGTCGTCAAGGGCCGCAACGTCGAGGTGCCCGACCACTATCGGCAGCACGTGATCGAGAAACTCGGCCGTCTCGAGCGCTACGACCACAAGCTCATCGAGATCGACGTCGAGCTGTTCCACGAACCCAACCCGCGGCAGACCCCGGCGTGTCAGCGGGTCGAGATCACCGCCATCTCGCGCGGACCGGTCGTACGCAGTGAGGCGTGCGCCAAGGACTTCTACTCAGCGCTCGACCTCGCGCTGTCCAAATTGGAGAATCGCCTGCGCCGGGCAGCGGACCGCCGGCGTGTACACCACGGAACCCGCACCCCGATCTCCGTCGCAGCGGCGACCGCGTCGCCGGAGCTGGTGCCGTCGGCCGACGGGGCCGGCGGCACGGCCCTTGCCGTGAGCGAGGCCGAGGACGACATGCCCGGCCGGATCGTGCGAGAGAAGGACCACGACGCCGACCCCATGACGATCGACGAGGCCCTCTTCCAGATGGAACTGGTCGGCCATGACTTCTACCTCTTCAGCGACGTGGACACCGGCCGTGCGAGCGTCGTGTACCGGCGGAAGGGATATGCGTACGGAGTGATCCGGCTGACGGGCTGAGCCTCGGGATGATCCGCCGCTGGGCGCGGGGACCGGGAACCCTCCACGGCACGCCGCCGGAGGGTTTCCGGATCCCCGCGGAGGTTCGTCGCCGGCCTTCCGGACGGTGCGCCGAATCCGGCGTACCGCCTCCGTCAGAGGTCGCCGGGCAGGAGCGAGGCGATCCAGGCGTCGGCGCGAGAGCCGTCTCGCATGCGGAGCCGGTCCCGGAGCAGGCCCTCCACCGTGAAGCCCGCCTTCTCGGCCACCCGCCGCGACGCGTGGTTGCCCACCTCTGCGAGCCACTCCACGCGTGCCACGGCGAGGGCGCCGAACGCCCACCGCGCCACGGCCAGCGTCGACTCGGTGGCGACACCCTGCCCCCGGGACACGGGTGTCACCCAGTACCCGATCTCGGCCACCCGGTCGTCGCCGAGCGCGAGACGCACGCTGCCGAGCAGCTCACCCGTTGTCGCGTCGGTCACCGCATAGGAGTCACCCGTCCCCGCCGACCATCCCTCGAAGGAGTTGTCCGCCACGTATGCGGACGCGTGGTGGCGCCCGTACGGCACCGGCACGGTGGTCCAGCGCTGGATCTCGGGGTCCTGGCAGGCGGCGTACACCCCTCCGGCGTCCCTGGCCAGGAACGGTCTGAGCTGGAGGCGCCCGGCGACGATCTCCACGGGTTCGACGTGTACTGGCATGACACAGATCATGACGGGAGGCGTCTCCCACGTCGTACCGTGGGAGCAGTGTGGCGGCGGCGTACGACCCGATTCTCGCCGGGCCGCATACGATGGAGCGTGACGTCTGCCACCGGGCGTCTGCTGCAGACCGACTCCGGGAGCTGAGAGAACACCCGTGCCCATCCTCGAGAAGATCCTCCGTGCCGGCGAGGGCCGTACCCTCCGGAAGCTCAAGGCGTACGCGAACGCGGTCAACGACCTCGAGGACCAGTTCGCCTCGCTCACCGACGAGGAGCTGCGGGGGCTCACGGACGAGTACAAGAAGCGGTACGCCGAGGGCGAGTCGCTCGACGATCTGCTGCCGGAGACATTCGCGACGGTCCGGGAGGCGGCCAAGCGTGTGCTCGGCCAGCGGCACTTCGACGTCCAGGTGATGGGCGGCGCGGCGCTGCACTTCGGCTACATCGCCGAGATGAAGACCGGTGAGGGCAAGACGCTGGTCAGCACGCTGCCCGCGTACCTGAACGCGATCAGCGGCAAGGGCGTCCACATCATCACGGTGAACGACTACCTCGCGCAGTACCAGGGCGAGCTGATGGGGCGTGTCCACCGCTTCCTGGGTCTCACGGTCGGCATCATCGTCGCCCAGCAGACGCCGGACGTGCGGCGTGCGCAGTACGACTGCGACATCACCTACGGCACGAACAACGAGTTCGGCTTCGACTACCTCCGCGACAACATGGCGTGGAGCTCCGAGGAGCTCGTGCAGCAGCGTGGCCACAACTTCTCGATCGTGGACGAGGTCGACTCGATCCTCATCGACGAGGCCCGTACGCCGCTGATCATCTCCGGTCCCGCGGAGCAGTCCGCCCGCTGGTACGGCGAGTTCGCCAGGATCGTCCCGCGGCTGATGCGCGACGCGGACTACGAGGTCGACGAGGGCAAGCGCACCGTCGGCATCCTGGAGACCGGCGTCGCCAAGGTCGAGGACCAGCTCGGTATCGACAACCTCTACGAGGCCGTGAACACGCCGCTGGTGGGCTACCTCAACAACGCCCTCAAGGCCAAGGAGCTGTACAAGAAGGACCGCGACTACATCGTGGTCGACGGCGAGGTCCTCATCGTCGACGAGTTCACGGGCCGCGTTCTCCACGGGCGGCGGTACAACGAGGGCATGCACCAGGCCATCGAGGCCAAGGAGGGCGTGCGGATCAAGGACGAGAACCAGACCCTCGCCACGATCACCCTCCAGAACTACTTCCGCCTGTACGAGAAGCTCAGTGGCATGACGGGCACGGCCATGACCGAGGCGTCGGAGTTCCAGAAGACGTACGACGTCGGCGTCGTCCCGATCCCGACGCACCGGCCGATGCAGCGCAAGGACAAGCCGGACGTGGTCTACAAGACCGAGGCGGCGAAGTTCCAGGCCGTGGTCGAGGACATCGTCGAGCGCCACGAGCAGGGCCAGCCCGTGCTGGTCGGCACGACGAGTGTCGAGAAGTCCGAGCTGCTGTCCACGATGCTGATGCGCCGAGGCGTGACGCACGAGGTCCTGAACGCGAAGTTCCACGCCAAGGAGGCGGAGATCATCGCGCAGGCAGGGCGCCGTGGCGCGGTGACGGTCGCCACGAACATGGCGGGCCGCGGTACCGACATCATGCTCGGTGGCAACGCGGAGTTCCTCGCCGCGGCCGCGCTCCGCAACGCGGGTCACGACGTCGACGAGGACCCGGACGCGTACGCCGCCGCGTGGGATCGGGCGCTCTCCGATGCCAAGGAGCGGGTGGCGCGGGAGGCCGAGGAGGTCGTCGAGGCGGGTGGCCTCTACGTGCTCGGCACCGAGCGGCACGAGTCCCGCCGCATCGACAACCAGCTCCGTGGCCGCTCCGGCCGGCAGGGCGACCCGGGCGAGAGCCGGTTCTACCTCTCGCTCGGTGACGAGCTGATGCAGCGCTTCAACGCGAACGCGGTCGAGATGATCATGGACCGCTTCAACATCCCCGACGAGGTGCCGATCGAGTCGAAGCTCGTCACGCGCCAGATCCTCTCCGCGCAGACGCAGCTCGAGCAGCAGAACGCCGAGATCCGCAAGAACGTCCTCAAGTACGACGAGGTGCTCAACAAGCAGCGCCAGGTCATCTACGCCGAGCGGAAGAAGGTGCTCGAGGGCGCCGACCTCCACGAGCAGGTCCGGCACATGATCTCGGACGTCGTCGAGGCGTACGTCGCGGGCGCCACCGCCGAGGGCTACGCGGAGGACTGGGACCTGGACCAGCTGTTCACGGCGTTCCGGCAGCTGTACCCGATGTCGTTCACGCTGGAGGAGCTCGAGGAGGAGCTGGGCAGCCGCGAGGCGCTGGACGCGGAGTTCCTCGCCGAGCGGGTCAAGTCCGACGCCCTCGGTGCGTACGACAAGCGCGAGGCCGAGCTCGGCGAGGAGGCCATGCGGGAGCTCGAGCGGCAGGTGCTGCTCAGCGTCCTCGACCGGAAGTGGCGCGAGCACCTGTACGAGATGGACTACCTCCAGGAGGGCATCGGGCTCCGGGCGTACGCCCAGCGTGACCCGCTGGTGGAGTACCAGCGTGAGGGCTTCGACCTGTTCGGCTCGATGATGGAGGGCATCAAGGAGGAGTCGGTCGGCTTCCTGTTCAACCTCGAGGTCCAGGTGGCCGACTCGGAGGCGGCCGCGACGACCGAGGAGACCGCGGAGCACCCGGTGGAGATTCGCGCCAAGGGTCTGGGCCACCGTGCGCCGGAGCAGCTGCAGTACACCGCGCCGGCGATCGACGGCGAGGCCGGCGCCGGGGCGCCGGTGATCCAGGCCGGATCTCCCACGGGTACGGCGGACGGTGCGACGCCGTTGTCCGCGGGCCAGAAGGTCGGCAGCGAGACGCCGCGCAACGCCCCGTGCCCGTGTGGGTCCGGGCGCAAGTACAAGCGCTGCCACGGGGCCCCGACCCCCGGCTGATCGCGTCCGCACCGCCCTCCTCCTCACAGCAGGCGGAGGGCGGTGCAGTTCCACCGGCCCTCCGCCCCGTCGAGTCGCAGGGCCACGGCCCGATGACGGGCGCCGAGCTTGATCACGGCGGTCACCTCCGCCGCACCCTCGGTGGGCACGTCGACGTGTACGGACTGCAACCTCGGTGCGCCCTCCGAGCCCGCCCCGCGCTTCTGCAGGTCGCGGTGCGCGGACAGGCGGCGGCGGAGCTCCTCGTACACGGCCTCGGTCGTGAGGTGCCGCACCTGCTGCACCGGTCGCCGTCCCGCGAGGATCTCCAGCACCGCCTGGACCAGTGCGGTGGCGGCCGCGCGGGGCGGCGGCAGCGGCTGTTCGGTCGCCGTCTCGTGACCTCGCGGATCTGCGGTCGGCCGCCGCGCCGCGGCGTCGTGCGCGGTGGTCTGCCGTGCGGGGCCGCGGGCCCCGGGTGCCGGTGGTCGCGTCTCCCGCGGGGCGGGCACCGGCTCGCGACCCGTGACGGTCGTCGCCGCGGCGACGGACTCCCCGGACAGGGGTGGTCCGGACGTGGGTGGTCCGGTCGGTGGTCCGGACGTGGGTGCTCCGGTCGGTGGTCCGGACGTGGGTGGTCCGGTCGGTGGTCCGGACGTGGGCGGTCCGGACGTGGGCGGTCCGGACGGTGGTCCGGACGTGGGTGCTCCGGTCTGGGTCTGCCCCGTCGGGGTCTGCCCGGGCGCCGGCCGGGGTGGGTCCGCCGAGCCGTCGCCCGGCGGCGGTGGTCCGTCCGGCGGTCGCCCGTCGTCGTCCCGGACCTCTTCGAACGGCAGCTGTGGCGGCACCAGCCACAACCCGCGCGCCGGGGCGCGCGGCTCGTCGTCGTACGGCGGATCGACCGCCGGGGCCGGACGGACGCGTACGGGCGGCCGGTCGTGCAGCGCAGCGGTCACGGGCACCTCCCGGAGCTGTCGTCGAGAGCCCGGCGCGCCGTTGCGCTCTCCGGGTGGAACTGGATCCGCTGCCCGAGCTGCCGGGCGGGTGCTTCCGTTCCGTTGGGTTGTACACCCGCGGAGAAATCGTGTCGAAGCGTTGTCCACAGGCAGCAAATCGCGGGCGGTTGTCCACAGCCGACCGGCCAGGGATTGACCGACCTCCTCCGGGTGGCAAGGGTGAGCCGTGACCGGCGGCCCCACGCCGCCGCGGTGGTGAGGAGGTGACGCGCCCGCGGGGCGGCGTGCGGTGCGGGGGACAATGGGGGCTCGGCAACGGGCGGAGGAGACGTGAGCACGACACCGGAGGGCACGGGTGCCAGGTGGGACCGCGAGCACGACGACGGCGGTCACCCGGACGGTTACCACGGCCGTGACCTCGCCGACGACTACGACGGTGACCCGGACGACCGCGACCCGGTCAAGCCCCCGCTGCCGAGGGGCGTCCGGATCCTCCGCGCCGTCGCGGTGGCGGCCGTCGTGATCACGGCGCTGATCGGCATCGCCGGCGTGTGGCGTGCCCAGACGGGTGGCGTGTCCGAGGACAAGCTCGCCGAGCGGCGGGCGCACGAGCGCGCGTACAGCCAGCTGGCGGGTGACCCCACCGGTCCCGGCGCGGCCCGCGTCCAGACGATCACGGTGACCGATGCGCGGGTCTTCCGCACCGGCGGCTCGGCGGCGGGGACGCTCGCGTTCACGGTGTACAACTCCGGTGAGCTCACCCGGATCCGGTCGGTGCACGTCACGGTGGGCGGCGCGCCGGTGTCCCGGGTGCTGTACGTCGCGCAGCCCGGTGCGGACCCGGTGCCGTTGCCGGCCGACGGTGTCGTTCTCGACCGTCACGCCCAGAGGGTGTTCGCCCCGGACGGGACGTCGTTCGCGCTGATCGGGTTGCCCGCCGGTACCAAGGGCCAGCGCGCCGACGTGACGCTCACCGTGGACAGCGTGGGCCGTGTGGAGTTCCAGACTCCGGTGCAGGGAGCCGGCACAGGCCGGCCCTGACGCCGCGGGGAGGCCCGCGGGAACGTCGCCGCGATCGGCTGGTCAGAAGGTCGCCGGATCCCGGGCGAGACCGGTCCGTGCGGTTCGGTCGTGCCTGCGGTTCAGCCGCGGTACCGGCGCAGCTCCCGCCGCGCGATGGACCGCAGGTGTACCTCGTCGGGGCCGTCCGCGAGGCGCAGCGTCCGCATGTGGGCCCACATGGAGGCGAGTGGCACGTCGTCGCTCACTCCCATGCCGCCGTGGACCTGGATCGCCCGGTCCAGCACGGCGAGCGCCACCCGGGGCGCCGCGACCTTGATCTCGGCGATCTGTGTCGCCGCGCCCTTCGCGCCGACGCGGTCGATGAGCCAGGCAGCCTCGAGCACGAGGAGCCGGGCCTGGTCGATCTCGAGGCGTGACTCGGCGATCTGCTGCTGGACGACACCCTGCTCGGCGAGGGGCTTGCCGAAGGCGACGCGGGTCGACGCCCGTTCGCACATCAGCCGCAGGGCGCGCTCCGCCACGCCGATGGCGCGCATGCAGTGGTGGATACGCCCGGGTCCCAGCCGGGCCTGGGCGATCGCGAAGCCGCCCCCCTCCTCGCCGACGACGTTCGACACCGGGACGCGGACGTCGGTGAACGTGATCTCGCAGTGACCGTGCTGGTCCGAGTACCCGAAGACCGGGAGCGCCCGGACGACCGTCACGCCGGGCGTGTCCATCGGCACCAGCACCATCGACTGCTGCCGGTGGACCGGTGCGTCCGGGTCGGTCTTGCCCATCACGATCATGATCTGGCAGCGCGTGTCCGCGGCGCCGCTCGTCCACCACTTCCGGCCGTTGATCACGTACTCGTCGCCGTCGCGCGTGATCCGCGTGGCGATGTTCGTGGCGTCGGAGGAGGCGACGTCGGGCTCGGTCATCGCGAACGCGGACCGGATCTCCCCGGCCAGCAGGGGGTCGAGCCACCGCTGCTTCTGCTCGGGGGTGCCGAACATGTGCAGCACCTCCATGTTCCCCGTGTCGGGTGCCGCGCAGTTGACGGCTTCCGGCGCGAGGTCCACCGACCAGCCGGTCAGCTCGGCGAGCGGCGCGTAGTCCAGCACGCTCAGGCCGGAGACGTCCGGGAGGAACAGGTTCCACAGGCCGCGGCGTCGCGCCTCCGCCTTGAGCTCCTCGACCACCGGGGGAACGGTGTGTTCCTCGCCCTGGGCGCGGAGCTTCGCGCGTTGCTCCGCGTACACCGGTTCGGCCGGGATGACGTGGTCGTCCATGAACGCCCGCAGGCGCTCGAGGTGCTCGGTGGCGGCGGGGGAGGGCGCGAAGTCCATGCCCGCACCCCATCAGACCCCGTCGCCGATGTCACGCCACGCGGCGCGGTGGCCCCGTGGGCGGCTGTCGCCCGGGGCCCGCCCGGGCAGGGACGCCCACGCTCGCCACCGGCACGCTGCCTACGATGGCCCGATGACCGACTCAGCGTCCCCGTACGGACTGCGCGCCCTCGTCGTCGACTACGGCGGCGTGCTGACGAACTCGCTCGGCGACGCCATGCGCGACTGGACGGACGAGGCAGGGGTGGACCACGGTCAGTTCAGCGCGCTCATGCGGGAGTGGCTGCTCGAGGGCGCGGTGGACAACCCGGCGCACGCCCTCGAGCGGGGCCATCTCAGCGACGCCGAGTTCTCGGTAGCCCTCGCCGCCCGGCTGCGCCGCGCCGACGGGACAGCGCTGCCGGCCGACGGCCTGCTGCGGAAGATGATGGCGGGCTTCGTCCCGAACAGCTCGCCGATGGTCGCCGCGGTCGTCCGCGCCCGGCGGCAGGGCGTCAAGACGGCGCTGCTGTCGAACTCCTGGGGGCTCGACTACGACCGTACCGGCTGGGACGAACTGTTCGACGCGGTCGTGATCTCCGGCGAGGTCGGCCTGCGCAAGCCGGAACCGGAGATCTACCGGCTCGCGGCCGAGCGGCTCGGCCTGGCGCCGGAGGAGTGCGTGTTCGTGGACGACCTGGCCCCGAACGTCCGCGGCGCGGCGGCGGTCGGCATGGTGGGTGTGCACTACGTGGACCACGACCGGGTCGTCACCGAGCT
>DASWRY010000076.1:0-4660 GCA_036402915.1 Mycobacteriales bacterium
GCTCCCTCCCACCGTGGTGGTCCGCGGTGACGCGGACGTGCGAGAGGTGGTCGTCCACGCTCCCGTCGGAGCGCCGGTCACGCTCACCGTGGAGCGAGAGGACGGCACCGAGGTGCCCGCCCCCGCCGGAGTCGAGGGCGAGCGGCGGACCGTCGCTGGGATCGAGCACGTCGCGGTCACCTTCGGCCTGCCGCAGCTGCCGTACGGATGGCACCGGCTCACGGCCGTCGCAGGTGGCGCCGAGGCCACCGCGGTCCTGGTCGTCGCGCCGACCAGGGTGGACCGCTCGGATGTCGAACGGACCTGGGGCTGGATGGTGCAGCTGTACAGCGTGCGCAGCGCCGGGAGCTGGGGGCTGGGGGACTACGCGGACCTCGCCGAGCTGGCCCGCTGGAGCGGCGCCGAGCTCGGCGCGGGTGTGCTCCTCTGCAATCCCCTCCACGCGACCGCGCCGGTCACGCCCGTCGAGCCGTCGCCGTACTACCCGTCGAGCCGGCGTTTCCGCAGCCCGCTGTACCTGCGGGTGGACGCCACCGACGCCTATGCCGCCGCACCTCCCGGGGTCCGCGCGGAGGTCGACGCGCTGCGCCCGCAGACGGCCGGGGACCGGATCGAGCGGGACCCCGTGTGGCAGGCGAAGCGCGCCGCGCTCGACCTCCTCTGGCCGTACCACCGGGAGGACGACCTCACGGCGTACCGCCGGGAGCAGGGACCCGGTCTCGAGGATTTCGCTCTGTTCTCCGCGCTCGCGGAGCGGCACGGCGTGCCGTGGCAGGACTGGCCCGCGGACCTCCACCGCGTGGACTCGCCGGCCGTCGCCGCCGCGCGGGAGGAGCTGGCGGATCGCGTGTCGTTCCACGCCTGGCTCCAGCTGCTCTGCGACGCCCAGCTCGCCGTCGCGGGCCGGACCGCGGAGGACGCGGGGATGCCCGTCGGCGTGGTGCACGACCTCGCCGTCGGGGTCGACCCGGGCGGGGCGGACGCGTGGGGCCTCCAGGACGTCCTCGCGACGGGCGTGACCGTGGGGGCGCCGCCGGACTCGTTCAACCAGCAGGGCCAGGACTGGCGGCTTCCGCCGTGGCGGCCGGACCGGCTCGCCGAGGCGGGGTACGGGCCGTACCGCGACATGCTCCGCGCCGTGCTGCGCTCGGCGGGCGGGGTGCGGATCGACCACGTCATGGGGCTGTTCCGGCTGTGGTGGATCCCGCCGGGCGCGCCGGCCGCGGAGGGGACGTACGTGTACTACGACGACGAGGTGCTGCTGGGCGTGCTGGTGCTCGAGGCGCACCGGGCCGGGGCGCTCGTCGTCGGGGAGGACCTGGGAACCGTCGAGCCCCGGGTCGCCGAGGCGCTCGCCGAGCGGGACATCCTCGGCAGCGCGGTCCTGTGGTTCGAGCGGGACCCGGAGACGGAGGCGCCCGTGCCGCCCGGTGAGTGGCGCGAGCAGGTGATGGCCAGCGTGACGACGCACGACCTGCCGACCGCCGCCGGGTTCCTCGCCGACGAGCACGTCCGCGTGCGCGCCGAGCTCGGACAGCTGGGCCACTCGGTGGAGGCCGAGCGCGCGCGGGTCGCGAAGGAGCGAGCGGAGCTGCTCGACATGTTCCGCGCCGAGGGGCTGCTCGGGGACGACGCGACCCGCGAGGAGACCGTCCTCGCCATGCACGCCGTGCTCGCGAAGGCCCCGTCCCGGCTCGTGCTGGCCGCCCTCGGCGACGCGGTGGGGGACCTGCGGCAGCCGAACCTGCCGGGCACCGTGGACCAGTACCCCAACTGGCGGCTACCGGTCGCGGACGCGGAGGGCCGGCCCGTGTCGCTCGAGGAGCTGGAGGCGTCCGACCGGGTCCGGCGGCTGGCGCGGTTGCTGGCGGGAGAGCTACCGGCGGAGTGAGCGGCGGCGGACCCGGAGCACCAGGACCGCCATGTCGTCGCCCGCGCCGGGGCGCCGGAACTCCCCGACCGCCGCGCGGATGCTCCGCACGATCTCCTCGGACGTCCGCCCGGCGGTGGCGGTGAGGACGTCGGCCAGGCGCTCCTCGCCGAACAGGGATCCGTCGGTGCCGCGCGCCTCGGTCAGCCCGTCGGTGTAGAGGACGAGGGCCTCGCCGTCGTCGAGCTGCACCTCGACGTCGGTCACCTCGACCTCGTCGAACACCCCGAGCAGCATCCCGGGCGTGCCGACCGGTTCCACGGTGCCGTCGCGGTGTACCCGCAGCGGCAGCGGGTGGCCCGCGCAGGCGACCGTGGCCCGTACCGCGTCGGCGGTGGGCGCAAGGTGGAGCTTGACCGCGGTGAGGAACGGCCGGCGGTCCGCGACGTCGTTCAACAGCGTGTTGTTCAGACCGCGGAGCGTCGCCGCGGGGCTCGTCCCGTGCATGCTGAGCCCGTGCAGCGCGTGGCGCGCGGCGGCGGTGACCGCGACGGCCGCGGGGCCGGTGCCGCACACGTCGCCCACCACGGCGGTCCACTCCGTCGCGGAGGTGGGGTACAGGTCGTAGAAGTCCCCGCCGACAGCGAGGTCCTCGCCGCCGGGCTCGTACAGGGCCGCGAGGTCCAGCCGCGGCACCGTCGGCAGGCGGGGCGGCAGCAGCGAGGCCTGGAGGGATTCCGCGAGCTCGATGCGGGCCGCGTTGGCGCGCCGTTCGCCGGTGACGTCCTCGGTGGTACCCATCCACTCGACGAGGCGCCCCTCCTCGACGATCGGCACGGCGCGGACCACGACCGTCAGGATCCGGCCGTCCGCGGCGCGGATGCGGTACTCGTCCTCGTACACCGTGCCGCTGTCGCGCGCGACGGTCCATGCCGTGGCCACCGGCGCGCGGTCCTCGGGCAGTACGGCGTCGAGCCAGCCGAGGCCGAGCAGCTCCTCGACGGTCTGCCCGGTGACGCTGCGCCACCAGGGCATGTCGGTGATCACGCCCCCGCCGACGGCGCAGCGCCACACGTCGAGCGCGCTGGCCTCGACGAGGGAGCGGTAGCGCGCCTCGGACCGGCGGATCTCCTCCTCGGCCGCGGTGCGATCGAGGAACTGGCCGATCTGCCGCCCGATCGTGGTGAGCAGCCCGCGCAGGTGTGTGTCGACCTCGCGGTACTCGGTGGACATCAGCTCGACCGCGCCGTGGACACCGTTCGCCCCGAGGAGCGGGAGCGCGACGCCGGTGCGGATGCCGGCGGCGGCGAACGCCTTGCGGCGCGGCAACGTCGCGTCGTGCCCCGGGTCGGTCACGACGACCGGCTGCTCGCGCTGCAGGGCCCGGCCCGCGAGGCCGACCCCGACGGTCAGCCCGTGCCGGAGCGACGTCTCGCGGAGCGTGCCGCCGGTCACGTCGCCCCGCTGCCACACGTCCACGCAGCGGAGCTCGACCGGGTCCGTACTCGGCTCCACGCGCCACAGTGCGCCGAAGGTCCAGTCCAGCCGCTCACACAACGCGGGGAGGATGTCACGCAGCGCCTGCTCGACACCGTGGGCCGACTGGAGTCGCGCGGAGACGACCATCGAGGCCTGGAGGTAGCTGGCGAGAGCGCGGTGACGCTCGAGCTCGAGCCGCTCGGTGAGGTCGCGGAGGACCGCGACGGCCCGGACCGGGCCGCCCTCCGGGCCCGGCGAGAGCGACATCTCGACCGGCAGCTCGGTGCCGTCCGCACGCAGGGCCCGGCCCCTGGTGGGCCCCGCGCCGAGCAGTCCGCGGACGTCGGCGGTCCCGAAGCGGGCGACCCCCTCCCGCCAGCGCGGCGGTACCAGGTCGGTCACCGGCCGGCCGAGCAGGTCCGCGACATCGCGGCGGAACAGGGCGGCGGCGGCCGGGTTGGCGTAGGCGATCCGCATCTCGGTGTCCGCGACCACGACGGCCTCGGCCATCCGCTCGAACAGTGCCTCGTGGTCGACCGGCACGCCGTCGAGCGGCCGCGTGTCCCCGATCAGCGGAGGGGTCCGTCCCAGGGGCGCGGCGGCCGGCCGTCCGCCTGGCGCAGGTACTCCTCGAGCAGCCACGCGGTGAGCGCGTTGATGTCGGGCGGGGTCGAGAGCGTCAGCAGCGCGTTGCGGCGGGAGTACTCGTCCATCTCGGCGAGGACCTCGCGGATGACGACGATCTGCTGCTGGAGACCGTCGATGACGGGGTACACCAGCTCGGTGGTCTCCTCGCCGCGGGCGAAGGCCTCCAGGCGGCGGCGCTCCGGCTCGGAGCGGGTCTCGACGTACCGGCCCGCCATCTCCTCGGCCAGCTGTGCCAGCCGGCGGGGGACCTCGACGCGCTGGGCCGCGTCCGGTTCCGCACGCTGGGCGGCCGCCCAGAGGAGCTGGCACTCGCGGGTGAGGGCCTCGTAGTGCTCCTGCAGTCGCATGCTCAGCGTGACCGGGTACCGGCGGTAGACCACACAGCCCGCGACGGACCCGTCGGCTTCCGCTTCGGTGCCGTGTGCCGGGCGGTCGCCCTGCCTGTCGGCCGCCTCGTCCGCGGCCTGTACCCGGCGGACGTCGAGGTCGTCCCAGTCGACGTCGTCGTCCCAGGCGGCGAGTAGCGCCTCCTCGTCGGTGGGCTGCGTCGGCGCGAGGACCAGCTCGCACCACACCGTCTTGCCACCCTCCGGCCGCGCGACGACACCCCACGAGCGGCAGACGGCCGCGACGAGCGCGAGCCCGCGTCCGGTCGCCGCCGTA
>DASWRY010000077.1:0-13697 GCA_036402915.1 Mycobacteriales bacterium
GAACCGTTCGGCGCCTTCCCCTCGCCCGCCGCGGCGACTCCACACCCGCAGCGGCGACACCGTGCCGGAAGACTCCCGGGCCAGGACGCAGATCTCGTCGACCACACGCCCGGTGCCGGTACGGGCCACGTGGACGACGCACTGCAGGGCCGGCCCGAGCTGGGAGTGCAGTGCCGCCGCCGGCACACCGCCGAGCGCGGCCAGGGCCTCGAGCCGCGCTGGTACGTCGCCGGGCGAGTTCGCGTGCAGGGTCCCCGCACCGCCCTCGTGACCGGTGTTGAGCGCGGCGAGGAGGTCGACGACCTCGGGGCCACGGCATTCGCCGACGATCAGACGGTCCGGCCGCATGCGCATGGCCTGCCGTACGAGATCGCGGAGAGTGATCTCCCCCGCCCCCTCGGAGTTGGCCTGCCGTGCCTCCAGCGGCACGACGTGGGGGTGGGCGGGGCGGAGCTCGGCCGCGTCCTCCACGACGACGATCCGTTCGTCGTCCGGGACCAGGCCGAGAAGGGTGCCGAGGAGCGTCGTCTTACCGGAGCCCGTACCGCCCGTGACCAGGAACGCGAGCCGCGCCTCGACCATCGCGAGCAACACCCTGGCGATGCCGGCCGGCACCGTGCCCCGCGCGACGAGATCCTCGAGGGTGAACGCGACCGCCCGGAACACCCGCAGCGACAAGCACACCCCCCGCCCGGCGACCGGCGGGAGTACCGCGTGGAGCCGGGTGCCGTCCGGCAACCGGGCATCCACCCAGGGGTGCCCGTCGTCGAGTCGGCGCCCGCAGACCGCGGCGAGACGCTGCGCGAGCCTCCGGACGGACACGTCGTCGCGGAACGTCACCTCCGTACGTTCGAGCCCCCGTCCCCGGTCCACCCAGACCTCGTCCGCGCCGTTGACGAGGACGTCGGTGACCTCCGGGTCCGCGAGGAGGCCCTCCAGCGGACCCGCACCGACGAGCTCCGACCGGAGGCGATCCGACAGCGAGAGCAGCGCGCGGTCTCCGACCGGAGCGCCCCGTTCGGCCCGGACCGCGACGGCCACCGCGGACGGTGTGGGCGCTCTGCCGGTGGCCGCCAAACGGCGACGCACCCGGTCCAGCAGCACCGGGTCGACCGGCGGCGAGGAGCCCTCCGGCCGGAGGGGACGCGATCGCGGCACTCGCTCCATGTCAGGCCTCCCGTGTGTCGTCCGCCGGAGGGCCGAGCGGCAGGTCGAGCGAGGAGAGGACCTTCCGGCACAGCGCCGAGAGCTGGCCGCTGCCGCGGCTGGCGGGCGCCTCGCCGTGTTCCAGCGCGCTCGGCAGTCCCCGCTCGGCGCGCATCGTGCCGGCGAGCGGAAGCCCGACCATCGCCACGAGGTCGCGAGAGCTCAGTCCCGCCGGCGCCGGACCGCGGACGACCAACTGCAGGTCCGCGCAGTGCGGTGCCACGGCCTGGACCACCCTCCGGGCGGCGGCGGAGGCCCGGACCTCGGCCGGAACGACCAGGAGGACCCGGTCGGCCGCCTGGAGGACCCGTACCGCGGCCTCGTCGGGGCGGCGTGGCAGGTCGACCACGACCAGGTCGCTGCCCTGCCGGCCGACGTCCAACACCGCGTCGACCGCGGGCGGCGGTATCTCGAGGAGATCCCCACGGTCCCACGACAGGACGGACAGTTCGCCCAGCCGTGGGAGCGCGAGGTACAGCGCCTGACCACTCACACGACCCGTGGTCGCCGCGAGGTCGGGCCACCGCAATCCCGCCGAGTCCTCGCCGCCGACCACCAGGTCGAGCCCACCCCCGTACGGATCCGCGTCCACGAGCAGGGCCCGGAGCCCGCACCGGACGGCCGTGACGGCGAGACCCGCCGCCAGCACCGAGGCACCCGCCCCACCGCGGCCGCCCACGATGCCGACGATCACGCCGTTCGCCGGCGGCCGGCCCCCGTCCGCCAGTCGATCGACGAGCCACGGCTCCGCCGCGGGCAGGAAGACCACGTGCTCGGCGCCGAGCTCCGTGGCGACTGCCCACACCGCCTCGGTCTCGGGCGTGGCGTCCTTGTCGCCGACCAGCACCACCCGTGGCCGGCGTGGCATGCGTGCCCGTGCGCACGCGGCTCCGAGGGCACCGCCGACCAGGACCATGGGCGCCGAGTTCCACGACGTGCGGGCGGCCACCGGATCGTGCGCGACCTCCACCTCGACGGAGGCGGCGGCGGCGAGCCGGAGGAGATCGTCGACGAGGCCCGGATCGTCCGCGACGACGAGCGGGCGTGGGCTGGTGTGCTCGGCCACGGGAACCTCCTGCGGCGGGGGCAACTGACCGGTCCAGGGTCGCGACCGGGCGGGCGCAGGGGCGGTGCGGAGCCGGATCTGTGGACAGAACACGGCACTGTGGACAACGGTTCCGCGGCGGCCGAACGTGGTATGCGCCGACGGCGGGTGGCCGGTGCGGCCCGGACGCAGCCCAGGACACCTCCGACGGTTCCGGAAAGGGGACGACCCCCGCCGGGGGGGTGGGCGGGGGTCGTCGGGGTCCGACTCCGGGGGGGCCGAGCCGGACCCGCTCGGCGGAGCGGGGGGATGCCACCGCCGAGCAATCAGCGGGCCGCGCGAACTCTGGTTGCCAAGGATCAGGCGGCACACACGTCTCACAGTCGGCGTCAGTGTCATACCCGCATCTGTGTGGCCCCAAACACCCCGATCGGGACAGGCCTAGACTCCCGGTCCATGAGTCGCAGCGCCGCCTTCTTCGACCTGGACAAGACCGTGATCGCGAAGTCCAGCGTCCTCGCGTTCGGGCGACCGTTCTACCAGGGCGGACTCATCAACCGCCGCGCGGTGCTGAAGAGCAGCTACGCACAGTTCGTGTACCTCGTCAGCGGCGCGGACGAGGAACAGATGGACAAGATGCGCGCCTACCTCACCAAGCTGTGCCAGGGCTGGGAGGTCGAGCAGGTCAAGCAGATCGTCGCCGAGACGCTGCACGAGCTCATCGACCCGATCATCTACGAGGAGGCCGCCGCGCTCATCGAGGAGCACCGCGCGGCCGGTCGCGACGTCGTGATCGTGTCCTCGTCCGGCGAGGAGGTCGTGGCCGCGATCGGCGAGCTGCTCGGCGTCGACGAGGTCGTCGCCACCCGCATGGTGGTGGCGGACGGACGGTTCACCGGCGAGGTGGAGTACTACGCGGCGGGGCCCCAGAAGGCCGCCGCCATCCGCCGCCTCGCCGAGGAGCGGGGGTACGACCTCGCGGCGTGCTACGCGTACAGCGACTCGATCACCGACGTGCCGATGCTCGAGACGGTCGGCCATCCCACCGCCGTGAACCCGGACCGCGCCCTGCGCCGCGTGTCCGCCGAACGGGGGTGGCCGGTCCTGGTGTTCCGCCGACCGGTGGCGCTGCGGTCGCGATTCCCGCAGTTCCGGAAGCCGTCCGTCCCCGTTCTCGCGGGCGCGGTGGGGCTCGGCCTGGCCGCCGCGGGCGTGGCGCTGTACGGCCGTCACCGCAGGCGTTCGAGCGGCGCCTGATCGTCACTGACAGTACGGATGTACTTCACGCAGGGTCTTCCATTGGGCCCTCGACGAGCGTAGAACAGAGATACGGAAGCCTACGAGCGAGCGGGCGTGGTCCCCTCTTCGGACAGCTTTCGGATCATGGGCCCACGGGCACCCACGTGCGACCGGCCGCGGGAGGCACGTCGAGACGGATCACGATTCGTCCTCGTCGAGAAGGTTCACGCTTTGGTAACCCGTACGCGTCCGTGGTGTGGCGGCGTCCCACGTGTTGGGGCGCCGCCCCTGTGCGCTCCGGGTCAGGCGGCCATCGCGTCGCAGATCGCGAGGCCCTCCTCGGCGCCCAGGGCCACCGCCGTCCCGTAGTGCCGCAGCCACGACCGGACGCCGTCCGGTGTCCCGGTCGCGTACGCACCGAGCGAGCCCTGGTACTCGGGCTGCCGCGCGAGGTGCCCCGCCTCGGGTACGGAGACGGACTTCGGGTCGAGGCCCCGCGCGACCAGGGTGAGTCGCCCGGCAGCGCGGGCCACCAGCCCATCGGCACCACCGAACGGCCGCATCGACAGCAGCTCCCCGTGCACGATCGCGGCGACGACGACCGCAGGCGCCGCGGTACCGCCCTCGCCCACCGGCGCGCTGACCAGCGCCGCGAGGGCATCCAGTCGCGCCGACACGGCCGGATCGCCGCTCGGCCGGCCCAGCGAGTCCGCCGGGACGACGTCCGTCGCGGCCAGCGCGTGCAGGCGGGCGAGCACCTGGCGCGGGGCGAGGGGCCATGTGTCCACGAGGGGGCCGAGTCCGGCGGCTACCCGCAGCGCGCCCTGGACGGCCGCGTCGGTGACGGCGCCGCCGCGAACCGTCTCGAGGTCGTACGCCGCCCCCTCCAGCTCCGCCGAGGCGCGCGCACCGCGGAGGGCCGACTCGGCGCTCACGGGACCTGACTGCCTACGGAGGACCCTGTGCCCGAGCAGGCGGTCGATGGCCTCGCGAGCCTCGGCGGCGGCGTCGGCGACACCGGGCAGGTCGAGCAGGGGCATCAGCGGGTCGGAGCTCACCGCCGCAGCGTACGGAGGCCCCGAACATGCTTGTCACCCGGCGCAGCGGAGCGACCACTGACCGGCCCACCGTGGCGTGCGCTTTCCCCCGGTGAGTAGGTTCGGGTGACCCGCACCACTCCGAAGACGGAGGCTCCTCGAGATGACGTCGTCCGACCAGCCCACCCTCGACAACCTGTCCCGGGAGACCCGCCGCTTCCCGCCGCCGCCGGAGGTCGCCGAGTCCGCCAACGTGACCGCCGACGCCTACGAACAGGCGTCCGCAGACCGCCTGGGTTTCTGGGCGGAGCAGGCGCGGAGGCTCGACTGGGCGGAGCCGTGGGAGACGACGCTCGAGTGGGACCCCCCGTTCGCGAAGTGGTTCGTCGGCGGCAAGCTCAACGTCGCGTACAACTGCGTCGACCGGCACGTGGAGGCCGGGCACGGCGACAAGGTCGCCATCCACTGGGAGGGCGAGCCCGGGGACACGCGGACCATCACGTACGCCGAGTTGAAGGACGAGGTCAGCAAGGCGGCCAACGCGCTCGTCGAGCTGGGTGTGCAGACCGGCGACCGCGTCATGATCTACCTGCCGATGATCCCCGAGGCGGTCATCGCGTTCCTCGCGTGTGCCCGGATCGGTGCGCCGCACTCCGTGGTGTTCGGGGGCTTCTCGGCGGACGCGCTGCGCAACCGCATCGAGGACGCCGGCGCGAAGGTCGTCATCACCGCCGACGGCGGTTACCGCCGCGGCAAGCCGAGCGCGCTCAAGCCGCACGCCGACGAGGCCATGGAGGGGACCGGCATCGAGAAGGTGCTCGTCGTCCGGCGTACCGGCGAGGAAGTGCCCATGAAGGACGGTCGCGACGTCTGGTGGCACGACGCTGTGGCCGGACAGTCCACAGAGCACAGTGCGGAGGCGTTCGACGCCGAGCACCCGCTGTTCATCCTCTACACGTCGGGTACCACGGCGAAGCCGAAGGGCATCCTGCACACCTCCGGCGGCTACCTCGCGCAGGTGGCGTGGACGCACCACGCGGTGTTCGACCACAAGCCGGAGTCCGATGTGTACTGGTGTGCCGCCGACATCGGCTGGGTCACCGGGCACAGCTACATCGTGTACGGGCCGCTGGCTAACCGGGCCACCATGGTGATGTACGAGGGAACGCCGGACACGCCGCACCAGGGACGCTTCTGGGAGATCATCGAGAAATACCGCGTCACGATCCTCTACACGGCACCCACGACGATCCGTACGTTCATGAAGTGGGGCCAGGACATCCCGGCCCAGTTCGACCTCACGAGCCTCCGGATCCTCGGGTCGGTCGGCGAGCCGATCAACCCCGAGGCGTGGATGTGGTACCGCGAGAAGATCGGCGGCGGCCGCTGCCCCATCGTGGACACGTGGTGGCAGACCGAGACCGGCGCGATCATGATCAGCCCGCTGCCGGGCGTGACCGAGACCAAGCCGGGCTCGGCCCAGCGCCCGCTGCCCGGCATCTCCGCGGACGTGGTCGACGAGAGCGGCAAGCCGGTCCCGAACGGAGGGGGCGGCTACCTCGTCGTCACCGAGCCGTGGCCCTCGATGCTGCGAACGATCTGGGGCGACGACGAGCGGTACAAGGACACGTACTGGTCTCGGTTCGCGGAGCAGGGCTACTACTTCGCGGGCGACGGTGCGAAGAAGGACGACGACGGCGACATCTGGCTCCTCGGCCGGGTGGACGACGTCATGAACGTCTCCGGCCACCGCATCTCCACCACCGAGGTCGAGTCGGCGCTGGTGTCGCACCCGACCGTGGCCGAGGCGGCGGTCGTCGGCGCGACGGACCCGACGACGGGGCAGGGCATCGTCGCGTTCGTGATCCTCCGGGGCGGGGCGGCGGATGACGGGGCCCAGCTCGTGACCACGTTGCGGAACCACGTCGCCAAGGAGATCGGCCCGATCGCGAAGCCGCGGCAGATCATGGTCGTCGCGGAGCTTCCCAAGACGCGGTCGGGCAAGATCATGCGCCGCCTGCTCCGGGACGTCGCGGAAAACCGGGACCTCGGTGACGTGACCACGCTCGCCGACCCCACGGTGATGAACATGATCGGCGACGGCCTCAAGTCCGGTTCTTCGACGGAGGACTGAACGCGGTAGCGGCTCCGGGAAAACGTCTCCGGCGCCGCTACTCTCGTCGCGTGCTCCGCGCGCTGCTCGCCGCCGCCGTCCTGGGCACGGTGGTGCTCACCGGCGCGCCGGCCACCGCGGCCGGGTGCCCCGGACCTTCCGGCCCCCCGTATCCGGGTGTGCCGTGGGCGCAGCAGCGGCTGGGGGCGTCGCAGGTCTGGCCGCTCACCCGCGGGCGGGGCAGCACCGTGGCGGTCGTGGACTCGGGCGTCTCGGCGACGCATCCGCAGCTCCACGACGCTGTGCGCGGCGGCGACAACGTGCTCGACAGCTCCTCCCCGACCCGCGACTGCGTCGGCCACGGCACGGTCGTCGCCGGGATCATCGCCGGGCGGGGTGCACCCGGCACCGGCTTCACCGGCGTGGCGCCGGACGCGCAGATCGTGTCGGTCAAGACGCTCGAGAACGTCCAGCGGGCCCAGGGAGCCGAGGACCAGATCGCCCGCGGGATCGAGGCGGCGATCTCGTCCGGCGCCGACGTGATCAACGTGTCGGCCGCCGGGTACGCCGACTCCCCCCGCCTCGCGGCCGCCGTACGTCACGCGAGCGCCCGGGACATCGTCGTCGTCGCCGCGGCCGGCAACGACGAGCAGCACACCGGGGCGCCGATGTACCCGGCCGCGTACGAGGGCGTCCTGACCGTCGCGGCGATCACGCGGGAGGGGGCCCTGGCGGACTTCTCGGCCGTGCACTCCTACATCGAGGTCGCGGCGCCCGGCGAGGACATCGTCGGTCCGGCGCCCACCGGCGGCGGGTACCTCACCGGCGCGAGCGGCACGAGCTTCGCCGCGCCGTACGTCGCCGGGGTGGCGGCGCTCGTCCGCGCGTACTACCCGCACATGCACGCCGCCGAGGTCGTCCGCCGGATCACCGTCACCGCGGACGCCCCGGCGACGGGCTCGGGATATGGGGTGGTGGACCCGTACCGGGCGGTCACCGCCGTGGTGGCCGCGCCGGCGCGACGGCAGGTCGCCGAGGTGGTGCCCCCGCGCGCGGGCGACACGGCGGACCCGCTGCGGGACACCCGGATCGCGGCGCTCACGGTGTCGGCGGCGGCGGTGCTGCTGTTGCTCGGGGCGGTACTCGCGGCGGCGGTACTCCCCCGCGGTCACCGGCGGGCGTGGCGGCCCGGGCGCATCACTCGTTGAGGAGGCGCGCGACGCGGTACGCCTTCCGGGGGGAGACGAAGCTGAGCCCCACCGCGACCATCGAGTCGTCCGTGAACCAGATCTCGACACAGCCGAACATCGGCGCCTTCCACCGGCGCTCGGCCCACCACACCTCGTCGAGCGGTACCTCGATCAGCACCTCGAGTTTCGGGTGCAAGTCCACCGGCTTGTGCACGAACGCGAGGCGACGGTCAGTGATCAGGAGATGGGTACCCACCGGGGGAAACGCCCGGCTCACACGTCCGGCCCAGGACGAGGGCGTCCCCGAGGCCGAGACACCCCAGAAGTACTCCGCCAGGTTCACCACCGGGCTCCCGCCGGCCAGCCGGCGCAGGCCCTCGCCGACGCTGCCCGGGGTGCCGCGGGGCGGCGGATCCACTCCGTCGAGGTGTCTCTCGCCGACGTCCGGATGACAGAGCTGGAAGAACAGGGCCGTCTCGCCGGGCGCGAGGAGCTCGGCGATCTCGTCGGCGTAGAGCCGGATGCCCTCGAACCTACCCACCGGCGTGACCCCGATCCGCCTCCCGCACCTTGCGCACGTCGTCGGACAGGTTGACGATCTCGTCCACGGCCTTCGCGCCATGATCCGCCGCCTCCACGTCACCCGGGACGCTGACGCCCGTCGTCTCGTGGATGGCGTAGTCCACGGTGGCGTCGGCGGCCATGGACGTGGCTTTCGTGACAGCCCACCGGCCGCTGAGGAACCTCTCCGCGTCCGCTGCCTTCTCCAGCGCGGCGAGTTCCTCCTGGAGCGCCCGGAGAAACTCCGCGACCTTCTTCAGCGTCGCCCCGATCGTCTTCAGGGCTCGTTCGATCTCGAGCAGCACCTCGCCGACCTTCTGCACCACCGCACCGATCCTGGCCGCGCCGACCGCGCACTCCGCCAGCGCCTGGGCCGCTCCGGCAGCGATGCTGACCCCGGCCGTGACGACGGCCAGAGCCGCGTTGGCGATGAACGTGGCGATGATCGCCTCGACGACCATGACCACGATGTCGATGATCATGTTGGCGCCGTCCACGCAAGCCTGCGCCGCCGCGGCGAGGATCTCCGGCGTCGCCCGTACGGCGTCCGCGAGGGACTCGAGCGTGTGCTCGAAGCCCGCGAGCCTCTCCTGGAAGTTGTCCTGGGCCTGGCCCTGCCACGAACTGCCGAGCCGCTGCCGATCGGCGCGCTGCTGCGCGACGACATTCGCGATGCCCTGCGCGATGTCGGGATAGACCGTGCCGGCGCGGACGAGGTCGCCCGGGTCGCCCGCCACCCAGCCGAGCGCCTGCTGCACGAAGTCGTAGAGCGGGGCGGCCATCTCCTGCACGGGCGGGGGAAGTTCGCCGTACCACTGCTCGAGCTCGTTCTGGTACGACGGTGCCATCGTGGTCATCGGTGCCCACCCAGCGTCTCGTCGATGATCGCCATGTCGGAACCGGCGGCGTACTCCGGCGATGCGTAGTTGTCGTGCAGGCGCCGCGTCGCCGCCGCGACGGCGCCCGCGACCTCCAGCGCCGTCCGGACTCCGGTTTCGCAGCCGTGGAGGTGCTGCTCGTACGCCCCGCGGATCCTGTCGGCGACGACCGGGATGCGGCCGAAGCTGTCGGGCCCGACCGCTGCGGCCGCGAGCGTGCACGTCGCCGTCGACAGCTGCGCCCGGCGCTCGTCCGCCCGCGCCGCGAACCCCTCGAGCTCCGCGAGATCGACCCGGTATCCGTCCGACATGGGTGGCCCTCCTGTCTGCCTTCGGTCAACCCTCGAGGTCGCGGACCATCCGGTCCAGACGGCCGAGCAGGCCGTCCATGCGGTGCTCGAAGAGCTCGAGCTTCGCGTCGATGCCGTCGAGCGACGGCACCGCGAGGTTCGGGCGCAACGCGTCCACCCGGTCGAGGACGGCGTTGACCGCTTCCCGGACCCGCTCCGCGAGCGTGACGTTGTCCAACTGCCTGAGCGCGAGTGGGCGTACGCGGACCTCGACGATCGTCCCGGCGCCCGTGGCGGTGACGGCGACGGAGTCGTCGGACGACGCGGCGTCCACCCGCTCGGCGGTGATGTTCTCCGCGTACTCGCGGGCGGAGGCGGCCAGCGCGGCAAAGGACGGAAGCTTCGGCAGTTGCGGAGTCGTCATCGGTCTCGCCCGTCCAGCGACGGCAGACCGATGTCGCGCTGGAGTGCATTCCAGGTACCGGTACGGGCCTTGGCGAGACCCGCATTGATGACCTCGGTCAGCGCGGGGCCGAGACCCTCCGCGCCGTGGTCGCGGATCGCGCGTGCGGAGATGCCGACGCTGTCCACGCGTGGGCGGCCGTCCGCCGTCACGCGGATCTCCTCGTCCGGCGACACCGCGTGGTACTGCGCAGCCCGCGCCGATTCCAGGACGGTGTTCAGGTGCTCCGCCCGAGCGCGGAGCTCGTCGGCCACCGACGCCATCCGGCGTCTGAGGTCGTCGTCCATCGTGGTCCCCGTTTCGTCAGAGTCGGCTCCTCCGCCGGTTCGGCGGTGAGCGTGGTGGTCAGGCTGGGCGTTCCGGAGGCGCGGCTACCGGTGGTGGAGGTGGCGGTGCGACCGGCGATGGACCTGGCTGCTCGTACGGGTAGGGCGGTTCGGTCGGCGCTGTCGGCCCGGGGCGGCGCCGGGTCAGGGTGAACAGGAGCACGAGCCCGCCCACCGCCACCACCGCGACGAGCAGGAGAAGGACCGCGAGCAGGGCCCCGACCAGGCCACCGCGGTGCACTCGTTGCGGGGCGGCCGTCGCTCCGGAGCCCGGCGCGGAGTGGTCGGCGGGGGGCAGCAGCGGATTGCGGGACACCGTGGGCACATCGGCGGTCAGTGCCTCGTACGGGCGGATGGTGCCGAAACCGTACGCGGGATCGCGCCCGGGCGGGCCCTGGTCCTTGGCGGTGACGATCAGCCGGTTGATCACGTTCGCCGCGTCCATGTGCGGGAACCGCGACCGCACCAGTGCCGCGGTACCGGACACAATGGCCGCCGCGTCGCTGGTCCCGTTGGACAGCGTGTACCCAAGGGGGTCGACCTTCCGCGGCACGGGCGAGATGAGGTCTACGGCCGGTGCAGCCAAGACCGTCGCTGGACCGACGCTGGAACCTGCCCACGCGTGCGCTTCCTTGTCTGCGCCGGACACCGCCACAACGCCGGATATCGAGGCTATGTCGACGACCGCCCGCCCTGCCTGCTCGGCGTTTCCGGTACTCGCAACCACCACGACATCCCGCCCCATCGCGTAGCGCACCGCCTCCGCGACCTGAGTAGGCGCAGGGCCAGCGCGTCCCAGCGACAGGTTGAGCACCTGCGCTCCATGGTCCGCCGCCCAGCGAATGCCGTTCGCCAGATCGGGATCCCGGTTCTTCACACCGAGGGATACGGGAAGGACCTTCGATGCGGGAGCAACCCCGAGGACCTGCATTCGCCCGATTCCCCGTCCGGCGATCAGGCCCGCCATCCCCGTGCCGTGCCCGTCTTCAGCATCAAAGTCGGTGCGGCCATCCGTACCGCTCGCCTCGGCGAAACCGACGCCGGGCAGCACCTGTCCGAACAGGTCCGGACTTGTCGCATCTACACCGGAGTCGATCACCGCGACGGTGATCCCGGCGCCACGGCTGAGCTCATGCGCCTGTTGGATCTTCAGCGGCTGCAGGTACCACTGATAGTCGCGCACCGCCTTAGCCATCGCGGGGGAGGACAGTGTCAGCACCGACAGGAACATCACGAGCCCGAGGGCAACGGCCTGGGCTGCTCGTGTTCGCCCTGCGGAGGTCACCACCTAGTCATCTCCGCGCAGTACAGACGGCGGGGCATCTGTCTCCAGACCCCAGACGTCCTCGTCCTCCACCAGCCAGGTCGACCGGTCAGGGTCACGGCGGTTCGGGCCACCCTGCGAGCCAGTCGGCGCGACCATTCCCGCCCCACTACCCATCGGAGCGGCACCGCCGGCCGGACTGACGGGTTTGCCCAATGATCCGCCGCCGCGCGGGCCCCCACGTGTCATGCCGATTGGACTCACGTTGTTCCCCAAGCGACCACGGCCCATCGCGCGGCTCGTACCCGCGCCCGCAGGGCTCAGGGACGTGTTCCCGAGATGTTCCGAGCCTCCGAATCCGCTGCCCAACGTCGATTCAGCAGTCCGTCGTCCAGCCATCGGCGCGTCTCCACCCCCGTGGGGATCGATCTGGGCTAGTCCTCCACCGCTTGGCCGCAACCCGTCAGTAGGCCCCGAGCCGACCACGACATCGCCGGTCCCGCGGTCGGGAAGTGGGCCCGCGGACCGGGGACCAGCCACGTTGCCTTCCGGCGACACCGAACCTGTCATCCCACGAGCGACACTGGCGCCGCGACCCGTTGCCACTGGTCCACTACGCAGGTCCGGCCGCATACGCTTGGAGTGGTACGTGGGATTCAACTGCTCCCCGCTGGGCGCCTGGCTGCTCGTGTCGCCGTACTTGTCCCCGACCCGGTCGTAGACGGCCCGCGCCTCTCCCGTCTTGTCCCGGACGAACGCATCGATCACCGCCGCCACCGGACTCGACCCCACCAGCCCCGCCACCTGAGCCCCGCTCAACCGCACCGCGAACGACCCCGGCCCGATGCTCACGTGCCCGTTCCGCGCCGCCAGCACCTCTCCCATCGACGCCAACGGCACCGGCATCCGCCCCTGCGCCTCCGACAGATCCCCCGCCGCCTTCCGCAGCGCCCCCTCCACCCCCAGCCCGTTCCCCGACCGCGCCGAGGCCACCACCGACGCCAGCCCATCGGCGATCCCCGCCACGTGCGCCCCGAACGCCTCCGCCGCCGGACCCGACCACACCCCCCGCGCCGCCAGATCACCCACCGCGCCCCGCAGCGCCCGCACCACCCCGTCCGCAACACCCAGCAGCCCCGCCCACTCCACCGCCGCCGACTCCACCTCCGACGGACGGCCCCGCACCACGACCTCGTCGACCATCTGCTCCCACGACACCCCGCTCACCACTCACCCCCAGCGGAATCGGGGCGCACGGGGGCGTCCGCGGACGCGGGCGCCACAGGACCGCCGGTCGTCAGGAGCTTCGCGACGTCCTCCGCGGAGGCACGGTTGCGCTCCTCGGTGGTCCGGTAGTTCTCGATGATCCGGCGCGTACCGGCGGCCGTCTCGTCCAGCTGGTCACGCGTCGACTGCAGCGCCGATCGCACGCCCTGCCACACGGTCTCGTGCTGTGCGTACAGCTGCCGCGCCGCCGCGAACCCGCCCAGCGGCGTGGAGTCCGCCCGCCCGAGGAGGCCGGCGATCCGGTTCAGCTGCCCGACCAAGGCGGCGATGTTGTCCCGCTGCGCCTCGAGGAACGACACCGTCGACTGCATCGAGTCGAGGTCCCACTGCGCCTGCGCACCCGGCGCGGCGAGGGCGGGATCGACCGGACGGAGGGCGACCGAGTCCATCGTGGACGTGACCGGCACGGGCACCACCCCGGCCGGGATGAAGCCGAGGAACCGCGTCTCACGGTCTGCGTCCCCGGGAGGTCCGGGGGGAGGGTCCGGCGGCGGCGCGGGTGCCTGCTGAGGAGACGGCGACGGTACCGGCACACCGCCGGACTCCGCGGCAACCGCCGACGGACCGGTGGAAGGCACCGACGGTGCGACGACGGGCCCGGACGACCCGACAGGAGGCTCGCTCACCGGTCACTCCCCGTGAAGGGGGACACCGGTGGCCCCGGGCTCACACCGGGGCCACCGAGGGCCCGCTCAGCCGAAGATGTTCTTGTTGGCCGTCTCCGCGGCCTGGTAGTTCCGGTTCGCCGCGTCCACCGCACCCCCGATCGAGTGCAGGATCGCCGCCAGATCCGCCGCC
>DASWRY010000078.1:0-29080 GCA_036402915.1 Mycobacteriales bacterium
ACGCTTGGCGGGGGGGTGGGCCGCCCCCCCGGGGGGGGGCGGCCCTCCGTGGACGGCAGGGATCAGCCGGCGATCAGGGACCGCAGGACGTACGGCAGGATGCCGCCGTTGCGGTAGTAGTCCGCCTCACCGGGGGTGTCGATGCGGAGGACCGCGTCGAACTCCACCGTGCCGCCGTCGGCCTTCGCCGCGGTGACCTTGACCGTGCGCGGCGTGGTGCCCTCGTTGAGCGCGGTGACGCCCTCCACCGAGAACGTCTCCTCGCCGGTCAGTCCCAGCGACCCGGCGGTCTCACCGGCCGGGAACTGGAGCGGCAGCACGCCCATGCCGATCAGGTTCGAGCGGTGGATCCGCTCGTACGACTCGGCGACGACCGCCCTGACCCCGAGGAGCGCGGTGCCCTTCGCCGCCCAGTCGCGGGACGAGCCGGAACCGTACTCCTTGCCCGCGAGGACGACGAGCGGGATGCCCGCCTCGGCGTACGCCTGCGCGGCGTCGTAGATGGTCTCCTGCTCACCGGTGAGCAGGTTCTTCGTGAAGCCGCCCTCGACGCCGTCCAGCAGCTGGTTGCGCAGCCGGATGTTGGCGAAGGTGCCGCGGATCATCACCTCGTGGTTGCCGCGGCGGGAGCCGTACGAGTTGAAGTCCTTGCGGTCCACGCCGTGCTCGGCCAGGTACCTGCCGGCCGGCGAGTCGGGTTTGATCGACCCGGCGGGGGAGATGTGGTCGGTCGTCACCGAGTCGCCGAGCTTGGCGAGCACCCGGGCACCGGAGATGTCGGTGACCGGCGAGGGCTCGGCGTGCATGCCGTCGAAGTACGGGGGCTTGCGGACGTAGGTCGACTCGGGGTCCCACGCGAAGCGGTCACCGGTCGGCGTCGGCAGCGACTGCCACCGCTCGTCGCCGGCGAAGACGTCCGCGTAGTCGTTCGTGAACATCTCCTTGTCGATCGCCGAGTCCATCGTCTCCTGGACCTCGCGCGGCGACGGCCAGATGTCCCGCAGGAACACCGGGTTGCCCTCGGAGTCCTCGCCCAGCGGGTCGGTCTCGAAGTCGTGGTCCATCGAGCCCGCGAGCGCGTACGCGATGACCAGCGGCGGCGAGGCGAGGTAGTTCATCTTCACGTCGGGGTTGATGCGGCCCTCGAAGTTCCGGTTGCCGGACAGCACCGAGACGACCGACAGGTCGTGGGCGTTGACCGCCTCGCTGACCTCCTCCGGCAGCGGACCGGAGTTGCCGATGCAGGTCGTGCAGCCGTACCCGACGAGGTTGAAGCCCAGCTTGTCGAGGTACGGCCAGAGGCCCGCGCGCTCGTAGTAGTCGGTGACGACCTTCGAGCCGGGCGCCATGGACGTCTTCACCCACGGCTTGCTGGCGAGCCCCTTGTCGACGGCCTTCTTCGCGAGCAGCGCGGCGCCGAGCATGACCGACGGGTTCGAGGTGTTGGTGCAGGACGTGATCGAGGCGATCGCGACGGCGCCGTGGTCGAGCACGTACTCCCGGCCGTCGGAGCCCTGCACGGTCACCGGCGTGCTGGCGCGGCCGTCGGCGCCGTTCGCGGCGGAGAACTCGGCCGGCTCCGGCCGGTTGATCGCCTCGTCCTCGGGCGACTCGGTGTGCACGGCGATCGGGTCGCTGGCGGGGAACGTCTCCGCCACGGCCTCGTCGACCTGTGTCCGGATGCCCTCGTCGTCCACGTAGTCCCGGAGCGAGTGGCGGAACGACGGCTTGGCGTCGGTCAACGCGATCCGGTCCTGCGGGCGCTTCGGGCCGGCGATCGACGGGACGACCGTCGACAGGTCCAGCTCGAGGTACTCGGAGTACTTCACCTCGCGGGACGGGTCGTGCCAGAGGCCCTGCTCCCGGGCGTACGCCTCGACGAGCGCGACCTGCTCGTCGCTGCGGCCGGTGAGCCGGAGGTACCGCACGGTCTCGTCGTCGATGGGGAAGATCGCGCAGGTCGAGCCGAACTCGGGGCTCATGTTGCCGATCGTGGCGCGGTTGGCGAGCGGCACCGCCGCGACGCCCTCGCCGTAGAACTCGACGAACTTGCCGACCACCCCGTGCTTGCGCAGCATCTCGGTGATCGTCAGCACGACGTCGGTCGCGGTGGCCCCGGCGGGGATCTCGCCGGTGAGCCTGAAGCCGACCACGCGGGGGATCAGCATGCTGACCGGCTGGCCGAGCATCGCGGCCTCGGCCTCGATGCCGCCGACGCCCCAGCCCAGCACGCCGAGGCCGTTGACCATCGTGGTGTGGCTGTCGGTGCCGACGCAGGTGTCCGGGTACGCCCGGAGCACGCCGTCGACCTCGCGCGTCATCGTGACGCGGGCCAGGTGCTCGATGTTGACCTGGTGGACGATGCCGGTGCCCGGCGGGACGACCTTGAACTCGTCGAACGCCGTCTGGCCCCAGCGGAGGAACTGGTAGCGCTCCCTGTTGCGGCCGTACTCGAACTCGACGTTGCGCGCGAACGCGTCCTCGCGCCCGAACACGTCGATGATCACCGAGTGGTCGATGACCAGCTCGGCCGGGGCGAGCGGGTTGATCTTCGCCGGGTCGCCGCCGAGGTCCGCGACGGCCTCGCGCATGGTGGCGAGGTCGACGACGCAGGGAACGCCGGTGAAGTCCTGCATGATCACGCGCGCGGGCGTGAACTGGATCTCGGTGTCGGGCTGCGCGTCGGCGTCCCAGCCGGCGAGCGCGCGGATGTCGTCGGCGGTGATGTTCGCGCCGTCCTCCGTGCGCAGCACGTTCTCCAGGAGGATCTTCAGGCTGTAGGGGAGGCGCTCGGCGCCGTCCACGGCGTTCAGCCGGAAGACCTCGTACGACCGGTCACCGACCTCCAGCGTCCCCTTGCTGCCGAAGCTGTCGCTGCTCGTGCCGGGTCCTGTAGTCACACGCTCTCCTCGTCGATCCGCGGTCCGCCTGCATCCTCCCGCATGGCGCCGGGCGCGTCGCACCGGGCTGGCGGTGATGGGGAACAGCTAAACAGTACGTGCGTCTTGTTTGACGGTCAAGGCGCGGCGACCGGGTGTCGCGTCACCTTTGTCCGGCGTGTACCGCCGGCCCGCAGCCTCAGCCCGGCAGGCGCGGGCCCTTCTCGCGGAGGTCCGCCAGCCACGCCTCGACCTCGCCGGAACGCCGGGGGAGGGCCGCGGAGAGGTTCTCGTGGCCGTCCGCGGTCACCAGGATGTCGTCCTCGATCCGCACGCCGATGCCGCGGTACTCCTCGGGCACGGTCAGGTCGTCGGCCTGGAAGTACAGGCCCGGCTCCACGGTCAGCACGTGCCCTTCGGCGAGCGTCCCGTGCGTGTACGCCGAGGCCCGCGCCTTCGCGCAGTCGTGCACGTCGAGCCCCAGCGAGTGGCTCGTCGAGTGGAGCGTCCACCGCCGGTGCAGCCCGCACGCGGGGTCGAGCGACTCCTCGGCGCTCACCGGGAGGATGCCCCACTCCGCGAGGCCCTCGGCGATCACGCGCATCGCCGCATCGTGCGCCGCCAGGAAGGGCGCGCCCGGCCGCACCGCCGCGATGCCCGCGTCCTGCGCGGCGTACACGAGATCGTACACCCGCCGCTGTACCTCGGTGAACCGCCCGCTCACCGGGATGGTGCGGGTGACGTCGGCGGTGTACAGGTGGACGTCCTCGACACCCGCGTCGAGCAGCAGGAGGTCACCGGGGCGGACCCGGCCGTCGTTGCGCATCCAGTGCAGCGTGCAGGCGTGCGCACCCGCGGCGGCGATCGTGGAGTACCCGACCGTGTTGCCGTCGTGCCGCGCCCGCAGCCCGAACACGCCGTCGACCAGCCGCTCGGACACCTCCCGGTCCGGCGGCAGCGCGCGGGCCACGTCCTCGAAGCCCCGGGCCGTCGCGGCGACGGCCGCGCGGAGCCGGGAGAGCTCCCAGGAGTCCTTCACGAGCCGCAGCTCGGACAGCACGGACGCCAGCTCGGCGTCCCGCGCGTCGTCGTCCCCGGCCGCGATCGCCGCGTCCACGGCGGCGTCGTGGCCCCGCAGCACGCGGGTGTGTGCCGGGTCGAGCTCGGCGAGCGCCTTGTCGAGGTCCCGCACGTGCGCCGCCTCGAGCCCGAGCAGCGCGGTGGTGTCGCCGAGCGTCGGGCGGGGGCCGACCCACAGCTCGCCGTACACGCGGTCGCGGAAGAACTCGTCGGTGTCCCGCGGTGACCGCGGGTGCACGTACAGCGTCGCCGCGCCGCCCGGCCGCAGCACCAGCACGGAGTCGGGCTCGGCCGACCCGGTGAGCCAGTAGAAGTCGCTGCCGGGCCGGAAGTCGTACTCGGTGTCGTTCGCGCGGACCTTCAGCCCGCCCGTCGGCACGACGAGGGTCTCACCGGGGAACCGCGCGACCAGGGCCTCCCGCCTCCGCGCGTGGAAGGGGGCGTACTCCGCCGCCGTCACCGCCCGGTCACCGGTGTCGGCCCAGCCGGTCCGCATCGCCTCCGCCAACCGCTCGGGGAGGCCCTGGTCGTGACTCGAGACGTTCCGCTCGCTCATGGCGTCCACGGTAGCGCCGTCCGTTCGTGGGAGGATGGCCTCCATGTGCGGCCTGCTCACCTTTGTCAGCGCGTGCGGCGACGCCGCCGCCCACCGCGATCCGATCGCCGCGGCGCTCGGGACCGTCCACCACCGGGGGCCGGACGAGACCGGGGTCACGGTGTCCGGCACCGACGTCGTGCTCGGGTTCAAGCGCCTGTCGATCATCGACGTGGAGCACAGCCACCAGCCGATCACGTACTCCGGCGGCCGGTACGTGATGACGTTCAACGGCGAGATCTACAACTACCTCGAGCTGCGCGAGGAGCTCGTCGCCGAGTTCGGGGCGGAGTTCGCCACCGACGGCGACTCCGAGACGATCCTCGCGGCGTACCACCACTGGGGCGAGGCGGCGGTGGGCCGGCTGCGCGGCATGTTCGCGTTCGTCATCTGGGACACGGTCGAGCGACGCGCGTTCGGCGCCCGCGACTTCTACGGCATCAAGCCGCTGCACTACCTCGTCGGCGAGGAGGGCCTGTACCTCGCGAGCGAGAAGAAGGCGCTCGTCCCCTTCTCCGCCGCCGCCCGCGCCGGGGACGCCGGCATCGACCCGGCGAGCCTGTCGCACTACCTGACCCTCCAGTACGTCCCGGAGCCCGCGACGCTGCACCGCGACATCGAGCGGGTCGAGTCGGGGGAGTGCTTCACCTACACGCCGGACACCGGGATCACCCTCCGGCGTTACTACACGCCCGACTTCCGCCCCACCCCCCAGCAGAGCCCCGAGGCGCTGTTCGAGCGGATCCGCGAGGCGCTGCGCGAGTCCGTGGCGCTGCACCTGCGGTCGGAGGTGCCGGTCGGGGCGTTCCTGTCGAGCGGCATCGACTCCACCGCGATCGTCGCGCTGGCCCGCGAGCACAAGCCGGACATCAAGACGTTCACCGTCGGGTACGAGGTCGACGGGTACTCCGAGATCGAGGTCGCCCAGCAGTCGGCCCGCTGGCTCGACGTGACGACGATCCCCACGCTGATCAGCGCGGACGACATGATGGACGCGCTGCCGCGGATCGTCTGGCAGCTCGACGACCCGGTCGCCGACCCGGCGCTGGTGCCGCTGTACTTCGTCGCGAAGTCGGCCGCCGAGCACGTCACGGTCGTGTTGTCGGGCGAGGGGGCGGACGAGTTCTTCGGCGGGTACGGGATCTACCGGGAGCCGCTGTCGCTGCGGCACCTCCAGGCCCTGCCGTCGCCCCTCCAGCGGGGCCTGCGGGCGCTGTCGCGGGTCATCCCCGAGGGCGTGCGCGGCAAGTCGTACCTGGAGCGCGGCACGACTCCGATCGAGGAGCGGTACTACGGCAACGCCCGCATCTTCACCGAGGCCGAGAAGTCGCGGCTCATGCGGACGTACGACCCGTCGGTGGCGTACACCGACGTCACGGCGCAGCACTACCGCGACTCGGCGCACCTCGACGACGTGACGCGGATGCAGTACATCGACCTGTTCACCTGGCTGCGCGGCGACATCCTGGTCAAGGCGGACCGGATGTCGATGGCGCACTCGCTGGAGCTGCGCGTGCCGTTCCTCGACACCGGCGTGTTCGAGGTCGCGGCGACGATCCCCCAGGAGCTCAAGGTCACGCGCGACGGCGTGCGGAAGTACGCGCTCCGGCGGGCCCTCGAGGGCATCGTCCCGCCGCACATCGTCAACCGGCCGAAGCTCGGGTTCCCGGTGCCGACCCGGGTGTGGCTGAAGTCGGTCATGTACGAGTGGGCGCGGGACATCATCGGCTCGTCCGGGGCCGGGGAGCTGCTCGACCTCCCGTACGCGCTGAACCTGCTCGAGGCGCACCGGCGTGGCGACGCGGACCACAGCCGGAAGATCTGGACCGTCCTGGTGTTCTGCGTGTGGTACGCGATCTACGTCGAGGGGCGGATCGACCCGCGACCGGCGCCCGCGGAGTCCCGGCTGACGCACTGACGCCGCGGTGCACTGACGATCCGGTGCGCCGCGGTGGCAGAGTGACCCTCAGCTGGCGAGAGGGGTCGCATGACACCCGACGCTCACCCGGGGGACGGCGACGACCCCGTCGCCCGCTTCCACTCGCAGCTCCGCGAGCTGCACCTCGCGGCCGGGAAGCCGTCGGCACGGGTGCTGGAGCGCAAGACCGGGTACGGCAGCACGACCTGCAACGACGTTCTCCGCGGTGCCCGGTTCCCCTCGTGGGAGGTGACCGAGGCGCTCGTCTCGGTCCTCGGCGGCGATGCCCTGGACTGGCGGCCGCGCTGGCAGGACGCGCGGCGCGCGCTGGACGACCACCAGGCCGCCGGCGGCCGGGCCCCGCCCGCGTCCGGTGACGCCGGGGCCCCGCCCGCTCGTCCCGCCCGGCGCCGGGACCGCCGGTGGGTCGCACTGCTGTCCGTCCTCGGCGGCGCGCTGCTGACGCTCGTGGTGCTGGTCGTCCTCGTCCCCGCCGTGGTGCACCGTACGCCGGGCCCGCCCGCCGCGCCGACCTGTCCCACCGTCCGGCGTTACACCGTCGAGGAACCCGGTCGCCTGCTGGACGCGGACGGGCGCGTCGTCGGCCAGGTCGCGATCGGCGACGTCGTGGACGCGGGCGAGCTGGACCACGGCCCGTACCGCAGCCGACGGAAGGTCACGGTGCTGAGCACCGGCAGGGAGGGCTACGTCGACCAGGCGAAGCTCCGGTTCGTCGCGCTCGTCTGCCGCACCAGGACCTGACCGACCCGCCGTCCGCATCCGGCCCGGATCGTCCCGTGCGCGGCCCGATGCGTCCCGCCGTCCCGGGACGCTGGCAGGACGGCCGGGCGGACACGTACGCAGGGACCCGAGGGCCGGTCACGCCGGACCGGCCGCCGATCTCGGGAGGAACGTCATGTCAGTCCAGCACCGAGCAGCAGCCGCGGTCCTCGGGTCCGGGCTCGTCGTGGCCGCGACGCTCGCGGCCGCCGGTCCCGCCTCGGCCGACCAGCACGGCTACGACGCCGTGGTGTGCCACACCGACACCGCGTACATCTACCAGGACCCGGACACGTCGTCGCCCCGGCTGGACGACCTGCCCCGGGGCGCGCACTTCCACGTGTACCACCAGGGCGGCACGTTCGACTTCGGCGTCCGCAACTACAACAGGGTCTCCGGGCACGTGCTCGACAGCCAGCTGTGCCGTGCCTCGGCCGGGAGCTCGACGGCCGCGGTGACGGGCCACGGGGCCGCCACCGCGGCGAGGCCCGCGTCGGCCACCTCGGCCGCCGCGGTGGCCGACGTCCCCGGCGACCGGCGCTGCGTGCAGTGGAGCAAGGTCTACGTGCGCAACTACCCGGCAGGGCAGGCCTGGGAGAACCTCCAGCACAACGAGACGTTCAGCGTCTACGAGTACCGCGACAGCGGCTGGGCCCGCGGCTACGCCTGGGGCGACCTGATGACCGACAAGAGCCCCTACGCGCCGCCGTACGACAACGTCTGGGTCCAGAGCGCGGCCCTCGGCCACCACGTGAACGACGGATCCTCCTGCCCCCCCTGATCCCGTCCGACCAGAGGAGAGAGTGATGCGCGAGGACAACACGCGGCTCCGCCGCGGAGCAGTGCTCGGGAGCGGCCTCGTGCTCGCCGCCGGGGTGCTGCTCACCGGAGGGCCCGCCGACGCGGCGAGCCACCAGCACGTCGAGAGGGGGGTCGTCCCCACCATCTCGTACGCGCCGAACTCGTACGTCATCGGCAACGCGTACCCCGGCTGGTCGATGTTCGTCCAGGGCCCGAGGCAGTTCGCGAAGGGCCCCGGCAACCCCCGCGGCGCGTACTACCGGTGGGGTTTCCTCGGCGGCAACCTCCGCCGGTGTGCGTGGATCGAGGACGGCAACACGACCGGGGGGACGACGGTCGCCGACCGCTGCGGTTCACCGCAGCAGATCGACACGCCGTACTTCCTGCGGACGTTCACCGACGGCACCAAGAACAACAACGCGGGTGACGGCTCGAGGACCCACATGAACCGGGGCGCCGCCGGGTGCACGTCCCACACGGCGTTCGGCAACGTGTCCCCGTGGGCGGTGCCTGCCCGGCCGGCGGACCCGGTCTCCGACGTGCCGGACGGCAAGGCGCTGCTCTGGCGGTACGTCAGCCGTGACGGCAGGTGGGTCATGGTCCGCGATCCCGCCCCGACCGCGGGCAAGCCCAACTGGTACTTCGTGCCCCGTGGGTGCGTCAGCCTCGCCGACCCCAACTGAGCGGGGCGGACCCGGACGGCCGGTCAGAGCCGGCCGTCCAGGTCCGCGTAGGCCCGCCGCACCGCCACCAGCGCCACCTCCGGGCCGAACGGTGCCACCGCCGCGACCTCCTCCGCCGGCCGGTCGTCGGCGTGCCCGTCGCGGCACAGCCAGGCCAGGTGAGCCAGGTCGGCGTGCTGCGCCGCGACGAAGTCCGCACCCACCACGAGGCCGTGCCCCGGCACCACGGTCGGCGCACCCACCAGGCCCTCGACGACCTCGTAGAGTGCCGCGGTGGTCGCCGGCCAGTCGAGGGGCCACGCGTCGTCGAACCCCGGCGGGCCCGCCGACTCCACCAGGTCCCCGGCCACGACGGTCGCCGCGTCCGGGACCACGACGACCACGTCGTCCTCCGTGTGCCCGCGGCCGAGGTGCAGCAGCTGGACGGCGCGGCCTCCCACGTCGAGCACGGCCTCCTCGCGGAGCGTGTGGTCCGGCGGGCGGACGACCGCCGACAGGATGCCGTCGGCCAGCTCCGGGAACTCCGCGGCGAGGGCGGCCAGCCGCCGCGGGCCCGTCCCGGCCAGGATCTCCGCGCACCGCTCGTGGCCCCAGACCTCGGTGGCCGGGAGCGCGGCGTTGCCGAAGCAGTGGTCGAAGTGGTGGTGGGTGTTCACCACCCGGTACGGCGCCGGGGTCATCCGGCGCACCGCGGCGGCCAGCTCGACGGCCTGGGCGGCGGTGGACAGCGTGTCGACCAGCAGCGCCTCCCCGTCGCCGACGATCAGCGTCGCGTTGACGTCGAGAACGGGGTGGCGCAGCACGTACACGCCGTCGGCCACCTCGGCGAAGCGGGTCACGCTCACGCCCCGCCGGCGAACCGTGCGCGCTCGACCACGACCCGCTCGACGCGCCCCTCCGCGACGGTCTGGGCGTTCTCGCGCACCGCGACCACGAACACCAGCCGCCGGCCCTCGACCGCGACGAGCCGCGCCTCGGCCTCGACCGTCCCGCCGACCACGGTGGGGACGCGGTGCTCGAGCTCTACGCGGGTCCCGACGGACGTGTACCGGGCCCCGAGGCGCCCGCCGAGCGCCGCGACCGTCGCCTGCTCGGCCAGGGCCACGACCCGCGGCGTACCGAGCACGTCGACGTCGCCGGACCCGAGGGCGGACGCGGTGTCCGCGGGCCCGACCGTGAGGCGGACACGCCCGGTGAGTCCGATCTCCAGCGTCATGGACGCCACCCTAGGGCCGGGCTGGGTCCGACGACCACGGACGTCACCGTGAACGGCAGCCCGACGCCGATGTCGTGGTCCGCGTGCCGATCGGGACCTTCGTCCCTCGATCGGTGGACACGCGGCGAACACCACGTGACATCCCGCGTCCCTGGACTACCATCGCGTTCGCAATGGCGCTCACGGAGATGGTGTCCCCACCCCCCGCGCCGGGAGGCGAGGACGCCCCCGGTCGGTCGCGTCGTCGTGCCGTCTTCATGACGGCCTACGCGCTCGCGTTCGGGGTGTGGTGGGCGACCGTGGGCCTCCCGACCGACTACGCGGTCGCGTTCTGCTGGCTCTGGCTCGCGACGGTCGCCTGGAACCACGACCGGCCGTGGCGGCGGCACCTCGAGTTCGCGCGGGACTGGGTCCCGGTCCTCCTGCTGCTCGTCCTGTACGACCTGAGCCGGGGTTTCGCGGACGAGCTGCTGCCCGTGCACATCCACCCGATGATCGACGCCGACCGCGCGATGTTCGGGGTCGTCCCGACCGTGTGGCTCCAGCAGCACCTGTACACGCCCGGTCAGGTGCACTGGTGGGACGTGGGCGCCTCGTTCGTGTACTTCTCCCACTTCGTGGTGAGCCTGACGGTCGCCGTGGTGCTGTGGCTGCGCAACCGCACGGTCTGGCTGCAGTTCATGCGCCGGTGGTTCCTGCTGACGTTCGCCGGGCTCGTCACGTACTTCCTGTACCCGGCGGCGCCGCCCTGGTTCGCCTCGCAGGTCGGCGCGATCCCCGACCCCGTGTACCGGACCTCGTCGGTGGGCTGGCAGGAGATCGGCCTGCACTCGGCGGGGAAGGTGATCAGCGCGGGCCAGGCGATGTCGAACCAGGTCGCCGCGATGCCGTCCCTGCACTCGGCGTTCGCGATGCTGGTCGTCGCGTTCTTCTTCACCCGCGTGAGCCGGCGGTGGCTCCCGGTCCTGCTGCTCTACCCGCTCGCGATGACGTTCACGCTGGTGTACGCGGGGGAGCACTACGTCGCCGACGTGCTGGTCGGCTGGACGTACGTGGTGCTGACCTTCCTGGTGATGCGCCCGCTCGAGCGCCGGTGGGAGGTGCGGCGCGCCGCACGGACCGCCGCGGCGGAGGCCGTCCCGGTCGGCGCCCGCGGGGAACCGGTCGCCGACGGGGACATCAGCCTGTTGCGGTGATCCACATCACCAGCCGGTAGGGTCTCGTCCAGACGACTCGTGCCCGGAGGTCTCCCCATGCGTGTCCCGCTCACCGTCCGCGATTTCCTCGACCGTGCCGAGAAGGTCTATCCCGACCGCGTGGGCCTCGTCGACGAGCCGGGGACCCGGGACTCTCTCGGGCCGGTGACGTGGGGAGAGGTCGGGCGCCGTGCCCGGGCGTACGGCGCGGGGTTCGATGCCCTCGGCATCGCACCGGGCGAGCGCGTCGCCGTGGTGTCCCACAACGCGGCCCGCCTGCAGGAGCTGCTGTTCGCCGCGCCGTACCACGGCAGGATCCTGGTGCCGGTCAACTTCCGGCTGCACGCCGACGAGGTGCGCTACATCGTCGAGCACAGCGGGGCGAGCGCCGTCCTGGTCGACCCGGAGCTGGACGAGCCGCTGCGGTCGGTCACCGCGAAGCACCGGTTCGTGGTCGGGGCGGAGTCGGACGACGCGCTGCTCCGCTTCGACACCGAGCCGGCTCCGTGGGAGCCGGACGAGAACGCCACCGCGACGATCAACTACACGTCCGGCACCACCGCGCGGCCCAAGGGCGTCCAGCTCACGCACCGGAACATCTGGACCGACGCGGTGACGTTCGGCCTCCACACGTCGGTGACCGACCGGGACGTGTTCCTGCACACGCTGCCGATGTTCCACTGCAACGGGTGGGGCATGCCGTACGTCGCCGCGGGCATGGGCGTGACACAGGTCGTGATCCGCAAGATCGACGGCGCCGAGATCCTCCGCCGCGTGGAGCAGCACGGGCTCACGCTGGCGTGCGGCGCGCCCGCGGTCTGGGCCGCCGTGCTGGACGCGGCGCAGGAGTGGGACGGCGAGATCCCCGGGCGCGACCGGATGCGCGTGGTCTGCGCGGGCGCGCCGCCGCCGTCGCGCACGATCGCCCGCATCGAGGAGGAGCTGGGCTGGGAGTTCCAGCAGATCTACGGCCTCACCGAGACGTCGCCGCTGCTCACGCACAACGCCCGCCGGGCGGAGTACGACGGGCTCTCCGGGGAGGAGCGGGCGCAGAGGCTGTCGCGCGCGGGCGCGCCCGCTCTCGGCGCCCGGATCCGCACCGACGAGACGGGCGAGGTGCTGGTCCGGTCGAACACCGTGATGGAGGGCTACTGGAGCGACCCGGACTCGACCGGCAAGGCGCTCGACGGGGGCTGGTTCCACACCGGTGACGGCGGGCGGATCGGCGAGGACGGGTACCTGACGATCGCCGACCGCAAGAAGGACGTGATCATCAGCGGCGGGGAGAACGTCTCCTCGATCGAGGTCGAGGACCGGCTGTTCTCCCACCCCGCCGTCGCCGAGTGCGCCGTCATCGGCGTGCCGGACGAGAAGTGGGGCGAGCTCGTCCTCGGGCTCGTGGTGCTCGCCGAGGGGGCGGAGGCCACCGAGGCCGATCTCGTCGCGCACTGCCGCGCGCAGCTCGCCGGCTACAAGGTGCCGAAGCGCATCGAGTTCCGCGAGTCGATCCCGCGCACGGCGACCGGCAAGATCCAGAAGTTCCTGCTCCGGAGGACGTTCTGGGAGGGCCGGGAACGGCAGGTCAACTGACCTCCGTGCGGTGCGGGGTGACCTCCCGGAGGAAGCCCCGCGCCGTGAGGAACTCCGCGAGCGACTCGCGGTGCGCGTCACACGCGAGCCAGGTCTTCCGGCGGTCCGGGGTGTGCAGGCGGGGGTTGTTCCAGGCGAGGGCCCACCGCGCCACCTCGCGGCAGCCGCGGGCGGAACACACCGCGAGGTCGGGGGAGTCGGTCACCGGACCAGTCTGACAGTGCCGACAGCGGCGCGAGACCGGCGGGGAAGAGCAGGTGCGCCGGGCGACCACGGGGGAAGCCGCCCGGCGACGCGACAAGGTTACACCACCCCGTGCAGTGCTTGTCCAGGCAACAAGCCCCTGTGCTGCAAGGGATTCCGCGGTATGGCGACGGTCTGCGGCAAGTGTTCCGTGCCGGGAGACCGGGAGCCGACGCCTTTCCGGTACGCGCGACGCGCGGACCGCCCCTTCACAGCACTTTCACCGCCGCCGTGCCAGGCTTGGGCCGACGTGGCCGCCGCCGCGGCGGGAACCGGCTGTCCGCAGGAGGAACGAGTGACCCAGCAGTCCACCCCGGCCGAGGACGCCACCCAGCTGGAGAAGGCGCTCTTCGAGGTGAAGCGCGTCATCGTGGGGCAGGACCGGATGATCGAGCGGATGCTCGTCTGCCTGCTGGCGCGGGGGCACTGCCTGCTCGAGGGCGTCCCCGGCGTCGCGAAGACGCTCGCCGTGGAGACGCTCGCGACGGTGGTCGGCGGCACGTTCTCGCGGATCCAGTTCACCCCGGACCTGGTGCCCGCGGACATCCTCGGCACGCGGGTGTACAAGGCGTCGTCGGAGACGTTCGACGTCGAGCTGGGCCCCGTGTTCGCGAACTTCGTCCTCGCCGACGAGATCAACCGCGCGCCCGCGAAGGTGCAGTCGGCGCTGCTCGAGGTCATGGCGGAGCACCAGGTGTCGATCGGCGGGAAGACGTATCCGCTGCCCCGGCCGTTCCTGACGCTCGCGACCCAGAACCCGATCGAGCAGGAGGGCGTGTACCCGCTGCCCGAGGCCCAGCGCGACCGCTTCCTCATGAAGGTCGTCGTCGGGTATCCCACCGACAGCGAGGAGCGGGAGATCGTCTACCGGATGGGGGTGAACCCGCCCGTCGCGCAGCAGGTCCTCGACCCGGCGATGCTCCTGCGCCTCCAGGACGCGGCGGACGGGGTGTTCGTGCACAGTGCGCTCGTCGACCACGCCGTACGCCTGGTCCTCGCGACGCGGACGCCCGCCGCGCACGGGCTCGCGGACGTGGCGCCGCTGATCTCGTACGGCGCGAGCCCCCGCGCCTCGCTCGGTCTCGTGGCCGCCACGCGCGCGCTGGCGCTCATGCGGGGCCGGGACTATGCGCTCCCGCAGGACCTCCAGGACGTGGCGCCGGACATCTTGCGGCACCGGCTCGTCCTGTCCTACGACGCGCTCGCGGACGGCGTGCCCGCGGAGTACATCGTCGACCGTGTGCTCGCGACCGTGCCGCTGCCGACGGTGGCGCCGCGGCAGAGCGCGGACCTGCGGCAGACCTCGTCGCCGGGCGCGCCCGGCGCGGGCCTCCCGTCCGGGTCCTGGCCGGCGCCCACGGAGCGGCCGGCGTGAGGTTCCGCCGCGGCACGGGCGCGCGGGAGGCGGGCGATCGGCTCGCCGCCGTACCGCGGCCGCCCGGCGGGGTACGCCGGGACGCCGTCGCGGGTGCGCCGCCCCGGCTCGACGACGCCAGCACCGAGGCCGTCCTGCGCAAGCTCGAGCTTCTCGTCACCCGCCGGCTCGACGGCCTGCTCCAGGGTGACCACCTGGGCCTGCTGCCGGCGTCGGGGTCGGAGGCGGGGGAGTCCCGGGAGTACCGGCCCGGCGACGACGTCCGGCGGATGGACTGGCCCGTCACCGCCCGCACGACCGTCCCGCACGTGCGGCAGACCGTGGCCGACCGTGAGCTCGAGACGTGGATCTGCCTCGACCTGTCGGCCAGCCTCGACTTCGGGACGGCGCTGTGCGAGAAGCGGGACCTCGCCGTCGCGGCGGCCGCCGCCGTCACGCACCTCACCGTCCGGGGCGGCAACCGAACCGGCGCGGTCCTGGCCTGGGGCGACGGGCTGGTGCGGATCCCCGCACGCGGAGGCCGGCTGTACGCCCAGGGCATGATGCGCCGCATCGCCCGGACGCCCCGCGCGGCGCCGGGGACCCAGACCGACCTCGCCGCGGCGATCGACGCGCTCAACCGGCCCCCGCGGCGGCGTGGGATGGCGGTGGTGATCTCCGACTTCCTGACCCCGGACCTCGCCGACGATCCCGCCCGTCCGCCCGCCTGGGAGCGGCCGATGCGCCGGCTCGGCGTCCGGCACGACCTCCTCGCGATCGAGGTGGTCGACCCCCGCGAGCTCGAACTGCCCGATGTCGGCGTGCTCACCGTCACCGACGCCGAGACCGGCCGTGTCCACGAGGTGCAGACCGGGGACCGGCGGTTCCGGGAGCGGTACGCGGAGGCGGCGCGCGTCCAGCGGGAGACGATCGCCGCGTCGTTGCGCCGCGCCGGGGCGGCGCACCTGCGACTCCGTACCGACTCGGACTGGCTGCTCGACATCGTCCGCTTCGTCGCCGCCCAGCGGCGGAGCCAGACCCGTGGGACCACCCGATGATCCGCTTCCTCAGCCCGTGGTGGCTGCTCCTCGTGCTCCCCGTACTGCTGCTCGCCGGTGCGTACGTCGTGGCGCAGTGGCGCCGCGGGGCGTACGCGGTCCGCTTCACCAACGTGGCGCTGCTGGCCCGCCTCGCGCCGCGCTCGCCGGGGTGGCGGCGGCACGTCACCGCGGCGGCCTTCCTGCTGTGCATGCTGACGCTCGCGACCGGCATGGCCCGGCCGTCCACCGAGGTCAGGGAGCCGCTCGAGCGCGCCACGGTCGTGCTCGCGGTCGACGTGTCGCTGTCCATGAAGGCCACCGACGTCCGGCCGGACCGGTTCACCGCCATGAAGGAGGCGGCGAAGCTGTTCGTGGGCGAGCTGCCCGCGACGTACAACCTGGGGCTCGTCTCGTTCGCGAAGAACGCCGCGGTCATCGTCTCGCCCACCAAGGAGCACGGGCAGGTGACGCAGGCGATCGACAACCTCCGGCTGCAGGAGTCGACCGCGATCGGCGAGGCGGTGTTCGCGTCGCTCCAGGCGATCGCCAGCGTGCCGGCCGACGGCGCCTCCGGACCGCCCCCGGCGCGGATCGTGCTGCTGTCGGACGGGTTCAACACCTTCGGCCGCGGTCCCGACGAGGCCGCGGCGGCCGCCGCCGAGGCCCGCGTGCCGGTGTCCACGATCGCGTTCGGCACCCAGGACGGAGTGGTCGAGCTGTCCGGCGGCGCGGTACCCGTGCCGGTGGACCGCGACACGCTCGCGGCCCTCGCCGACCAGACGAAGGGCCGGTACTACGAGGCCGTCTCCGCGCAGGAGCTGAAGGACGTCTACCGGGACCTCGGGAGCTCGGTGGGATACCGGTCGAAGCCGCGGGAGGTCACGCAGTGGTTCGTCGGACTCGCGCTGCTGTTCGGGTTCACCGCCGGGGGACTCAGCCTGCTGTGGACCCAGCGCCTGCCGTAGGAGGCCGGGGCCTCGGGAGCCTCAGGGCCCGGCGGGGCGCAGCAGCAGCTTGCCGGTGCTCCGGCGCGCGAGGAGGTCCTCGTGCGCCCGGTGCGCCTCCGCGAGCGGGTACTCACCGCCCACGACCGGCCGGAGCGTCCCGTCGGCGACCATCGCGAACATGCCGTCCATCGCCTCGGCCAGCATGCCGGGCCGGGACGCGCAGTGGACCAGCCAGAAGCCGATCACGGCGCGCGAGCGGCCCATCAGCTCGGCCGGGTCGATCTTCGACGGCGCGGTCCGCGACGCCATCCCGTAGGTGACGAGCCGGCCGAAGGGCGCGAGCGCGGCGAGCGAGGCGTCGAACACCGGCCTGCCGGTCATCTCCAGCACCACGTCGACGCCGCGACCGCCGCCCGCCTCCCGCAGCGCCGCGGTGAGGTCCGGCACCGCGGGGTCGAGGGCGACGTCCGCGCCGAGGGAGAGGGCGAGGTCCCGCTTCTCCGGCGACGAGGCGGTCGCGATCACCCGCCCGGCGCCGAAGTGCTTCGCGAGCTGCACGGCGAGCGTGCCGACGCCGCCTGCGGCGGCGTGGACGACCACGGTCTCGCCGGCCGCGAGGTGCGCGCAGGTCCGCAGCACGTGCCACGCCGTGGTGCCCTGGAGGACCAGGGCGAGCGCGGCGCCGTCGTCCATGCCGTCGGGCACCGGGAACGTCACGGACGGGTGGGCGAGCGCCTTCTCCGCGTACCCGCCGCCGGCGAGCATGAGCGAGACGACGCGCGTGCCGTCGGCGCGGCGGCCGACCACCTCGGCGCCGGGGACGAGCGGCAGCCGCTGACGCGCCAGGTAGCTGTCCTCGATCTGGTGGGTGTCGGCGTAGTTCACCCCCGCGGCGAGCACGTCGAGCACCTCGAGGCCGTCGCCGGGCACCGGGTCGGGGAGCTCGGCGAGGGTCAGGACCTCGGGACCGCCGAACCGTGTGATCTGGATCGCGCGCACGTTCGTCGACACTAGCGGACGCCCGGACGCCCGGACGGCGGCGGCCAGGTGAGGTGGCGGGGTCGAGGGGTACGGATCACACGCGGTCGGTTTAGGGCTACCGCGCGGTAACACATAGCCTCCCACCTGACGTCCGTGTCGTGTGCCGAAGGAGTGACCCGTGTCCCGCAGTGTGCTCGTGACCGGAGGGAACCGAGGGATCGGGCTCGCGATCGCCCGCGCCTTCGCCGCGCAGGGCGACAAGGTCGCCGTGACGCACCGGGGGAGCGGCGCCCCCGAGGGCCTGTTCGGCGTCCGGTGCGACGTCACCGACGCGGCCCAGGTCGACGAGGCGTTCACCGCCGTCGAGGCGCAGCACGGACCGGTGGAGGTCCTCGTCGCGAACGCCGGCATCACCGACGACACGCTGCTGCTGCGGATGTCCGAGGACCAGTTCACCCGGGTGATCGACGCGAACCTGACCGGCGCGTACCGCGTCGCGAAGCGTGCCGCCGGGAAGATGCTGCGTGCGAAGCGCGGCCGCATGGTGTTCGTCGGTTCGGTGGTCGGCCTGACGGGCTCGCCCGGGCAGGTGAACTACGCGGCCTCGAAGGCCGGCCTCGTGGGCATCGCGCGATCCATCACCCGCGAGCTCGGCAGCCGCAACATCACCGCGAACGTCGTCACGCCCGGGTTCATCACGTCCGACATGACGGCGGAGCTCACCCACGCACGCCGCGAGGAGATCTTCGGCAGCATCCCGCTCGGCCGGTTCGGCGCCGCGGAGGAGGTCGCGGGCGCCGTGACGTGGCTCGCCTCCGACGACGCCGCGTACGTGTCCGGCGCCGTGATCCCCGTCGACGGCGGTCTCGGCATGGGGCACTGAGCCCCGTTGTCCACAGTAGACATACTTTCGAAGGAGTCATCGTGAGCGGCCTGCTCGAAGGCAAGCGCCTGCTGATCACCGGCGTCATCACCGACGCGTCCATCGCGTTCGGGGTGGCCCGGCTCGCCCAGGAGCAGGGCGCCACGGTGGTGCTGACCGGGTACGGCCGGATGTCCCTCGTGGAGCGCATCGCGAAACGCCTGCCGCAGCCCGCACCGGTCGTCGAGCTGGACGTGACCGACCCCGAGCACCTCGCGAGCCTCGCGGACCGCGTCCGGGAGCACGTGGACGGTCTCGACGGCGTGCTGCACTCGATCGGGTTCGCGCCGGCGAGCTGCCTCGGTGGCGGGTTCCTCGAGGCGCCGTGGGAGGACGTCGCGACCGCGGTCCACGTGTCGACGTTCTCGCTGAAGTCCCTCGCCGTTGCGGCACTGCCCCTGATGGGCGAGGGCGGCGCGATCGTGGGGCTGACGTTCGACGCGCAGCAGGCGTGGCCGGCGTACGACTGGATGGGGGTCGCGAAGGCCGGCCTCGAGTCGGCGGCGCGGTACCTCGCGCGCGATCTCGGGCCCCGCGGAATCCGCGTCAACATGGTGGCCGCCGGTCCACTGAAGACCATGGCCGCCAGGAGCATCCCGGGCTTCTCGGCGTTCGAGGAGCCGTGGGCGAGGCGCGCCCCGCTCGGCTGGGACCTCGGGGACACCGAGCCGACCGCGCGGACCTGCCTGGCGCTGCTCAGCGACTGGCTGCCCAAGACGACGGGCGAGATCGTGCACGTGGACGGTGGCTTCCACGCGGTGGGAGTCTGACCCGAGGCAGGGCGCCGCGGCGCTGCGAGGGCCCACGAGTACACAGTGGACGCTCGGAGGCGCCGGGGCCACCCGCCACGAACGCAGCGAGCCCCGGGCCGTGACGGTCCGGGGCTCGCTGCGTGGAACGGGGTGTTACCGGTTCAGCTGCGCGGTCGGTGCGACGCGGGTCTGACCGTAGCTGCTCTGGTAGTAGTCCACGAAGTTCATCGTGTTCCACACCTGGCCGCACGGCCAGCCCTTCGCGGTGCGGTCGACCGCACCGATGCCGAGGTACCGCACCTTGCGGTCGAGGATGTTCCTCCGGTGGCCCGGGGAGTTCATGTACGCGTTGAACAGCTGGGCGGGGTCACACGCGGAGCCGTAGCCGACGTTCTCGGTGATGCGGCCCCAGCGTGCCGAACCGGACTTCGCGACCTGCGACGCGAACGACGGGTTGTGCTTGAGCACCTGCGTCGTGGACAGGTACCGCGCCCAGCGGCGTGCCACGTCGGTGGTACCGGGACGCACGAGCACCGGGGCGATGCCGGCCTTCTGGCGCGCGTTGTTGATGTACCGGACGAGCGCGGCCTCGGTGCTGTTCAGCGCCACGCCGTTGACGATGGCGGCACTGGCGGGCGACGCCGGCAGGGCCGTGGCGACGAGCGCGCCGAGCAGCGGCACGAGCAGGAACGTGAGCAGTCGACGTGAGAGCTTGGTCATCGGGGGGAAAACCTTCGCGGGTCTCGGTTGCCGTGCTTTGTCCCTCTCTGCATCGGCGCCGGGCGGCAGGGCCTTGAGCCGGGAGAACGAGGGCTGGTTCACAACAAGCCGGGAATACCGGGGCGATCAGGACACGCCGATGCCGTACAGGTGCAGGATCCGGCCGGAGGCACTGCCCGCGCGGACGGCGTCGTTGGTGACCCGCAGCCGCAGCGTGTTGCCGAAGGCCCGTGCGCTCGAGGGCAGCGTGATCGTCGTCGTGGCGGTCTTCGTGCGGGCCCGGAAGGAACCGACGTAGGTCTCACGGTTGAACGCGTCCGCGACGCGGACCTCCACGAGGACCGAGTTCGTGGGGCGGTCGCTCTGCAGGCGGGCCTTGAACGTCAGGCTCGTCCGCTGCGACAGCGCCCAGGCGTCGCGGAGCTCCCACGTGACCGTGCCCGAGGCCTTGCCGGAGCTGCGGAACGTGAGGCGCACGGCGTCGTCGCCGGAGGTGGGCCTGCCGAGGGCCATGGCCGACTTCGCGAGGGTGCCGCCGGTCGTGAGCTGCATGCGGGCCTCGTGCCCGCTCTCGAAGGACGCGACCGACGTCGCGCCGGACGGCGCGTACTGGTCGACGCGCAGGCCCCACGCCGGTACCCGGGTGGTGCCGTACGACGACGGCGTGTACGAGTCGACGAAGTTCATCGTGTTCCAGAGCACACCGCACGACCACTTCGGGTCAGCGCGGTCCACGCTGCCGATCCCGACGTAGTGCATCCGGGGGTCGAGGATGTTCTTCCGGTGGCCCGCGGAGTTCATGTACGCGTCGAACAGCTGCTTCGGGTCGCACGCCGAGGCGTAGCCGACGTTCTCGCTGGCCACCGACCAGCGCGGCGAGCCCGACGAGCCGACCTGAGGGCCGAACCTCGGGTTGTGGTGCAGGTCCTCGGTGCGGGCCATCTCGGCCGCCCAGCGGCGTGCCACGTCGGTCGTACCGGGGGAGATCTGCAGGGTGGCGAGTCCCTGCTTCCGGCGCGCATCGTTGATGTAGCCGAAGAGGGCCGACTCCGAGCTGTTCAGCCGTACGCCGCCGACGTAGGTGGCCTTCGCGTCCGCCGGCGCGGGCGTCAGCGCGAGGCCGAGCGCGACCAGGGCGGGAACGGCAGTAATGGGCAGAAAACGTCGCTTCAGCTGGAACATACGTCGGAAACCTTCCCGTTTCGGGGGGCGAACGAGTGCTTCCCGTGATGCATCGGCCCGACGGAGGCGACCTTGAGGGGTGGATTGCGACGTGTTTGCGACGGACCCGGCGACGGCGCGGCCACGGCTGCCGGGGAGGATGGGTCCGTGGACGACCGTTACGACGCGCTGCTGCTGCTCTCCTTCGGCGGACCGGAGGGCCCCCAGGACGTGCTGCCGTTCCTCGAGAACGTCACCCGCGGCCGCGGCATCCCGCCGGAGCGGCTCGCCGCGGTCGCGGAGCACTACGCCCACTTCGGCGGCGTCTCGCCGATCAACGACCAGAACCGGGCGCTGCTCGCGGCACTGCGGGACGATCTCGCGGCGCACGGCGTGGACCTGCCCGTGTACTGGGGCAACCGGAACTGGCGCCCGTTCCTCGCCGACACCCTCCGGCAGATGCGGGCCGACGGGGTGCGGCGCGCCCTCGGGTTCGCCACGTCCGCGTACTCGTCGTACTCGGGCTGCCGGCAGTACCTCGAGGACCTCGACCGCGCCCGGGCGGAGGTCGGCGAGGGCGCGCCCGAGGTGGACAAGCTGCGGCACTACTTCAACCACCCGGGCTTCGTCGAGCCGCACGCCGACGCCGTCCGCGCCGCGCTGAGCTCGCTGCCCGGCCCGCGCCGGGCAGGGGCCCGGCTGGTGTTCACCGCGCACAGCATCCCGGTCGCGATGGACGACGCGAGCGGTCCCGAGGGCTCGCTGTACTCCACGCAGCTGCGGGAGACGTCGCGGCTGGTGGCGGAGGCGGCCGCGCCGGACCTCGGGTGGGACCTGGTCTGGCAGAGCCGCAGCGGGCCGCCCCACGTGCCGTGGCTGGAACCCGACGTGAACGACCACCTCGAGCGGCTCGCCGAGGGCGGCGTCACCGACGTCGTCGTGAGCCCGGTCGGCTTCGTGAGCGACCACCTCGAGGTGATCTGGGACCTGGACAACGAGGCCCGGGACACGGCCGCGCGCCTCGGCCTCGGGTTCGCCCGTGCCGCGACCCCGGGCACGGACCCGCGGTTCGTCGCGATGGTGCGGGAGCTGGTGCTGGAGCGCCAGGCCCCTGCGTGCCCGCGGCAGGCACTGGGCAGGATGCCCCCGAGCCACGACCGGTGCCAGGTCGGCTGCTGCCCCGCGCCGCGCCGGCCGGCGGCCGCCGGGACGACGCCCGGCTGAGGACGGCGCTCAGGCCGGCCGGAGCGGCGCGTTGTGCGCGGCGACCCGCGCGCGGCGCGCCGCGGTGGCCAGCGGCCGCAGGGCGGCGTCCCGGGCGGAGGCCTCGAACGCCGTCACCGCACCGCCCGGCGCCTCCGTCCCGGCGAGCGCGACGATCCGGCCCACCAGCTCGGCGCGGTGCAGGACCCGGTGGGCACGCGGGTCGTACCCGCTCGGCAGGTCGCCGCGCCCGCCGTCCCGGCGGAGCCCCGCGAGCGCCTCCGCGAGCTCGGGCCGCCACCGCGCCACGTCGAGCTCGCGCAGCGCATCGGTCGAGGTGCGCAGCGCGTCGAGCAGCTCGTGGTCCGCCTCGGCGAGCCCGAGCGGGTCGTGCCGGGGGAGCTGCGGGAGGGGGAACGCCCGCCAGTGCACGGTGTGCCAGACGTCACCTGACCCGGAGACCCTCCGCAGGACGGTGGGCACGAGGCCGAGTGACCCGCAGACGGCGCCCTCGCCCGCGGCGAGCGCCGAGGTGGTGAACGGACCCGGACCCGGCAGGCCCCGCGGGTCTCCGGCCGCCGGCAGCACGAGCCGCACCGCGTCGCCGTCCACACCGGACAGTGCCGCGAGCGCCGTCCGCAGCGGCACCACGTGCGGCTCGCCCGGGAGATCGGCCACATCGTGTTCCGCGTCGGCTCCGGTGACGGCGTCGACGACGTCGTCGAACGGGACGAGGCCCGCCCGCCACGAGCGGACCCACGCCACCAGCCGGCCGGATCGGACACCGTCGTCGTACACGCCCGAAATCCTACGGAGCGCCGTTGATCTCGGGATGCGGGCCCCCACCTGCGGTTCTATGGTCCCGCCATGACCTTTCTACTGTGGATTCTCGCCGTCATCCTCGTGGTCTCCGGGATCGTCGCGATCTTCCGGCGCCAGCTCCTCTGGGGCATCGTTCTCATCGTCGTGGGCCTTCTCGTCGGTCCCGGCGGGGTGAGCGTCTTCCGCTGATCCGACACGGCCCGGCGTGCCTCGGCCGTCGCCGGTCCACGGGGGGATAACGTCCCCGGGTGCGCAGTTTCCACTACGGACCCGATGTCCTCTCCGCGGACCGGCGGCGCCCACCGGCGGTACGGCAGGTGGAGGCCGAGCCCGACCTCGTGGTGGAGGAGCCCGGCTCGGGCTTCTGCGGCGCGGTGGTCTCCTGCGGCAAGGACGCCGTCACGCTGGAGGACCGGCACGGGAAGCGGCGGATCTTCCCGCTGCTGCCCGCCGGATTCCTGATCGACGGCGTTCCCGTCACGCTCGTCCGGCCGGTGACCACGGAGGCCACCGGACCCCGGCGTACCGCCTCCGGGTCGATCGCGGTGCAGGGCGCCCGCGCCCGGGTCGCCCGCGCGGCCCGCATCTACGTCGAGGGCGTGCACGACGCGGCCCTGGTCGAGCGGGTGTGGGGTGACGACCTGCGCATCGAGGGTGTGGTCGTGGAGCCCCTGCACGGGGTGGACGACCTGCCCGCGGTCGTCGCGGGGTTCGCGCCGAGCCGCGGCCGCCGGCTCGGGGTGCTCGTGGACCACCTCGTCGCGGGCAGCAAGGAGAGCCGGCTCGTGGCCGGTATCAGGCATCCACACGTGCTGGTGACCGGCCACCCGTACGTCGACATCTGGCAGGCCGTCAGGCCGTCCTCGATCGGGATTCCGGCCTGGCCCACGGTGCCCAGGGGCGTGCCGTGGAAGGAGGGGGTCTGCGCGGCCCTCGGCGTCCGCGACGTCCACGAGATGTGGCGGCGGGTCCTCGGCGCCGTCGACACGTACGCCGACCTCGACACGCCGCTGCTCGGCGCGGTCGAGCGGCTGATCGACTTCGTGACCGAGGAGAATTCCTGAGGGGTCCGTTCCCCGTTGCCCTGCGTGCGACGATGGGCGCATGCGGGACTGGGTGATCTGGCTTCTGTTCGGGGTCGGCCTCGCCGTGGCGGAGCTGCTCTCGCTCGACCTCGTCCTGATCATGCTTGCGTCCGGCGCGCTCGCGGCGGCCGTCGTGGCGGGCCTCGGTGCCCAGGTCCTGGTGCAGGCCCTCGTGTTCGCCGTGGTGTCCGCGCTCACCCTGCTCGTCGTCCGGCCGGTCGCGCGCCGCCACCTCGTGGGCGGCTCGCCCATCGCGACCGGCGTGGCGGCTCTCGCCGGCCGGGACGCGCTGGTGCTCGAACGCGTGGATGCCCACTCCGGGCTGGTCAAGATCAACGGTGAGCAGTGGACGGCACGCCCGTTCGCCGACGACCAGGTGCTCGCGCCCGGCGAGACCGTCGAGGTCATCACGATCCAGGGCGCCACCGCCCTCGTCTGGAGGAAGAGCTGATGGACGGCGTCGTCGCCCTCGTCGTCACCGCGGTCGTCGTGATCGTGGTGCTCACCGTGCTCGCCAAGTCCGTGCGGATCGTGCCGCAGGCGCGGGCGGCCATCGTCGAGCGGCTGGGCCGGTACCACCGGACCCTGACACCCGGCCTCGCCGTCCTCGTCCCGTTCGTGGACCGCGTGCGCCCGATGCTGGACCTGCGCGAGCAGGTGGTCTCGTTCCCGCCGCAGCCGGTGATCACCGAGGACAACCTCGTGGTGGGCATCGACACGGTCATCTACTTCGCCGTCACGGACCCGAAGTCGGCCACCTACGAGATCGCCAACTACATCCAGGCGATCGAGCAGCTCACCGTGACCACACTGCGGAACGTCATCGGTGGTCTCAACCTCGAGCAGACCCTCACCAGCCGGGACGAGATCAACAGCCGGCTGCGCGGCGTGCTCGACGACGCCACCGGCAAGTGGGGCATCCGCGTCAACCGCGTCGAGCTCAAGGCCGTGGACCCGCCCGCCTCCATCCAGGAGGCGATGGAGAAGCAGATGCGGGCCGAGCGGGACCGGCGCGCCGTGATCCTCACCGCCGAGGGGTTCAAGCAGTCGCAGATCCTGACGGCCGAGGGGGAGAAGCAGGCCGCCATCCTCCGCGCCGAGGGCGACCGGGAGTCCCGGCGGCTGATCGCGGAGGGGCAGGCCAGCGCGATCGAGACGGTGTTCGCCGCCATCCACGCGGGCCGGCCGAATGCGGAGCTGCTGGCCTACCAGTACCTCCAGGTGCTTCCGCAGATCGCCCAGGGTGACGCCAACAAGCTCTGGATCGTGCCCTCGGAGCTCGGCAAGGCCCTCGAGGGACTCGGCAACGCGGTGGGCCGGATGTCTCCGGCGGCGGCGCCACCCGACGTGCCCGCGCCGGACGGTGCGGGTCCGCGAGACGCCTCCGCACACTGAGTGCCTCCTCACACTGAGTGCCTCCGCACACTGAGTGAGGACGATCCGTCCCGGATGCGCCCGCACTGTCCGATCCGGACGGTCAGGTGTGCCCTGACCAGCGCCGATATGCCCGGGCCGCGCGTTGCGACACCACATGGTGCGGCTATGCTGCGATAGCGCAACGTAGTGTTGCGGCTTCGGAACGTCGTTGGATGAGGTGCGTGCGTGGGCAGTCCGCCGGTGTCGTCTCCCCCGGAGCTCCTGCTGTCAGCCCGGACCGACCCGCTGCGGCTCGTGGCCGCGGGTCACGACGACGACGATCTGTACCGGACCGCCTTCCGGGAGGCACCGCTCGCGCTGGCGCTCCTCGACGGCGAGGGGCGGTTCGCGCGGGTCAACGACGCCCTGTGCGACCTGGTGGGACGGAGCCCCGACGAGCTGCTCGGCCGGCCGTACGAGTCCCTCGAGGCGCCCGGTGACGGGCGTCGGATGTCGGCACGGGCGTTGTCGTCGCCCGGCGGCTGGACGATCTGCGCCTGGGAGAGCGTGGACGAGCGGCTCATCCGTCTCGCCCTGTACGACCCGCTGACCGGCGTCGCGAACCGCGCGCTCCTCGATGACCGCCTCTCCCTGGCGCTGCGGACCCGGGACCGTGACGGGGGCGTGGTCGCGGTCCTGTTCTGCGACGTCGACGGGTTCAAGGCCGTCAACGACCAGTTCGGGCACGGCTTCGGCGACAGGCTGCTCGCGATCGTGGCCGCCCGCCTCACGTCCGCCGTCCGCGCCCAGGACACCGTCGCGCGCGTCGGCGGGGACGAGTTCGTGATCGTGTCGCTGCTCCACGGCACGGCCGACGCCGACGCGCTGCTGGTCCGGGTCGGCGAGGCGCTCGGCGACGCGATCCGCGAGCCGGGCGGCCCGGGCCTCCCGCTGTCCGTCAGCGTGGGCATGGCCGTGGCGGACACGGCGGGCTGCACGGCGGAGGACCTGCTGCGCCACGCGGACCGCCGGATGTACGCCGTCAAGCGGCGCCGGGTCCCGGCCGCCGAAGCCTGACCCGGGCGCGCCGGGTCGGGCGGCGGCCCGTGTCCATCCGGCGTGGTCGGCTGTGGCACGGTCCGGTCGATCCGGCAGGATCGTGCGGTGAACGTCGAGCAGATCACCGACCCCGACGACCCGCGCGTCGCCGACTACCGCTGCCTCACGGACGTGGACCTGCGGACGGCGTGGGAGCCGCCGCACGGGCTCTTCATCGCGGAGGGCGAGCTCGTGCTGCGCCGTGCGGTCACGGCCGGGTACGCCCTGCGTTCCGTGCTCGTGGACGCGAAGCGCGTCGACCAGGTCGCGGACGTGCTCGGCGGGCAGGACAGCGTCCCGGTGTACGCCGCGACGCCCGCGGTGCTCCAGGCGACCACCGGCTTCCACGTCCACCGCGGGATCCTGGCGTCGGTCCGGCGCCGTCCGCTCCCGGCGGTCGCCGAGCTGCTGGCCACGACCCGCAGGCTCGCGATCCTCGAGGACGTCAACAACCACACCAACCTCGGGGCCATCGCGAGGTGCGCCGCCGCGCTCGGCATCGACGGCATGCTGCTGTCGCCCTCGTGCGCCGACCCGCTGTACCGGCGGAGCGTCCGGGTCAGCATGGGCCAGGTGTTCGCCCTCCCGTACGCCCGGGCGGAGTCCTGGCCGGGCGCGCTGGCGGACGTGCGGGACGCGGGGTTCACCGTCCTCGCGCTGACCCCCGACCCGGGCGCGGTGTCCCTGGGCGCCCTGACCGCCGCCCAGCGCGCGAAGCCGGCGCTCCTGCTCGGCGCCGAGGGACCGGGGCTGTCCGCTGCCGCGCTCACGGCGTCCGATGTCGCGGTGCGGATCCCGATGCAGCGGGGCGTGGACTCGCTCAACGTCGCGGCGGCCGCCGCGGTGGCGTTCTGGGAGATCTGCCGGGACGCCTGAGGTCGCGGCGTCCCGTACGACCGACAGCCGCGCCTTCACCGCCGCCGGAGAGGTCGTCTCCATGACCATCACGATGGTCGTCAGGAGGACTCGCGGACCACCTCGTCCGGCGACTTGTCGAGCCGGAAGCCGCGCCAGGAGGGGTGCCGCAGCCTCCCCTCCCCGGTCCACTCGGTGAACGCCACCTCCCCGACGAGCTTCGGCGTCACCCAGTGCGCGTCGCGCGCGTCGGCACGCGGCGGCCCCACGGCGAACGGCGACGTCTTGCGCTCCAGGGGATGCAGGCGCCGCTCGGCGTCGGCGAGCGCGGCGGCGGTGAAGCCGGTGCCCACGTGGCCGACGTACACGAGGCCCTCCTCGGACGGCAGCCCGAGCAGCAGCGACCCGATCGTCCCCTCCCGGCGGCCCGTGCCGGGGCGCCAGCCGGCGACGACGACCTCTTGGGTGCGGATGTTCTTCACCTTGCGCCAGTGCGGGGAGCGGCGTCCCGGGAGGTACGGGGAGTCGGCGCGCTTCGCGAGGACGCCCTCGAGCCCGCGCTCCCGGCTCGCCTCCACCATCTCCGTCCCACCGCCGTACGACGTGGGCGGCACGGCCCACGACGGTCCCTCGAGCCCGAGGCCCTCGAGCAGCTCCCGGCGGTCCCGGTACGGCAGCCCGGTGGTGTCCCGCCCGTCGAGGTACAGCACGTCGAACACGAGGTACACGACCGGCACCTCGTCGACGAGGCGTCGTACCTGGGCGGCCTTCGTGACGCCCATGCGCCGCTGGAGCAGGGCAAAGTCGGGCCGGCCGGTGGCGTCGAGCGCGACCACCTCGCCGTCCAGCACGGCGGGCACGCTGCCGAGCTGGTCGCCGAGCCCCCGCAGCTCCGGGTACGTCGCGGTCACGTCCCGGTCGTTGCGGCTCAGCAGCCGCACGCGTCCACCGTCCACGTAGGCCACCGTGCGGACGCCGTCCCACTTCATCTCGTACGCCCACCGGTCGTCCTCCCCGGTGGGGGGCAGCGTGCCCGCGGTCGCGAGCATGGGCCGCACCAGCTCGGGCAGCGGCTCCCAGTCCGGCGGGGCGGGGTCCATGCGATGCATGGTCCAGTGGTCCTCCCGGGTACGGAACAGGGCGTACCGGCCGGTCGCCCGGGTCCCGTGCAGGTCGACCTCCACCCGGTCGTCCGTCCACTTGAGGGTGTCGTACGTCCCGGCGTCCCAGATGGTCACCGTGCCCCCGCCGTACTCGCCCCGGGGGATCTCGCCCGCGAACGAGGCGTACGACAGCGGGTGGTCCTCGGTGTGGACGGCGAGGTGGTTGGTGCGCGGGTCCGGTGGGAGCCCCTTCGGCACGGCCCACGAGACGAGGACGCCCCCGCGTTCCAGCCGGAAGTCCCAGTGCAGCCGCCGGGCGTGGTGCTCCTGGATCACGAACGTGTCGTCGCGGCCCCGCGGCAGCGGCCCCTCCGCGGGCACCGGCTCGGGCGTCCGGTCCGCGTGGCGCTTGCGCCGGTACGTCCCCAGCTCGCCGGTCTGCTCCACCCGGTCATTGTCCGGGTCCGGCGCGGTTCCGCAGGTCGGGTGTGGCGCGCCGGGGGAGGGGTACCGGCACCTCGAAGCCGACGGAGGGAGCAGCCGATGACCGGCGCGGACGAGGGCGAGGCCCCGGTGACCGACACCGACCGGGCCGAGGAGCTGGCGGAGGCGGCCGGGGTCGACCCGACGCCCGAGCAGATCCAGGAGTACCAGCGGCTGGAGGGCGACCCGGCGGCCGATCAGGTGGACCCGGACATGC
>DASWRY010000079.1:0-18382 GCA_036402915.1 Mycobacteriales bacterium
GACGTAAAGCCGTGGGGCGGTCCGGACGGACCGCCCCACGACCAGGGGTACTCAGGACAGCCCGGCGGCCTTGGTCAGTGCACGGCGCGTCAGCACCGTCGCCAGGTGCGCACGGTAGTCCGCCCTCGCGTTCACATCATCGCTCGGCGACGTGCCGTCTGCGGCGTGGGAGGCCGCCGAGGACAACGACTCGGCGGTCGCGGACTGCCCTGCCAGGGCCTCCTCCACCGCGGTGGCCCGCAGCGGGGTGGAGCCCATGTTGGTCAGTCCCACGCGGGCCTCCGCGATGGAGCCGTTCCCCCGCCGTACCGCCGCCGCGACCGCCACGATGCTCCACGCCTGCGCGACGCGGTTGAACTTCTCGTAGCAGGTGCCCCAGCCCTCGCCGAGCTTCGGCAGCCGGATCTCCACGAGGATCTCGCCCGGCCGGATCGCCGTGGTGAGGTAGTCGAGGAAGAAGTCGCGCGCGGCCACCGACCGCCGGCCGTCCGGACCGGCGATCACCATCTCGGCGTCGAGCGCGAGCGCCACCGACGGCAGGTCGCCGGCCGGGTCCGCGTGCGACAGCGAGCCGCCGAACGTGCCCCGGTGCCGTACCTGGGGATCCGCCACGGTCTCGGTGGCCTGGACGACCAGCGGGACGTACTGCGCGACGAGCGGGTCGTGCAGCACCTCGTGGTGCGTGGTCATCGCGCCGATGACGATCGCGTCGCCGTCGTCGCGGATCCCGCGCAGCTCGGCGACCTTCCCCAGGTCGACGACGGTCTCCGGGTACGACAGGCGCAGCCGCAGAACGGGGATCAGGCTCTGCCCGCCGGCGAGGACCTTCGCGTCCTCACCGCCCGACGCGAGCGCGGCGACGGCGTCCTCGACCGTGGCCGGCGCGACGTAGGCGAACGACGCGGGGATCATCACGCACCTCCGGTGGCGGGCTGGGTCGGGGCGCCGCCGTAGGCGATCGACCCCTCGGCGGCGCGGTCCCCGCCGTCGGACGCACGTTCGTGGATCGCCCGCCACACGCGTTCGGGCGTCATCGGCATCCGGACGTCGTCGACGCCGTACTGCCGCAGTGCGTCCACCACCGCATTGACGACCGCCGGGGTGGACGCGATCGTGCCGGCCTCGCCCACCCCCTTGGCCCCGAGCGGGTGCCCCGGCGCGGGCGTCTCGGTGCGGTCGGTGGTGAACTCCGGGAGGTCCGCGGCGCTCGGCAGCAGGTAGTCCACGAACGTCCCCGTGGTCAGGTTGCCGTCGGCATCGTAGATCGCCTCCTCGTACAGCGCCTGCGCGATGCCCTGCGCGAGCCCGCCGTGCACCTGGCCCTCGACGATCAGCGGGTTCACCACCCGGCCGATGTCGTCGACGCAGACGTACTTGCGGATCTTCGTGAACCCGGTCTCGGTGTCGACCTCGACCGCGCACAGGTGGGTGCCGTGCGGGAACGAGAAGTTCTCCGGGTCGTACGTCGCGTCGGCGTCGATCGACGGCTCGACGCCGTCGGGCAGGTTGTGCGCGGCGAACGTCGCCAGCGCGATCTCCTGGATCGTCGTCTTCGCGTCCGGCGTCCCCCGCACGCTGAAGGTGCCCCCGGAGAACTCGAGGTCGTCCTCGCTGGCCTCGAGCAGGTGTGCCGCGATCGTGCGTGCCTTCCGGACGACCTTCTCGGCGGCCTTGACCACCGCCACGCCACCCACCGGCAGCGAGCGGGAGCCGTACGTGTCGAGGCCCTTGTGGGACACCGAGGTGTCGCCGTGGAGCACCTGTACGTCCTCGAACGGCACGCCCAGCTGGTCGGCCACGATCTGGCTCCACGCCGTCTCGTGGCCCTGCCCGTGCGGGGAGGTCCCCGTGACGACCTCCACCTTGCCGCTCGGCAGCATGCGGATCGACGCGTTCTCCCAGCCGCCCGCGCCATAGCTCAGCGAGCCGAGGACACGGGACGGGGCGAGGCCGCACATCTCGGTGAACGTCGAGACGCCGATCCCGAGCTGGACCGGGTCGCCGGAGTCCCGCCGCTCCTGCTGCTCGCGGCGCAGCTCGTCGTACCCGAACAGCTCCTTGGCCTTCGCCGTGGCGGCCTCGTAGTTACCGGAGTCGTACTGCAGCCCCGCCACCGTGGTGAAGGGGAACTCCTCGTGGCCGATCCAGTTCTTCGCGCGGAGCTCGAGCGGGTCCATGCCGAGCTCGGCGGCGAGCTCGTCCATCATCCGCTCGACCGCGAACGTGGCCTCCGGCCGGCCGGCGCCGCGGTACGCGTCCGTCCACGCCTTGGTGGTGAACACGCCCGTGCACTCGAACCGGTACGCCGGGAACTTGTAGATCGCCGGGAACATGAACGCCCCGAGGATCGGCACGCCGGGCGTCACGAGACCGAGGTACGCCCCCATGTCGGCGAGCAGCCTCACCTTGAAGCCGGTCACCGTGCCGTCGCGGCGCGCGCCCACCTCGAGGTACTGGATCTGGTCGCGGCCGTGGTGCGCGGCGAGCAGGCTCTCGCTACGGGACTCGTTGTACTTCACCGGCTTGCCGAGGCGCTTGGCCACCAGGAACGTGATGACCTCCTCCGGCGTGACCTGGAGCTTGCCGCCGAAGCCGCCGCCGACGTCCGGCGCGATGACCCGGACCTGGTGCTCCGGGGTGCCGGTGGTCAGGGCGAGCATCAGGCGCAGGATGTGCGGCACCTGGGTGGCCGACCACAGCCGGTACTGGTCTCCGGTCGGGTCGCAGACGACCGCCCGTGGCTCCATGAAGGCCGGGATGAGGCGCTGCTGGACGTACCGCCGCCTGATGACGACCTCGGCCTCGCCGAGCGCCTCGTCCACCGAGCCGCCGGTGCCGGCCTCCCCGGAGTCGAAGATCCAGGTGAACGACCTGTTCGTCCCCGCCTGGGCGTGGACGAGCGGGGACCCCTCGGCGAGGGCCTCCTCCATGTCGAGCACGACGGGCAGCGGCTCGTACTCGACGTCGATCGCCTCGAGGGCGTCGGTCGCGGCGTACCGGTCCCGGGCGACGACGACCGCGACGGCCTCGCCGCTGAAGTGCACCTCGTCGACGGCGAGGGCGGGGTGGTCCGGCTGCACCATGTCGGGCGTGACCGGCCACGCGCACGGCAGGCTCCCCTGCTCGCCCGCCAGGTCGCGCCCGGTGAACACCGCGACCACACCCGGCCGCTGCCGCGCCTCGGACGTGTCGACGCCGGTGATCCGTGCGTGCGCCATCGGGCTGCGCAGGACGGCGAGGTGCAGCAGGCCCGGCAGGGTGATGTTGTCGGTCCAGGTGGTGCGCCCGACGATCAGGCGCGCGTCCTCCTTGCGAAGGCGCGCCCGGCCGACCTCGGCGGTGGCGGTGGGAGCGGGCTCGGTGACGGTCACTGCTGCACCCCCTGCGGCTCGGCGCTCCGCATCTCGGCGGCGGCGGCGCGGACGGCCTTGACGATGTTCTGGTACCCGGTACAGCGGCAGAGGTTGCCCTCGATGCCCTCCCGGACCTCCTGGTCGCTCGGGTCGGGGTTGTCCTTCAGCAGGTCGACCGAGGCCAGGATCATCCCGGGCGTGCAGAACCCGCACTGGAGGCCGTGGTTCTCGTGGAACGCCTTCTGGACCGGGTGCAGCGCACCGTTCGGGGCGAGGCCCTCGATCGTGGTGACCTCGCCGCCGTCGGCCTGGACGGCGAGGACCGTGCAGCTCTTCACGCTCTGCCCGTCGAGCAGGACCGTGCAGGATCCGCAGTTGCTCGTGTCGCAGCCGACGACCGTCCCGACCTTGCCGAGCCGGTCGCGCAGGTAGTGCACGAGCAGCAGGCGGGGTTCGACGTCGTCCTGACAGGACACCCCGTCCACCGTGACGCTGATTCGGTTCACTACGCCCTCCTCCATGAGCCGCGGGCGTCGCCCGCCTCGCGCAAGCCGGGAAGAACCAGGCCGTGCTCACCCACGGCCACACCCTGCGGTGTGCCGCCAGACGAGCCGGATGCCGCCACCCAATCGGAATGTGACACAGGACACAAGAGGCGGCGAGGAATCCGTCACAGGTCAGGAGAGATCGGACTGCTGCAGGGGACCGGACGGTAATGCCGCCGGGCGGTTCGGCGTGTCTCGATTCGAGACGGCCACCGGAGCGCGGGACCAGCGCGGCGAGGGCGGCGAGGGCGGCGAGGGCGGCGAGGAGGATGCGCACCGCGCGGCGGCGAGCGCGTACCCGGACGGGGCGAGCACCCGGATACGCCGGGGGGCCGGCGCACGGTGCCCACCGCGCTCCGGCCCCCCGGGTCCGCCGAACGACTCAGGCGTACGACCGGAAACCGCGCTTGGTCTTGCGGCCGAGGTAACCGGCCGTGACCAGGTGCTCGAGCAGCGGCGCCGGCGCGAAGCCGGGCTCGCGGAACTCGAGGTAGAGCTCCTTCTCGATCGCGAGCGACACGTCGAGGCCGACGACGTCGAGCAGCTCGAACGGCCCCATCGGATAGCCACAGCCGACCTTCATCGCCGAGTCGATGTCGTCGGAGGACGCGTAGTGCGCCTCGAGCATCTTCACGGCGTCGTTCAGGTACGGGAAGAGCAGCGCGTTGACGATGAAGCCGGACCGGTCGCCGCACTCGACGGGGTGCTTGCCGAGGCGCTCGCACACCTCGCGGACCGTGGCGACGACGTCCGGGGAGGTGGAGACGGTGGAGACGATCTCGACCAGCTTCATGATCTGGGCGGGGTTGAAGAAGTGCATGCCCACGACGTCGCCCGGCCGGCTCGTCGCGGCGGCGCACTCGATGACCGGCAGCGACGACGTCGTGGTGGCGAGCACCGCGCCGGGCTTGCAGATCTCGTCGAAGTTGGCGAACAGCGCCTGCTTGACCGACAGCTCCTCGACCACGGCCTCGATCACGAGGTCGACGCCGGAGAGGTCGTCGACCGTGGTCGAGGGCGTGATCCGGGCCAGCGCCGCGTCCCGGGCCTCCTCGGTGAGCTTGCCGCGCTGCACGGCCTTCTCGAGGGACTTGGAGACGGCACCCCGGACGCGGGCGCACTTCTCCTCGCCGCGGGCCACGAAGACCACGTCGTACCCGGCCTTCGCGACGACCTCGATGATGCCGGTCGCCATCGTGCCGGAGCCGACGACGCCGATGCTCGACACCGCGCGGGCGCCGGTGGCCGACGCGCCCCGGACCGGGGTCAGCGCGTCGGAGACGACCGTGGGCGAGCCCGGCACCTCGTACGTGTAGAAGCCGCGGCCCGACTTCCGGCCCAGCAGGCCGGCCGTGACCATCTGCTTGAGGATCGGCGACGGGGCGTGCAGGCGGTTGCGGCCCTGCTTGTACATCGTGTCGAGGATCTCGTAGGCGGTGTCGATCCCGATGAGGTCCATCAGGGCGAGCGGGCCCATCGGCAGGCCACAGCCGAGCTTCATGGCCGCGTCGATGTCCTCCCGGGAGGCGTACCGCGACTCGTAGAAGCTCACCGCGTGGTTCAGGTAGCCGAACAGCAGCGCGTTCGCGATGAAGCCCGCCTTGTCCCCGATCGTGACGTCGCTCTTGCCGAGCCGCTGCGCGAGCGCCTCGATGTCCGCCACGACCGCCTCGTCGGTGACGACGGTGCGGACGACCTCGACGAGCTTCATGACCGGCGCCGGGTTGAAGAAGTGCATGCCGATGACCCGGCTCGGGCGGCCGGTGGACACCGAGATCTCGGTGACCGACAGCGAGGAGGTGTTCGTCGCGAGGATGGTGTCCGGCGAGCAGACCCGGTCCAGCGCGGAGAAGATGCGCTGCTTCAGCTCGAGGTGCTCCGGGACGGCCTCGACGACGAGGTCGACGTCGGCGAGGTCCGACAGCGAGGTCGTGTACGTGATGTGCCCGAGCAGCGCAGCCTGGTCCTCGGGCGACAGCTTGCCGCGGGCCACCGCACGGCCGGTCGAGTCGGCGACGTGCTCACGGCCGCGCGCCACGCCCGTCTCGTCCACCTCCGCCGCGACGACGTCGATCCCCGCCCGGGCGAACACCTCCGCGATGCCGGCACCCATCGTGCCGAGCCCCACCACTCCGACCTTCGCGAACTCCCGTGCCACCGTCGCCGCCTCCACAGTCGTGTACCAGCCTGAACGATCCCTCAGGTGTGATCCACGAGTCTTCCACGGAACCCGGGTGGGTCCGCGGTGAGGTTCGACATATTCTCTCCTCTGCGGTTGTGCGTGCGGTGCTCCGAGGAGGACGAGGTGACGATCGAACACACCGGGACGCGGCTGGACGAGATGTCCGACGCGATCACGGAGCTCGCGCAGCTCCTCGTGGACGACGTGGATCTTCCGGGAATGCTCCAGCGGGTCGCCGACCTGGCCGCCCGCACGATCCCCGGGTGCGACAGCGCGGGGGTGACCCTCGTGGAGCTCGGCCGCCCGATGACCGCCGCGGCGACGGACGAGCGCACGCTCGCCGTGGACGAGGCCCAGTACGCCGCGGGCGACGGCCCGTGCCTCGAGGCGTACCGCACGGGCTCGGTGCAGCGCGTCGCGTCCGGCACGGCGCGGGTGCGGTTCCCCGCCTTCGCGGACGCCGCGCGCCGCGCGGGCATCCGGAGCTTCCTGGCCGCGCCGCTGGTGATCCGCGGCGAGGGCATCGGCTCGCTGAACCTGTACTCCCAGGACGACCACGGGTTCGCGGACGTCGACGAGGCGGTCGTGCAGCTGTTCGGGGCGCAGGGATCGGTGGCCGTCGCCAACTCCCGGCTGTACCACCGGGCCACGACGGTGTCACACCAGCTCGAGGAGGCGATGGCGAGCCGGTCCGTCATCGAGCAGGCGAAGGGCGTGCTGATGGCGACCCTGGCGGTCGACGCGGACGCCGCCTTCGACGCCCTGCGGCGGGAGTCCCAGCACCGGAACCGGAAGCTGCGCGAGCTCGCGGCGGAGGTCGTGGAGGCCGCGGCGGCGGGGCAGCGGGTGGAGCTGGCCTGACGGGCCGCTCAGAACAGCCGCAGGCTGTCGTCCTCGAGGCCGCGCAGGGCGCCGTAGTCCAGCGTCACGCAGCGGATGCCGCGATCGGTCGCGAGGACCCGCGCCTGGGGCTTGATCTCCTGCGCCGCGAACACGCCGCTCACCGGCGCGAGCAGCGGATCGCGGTTCAGCAGCTCCAGGTACCGGGTCAGCTGCTCCACGCCGTCGATCTCCCCCCGCCGCTTGATCTCCACGGCCACCGTCGCACCGGTCGCGTCCCGGGCCAGGATGTCGACCGGCCCGATCGCCGTGGGGTACTCGCGCCGCACCAGCGTGAACCCGTTCCCCAGCGTCGCGATCTGCGCCGCGAGGAGCTCCTGGAGGTGCGCCTCGACACCGTCCTTGACCAGGCCCGGGTCCACGCCGAGCTCGTGCGAGCTGTCGTGCAGGATCTCCTCGAGCGTGATCACGAGCTGCTCGCCGGCCTTGTTGACGACGCGCCAGACGCCGTCGGCCTCCTCGACGCGGCAGGGCGGGCTCATCCAGTTGAGCGGCTTGTACGCCCGGTCGTCGGCGTGGACCGACACGGACCCGTCCGCCTTCACCAGCAGCAGGCGTGTCGCCGACGGGAGATGGGCGGTCAGACGGCCGACGTAGTCGACGGAGCAGCGAGCAATCACGAGGCGCACCCGGGGAGGCTACCGTCGGGCGGATGAGGACCCCGGAGCCGGTCACCGCCACCCCGCCCCGCGCCGTCCACCGGACGATGCTCCAGCAGGTGTGGTCGGACGTCGTGTTCGTGCACTGGCCCGCCGACCCGGCCGCGGTCGCGCCGCTGCTGCCGCCGGGCACCACGCCCGACGTGTACGACGGCAGCACGTACGTGGGGCTGATCGCGTTCCGGAACCTGTGCACCGGCCTGTTCGGCGGCCCGCCGGTGCCGTACCTGGGCCACTTCCCGGAGGTCAACGTCCGGCTGTACAGCGTGGGCCCCGACGGGCGCCGCGGCGTCGTCTTCCGCTCCCTCGACGCGTCGCGGCTGGTCACCGCCGTGGTGGCGCGCGCGCTCGGCGTGCCGTACGCGTGGGCCCGGATGCGGTTGGGGCGTACCGGGGTCCGGTGGGCCGTCACGACCCGCCGCCGGTGGCCCGGCCCGGCGGGCGCGGAGTGCCGGCTGGCCGTCGCGGTCGGCGCCCCGATCGAGCCGGGCCCGCTGGACCTCTTCCTCACGGCCCGCTGGGGACTGCACCTCACCCTGCGCGGCGGGATCCCCGCGTACTGGCCGAACCAGCACCGCCCGTGGGACCTCCGCGCGGCCGAGCTGCTGGACTGCGACGACGACCTGATCGCCGCCGCGGGCCTCCCGGCACCGGACGGCCCACCGGTGAGCGTCCTGTACTCCCCCGGCGTCACGACCCGGTTCGGACCGCCGGAACCGCTCTGATCGGCGAGGATGACCCGGTGACGACCCTCACCGGACGCGTGGTGCTGCCGGACGGCCTGCTGTCGCCCGGCACCGTGCGGGTGGAGGGCGACCGGATCGCGGCGATCGGCGCGGGCTCCGGTGAGCCGGCGTGCTGGGTGGTGCCCGGGCTGGTGGACGTCCACGTGCACGGCGGCGGGGGTGGCTCGTTCCCGTCCGGTGACGAGCACGAGGCCCGGCGGGCCGCGGCGTACCACCTGGACCACGGCACCACGTCCCTCGTCGCGAGCCTGGTGACGGCCGCGCCCGAGGCGATGCTCCGCGCCACCGGCACGCTGGCCGGGCTGTGCGAGGAAGGGATCCTCGCCGGGATCCACCTCGAGGGACCGTTCCTCGCCGCGGGACGGTGCGGGGCCCACGACCCGTCGCTCCTCCGGCCCCCGGACCCCGACCTGCTCGGCCGCCTGCTGGACGCCGGGCGCGGTCACGTCCGCCAGGTCACCGTCGCCCCGGAGCTGCCGGGAGCCCTCGAGCTGGTGGCGCTGCTCCGCGACCGGGGCGTCGTCGCGGCGGTGGGCCACACGGACGCGTCCCACGCGCAGGCGACGGCCGCCTTCGCCGCCGGAGCGGGGCTCGTGACACACCTGTTCAACGCGATGCGCCCGCTGCACCACCGGGACCCGGGGCCGGTCGCCGCCGCGTTCGCGGCGGGGGTGACGTGCGAGGTGATCGCGGACGGTGTGCACGTGGACGACGCCGTGGTCGCGATGCTGTTCTCCACGATCGGCGCGGACCGCGTCGCGCTGGTGACCGACGCGATGGCCGCGGCGGGGCTCGGGGACGGGACGTACGTGCTCGGGCCCCGCGTGGTCGAGGTGACCGGCGGCGTCGCCCGGCTGGACACCGGTGCCCTCGCCGGCGGCACGGCCACCCTCTCGGGGGTCCTCCGGCGCGCGGTGGAGGCCGGTGTCTCGGTCGTGGACGCCATCAGGGCCGCGACCCTCACCCCCGCCCGCGCGCTCGGCCTCGACACGGAGGTCGGCGCGCTCGCCGTGGGCGCGCGCGCCGACCTGTGCGTGCTCGACTCGGACCTCGTCCCCGTCGCGGTCATGCGCCGGGGCCGATGGGTCAGCGGAGGTGTGCCTCCCGCACCACGGTGACCAGCTCGTCCATGATCTCGGTGAGCTCGTAGTGCTTCGGCGTGAAGACCCGGGCCACGCCGGCCGCGCGCAGCCTGGCCGCGTCGCCCTCCGGGATGATCCCGCCGACGATCACCGGCACGTCCTCCAGGCCGGCCGCGCGCAGCCCGTCGAGGACCGCCGGAACCGCGTCGAGGTGCGAGCCGGACAGGATCGACAGCCCGACGACGTGGACGTCCTCCTCGACCGCCGCGGCGACGATCTGCGCCGGGGTGAGCCGGATCCCCTGGTACACGACCTCGAAGCCGACGTCGCGCGCCCGGACGGCGATCTGCTCCGCGCCGTTGGAGTGGCCGTCGAGGCCCGGCTTGCCGACCAGCAGGCGCAGGCGCCCGCCCAGCTCCTCCCCGGTCTGCCGGACCCGCTCGCGGACGGCGGCGAGGCGCTCGCCCGAGGCGCCCTCGAGCGCGCCCGCGTTGCCGGTGGCGCCGCCGACGCCGGTGGGTGCCCGGTACTCGCCGAACACCTCCCGCAGCGCCCCCGCCCACTCGCCGGTCGTCACGCCGGCGCGGACGCAGGCGAGCGTGGCCTCCATCAGGTTCGTCTCGGTCTCGGCGGCGTCCCGCAGGGCCGCGAGGGCGGACTGCGCCGCCGCCTCGTCGCGCTGCGCGCGCCACTCGCCCAGCGCGGAGACCGCCGCCTGCTCGACCTCGGGGTCCACCGTCTGGATCGCGCGCTCGACGTCGGCCAGCAGAGGGTTCGGCTCGGTCGAGGTGAACCGGTTGACGCCGACGACGACCTCCTCGCCCGTCTCCATCCGTCGGCGGCGCTCGGCCAGCGAGGCCACGAGCTGGCCCTTCATGTACCCGGACTCCACCGCGGCCACCGCGCCGCCGAGCTCCTGCACACGGTCGATCTCGGCCTTGGCACCCTCGACCAGCGAGGCGACCTTGGCCTCGATCACGCGGGAGCCCGTGAAGATGTCCTCGTACTCGAGCAGGTCCGACTCGTACGCGAGGACCTGCTGGAGCCGCAGCGACCACTGCTGGTCCCACGGGCGGGGCAGGCCGAGGGCCTCGTTCCACGCGGGCAGCTGCACTGCGCGCGCGCGGGCGTCGCGCGAGAGCGTCACGCCGAGCATCTCGAGCACGATGCGCTGGACGTTGTTCTCCGGCTGCGCCTCGGTGAGGCCGAGGGAGTTGACCTGCACGCCGTACCGGAAGCGGCGGTGCTTCGGGTCCTGGACGCCGTACCGCTCGCGCGTCAGCTCGTCCCACAACTGGACGAAGGCGCGCATCTTGCACATCTCCTCGACGAACCGCATACCGGCGTTCACGAAGAAGGAGATCCGCGCGACGACCTCGCCGAAGCGCTCCCGGGGCACCTGGCCGGAGTCGCGCACCGAGTCCAGCACCGCGATCGCGGTGGACAGCGCGTACGCGAGCTCCTGCTCCGGCGTGGCCCCGGCCTCCTGAAGGTGGTAGCTGCAGATGTTGATCGGGTTCCACTTCGGCATGTGCGACACGGTGTACGCCACGGTGTCGGTGATCAGCCGCAGGCTCGGCCCGGGCGGGAACACGTACGTGCCGCGGGACAGGTACTCCTTGATGATGTCGTTCTGGGTCGTGCCGGCCAGCGTCGCGACGTCGGCGCCCTGCTCCTCGGCGGCGACCTGGTACAGCGCGAGGAGCCACATGGCCGTCGCGTTGATGGTCATCGAGGTGTTCATCTTCTCGAGCGGGATGCCGTCGAACAGCGCCCGCACGTCACCGAGGTGGGCGATCGGCACGCCCACCTTGCCGACCTCGCCTCGGGCGAGCTCGTGATCGGAGTCGTAGCCGGTCTGCGTGGGCAGGTCGAAGGCCACCGAGAGGCCGGTCTGGCCCTTCTCGAGGTTCCGCCGGTACAGGGCGTTGGACTCCGCGGGCGAGCTGTGCCCCGCGTACGTCCGCATCACCCACGGGCGGTCGCGTTCGTCGGGCGTCGACGGGTACGGCATGGGGACCTCCGGCTTTCCCGCGGTTTTGCCGGAGTCTACTGGCGAGTAACGATCCAGCGACCCGTGACCCCGGTCACGTCGGGCCCTCCTCCGTTCGGTCACCCGGTCCCGGCCGTACGAACCCCTCCGTACGCTGCGCCCGGGGGGTCTGGTGGAGAAGCACTTCTGGGAGCGGTACGGCGGGCTGTGGCACGGCCTGTTCTGCGTGGGGCTCGCCGCCCTGCTGCTCAACGCCCTGGTCCGGACCGACCTGGCCCCGGGTCGGCGCGTCGCCCTGGGCGTGCTGTGCGCGGTGTGGCTGGCCTGGTACCGGGGGGTCGCCGTGCCGGCCGGACGCCGCGAGGACGTCCGCCTCGGCGCGGTGTACCTGGCGGGGATGCTCGTCCTCCTCGCGGTCCTGCTCGCGATCGACGTGTCGCTCAGCTTCGCGCTGTTCTTCGTGGTGCCGCAGACGTTCACGTACGTCGAACGGTTCCGGCACTCGGTCGTCGCGGTGTGCGGCGTGTACGCCGTCCTGCTCGGGGCCATCGCCGCCCGCGGCTGGGACGGCCCGGCCGACGTCGCCGTCACGGTGGGCTCGGTCGGCGTGTCCCTGGCCTTCTCCCTGCTCATCGGCGGCTGGACCGGCGGCATCATCCGGCAGAGCAGCGAACGCGCCGCGCTGATCGCCGAGCTCGACCGCACGCGGGCGGTCCTCGCCGGCGAACGCCATCACGCCGGGGTCCTCGCCGAGCGCCACCGGCTGTCGTGCGAGATCCACGACACGCTCGCGCAGGGCTTCACCGGGATCCTCATGCTGAGCCGCGCAGCCGGCGGCGACCCGGCGGACCTCCGGGAGCGGATGGCGCTGATCGAGCGCACGGCCCGCGACAACCTCGCCGAGGCGCGCTCGATGATCAGCGCGATGACGCCGCCGGACCTGGACGGCGCGACGCTTCCCGAGGCGCTCGGACGGCTCGCCTCGCGGTACCGCGCCGAGACCGGTGCCGTGGTCGAGGTCGTGACCACCGGCGACCCGGCGCGGCCGGACCCGGAGGCCGACGTGGTGCTGCTCCGCGTGGCCCAGGAGGCGCTGGCCAACGTGCGCAAGCACGCCGGGGCCACCGCGGTGCGCCTCGCGCTGGACTGCCGCGACGGTGCGCGCCTGACCGTCACCGACGACGGCTGCGGCTTCGACCCGGTCGCGTGCACGGACGGCTTCGGCCTCCGCGGGATGCGGGCGCGCGTCGAGGCGCGCGGCGGCACGCTCGCGGTCCGTCCCGGGGCCCGCGGCGGGACGACGCTCGAGGTCGCGCTGCCCTGACGGCCGGGGGCCCTGACGCCTACTGCGGGGGGCCCTGACGCCTACTGCCGGGTGCCCTGACGCCTACTGCCGGGGCCCTGACGCCTACTGCCGGGGGCAGAGCACCCGGTCGAGGCCCGTGATGTGCAGGACCACGGCCACCCGCCGGCTCGGGTGCGCGACGCGGAGCTCCCGGCCCCGGGTCGCCGCCCTCCGGTGTGCCCCCATGAGGACGCCCAGCCCCACCACGTCGAGCCGCTCGACCGCGGCGAGGTCCACCACGAGCGGCCCGGTGCCGTCGTCCACGGCGCGGTGCAGCCGAGCCCGTACGTCCGCCGCGGTGCTCGCCACGACCGCGATCGGCAGCACGACCACCTCGTCGGTGACCGTCATCGCGTCCATCGCCCGCCCCCTCTCGACGGAGACCGGGATGTCTGCATCCAGCCTCCGCGCCCGGTACGTCCAGGGTGGCGAAACTTCCCGTATCAGGTCATCGGCCTACGGGACCACCCCGCCTCACCCGTATGGAGGAGACGGGGACCCCGCGTGATCATGACGCGGATGTCGGGTTTCCGCTGTGGTCGTAGAAACCCTTGCCGGTCTTCCGGCCGAGGTCGCCCGCCGTGACCATCCGGTTGAGGATCTCCGGCGGGGCGAACTTCTCGTCCTGCGTCTCGGCGTAGATGTTCCGCGTGGCGTTGCGGAGGATGTCGACGCCGGTGAGGTCGGTGGTCGCGAGTGGGCCCATCGCGTGTCCGAAGCCCAGCTTGCACGCGATGTCGATGTCCTCCGCGGAGGCGACTCCGGACTCGTACAACTTGACGGCCTCGACCACGAGCGCCGAGATGAGCCGGGTGGTGACGAAGCCGGCCACGTCCCGGTTCACCACGATGCATGTCTTGCCGATGCCCTCGGCGAACTCCCGGATCCGCGCGAGGGTCTCGTCGCTCGTCTTGTACCCGCGGACGAGCTCGCACAGCTGCATCATCGGCACGGGCGAGAAGAAGTGCGCCCCCACCACGGACTCGGGGCGCTGGGTCACGGCCGCGATGCGGGTGATCGGGATGGCGGAGGTGTTCGACGCGAGCACGGCGCCGTCCCGGCACACCCGGTCCAGGGCGGTGAAGACCTCGGTCTTGACCTCGAGCGACTCGAACACCGCCTCGACCACCACGTCCGCGTCGGCGGCGGCCTCGAGGTCGGTCGTCGTGGTGATCCGGGCCAGGGCGGACTCGGCATCGGAGGCCGTCATCCTGCCCTTGGCGACGAAGCGGTCGTACGACGCGGCGATCCCACCGCGGCCCCGCTCCAGCGCCTCGGGCGTGACGTCCCGCAGCACGACGTGCCACCCGGCCTGCGCGGACACCTGGGCGATGCCCGAGCCCATCAGCCCGGCACCGATGACTGCCAGCCGTCCCGCCATGGTCACGTCCCCTTCCGTGGTCGTCACCGCGACCATAGCCACGGTTCACCGAGCCCATCGCGACCGCCCCGGTGGGACACTGGTGCCGTGGGCTCCCTGGCCGGACCGCTCGTCGCGGTCGTCGTCGTGGCGGTGCTCGCGCTCGTCCTCCGCTGGGCGCACGCGGGGTCGTCTCCGATCGACTACGGCATGCTCGCCGAGGTCGCCACGGTGCCGGACCTCGCCGCCGCCCACGAGCTGCGGGCCCTGCTGTCGGATGCCGGGATCCGCTCCACGCTCTCGACGGACCGCACCGGCCGTACCCGGGTCCTGGTGTTCCCGCCCGACGCCGCACGCGCGCGCGGCCTCGTGCTCTAGAGACCGAGCGGGATCCCGACGTCGGGGGCGGTGACGCGGTGGACGTCCGCCCCGAGCGCCCGGAGCTGCGGGACGAAGTCCGGGTAGCCCCGGTCGACGTGGTGCACGTCGGCCACCTCGGTCACCCCGTCCGCGCACAGGCCCGCGAGGACCAGTGCGGCACCGGCCCGGATGTCGGTGGCCCGCACGGGCGCCCCGGAGAGCTGCTCCTTGCCGCGGACGACCGCGTGGTGGCCGTCGGTCCGGGCGTCCGCGCCGAGGCGCGCCAGCTCGTTGACGAACATGAACCGTGCGTCGAAGACGTTCTCGGTCACCATCGACGCGCCGTCCGCCACGGTGGCGAGCGCGATCGCCGGCGCGAGCAGGTCGGTCGGGAACCCCGGGTACGGCAGGGTCACCACGTCCACCGCCGAAGGGCGCCGGTCCGCCCGGACCCGGAACGACCCGTCGTCCGCCACCGCCACGTCGGCACCCGTCGCCGCGAGCTTGTCGAGCACGACCGTGAGGTGGCCGGCGTCGGCGCCGCGGACCGTCACGTCCCCGCGCGTCATCGCGGCCGCGAACGCCCACGTCCCGGCCACGATCCGGTCCCCCACCGTGCGGTGCCGGACCGGCGTGAGCGCGTCCACGCCCTCGACGACGATCGTCGAGGTCCCGGCGCCGTCGATCTGGGCGCCCATCGCGGTGAGCATGGCGCAGATGTCGGCGATCTCCGGCTCGCGCGCCGCGTTGTCGATGACCGTGGTTCCCTTGGCGAGCACCGCGGCGGTGAGGATGTTCTCGGTCGCGCCGACACTCGGGAAGTCCAGCCAGATCTCCGCGCCCCGCAGGCGGTCCGCGGTCGCGATCACGAAGCCGTGCTCGTTCGTGACCTCGGCCCCCATCCGGGCCAGGCCCGCGATGTGCATGTCGAGGCCCCGGGAGCCGATCGCGTCGCCGCCGGGCAGCGCCACCTTCACGTGGCCGCACCGGGTGAGCAGCGGGCCCAGCACGCAGATCGACGCGCGCAGCTGCCGGACGAGGTCGTAGTCGGCCTCGGTCCCCGGCTCGTCCGGGACGTCGACGACGAGTGCGTCCCCGGCGGACACCACGTCGCACCCGAGCCGGCGCAGAACCTCGCTCATGATCGTGACGTCGAGGATCCTCGGGATGTTCTCGACGACCGTCCGTCCCGGGGCCAGCATCGCGGCCGCCATGAGCTTGAGGACGCTGTTCTTGGCGCCGACCACGCCCACCTCGCCGGTGAGGCGTGCGCCCCCCGCGACCCTCAGCAATTCCACCGCGCCATCGTAGGTGAGCCGCCGGCGAATAGGCTGTTCGCCATGTCCGTGCACCTGACGCGCATCTACACGAAGACCGGCGACGACGGCACCACCGCGCTCGGCGACATGAGCCGGGTCCCGAAGACCGGGCCACGGATCGGCGCGTACGCCGACGTCGACGAGACCAACGCGGCCGTCGGTGCCGCCCTCGCACTGGGCGAGCTCGCCGACGACGTGCGTGCCGTGCTCACGCAGGTGCAGAACGACCTGTTCGACGTGGGCGCGGACCTCTGCACGCCGGTCGTCCCCGAGCCGAAGTGGGCGCCACTGCGGGTGACCGACGTCTACGTCGAGCGCCTCGAGGGCTGGTGCGACGAGTTCAACGGGCGCCTCGCGAAGCTCGACAGCTTCATCCTGCCCGGAGGTACGCCGGGGGCGGCGCTGCTGCACGTCGCCCGGACCGTCTCGCGGCGCGCGGAGCGCTCGACGTGGGTGCTGCTGGAGGCCGAGCCGGATGCGACGAGCCCGATCCCGGCGCGGTACCTGAACCGGCTGTCGGACCTGCTGTTCATCCTGTCCCGGGTCGCGAACCCGGGCGGCGACGTGCTCTGGAGGCCGGGCGGCGGGCGGTAGGAGAGGGTCGGGAGGTGGCCGGGCCGTCAGCCCGTGGCGAGCCGCCGCCCGAACCCGGACCCCGGCGGCTTGGGCGCGCTGTCAGCCCGCGGCGAGCCGCCGGCAGAACCCCGACCCGGGCGGCTTTGGCGGGCCGTCAGCCCGTGGCGAGCCGCCGGCGGTACCCGGACCCGGGCGGCGCCGACTCGAGCCACGACAGGAACCCGGTCTCGGCCGCCTCCGTCATCGCCAGCTCCACGGGTCCCGTCGGGTTGGAGCAGCCGAGGACGATCGAGCCGTGCATGAGCGCGAGGATCTCGCCGCCGCTGGGCCTGCGGCGGCCGGTGACCTCGAGGTCGTACCGCGAGAGCACCCGCTTCGGCCGGGGCGAGAGGCTGAACGTCCGGAACCACTGCAGCTCGTCGCCGACGAACCGCCCCACACCCAGCGCCCAGCCACGCCCCTGATGGCCGTCCGGGTGGAGACGCAGGCTCATCTCGACGGTGCCACCGCCCCGCAGCAGCGCGATGCGCCGCACCAGGAAGGCACCCAGGCCGACGATGACCAGTCCGGCCACGACCGCGAACGCCTCGAGGTACCTCATGACGTCCGCCGCGGTCGGTCTCGTCAGCGGGGCTGGCCGTCGGCCTGCTCGGCCGTCTCCGCGAGGATGGACACGTCGCCGTCCTCGGCCACCGACACGAAGCCGCCGTGCACCGTGTAGGCACGCTCGCCACCGTCGGTCTGGATCCGTACCGTGGCCGGGTCCGCGAGCTCCCCGAGGAGCGCGGCGTGGCCGGGGAGGATACCGAGCTCACCCTCCGTCGTCCGCGCGATCACCATGGTGGCGTCGCCGGACCAGACCTTGTCCTCGACCGCCACCAGTTCGACGTGAAGCTGCGCCACACCGGCTCCTTCGGATCAGGGGAATGAGCGTGAGTCTAGCTGTCACCCAGGGGGCTGGTGTCCACCGGGGCGGCGCGGGGGGCGGTATCGGGAGAACGCCACTCTCCGTGACACAGCGGAGGCGGCCCCGGTGACCCGGGACCGCCTCCGCCGTGAGGTGCGAGAGGGCGTCAGCGCTCGAGCTCTGCCGCCTTCTTCTCCACGTCCTCGAGGCCGCCGCACATGAAGAACGCCTGCTCGGGAACGTGGTCGTACTCGCCGTTGGCGAGCGCCTTGAACGCGGCGATCGTCTCCGACAGCGGCACGAACGAGCCCTCGAGGCCGGTGAACGCCTTCGCGACGAAGGTGTTCTGGGACAGGAACCGCTGGATGCGGCGCGCCCGGCCGACGAGGATCTTGTCCTCCTCGGAGAGTTCGTCGATGCCGAGGATCGCGATGATGTCCTGCAGCTCCTTGTACCGCTGGAGGATCTGCTTCACGCGGTTCGCGACGTTGAAGTGCTCGTCGCCGATGTACTGCGGGTCGAGGATGCGGGACGTCGAGTCCAGCGGGTCCACGGCCGGGTAGAGGCCGCGGGACGCGATCTCCCGGGAGAGCTCGGTCGTCGCGTCGAGGTGCGCGAACGTGGTGGCCGGGGCCGGGTCGGTGTAGTCGTCGGCGGGCACATAGATCGCCTGCAGCGAGGTGATCGAGTGGCCACGCGTCGAGGTGATGCGCTCCTGGAGGAGGCCCATCTCGTCGGCGAGGTTCGGCTGGTAGCCGACGGCGGACGGCATGCGGCCGAGCAGCGTCGAGACCTCGGAACCGGCCTGCGTGAACCGGAAGATGTTGTCGATGAAGAGCAGCACGTCCTGCTTCTGCACGTCGCGGAAGTACTCCGCCATCGTCAGCGCGGACAGGGCGACGCGCAGGCGCGTGCCCGGCGGCTCGTCCATCTCCGCGATCAGGTCGTTGCCCTCGCGGGTGCGCTCCCCGACCCCGGCGAACACCGAGACGCCGCCGTGGTCCTTCGCGACGCGGGCGATCATCTCCTGGATCAGCACGGTCTTGCCCACGCCG
>DASWRY010000080.1:0-46050 GCA_036402915.1 Mycobacteriales bacterium
GGCGCCTGGCCCTTCTCCGCCTTGGCCTTGATCGTCTGCCACTGGGCCTCGAGGCGGGCGACGTCGCGCGTCAGCTCCTCCTCGCTCGCACCCTCGGCGGCGGTCCGGATGATCACCCCGGCGTTCTCGGGGACGATCTTCTTGAGGATGTCCTTGAGACGCTTGCGCTCGGTGTCCGGCAGCTTCCGGCTGATGCCGGTCATCTGCCCCTCGGGCACGTACACGAGGAAGCGGCCGGGGAGGCTCACCTGGCTGGTGAGCCGCGCGCCCTTGTGGCCGATCGGGTCCTTGGTGACCTGCGCGAGGACCGGGTCGCCGGACCGCAGGGCCTGCTCGATCTTGCGGGGCTTGCCCTCCATGCCGGCGGCGTCCCAGTTGACCTCGCCGGCGTACAGGACGGCGTTGCGCCCCTTGCCGATGTCGACGAACGCCGCCTCCATGCTGGGGAGGACGTTCTGCACCTTGCCGAGGTACACGTTGCCGGCGTACGAGGCGTTGGAGGCCTTCGTGACGTAGTGCTCCACGAGCACGTCGTCCTCGAGCACGGCGATCTGCGTCCGGTCGCCGACCTGGCGGACCACCATCGTCCGCTCCACGGCCTCCCGGCGCGCGAGGAACTCGGCCTCGCTCAGCACCGGCGGGCGGCGGCGGCCCTGGTCACGACCGTCGCGCCGGCGCTGCCGCTTGGCCTCGAGGCGGGTCGAGCCCTTGACGCCCTGGACCTCGTCGACGGCGGTACGGGCGGCCTTGGGGGCCGGCTCATCGGCATCGGCGTCGCCGCCGGCACCGCGGCGACGGCGACGGCGGGTACGGCGGCGCGAACCGCCCTCCTCGTCGCCGTCCTCGTCCTCGCCGTGTTCGCCCTCGGCGGTCTCGGCCTCGTCGGCCGGCGCGGTGGCAGTCTCGTCCTCGTCGGCCGAGCCCTCCTCGCCGCCCTTCCCGCGGCCGCGGCCGCGACGGCCCCGGCGGCGGCGACGGCGATCGCCGGTCTCGGAGTCGGAGTCGGCGTCCTCCGCCTCGACGTCGGCGGTGGTGTCCTCGGCGGGCTCCCCGGCAACGGGGGCCTCGATCGGCTCCGGCGGCCCCGCGGGACGGCGCGCGCCACGCTTGCGCGGCGCGGCGGCGGTGGGGTCGGGCGCCACGAACAGGGCGGCCGGTGCGGCGGGCGCGGGCGCGGCGGTACCGGCCTCGTCCTCCTCGTCCTCCGTGGCCACGTCGGCGGGGACCTCGGCGACCGGGGCCGCCTTCTTGGCCCCACGCCGGGTGCGCTTCGCGGGCGCCGGGGTCTCCGCGGCGTCTGCGACGGGCGCCTCGGCTGCGGGCGCCTCGGCGGGCTCCGCGGCCTTCTTCGCCGCGCGCTTGCGTGGCGCGGCCTTGCGGGCGGCCTTCGCCGCCGGGGCGGCGCCGCCCGCGGGATCGGCCGTCTCGGGGCCCTCGGCCACGGCCGCGACGGCGGCGGCGGTCGGGTCGGGCGCCGGTACCGGCGCGGCCTTCTTCGCGGCGCGGCGCGCACGCTTGACCGGGGCGGGCGCCGCCTCGGCGGCAGGCGCCCCGTCGGGGGAATCGGCCGGCACGACGGGGTCCGTCGCGGCGGCGGTCTCGGTGCCGTCCACGGGCGCGGCCTTGGGGGCGCGGCGGGTCGTGCGGCGGCGTGATGTGGTGGCGGCGGTCTGCTCGTCGGACGTGGTGTCCGCCGAGGAGACGCCGGTGGGCTCGTTGTCGAGCATCCGGGCGTGTCTCCCGTTCGTCCCCGGGCGCGTCGGACGCGGCCGCTCAGGGAATATGTCGTTGTGGTCAGGACGGGCCTCCCGCCGGGGCGGGACACCGAAGTCTTCGTTTGGCGCCGTCAGGACGGCGGCACCCCGGTGACACCCCGGTCTCGGTCCGCGGCGAGCGGATCGGTGAGCCGGCCCTCCGCAGTGAGGGCCCCCTGCTCCAGCCGGGTGGCCCGAGGGGGCATCGGCGGCACCAGATCAGCCACGACTCGCAGCCCGTTCAGGACGTCGTCGGGTCGTACGGCAGGCGTCACGTGCTGTACGACGAGGTCCAGTATCGCACACGGCTCGGCACTCTCCGTCCGCAACGCGCCGAGATCGTCCCGGACGACCTCGGCACGGACGACGGGGCCGCGGGCGTCGAGGCTGCGGCGGCCGTTCTTGGTGAGACGCTCGACCGGTACCTCCGACGCTGCGCGGAACGCCTCGACCGCGGCCGCGAGCGCCTCCCCCGGTACACCGGGCAGCTCGATCCGCCACGAGGAGGCGTCGATCCGCTCGGCGAGCGACCCGGCCCCCGCCTCGACCACCTCGAGGATGTCCAGGCCCGGAGGCAGGGCGGCGTCGATCGCGGCGCGCAGCGCGTCCGGCTCGACGCGCTCGGCGAGCGCGAGCTCCACGTACTCGGCCTCGCTCGCGACACCGGTCGGCGACGCCCCCAGCCAGGACACCCTGGGGTGCGGGTTGAAGCCGGCGGAGTACGCCATCGGCACGCGCGCCCGCCGCAGCGCCCGCTCGAACGCCCGCGCGATGTCCCGGTGCGAGGTGAACCGCAGCCGGCCACGCTTCGCGTACCGCAGCCGGACCCGCTGCACCACGGGGGGCGGCGGCGGACCCTCGGGTTGGCGCGCCACGCGTGCATCCTCTCGCTCGATACCGGACAACGGCAGCTTAGTCACCTGCGGAAACGCCCCCGTGGCGGTCCGTCACGAGACCCGCGCCCCGGCACCCCGTCGGGCATACTGCGGGCCGTGAAGGGACCGCAGACCGCCGACCTCCCGGTACGCGCCCCCGAGCCGGTCGACGCCCGTTCCCGGCTCCGCACCGCCGGCGTGAGCCTCGCCGGCCTCGCGGGGGTGTCCGCCGTCCTGGCGTGGGCGCTGTACACCCAGGTGAGGTCCCCGTCCGGCGCGAGCGGCGGCTTCCTGCTCGTCGGCGCGCTGGCCGCGGGCCTGTCGCTGCCCGCCTTCGTCGAGCCCGCGGCGATCGTGGTGTCCGGCCGTCCGGGCCGCCGTCCCCGCCTGCAGGTCGCGGGCTGGGCGGTGGTCGCCTCGCTGGGCTGGACCGCCCTCTGGATGGGGCTCGTGGACGGCGGCGCCTCCCTGCTGCCGGGCGACGACACCCCGATCCTCCTGGCGGTCACGGTCGCGCTGATCGCGGTCGTGGCCGGGTGCCTGGTACTGCTCCCGCTGCTCGCCCGGCGGCGGGCCGCCGTCCAGGCGGCCCGCGTCGTCTGCGTGCTGCTCGCCGTATGGGCGCTCTGGCGGTTCTCCCGAGCCTAGGCGCGGCTCACCGGCGTGAGCGGGAGGAGCGTCCGGCCGGTGGGGCCGATCTGGATCTCGGTCTGCATCGTCGGACACACCCCACAGTCGAAGCACGGCGTCCACCGGCAGTCGTCCTGCTCGGTCTCGTCCACCGCGTCCAGCCAGTCCTGCCACAGCCACTCGCGGTCGAGGCCCGAGTCGAGGTGGTCCCAGGGCAGGACCTCCTTCTCGTCCCGCTCCCGTGTCGTGTACCAGGCCAGCGACACGCCCTGCGGCGTCAGCTCGCGCTCGCACGCGGCGGCCCACCGGTCGTAGGAAAAGTGCTCGTTCCAGCCGTCGAACCGTCCGCCGTCCTCCCAGACGGCCCGGATGACCCGGCCCACCCGGCGGTCACCGCGGGACAGCAGGCCCTCGACCTGGCCCGGCTTGCCGTCGTGGTACCGGAACCCGATCGCCCGCCCGAGCGAGCGGTTGGAGTTGATCTCGTTCCGCAGCTTCTTCAGGCGCCGGTCGATGGTCTCCGGGTCCGCCTGGCCGGCCCACTGGAACGGCGTGTGTGGCTTCGGCACGAACCCGCCGATCGACACCGTGCAGCGGATGTCCTTGTGCCCGGACGCCTCCCGTCCCGCACGGATGACCTCGTGCGCCAGCTCGGCGATCTCGAGGACGTCCTCGTCGGTCTCGGTGGGGAGCCCGCACATGAAGTAGAGCTTCACCTGCCGCCAGCCGTTCGCGTACGCGGTGCTGACCGTGCGGATCAGGTCCTCCTTGGTGACCATCTTGTTGATCACCTTGCGGATCCGCTCGGAGCCGCCCTCGGGCGCGAACGTGAGCCCGGACCGGCGCCCGCCCCGGGTCAGCTCGTTGGCGAGCGTGATGTTGAAGGCGTCCACGCGCGTCGAGGGCAGCGACAGGCCGATGTTCTGCCCCTCGTACCGGTCCGCGAGGCCCTTCGCGACCTCACCGATCTCGGAGTGGTCGGCCGAGGACAGCGACAGCAGGCCGACCTCCTCGAAGCCGGTCGCCTTCAGGGACCTCTCGACCATGTCCCCGATGCCGGTGATCGACCGCTCGCGGACCGGGCGGGTGATCATCCCGGCCTGGCAGAACCGGCAGCCCCGCGTGCAGCCCCGGAAGATCTCGACGCTCGCCCGCTCGTGCACCGTCTCGGCGAGCGGCACGAGCGGCTGCTTCGGGTACGGCCAGGCGTCGAGGTCCATCGTCGTGCGCTTGCGGATGGAGAACGGCACGTCGTGCCGGTTCGGCAGCACGCGGCGGATCCGGCCGTCCGGCAGGTACTCCACGTCGTAGAAGCGCGGCACGTACACGGCCTCGGTCCGCGCGAGCCGCATCAGCACCTCGTCGCGGCCGCCGGGGCGGCCCTCGGCCTTCCACGCCCGGATGACGTCGGTGATCTCGAGGACGGCCTCCTCGCCGTCGCCGAGCACCGCCGCGTCGACGAAGTCCGCGATCGGCTCCGGGTTGAAGGCCGCGTGCCCGCCCGCGAGCACGATCGGGTGGTCGTCGGTGCGGTCCTTGCTCTCCAGCGGGATGCCGCCGAGGTCGAGGGCGGTGAGCAGGTTCGTGTACCCGAGCTCGGTGGAGAACGAGACACCCAGCACGTCGAACGCGGCGACCGGCCGGTGCGCGTCCACGGTGAACTGCGGGACGCCGTGCTCGCGCATCAGCGCCTCGAGGTCCGGCCACACGGCGTACGTGCGCTCGGCGAGCACGTCGGGCTGCTCGTTGAGAACCTCGTACAGGATCTGCACGCCCTGGTTGGGCAGCCCCACCTCGTACGCGTCCGGGTACATCAGCGCCCAGCGGACGGTCGCCTGATCCCAGTCCTTGACGGTCGCGTTCAGCTCACCACCGACGTACTGGATCGGCTTCTGGACGCGCGGCAGCAGCCGCTCGAGGGCAGGGAAGACAGAGGTGCTCACGAGAGCCCAGCGTACGCGGTGCCGCGGGCCACGTCGGCGGCCCGCGGCACCGGGCTCACACCGCGCTGACCGCGATCCGTACGGACCCTCCGTCGCCCACCTCGGCCGACGCGGCGTTCTCGCCCGCGGACCCCAGCTCGAGCGACGTGGCCAGGGTCTCCCCCGCCACGAACTCCCGGTGCGCCTCGACCGCGGCCCGGATCTCGTCCGCCGACGGCTCGAGGACCAGCCGGATCCGGTCCGACACGTCCAGCCCCGCGTCCCGCCGGGCCGCGGCCACGCCGCGGATCACGTCCCGGGCGATTCCCTCCGCCGCCAGCTCGGGCGTCACCGCGGTGTCGAGGGCGACGTATCCCTCGCCCGGCAGCACGGTGGTCGCCCGCGAGCCCTCGCCCGCGACGAGCTCGAGGGTGTACTCGCCCTCCCCGAGCACGATCCCGCCGGCGACCGCGGTGCCGTCGGGCGACACCGACCAGTCGCCGGACTTCGAGCCCCGGATGGCCACCTGGACGTCCTTGCCGAGACGCGGCCCGGCGGCGCGGGCGTTGACGGTGAGCCGGCGGGTGATGCCGAACTCGGCCTCGACGTCCTCCCCCGGCGGCAGGAAGCGGACCGACTTCACGTTCACCTCGTCCGCGACCACCGCGGCGAACGGCTCCAGCGACGCCGGGTCCGGGTCCACGACGACGAGCTCGGCGAGCGGGAGCCGCACGCGGAGCTTGTTCGCCTTGCGCAGCGACAGCGTCGCGGACGCCACCTCACGCACCCGGTCCATCGCCTCGACGAGCTCGGGGTCGCCCGGCAGCTCGTCCGCCGACGGGAAGTCGGTCAGGTGCACCGACCGGCCGCCGGTCAGCCCGCGCCAGATCTCCTCCGCCACCATCGGCAGCAGCGGCGCCATGAGCCGCGTCGTGGTCTCGAGCACGGTGTGGAGCGTGTCGAACGCGTCGGCGTCCGAGGACCAGAACCGGTCCCGCGAGCGGCGGATGTACCAGTTCGTCAGCGCGTCGAGGAAGTCGCGCACCGTGCCGCACGCCCCGGAGATGTCGTAGACGTCCAGCTGCGCGGTGACCTCGGCGACCGTGTCGTGCAGCTTGGCGAGCACGTACCGGTCGAGCACGTTCTGGCTGTCCACTCGCGACACCGCGGAACGGCCGTCCGCGTTGGCGTACAGCGTGAAGAAGTACCAGGCGTTCCACAGTGGATTGAGCACCTGGCGCACGCTGTCGCGGATGCCCGACTCCGTGACCGACAGGTCGCCGCCGCGGAGGATCGGCGAGGACATCAGGAACCAGCGCATCGCGTCCGCGCCGTACGAGTCGAACATCTCGTACACGTCGGGGTAGTTGCGCAGGCTCTTGCTCATCTTGCGGCCGTCGTCGCCCTGCACGATGCCGTGGCTCACCGCGCTGCGGAACGCCGGACGGTCGAACAGCGCCGTCGCCAGCACGTGCAGCGTGTAGAACCAGCCGCGCGTCTGTCCGATGTACTCGACGATGAAGTCACCCGGGTAGTGGTCCTCGAACCAGTCGCGGTTCTCGAACGGGTAGTGCACCTGGGCGAACGGCATCGACCCCGACTCGAACCAGCAGTCCAGCACCTCGGGGACGCGGCGCATCATGCTCTGGCCGGTCGGGTCGTCCGGGTTCCGGCGGACGAGGTCGTCCACATAGGGCCGGTGCAGGTCCGTCGGCCGCACGCCGAAGTCGCGCTCGAAGTCGTCCAGCGAGCCGTACACGTCCACTCGGGGGTACGCCGGGTCGTCGGACTTCCACACCGGGATCGGCGAGCCCCAGAACCGGTTGCGGCTGATCGACCAGTCGCGGGCGTTCGCGAGCCACTTGCCGAACGAGCCCTCCTGGATGTGCTCCGGCACCCAGGTGATCTCCTTGTTGAGCTCGACCATCCGGTCGCGGAACTTCGTCACCTCGACGAACCAGCTCGACACCGCCTTGTAGACGAGCGGGGTGTCGCAGCGCCAGCAGTGCGGGTACGGGTGCTCGTAGCTGTCGAGGCGCACCAGCACACCGCGCTCGCGCAGTGCCGCGACGATCGGCTTGTTCGCCTCGAAGACCTGGAGCCCCTCGAAGTCCGGCACGACCGAGGTGAAGCGCGTGTGGTCGTCCACCGTCATGACCACCGGGATGCCGTGGGCGGCACAGGTGTTCTGGTCGTCCTCGCCGTACGCGGGTGCCATGTGGACGACGCCGGTGCCGTCCTCTGTGGTCACGAACTCGCCGGGCAGCACCCGGAAGGCGTTGGGCGTCCCGACCAGGAAGTCGAACAGCGGCGTGTACCCGCGGCCGACGAGGTCGGAGCCGGGCAGCGTGCCGACGCGCTCGTAGCCCCCGACCTGCGCCTCGTAGGCGCCGAGCCGGGATTCGGCCAGGATGTACCGCTGCCCCTCGGCGTCGGCCAGCACCGCGTAGGAGATGTCGGGGCCGACCGCGATCGCGAGGTTGCTGGGCAGCGTCCACGGCGTGGTCGTCCACACCAGCAGCTTCTCGCCGGTCTCGAGCGTGAACGCAACGGTGACCGCCGGGTCCTGCCGGGCGCGGTACACGTCGTCCATCCGCGTCTCGGTGTTGGACAGCGGCGTCTCGCAGCGCCAGCAGTACGGCAGCACGCGGTAGCCCTCGTAGATCAGGCCCCGCTCGTACAACGTCTTGAACGCCCAGAGCACGCTCTCCATGTAGGACAGGTCGAGCGTCTTGTAGTCGTTGTCGAAGTCCACCCAGCGGGCCTGCCGGGTGACGTACCGGCGCCACTCCTCGGTGTACTTCAGGACCGAGGTGCGGCACGCCTCGTTGAAACGGTCGACGCCCATCGCGACGATCTCGGGCTTGCCGGAGATGCCGAGCTGCTTCTCGGCCTCGACCTCGGCGGGCAGTCCGTGGGTGTCCCAGCCGAAGCGGCGCTCGACGTGCTTGCCGCGCATCGTCTGGTACCGCGGCACGACGTCCTTGACGTACCCGGTGAGCAGGTGGCCGTAGTGCGGGAGGCCGTTCGCGAACGGGGGGCCGTCGTAGAAGACGAACTCGTTCGCCCCGTTCTCGCCGGCCGGGCGCGCCGCGACGCTGGCCTCGAACGTGCCGTCGGCCGCCCAGAAGTCGAGCACGCGCTGCTCGAGCTCGGGAAAGGACGGCGCCGCAGGCACGCCCCGGGCCGGGTCCGTCTTCGGGTACACGCTGTCCGCCATCGCCTGTCCTCACACACTCGTCGTCGTACCGGTGTGCGAGGACGAACGCCGGGGCGCCCGCGGTACCACCTCGCTTGACGGGGCCGAAACCCCACCCGCTCGTCGTCGGCTGTGACGGGCCGTCCCCGTCCGGGTCTACTGGGATGCCGGGGCATCTGTTCTTCCGGAGGCTCGCCGGTGATGACCGGGTCGACGCCTGTACGACAAGCCTACCCGGTCACGGCGCCGACGTATTCCCCCAGAGCACCCGGCCGCCGGAATCGCGCAGCCGTGTGGTGCACGTCCGCACCGAAGGCCCCTAGAGATCCGGGAAGAAGAGGTCCAGCTCCCGCTTCGCCGACTCCGGCGAGTCCGACGCGTGGACGAGGTTCTCGCGGTTGGACAGCGAGAGGTCGCCGCGGATGGTGCCCGGAGCCGCGGCCCGCCCGTCGGTCACGCCGATCAGCCCGCGGACCACCTCGACGGCCCGGTCGCCGGAGAGCACCAGCGCCACCAGCGGCCCGCTCGTGACGAACGTCCGCAGCGGCGGGTAGAAGTCCCGCTCCACGTGCTCCGCGTAGTGCCGGTCCGCCGTCTCGCCGTCCAGGGTCCGCAGCTCCAGCGCCTCCAGCGTGAGCCCCTTGCGCTCGAAGCGGCCCAGGATCTCGCCCACGAGACCGCGGCGAACGGCGTCCGGCTTGAGGAGGACGAGGGTGCGCTCGGACACTCGGGAACTCCGTAACGTAGAAGGGAACGGCCGCAGCCTAACCGCCGCTCACCCCGCCGCCGAGCCCAGGGGGATGCGCAGGAGCTGCCCCGGCGCGGCGTCCCGTCCGGTCGACGTGCTCCGGTTCGAGACGTACAACCCGCCGTCGTCCACCGCGACACCGCCGGGGAAGTGCAGGAACCCGGTGCCGTACGTCCGCCGCCCGGCACTGCCGCCGCCCCACGGCACCGCCACCACGTCCCCGTCCGGGCCCGGGCCGGCCGACCCGAGGGTGGTGGTGAACTCCGCGACGTACAGCGTGCCGCGCGGCCCGAACGCGATCGCGGTGATCGCGGTGAGCCCGCCCGCGTAGACCGTGGCGGTGTGGCTGCCGGGGGCGAGGCGGTACACCGCGGCGTGGCCTGTCCCGCCCCGGAAGTCCAGCGTGCCGATGTAGAGCGCGCCGTCCGGCCCGACCGCGAGGGAGGTCGGCACCGGCTGGCCCGTGCGGGAGAGCACCGTCGCGACGGTCGCCCGGTGGTGCGACACCACGACGACGTCGTTCCCGCCCGCGTCGGCGACGGCGAACCGCCCGTGCCACACGGCGAGCCCGTACGGGTCGGTGTCCGGCCCCTGCCCGTCCGGGTCGGTGGTGCACTCGAGTGTGCCGACGTCGGCGACCGGCGTCACCGTCGTCCCACCGTCGAGCCGGAGGAGCCGGCCGGCCTGCCCCCGCACGGCCCCGGGCGGGGGTGAGGGGTCGCAGGCACCGGTGGCGATGCCGTACAGCCGTCCCCGGCGGAACGCCACTGCGTCCACGCCGATGATCTCGCCGCCGTGGGTGGACACCGAGATCAGGCCGCGCTGCACCCGCTCGGCCCGGCCGTGCCGCACACGGGTCACCGCCCCGGTCGTCCCGAAGCAGACGCTCCCGTCCGGCGTGCAGGCGGTGCCGCCGGTGCCCGCCTCCGCGACGTACACGCCCTCACCGTGGACGGCGAGCTGGCGCGGGTTGTCGAGGTGGTCGGCGACGACCGTGTACGCCGGCCGCGCCACCGCCGGGAGCCCGCTCGCGAGCGCCAGTGCCACCCCGACCGCCACCGCCGCGAAGCGTCGTGTCCCCATGGCCCGGCAGGACAGCAGCCCGGTGGTGCGCGGGTCAACACCTGTGTCGCCTACGGGCGACGCGGGCGGGGCGGTACGCGCCGGAAAGACCGAAAGGTCAGTGGTCGAACCGGGCGGGCCGCGCCACGGTGGTCCGCAGCCGCAGGAGGTACACCCAGATCACGAGGAACACGATCCCGAGCACGAACATCGTCGCGAGGTAGAACCCGGTGAGCGTGACGGCGACCTGCAGCACGGTGCCGGCGTGCCAGCCCCACGGCCGCCGCAGGAGCCCGCACACGAGCAGGCACGCGACGGCGAGCCCGGCGAGGACGCCGATCTGCGTTCCGCTGATGCCGTACATCATGTCCAGCGGCGCGATCGCGAGCAGCACCACGATCGCCTCGAGGATCAGCGTCCCCATCGCGACGCCGCGGACCGCGGCCTGCGGGTTGCGGAGCCCCGACGTGGGCTCCTCGGCAGGAGAACTCATCGCTTCAGCAACCTCCGCGCGTCGGCCACGGTCACGACCGAGCCGGTGACGAGGACACCCTCACCGCCGAGCGGGCCCTCCGAGCCCTCCTCGGCGAGCTGGACGGCCGCGTCGATCGCGTCGTCGAGACGCGGCACCACGTCCACCCGCTCCGCGTCGAACACCTCGACGGCGACGGCCCCGAGCGCGTCCGGGTCGAGCGACCGCGGGGAGGAGTTCCGGGTCACGACGACCGCGTCCACCACCGGCTCGAGCAGCTCGAGCATCGTGCGGGCGTCCTTGTCGTCGAGCACCGCGACGACCGCGACGAGCCGGCCGAACGAGAACTCCTCGGTCAGCGCGTCGGTGAGGGCCCGGATCCCGGCGGGGTTGTGCGCCGCGTCGAGCAGCACGGTCGGGCTGTTGCGGACGCGCTCGAGGCGGCCCGGCGAGGTGACCCGCGCGAACCCCTCCCGCACGGCCTCGGCGTCGATCCCCCGGTCCGCTCCCCCGCCGAGGAACGCCTCGACGGCGGCGAGCGCGACGGCGGCGTTCTGCGCCTGGTGCGCGCCGTGCAGGGGCAGGAAGATCTCCTCGTACATGCCGCTGAGGCCCTGCAGCGTCAGCATCTGCCCGCCGACGGCCACCTCCCGGGCGACCACGCCGAACTCGAGCCCCTCGCGGGCGACGGTCGCGCCGACCTCCGACGCCCGGCGCAGCAGGGGCTCGGCCGCCTCGGGCAGCTGGACAGCCGAGACGAGCGTCGCTCCACTGTGGATGATTCCGGCCTTCTCGGTGGCGATCTCCCGCACCGTCTCGCCGAGCAGCTGGGTGTGGTCCAGGTCGATCGGCGTGACGACCGCGACCGGCGCCTCGAGGACGTTCGTCGCGTCCCACTCACCGCCGAGCCCGACCTCGACCACGGCCACGTCGACCGGCGTCTCGGCGAACGCGGCGAACGCCATCGCGGTCGTCAGCTCGAAGTACGTGAGCGCCTCGGCGCCGCGCGAGTCCAGCAGCTCCGCGAACGGCGCGACGTCGTCGTACGCCTCGACGAACCGCTCCGCGGAAAGGGGTTCACCGTCGACCGCGATGCGCTCGGTGATGCTCTCCAGGTGCGGGCTCGTGTACCGGCCGACGCGCAGTCCGAACGCCCGCAGCAGCGCATCCACCATCCGTGCCGTGGACGTCTTGCCGTTGGTGCCGGTGAGGTGCACCGACGGGTACGCGCGCTGCGGGTTGCCGAGCAGGTCCAGCAGGGCGGTGATGCGCTCACGGTCGGGCACCATGCGTCCCGGACCCCGGGCATCCAGTGCCTTCTCGACGCGGATGAGCTCCTCGGTCACGACGACACCGGCAGGGCCTCGAGCTGCACGGTGAGCCGCGCGATGTCGGCGTCCGCGGTGGCGAGCCGGCCGCGGATCTTCTCGACCACGGGCTCGGGGGCCTTGGCGGTGAACGCCGCGTTGCCCAGCTTCGCCTCCGCCTGCTCCTTCTCCTTGCGGGCGGCGGCGAGGTCCTTCTCGAGGCGCTTCCGCTCGGCGGCGACGTCGATCGCCCCGGAGGTGTCCAGCTCCACGACCAGTCCCCGCACGGGCAGCGAGGCGGTCGGCGCGAAGGACGGGGAGGGGTCGGTCAGGCGCGTGAGGAGGCGCACCGCCGGCTCGTGCTCGGCCAGCGGCGTGCCGTCGATGCCGGCGAGGCGGGCGGCGACCTTCTGGCCGGGCTTGAGCCCCTGGTCCGACCGGAACCGGCGGACCTCGGTGACGACCGCCTGCACGGCGGCGATCGCGGCCTCGGCCGCGGGGTCCGCGCGGTCCTCCGGCACCGGCCACGGGGCCGTCACGACCGTCTCGGCGCCGGTCAGCGCCGTCCACAGCGTCTCGGTCACGAACGGCACCATCGGGTGCAGCACCCGCAGCAACCGGTCGAGCACGTGCCCGAGCACGAGCGCCGTCCGGTCCGCCGCGTCGCCGCCGGCCGCCAGCGGGGCCTTCGCGAGCTCCACGTACCAGTCGCAGAACTCGTCCCACGCGAAGTGGTACAGCGCCTCGGCGGCCCGGCCGAACTGGAAGTCGTCGAGATACGCGTCCACCTCGGCGAGCGTCGCGTGCAGCCGCGAGAGGATCCAGCGGTCCGCTGTGGACAGCTCCTCGTCCTGGAGCTCACCGACCCGCGCGCCGTTGAGCAGCGCGAAGCGGGTGGCGTTCCAGAGCTTGTTCGTGAAGTTCCGGCTGCCCTGCACCCAATCGGCGCTGATCGACTGGTCCGACCCGGGGTTGGCCCCGCGGGCGAGCGAGAAGCGCAGCGCGTCGGCGCCGTACGTGTCGATCCACTCGAGGGGGTCGATGACGTTGCCGTGGGACTTCGACATCTTCTTGCCGAACTGGTCCCGGACGAGCCCGTGCAGCGCCACGGTGCGGAACGGCGGCACGCCGTCCATCGCGTACAGCCCGAACATCATCATCCGGGCGACCCAGAAGAACAGGATGTCGTAGCCCGTCACCAGCACGCTGGTCGGGTAGAACTTCTCGAGCGCCGGGGTCCGGTCGGGCCAGCCGAGCGTGGAGAACGGCCACAGGCCGCTCGAGAACCAGGTGTCCAGCACGTCGGGGTCCTGCGTCCAGCCGTCGCCCGGCGGCTCCTCGTCGGGGCCGACGCAGCGGACCTCGCCGTCCGGGCCGTACCAGACCGGGATCCGGTGCCCCCACCACAGCTGGCGGGAGATGCACCAGTCGTGCATGTTGTCGACCCAGTCGAAGTACCGCTTCGACAGCGACTCGGGGTGGATGCGCACGCGGCCGTCCCGGACGGCGTCCCCGGCGGCCTGCGCGAGCGGGCCGGTGTCGACGAACCACTGCAGGGACAGCCGCGGCTCCACCACGGTCTCGCAGCGGGAGCAGTGGCCGACCGCGTGGACGTACGGCCGCTTCTCGGCGACGATCCGCCCCTCCTCGCGGAGCGCGGCGACGACGGCGGGCCGGGCCTCGAACCGGTCCAGGCCCTCGAAGGGTCCCGGCGCGGTCACGATCCCGCGCTGGTCCAGCACGGTGAGCGACGGCAGGCCGTGGCGCCGGCCGATCTCGAAGTCGTTCGGGTCGTGCGCGGGCGTGACCTTGACCGCACCGGTCCCGAACTCGGGGTCGACGTGCAGGTCGGCCACGATCGGGATGCGGCGGCCGGTCAGCGGCAGCTCGACCTCGGTGCCGACGAGGTGCGTGTACCGCTCGTCGTCGGGATGCACCGCGACGGCGGTGTCGCCCAGCATCGTCTCGGCGCGGGTCGTCGCGACGACGATCGAGTTGTCACCGTCGCCGTAGCGGATCGAGACGAGCTCGCCCTCGTCGTCCGCGTACTCGACCTCGATGTCCGAGAGCGCCGTGAGGCAGCGCGGGCACCAGTTGATGATCCGCTCGGCGCGGTAGATGAGGCCGTCGTCGTACAGCTTCTTGAAGATCGTCTGGACGGCCCGCGACAGGCCCTCGTCCATCGTGAACCGCTCGCGTGACCACGCGACGCCGTCCCCGAGGCGACGCATCTGCGACAGGATCGTGCCGCCGGAGGACTCCTTCCACTCCCAGACCTTGGCGACGAACGCCTCCCGGCCCAGGTCGTGGCGGCTCTTGCCCTCGGTCTTGGCGAGCTGGCGCTCGACGACGTTCTGGGTGGCGATGCCGGCGTGGTCCATGCCGGGGAGCCAGAGCGTCTCGTACCCCTGCATGCGGCGACGGCGCGTGAGCGTGTCCATCAGGGTGTGCTCGAGCGCGTGGCCCATGTGCAGGCTGCCCGTCACGTTGGGCGGCGGGATGACGATGCAGTACGGCGGCTTGTCGCTGGTGTCGTCCGCCTCGAACAGGCCGGCCTCGACCCACCTCTCGTACACCGGACCCTCGACGTCGGCGGGGGTGTACTGGGTCGCGATGTCGGTCGTCGTCACACGCCGAGTCTACGGATGCGGGCGGCGGGCTTTCCCCCGCCCGGCCGGGGGCCCCTGTGCGAGCATCACCGGGTGTACCCGATGCAGAGCGGCGCGATCGCGATCCTGCTGGTCGTCGCCATCGGGGTGGTCTTCTGGCGCCTCGCGGCGCGGGGCCCGTCCCGGATGTCGCGGGCGCTCTACACGATCGCGGCGGTGCTGCTCTGCGTGTGGCTGCTCGGCGTCGTGGTCACGCTGTTCGAGACCTCGCCCCCCGGCTGAGGCACGTCAACCCGCGGATGCCGACGCGCGGACCATCGTCCGGATCTGCCGTAGCAGCACCGACAGCGTGGCGAGGTCGGGCTTCGCGTCCGGCCGGAGCTCGGCCTTGTTCACCTGGGCGCGCGCGATCGAGGTGGCGTTCGCCTCCGTCCACGCGGCCACCCGCTCGTCCGCGGGCGCGCCCGGCTCGGTGCTGCCGAGCACCTCGGCGGTGAGCTCCGCGAGCGCGGCGTACAGGTCGTACCGCAGCGCCATCCGCGCGAGCGCCTGCCAGCGGTCGTCCCGCGGCAGCGCCGAGATCCGGTCCAGCAGCAGGTCGACCCGGAAGCGCTCGGACAGCGTGTAGTACACGTCGGCGACCTCCCGGACCGGGCGCTCCGTCCGGGCGGCGACCTCGACGACGTCGAGGAGCCCGAACGCGTACAGCATCCGCGACGCGGTCGTCGCGAGGTCCCGTGGGACGCCACACGCGACCAGGCCGCCGACGTGGGCCTCGAAGGCCTCCGCCTCCGCGCCGCGGAACAGCCCGCCGACCTGCGGCAGCAGCTCCGCGACACCCGGCCCGAGCCGCGCGATCTCGGCGGCCACGTCGATGGGCGACCGCCGGTTCTGGACCAGCCACCGCACTGCCCGGTCGAGCAGCCGGCGGCTCTCCAGGAACAGCGCGGTCTGCGCCCCGGTCGGCACGGCGTTGTCGAGTCGCTCCACCTCGCGCCACCGGTCGCGGAGGCCGAACACCTCCCGCACGACCACGTACGCCCGCACGACGTCGACCGGGTCCGCCCCGGTCTCCTCGGTCGCGCGGAACACGAACGTGCTGCCGCCGCGGTTCACCGCGTCGTTGACGACCTGGGTCGTGACGATCTCCCGGCGCAGCGGGTGCGTGGCCATCTCGCCGGTGAACCTCTCCCGGAGGGGCGTCGGGAAGTACTCGACCAGCGCGGCGGTGGACCAGGACTCGTCGGGGAGTCCGGACGCGAGCACGAGGTCCTCGAGCGTGATCTTGACGTACGCGAGGAGGACGGACAGCTCCGGCGAGGTGAGCCCGGTCCCGGCGGCCTCCCGTGCGGCGAGCTCCTTGTCCGAGGGAAGGAACTCGAGCTCGCGGTCGAGCCGGCCCGAACGCTCGAGCTCGCGGACGAGGCGGCCGTGCACCGTGATCAGCGCGCGTGCCTGGTGGCGCGCGTTGCCGAGGGCGATGTTCTGCGCGTAGTTGTCGGCGAGCACCAACGCCCCGACCTCGTCCGTCATCGCGGCGAGGAGCGGGTTCCGGTCCTCCGGTGCGAGCCCGCCCGCCGCGACGGCGCGGTCGAGGAGGATCTTGATGTTCACCTCGCGGTCGGAGGTGTCCACGCCCGCGGAGTTGTCGATGGCGTCGGTGTCGAGGCGGCCGCCGCCGCGGGCGTACTCGATCCGGCCGCGCTGGGTGAGGCCGAGGTTGCCGCCCTCCCCCACGACCGCGCAGCGCAGCTCGGCACCGTCGACGCGGACCGCGTCGTTCGCCTTGTCGCCGACGTCCGCGTGGGACTCGGTGGACGCCTTGACGTACGTGCCGATCCCGCCGTTCCACAGCAGGTCGACCGGGGCCGTGAGGATCCGGCGGATCAGCTCCGCCGGGCTGAGCGCGGAGATGTGGTCCTCGATCCCCAGGGCGCGCCGGAGCTGGGGCGAGAGCGGGATCGACTTCGCGGCCCGCGGGTACACGCCGCCGCCCGGCGAGATCAGCGTGGCGTCGTAGTCAGCCCAGCTCGAGCGGGGCCGGCCGAACAGCCGCTGCCGCTCGGCGTACGAGGAGGCGGTGTCGGGGTCCGGGTCCAGGAACACGTGCCGGTGGTCGAACGCGGCCACCAGCCGGATGTGCTCCGAGAGCAGCATCCCGTTGCCGAACACGTCCCCGGACATGTCCCCGATACCGACCACCCTGAAGTCCTCGGCCTGGGTGTCCTGCCCGAGCTCCCGGAAGTGCCGCTGCACCGACTCCCACGCGCCGCGGGCGGTGATGCCCATGCGCTTGTGGTCGTACCCGGCCGAGCCACCGGACGCGAACGCGTCGCCCAGCCAGAACCCGTAGCGGCCCGCGACGTCGTTGGCGAGGTCGGAGAACGTGGCGGTGCCCTTGTCGGCCGCCACCACCAGGTACGCGTCGTCGCCGTCGCGCCGGACCACGCCCGGAGGCGGGACGACGCCGTCCGGCGTGATGTTGTCGGTGACGTCGAGCAGCGCCGAGACGAACGCCGTGTACGCCTCGACTCCCGCCGACTGCAGCGCGTCCCGCTCCGCGGGCGGCCGCGTCAGCACGAACCCGCCCTTCGCGCCCACCGGCACGATGACGGAGTTCTTCACCATCTGCGCCTTGACCAGCCCGAGGATCTCGGTGCGGAAGTCCTCCCGCCGGTCCGACCAGCGCAGCCCGCCGCGCGCCACCGGCCCGAACCGCAGGTGCACGCCCTCGAACCGCGGCGAGTACACGAAGATCTCGAACCGCGGCCGGGGCAGCGGCAGACCCGGCACCGCGCCGGGGTCCATCTTCAGCGCGAGGTACGGCCTGGGCCGGCCGTCCGCGCCGCGCCGGTACCGGTTGGTGCGGAGCGTCGCGAGCACCATCGCGAGCAGGGTCCGCAGCACGCGGTCGGCGCCGAGGCTCGCCACCGCGTCGAGGTCGGCCTCGATCGCCTCCACGAGGGCGTCGGCGAGTCCCTGCCGGTCCTCGTCGTGCCCGCGGAACGCCGGGTCGAAGAGGGTCTCGAACAGCTCGACCAGGCGCCGCGCGATGCCCGGGTTCGCGGCCAGCGTGGACGCGACGAACTCGCCGGAGTACACGGTCCCGGCCTGGCGCAGGTACCGCGTGTACGCCCGCAGCACCACCACCTGCTGCCAGGTCAGCCCCGCCGCCAGCACGAGCGCGTTCAGCCCGTCGACCGCCGAGTCGCCGCGCCACGCCGCCGCGAACGCGTTCTCCACCGTGCGGCTCAGCCGCTCGTCGAACGCGGCGGAGTCGGCGGGCCCGAGCCCGAAGTCGTACACCCAGGCGACGTCCCCGCCCGCGTCCGGGCCGCCGGACCGCTCGACCCGGTACGGGAACTCGTCCACCACCCGCACCCCGAGCGACTGCAGCACGGGCAGCACGTCCGACAGCGAGATCGGCTCGTGGAGCCGGGCGACCCGGAACCGCAGCTCGCCGCCCGCGCACTCGAGGTGCGTCCCGAGGTCGCGGGGCTCCTCGAGCACCTCGAGCCGGGCGATGTCGTCCGCGGCGGCGGCCACACCGTGCCGCTCCTGATACGCCACGGGCAGGCCGGGCCCGTACCGCGTGAGCAGCGCGCGGCCGCGCTCCTCGCCGAACTCCCGTTCGAGCACGACGGCGAGGTCGTCCTCCCAGCTCCGGGTCACCGCGGCGAGCCGGCGCTCGAGCTCGGCCACGTCCGGCTCCGCGGGCGGCCGGGCGGGATCGGTCCGCACGATGAAGTGCACCCGCGCCAGGACCGAGTCGGTGACGCGGGTCGTGTAGTCGACCCCGACCCCGTTCAGCGCGTCGAGCAGGATGGCCTGCATCTTCAGGCGCACCTGGGTCGTGTAGACGTCGCGGGGCAGGTACACCAGGCAGGACAGGAAGCGGCCGTACGCGTCCGGACGCACGAACAGCCGGAGCTGCCGCCGGCCGGCGAGGCGCAGCACGCCCATCCCGATGTCGGTGAGCTCCTCGGCCGTGCTCTGGAACAGCTCGTCCCGGGGGTACTCCTCCAGCACCGAGACCAGGTCCTTGCCGCTGTGGCTGCGCGGCGACAGGCCGGAGCGGTGGAGCACCTCCTCGACCTTGCGGCGCACCACGGGCAGGCGCCGGACGCTCTCCAGGTACGCGGCCGACGACAGCAGGCCGAGGAACCGCCGCTCGCCGGCGACGTTGCCCTCGGCGTCGAACCACTTCACGCCGATGTAGTCCAGGTACGCGGCCCGGTGGACGGTCGCGCGGGTGTTGGCCTTGGTGGTGACCAGCAGCCGCCGCTCGAGGGCACGGGCGCGGGCCGGCGCGGGCATCTCGCCGAGGTCCCGGGGCCGCGCGGGCGCCTCCCGCAGGATGCCGAGCCCGGTTCCGGGCACCGCCGCGAGGACGTCGCCGTCGAGCCGGTACTCGCGGTACCCGAGGAACGTGAAGTGGTCGTCCGCCAGCCAGCACAACAGCTCGCGGGTGTCCTCGACGTCCCCCGCCGGGACCGGCGGCGCCGCGCGGCCCAGCTCACCGGCCAGCGCGACCGCCGTGTCGCGCATCGCCGCCCAGTCCGTCACCGCGGCCCGCACGTCGGCGAGGACCCGGTCGAGGTCGCCGGCCAGCGCGTCCGGCGCCTCGGTGCGGTCGAGCTCGAGGTGCATCCACGACTCGACCACGTCCGCGGGGCCCGCGTGTTCGGGGTCGACGTCCGCGCGGATCCGCTCGAGGCGCCCCGCCGCGTCCCGCCGCACCACGAGCTGCGGATGGGCGAGCAGGTGGACACCGAGGCCCTGGCGCGCGAGCTCCGCGGTGAGCGAGTCCACGAGGAACGGCATGTCGTCGGTCACCAGCTCCACGACCGTCCGCCCCTCGGGCGGCGTGGAGACCCGCAGCAGCGTGTCCCCCGGTGCGCGTTCGGCGGCGAGGCCGCGGTGCGCGTCGACCGCGGCGAGCAGGTCCCCCGGCTTCCGGTCCGCGAGCTCCTCGGCGGGGACCAGCCGCCAGTAGGCGCGGAGCAGCGCCTCCGTGTCGGCGTCCGCCGGCGGTTCTCCCGTGCCCTCGGTCAGCGCACGCGGCTGCATCGACCCCCCAGCCCTCGGCCCCGTCCCACGCCGGTGTGGGACGCCTCACAGCCTAGGTCAGAACAGGGCGGCCGCCAGGTCGCGACGGGCCTTCACGACGGCGGGGTCGTCCGGCGCGGCGATCTCGAACAGGCCCAGGAGGTGCTGCCGAGCGGCGTTCCGGTCGTCGCCGGTGGTACGCCGGACGGTGTCGACGAGCCGGGCGAACGCCTCCGGAGCACGGCCCTCGAGCAGCTCGAGGTCGGCGGCGAGCGTCTGCGCGGCGACGTCGTCGGGGGCCGCGTCGGCCGCGGACAGCGCCTTCGCGGGGTCCACCCCGTCGGTCCGGCGCATGAGCAGCGTCTGCGCGAGCCCGGAGGACGCCACCGGGTCCGCGGGCGCCTCGGCGAGCACCTCGCGGAACAGCGCCTCCGCTCGGTCGTAGTCCGCCGCGTCCATCGCCTCGTCGGCCTCGAGCAGGCGGGGGTCCATCGGCGGCTCGGCGGGCGCGGCCGCGCCCCCGGCAGGGGCCGCGGCGGGGTCGATTCCCGCGGCCGACAGCAGCGCCGCGATGAACTGCCGCAGCTGGACCTCCGGGAGCGCGCCCTGGAAGCCCTCCATCAGCTGGCCGCCGACGGCCGCCATCACGGTCGGGATGCTCTGGATGCGGAACGTCTGCGCGAGCCGCTGGTTCGCGTCGACGTCCACCTTGGCGAGGATCCACGCACCGCCGCCCTCGGCGGCGAGCTTCTCGAGGGCGGGCGACAGCTGCTTGCAGGGGCCGCACCACTCGGCCCAGAAGTCGATCAGGACCGGCGTGGTGAGGGAGCGCTCCAGCACCTCGGTCTGGAACGTCTCCTCGGTGACGTCGAGGACGAATCCGCCGCCGGCCTGCTGCGGCGCCCCCTCGCCGGCCGGCGCGCGGCTCGGCGCCGGGCGGCTCGCCCGGGCGGCGAGCGCGGACAGGTCGACGGCGCCGGCGAACGCGGCGGACATGCGCGGGTCGGGCTGGCTCATGGTCACAGTGTCCCACCGCGGCGATCGGCGGTCGCCCCGGTGGGTGTCAGAAACGCGCGGGTTCGGTGTACGAGCCCCACTCGTCGCGGAGCGCCCCGCAGATCTCGCCGAGCGTGGCCTCCGCGCGGACGGCGTCGAGCATCGCGGGAACCATGTTGTCCCCGGTGCGGGCGACCGCGAGCATCCGGTGCAGCGCCGCCCGCACGGCCGCCCCGTCGCGCACGTCCCGGCGGCTCCCGAGGGCCCTGACCTGCTCCCGCTCGACCTCGTGGCCGACGCGGAGGATCTCGAGGTCGCCGGTCACCGTGCCGGTGTTGCAGTTGACGCCGACGATGCGCTTCTGACCCTTCTCGAGCGCCGTCTGGTACGCGTACGACGAGTCGGCGATCTCGGCGGTGAACCAGCCGTCCTCGATGCCGCGCAGGATGCCCGCGGTCATCGGGTTGCGCTCGTCGTGACCGCCCAGGGCCCTGATGCGCTCGAAGATCCGCTCGGCCTCTTCCTCGAGCCGGTCGGTGAGCGCCTCGACGTACCAGGAGCCGCCGAGGGGGTCGGCGACGTTCGCGACGCCGGTCTCCTCGAGGAGCACCTGCTGCGTGCGCAGCGCGATCTCGGCCGCCTGCTCGGTGGGCAGGGCGAGCGTCTCGTCCAGGGCGTTGGTGTGCAGCGAGTTGGTGCCGCCGAGCACCGCGGCGAGCGCCTCGACGGCGGTGCGGACGACGTTGTTGTACGGCTGCTGCGCGGTGAGCGAGACGCCGGCCGTCTGGGTGTGGAAGCGCAGCCACTGGGCCCGCTCGGTCGTCGCGCCGTACACGTCGCGGAGCCAGCGCGCCCAGATCCGTCGCGCGGCGCGGAACTTCGCGATCTCCTCGAAGAAGTCCACGTGGCTGTCGAAGAAGAAGCTCAGCCCGGGGGCGAACCTCTCGATGTCGAGCCCGCGGGACAGGCCCAGCTCCACGTAGGCGAACCCGTCCGCGAGCGTGAACGCGAGCTCCTGCGCGGCCGTCGAGCCGGCCTCGCGGATGTGGTACCCGGAGACCGACACCGGCTTGTACGCCGGGATCTCGGCGGCGCAGTACTCCATCAGGTCACCGATCAGCCGCAGGTGTGGCTCGGGGGCGAACAGCCACTCCTTCTGGGCGATGTACTCCTTGAAGATGTCGGTCTGCAGCGTGCCGTCGAGGGCGGACAGGTCCACGCCCTGCCGCTCGGCCGCGACGAGGTACATGCAGAACACCGGCACCGCCGGACCCGAGATCGTCATCGAGGTCGTCACGTCGCCGAGCGGGATCCCGTCGAACAGCCGTTCCATGTCCGCCGCCGAGTCGATCGCCACGCCGCAGTGGCCGACCTCGCCGGTCGAGCGGGGGTCGTCGGAGTCACGGCCCATCAGCGTGGGCATGTCGAACGCGACCGACAGCCCGCCGCCGCCCTGGCGCAGGATCATCTTGTAGCGCTCGTTGGTCTGCTCGGCGTTGCCGAAGCCCGCGAACTGGCGGATGGTCCAGGTCCGGCCGCGGTACCCGGTGGGGTACAGGCCGCGGGTGAACGGGTACTCCCCCGGCCAGCCGATCCGCTCGAAGCCCGGGTGGTCGGCGCCCTCCGCCGGCCCGTACACGGGCTCGAGCGGAGCGCCGGACACCGTCGAGAAGTCGGCGTCGCGAGTGCGGGAGGCGTCGAAGCGGGCCTGCCAGCGGGCACGTCCTGCGGCGATCCGGGCGGCGTCCACGATGGTCCTCCTCGTCGGGCTGCTGCCACAGATAATAGGACGTCCTAGTAATTCAGGGAAGTAGGACGTCCTAGTAATTTGCCGAGAGAGGTACAACCGCACGGTCCGGCGAGAGCGGACTCGCCCGAACCGCGTCAGGCCCCCGCGACGTCCCCCGCCGCGAGCCGCACGCTCCGCAGGTGCTCGTACACGACCTCGCGCGCGCCCGGGTCGAGCACGTCGAGCCCGAAGTCGATGTCCATCAGGTCGCGCGTCGCGCGCTCGACCACCGCGCGACCCTCGCCGGTGAGCCGTGCCAGCACCCCGCGCCCGTCGGCGGGGTTGGGCGTCCGCTCGACCAGTCCCGCCGAGACGAGCCGGTCGACGATGTTCGTGACGCTCGTCGGGTGCACCATCAGGCGCTCGCCCATCACCTTCAGCGGCAGCGCGCCGGTACGGGAGAAACGCAGCAGCACCAGCGCCTCGTACCGCGCGAACGTGATGCCGTACGGCCGCAGCACCGCGTCGTACCGGGCCAGCAGGATCTGGTGCACCCGCATGACGGACGTGGCCACGCGCATGGCGGACGCGGGGCCGAACTCCCGCTCCCAGGTGTCCCCCGCGCGGGCGATCGGATCGAACGGCAGCCCGAGCCGTGGCACCTCACCCATGCCGGGCAGGTTAGACCCCGGCGGGCTCGGGGTTGCGGGACACGTCCGCGGCCGACCGCAGGGCCCGGCGCTCGAACCAGACCGTCGCGAACGGCGGGATCGCGGCGAGCAGGCCGGTGAGCGTGCGGCGCCCGTTCCAGCCGAGGGGCTGCCGGACCAGCAGGACGCTCAGCAGGTACAGCAGGAACACGCAGCCGTGGATCGGCCCGAAGACCTTCACGCCGATCTGGTCGTGCACGACGACGTACTTGAAGAACATCCCGGCCAGCAGCCCCGCCCACGAGATGGCCTCGGCGATCGCGGCGGTCCTGAACAGGGTCACGAGGGTGCGGGGGTTCACACGGGCCTCCGGAGTCGATGTTCTACACAGGGTAGAACCATCCGCCGTGGCGCCCGGCACCGGGGTCAGGAGGCCCGCAGCTCCTCGACCAGCCTGTCGGCCGCCGCGTACGGGTCGCACTGCCCGGCGACCACCTCGTCGGCGAGCGCGCCGAGGCTGGCCCCGGTGTGCGGGTCCTTCATCTCGGCGCGGAGCGCCACCACCGCGAGCGCCTCGATCTCGGCCGCCGCCCGGACGTGCCGGCGCCGCTCCAGCTCACCGCACTCGTCCATCCAGGAGCGGTGCTGGGAGATCGCGTCCACCACGTCGTCCACGCCCTCGCCCTTCGACGCGACGGTCTTGACGATCGGGGGTCGCCAGGCCCCGGCCTCGGAGTGCCGGCCGCCGAGGCCGAGCATGCCCCGGAGGTCGCGGACCACCTGGTCGGCACCGTCGCGGTCGGCCTTGTTCACCACGAACGCGTCGGCGACCTCGAGGATCCCCGCCTTGGCGGCCTGGATGCCGTCGCCCATGCCCGGCGCGAGCAGGACGAGCGTGGTGTCGGCGAGCGAGGCGATCTCGACCTCGGCCTGGCCGACGCCGACCGTCTCGACCAGCACGACGTCGCACCCGGCGCCGTCCAGCACGCGCAGCGCCTGCGGGGTCGCCCACGACAGGCCCCCGAGGTGCCCACGGGAGGCCATCGAACGGATGAAGACGCCGGAGTCGGACGCGTGCTCCTGCATCCGGACCCGGTCACCCAGCAGCGCACCGCCGGAGAAGGGCGAGGACGGATCGACCGCCAGCACCCCCACCCGCAGTCCGCGACGGCGGTACGCCGAGACCAGCGCGGACGTCGTGGTGGACTTGCCCACGCCCGGCGACCCGGTGAGGCCGATGATCGTGGCCTTGCCCGTGTGCGGGGCCAGCGCGGCGGCGACCTCGCGCAGCCGCGGGTTCGCATCCTCGACCAGGCTGATCAGGCGGGCGACGGCCCGGGGGTCGCTCTCGCGGGCCGCCTCGACCAGCGCGAGGGCGGACGCGTCGCGCCGGAGCCGCGGCCGTCCGGCCCCCGCGTCCCCGGGGGTACCGGCCTCGCCGTCGGCCCGTGGGGTCACGCGGACGGCACCCGCAGGATCAGGGCGTCGCCCTGGCCCCCGCCGCCGCACAGCGCCGCGGCACCCGTACCGCCGCCGCGCCGCTTGAGCTCGAGGGCCAGGTGCAGCGCGAGCCGCGCACCGGACATGCCGATCGGGTGGCCGAGCGCGATGGCCCCACCGTTGGGGTTGACCTTCTCCTCGTCCACGCCGAGGTCGCGCATGGACTGGATGCCGACGGCGGCGAACGCCTCGTTGATCTCGATGAGGTCGAGGTCGTCGACGGTGAGGCCGTCCTTGGCGAGCGCGTGCTTGATGGCGTTCGCGGGCTGGGACTGCAGGGAGTTGTCCGGACCGGCGACGTTGCCGTGCGCGCCGATCTCGGCGAGCCAGGTGAGGCCGAGCTCCTCGGCCTTCGCCTTGCTCATGACGACGACCGCGCACGCCCCGTCGGAGATCTGCGACGCGGACCCGGCGGTGATCGTGCCGCCCTTGCTGAACGCCGGGCGCAGCCTGGAGAGGGAGTCGGCGGTGGTGTCCCCGCGGACGCCCTCGTCGGTGGCGAACACGATCGGGTCGCCCTTCCGCTGCGGGATCTCGACGGGGACGATCTCCTCGTCGTACAGGCCGTTCTTCTGCGCCTGCGCCGCGAGCTGGTGAGAGCGCGCGGAGAACGCGTCCTGCTCCTCGCGGGTGAGGCCGAGCTTGCCGTTGTGGTGCTCGGTCGACTCGCCCATCGGGATGTTGTCGAACGCGTCGGTCAGGCCGTCGTACGCCATCGCGTCGAGGACCTCGAGCGAGCCGTACTTGTACCCCTGGCGGGACTTCGGCAGCAGGTGCGGCGCGTTGGTCATCGACTCCATGCCGCCCGCGACCACGATGTCGAACTCGCCGGCCCGGATCAGCTGGTCCGCGAGCGCGATGGCGTCGAGGCCCGACAGGCAGACCTTGTTGATCGTCACCGACGGGACGTTCATCGGGATGCCGGCCTTGACGGCGGCCTGGCGGGACGGGATCTGGCCGGCGCCCGCCTGGAGGACCTGGCCCATGATCACGTACTGGACCTGCTCCGGGGCCACACCGGACCGCTCGAGCGCCGCCTTGATCGCGATGCCGCCGAGGTCGGCACCGGAGAAGTCCTTGAGCGAGCCGAGCAGGCGGCCCATCGGGGTACGCGCACCGGCGACGATGACAGAACCGCTCACGAGAGGAACCTCCGGGATCCGGGACGGGGGTAGACGGCCACCTTACCGATGGTTCAGGTGAATCCGTCCCTGTGAGGTGGCCCACATCGGTGCCATGCTGTCAAGCTCTACCGTGGGGTAACTCTGTCGCTCCCCCACCCCTCGGAGGCCCGCCGTGACCGACCCCGTCCCCCCGCTCTTCACCGGCATCGACCACGTCGGCGTGGCCGTGGCCGACTTCGACGAGGCCGTGGACTTCTACGCGCGGACGTTCGGGATGCACGTCGCGCACGAGGAGGTCAACTCCGAGCAGGGTGTCCGCGAGGCCATGCTCACCGTCGGGTCCGGCGACGATCCGGCCGCCCCGAAGATCCAGCTCCTCGCCCCGCTGACGCCGGAGTCGACGATCGCGAAGTTCCTCGACCGCAACGGCCCGGGCGTCCAGCAGGTCGCGTACCGGGTCACCGACGTCGAGGCCGTCGCCGCGACGCTGCGCGAGCGCGGGATGCGCCTGCTGTACGACGCGGCGAAGCGCGGCACCTCGGACAGCCGCGTGAACTTCGTCCACCCGAAGGACGCCGGCGGCATCCTCGTGGAGCTCGTCCAGCCCGCCGCGGTGGAATAGGTCACACCCCTCGCACGGTCCATTACTCGTCGGTAACATCCGCGCCCAATACCGCTCCCATCCCCCCGGAGGTACTTGCCGTGCAGGAGATCCGCGACGCCATCCTGGCCGCCCAGACGCCCGAGGACCTCCGGGCCGTGGCCGACCTGCCCGTCCCCGAGTCGTACCGCGGCATGGTCATCCGCAAGGACGAGGTCGGCATGTTCGAGGGCATGGCGTCACGCGACAAGGACCCGCGCAAGTCGCTGCACCTGTCGGAGGTCGCGACGCCGGAGCTGGGCCCCGGCGAGGCCCTCGTCGCGGTGATGGCGAGCGCGGTGAACTACAACACCGTGTGGACCTCGATCTTCGAGCCGGTCTCGACGTTCGGCTTCCTCGAGCGGTACGGCCGCCTCTCGCCGCTCACCAAGCGCCATGACCTGCCGTACCACATCGTGGGCTCCGACCTGGCGGGCGTCGTCCTGCGCACGGGCGCCGGCGTCCAGGCGTGGAAGCCCGGCGACGAGGTCGTCGCGCACTGCCTCTCCGTGGAGCTCGAGAGCCCGGACGGCCACAACGACACGATGCTCGACCCCGAGCAGCGGATCTGGGGCTTCGAGACCAACTTCGGCGGCCTGGCCGAGGTCGCGCTCGTCAAGACCAACCAGCTCATGCCGAAGCCCGCGCACCTCACCTGGGAGGAGGCGGCGAGTCCGGGCCTGGTCAACTCCACCGCGTACCGCCAGCTGGTCTCCCGCAACGGCGCGGGCATGAAGCTCGGCGACACCGTCCTGATCTGGGGCGCGTCCGGTGGCCTCGGTTCGTACGCCACCCAGATGGCCCTCGCCTCCGGCGCCACCCCGATCTGCGTCGTGTCCAGCGAGGAGAAGGCGGAGATCTGCCGCCGCATGGGCGCCGAGCTGATCATCGACCGGAACGCCGAGGGCTACCGGTTCTGGAAGGACGAGAACACCCAGGACCCGCGCGAGTGGAAGCGGTTCGGGGCCAAGATCCGTGAGCTGACCGGGGGTACCGACCCCGACATCGTGTTCGAGCACCCGGGGCGCGAGACGTTCGGCGCGAGCGTGTACGTCGCCCGCAAGGGCGGCACGATCGTCACCTGCGCGTCGACCAGCGGATACATGCACCAGTACGACAACCGGTACCTCTGGATGAGCCTCAAGCGGATCATCGGCTCGCACTTCGCGAACTACCGCGAAGCGTACGAGGCGAACAACCTGATCGCGCGCGGCATCATCCACCCCACACTGTCCAAGGTGTACCCACTGGACGCGACGGGGCAGGCGGCGTACGACGTCCACCGAAACCTCCACCAGGGCAAGGTGGGCGTCCTGTGCCTCGCACCCCGGGAGGGTCTGGGCGTGCGTGACCAGGAGTTCCGCGCCACGCACCTCGACGCCATCAACCGCTTCCGGGACGTCTAGGAACGACCCCCCGACTCTGGAATAGTTGACTCCATGCCGATGTCTCAAGACCCCCCAATCCCGTTCTTCGACAACGCGTCCACCGAGCCCGACTTCACCGTCTCGCTGCGTGGATACGACAAGACGCAGGTCAACGAGTACATCCAGCGGGTCGGCGCCGAGATCACCCACCACTCCACCGCACGCAACGAGGCGGAGGCACGGGCGGCCCAGGCGCAGGACCGGCTGCGTGATGCGGAGAAGCAGCTCGCCACCCTCCAGCGGGCGATGCAGTCCCAGGAGAAGCAGCTCCGCGAGAACAGCAAGCCGACTCTCGCCGGCCTCGGCAGCCGGGTCGAGCAGCTGCTCCGCCTCGCGGAGGAGCAGGCCGACGAGCACCTCCGGGACACCAAGAAGTCGGCCGAGGAGACGAAGACCGCCGCCCAGCTCGCCGCGCGCGAGCTCGTCGAGCGGGCCCGTACCGAGGCGGGTTCGATCCGGGAGGCGGCCGAGCGCGAGGCGGCCGTCGTCCGCGAGGCCGCCGAGGGGGACGCGGCCGACATCCGCGCCGCCGTGGAACGCGAGGTCACGCACCTCCGGGCCACCGCGGATCGGGAGACGACGCAGCTCCGCAAGACCACCGACCACGAGGTGGCCGAGCTCCGCGCGACGGTCGAGCGGGACGTGGCGCAGCTGCGGGCCACGACCGAGCGCGAGGTCACCCAGCTCCGCGCGACCGCGGAGCGGGCCGCCAACCAGCTCCGCGGCACCGCGGCACAGGAGGCGGAACAGGTCCGGGCGGCGGCCAAGAAGGAGACCGACGCGCTGCGGGCTGTCGTCAAGAAGGAGACGGACACCCTCCGCGCGGAGGTCCAGCAGGAGGCGGACGAGAAGCGGGCGGAGGCCGAGCGGATCCTCGCCGACGCACGCGAGAAGCGGGACACCGAGCTCCGCGCGCTCGAGCTCGCCCTCGCGGAGCGCCGTGAGCTGGCCGAACAGGGCGAGTCGCAGCGCCACAGCGCCGCGGTGGCCGCCACCCAGAAGCTCGTCGCCGAGGCCGAGAGCCGGGCACAGGCGGCGGAGAGCAGGGCCAAGGAGATCGAGGTCGGGGCGGAGACGCGCCGCCGCGAGGCCGAGGCCAACGCCCGGACGACCGTGGAGAAGGCCAAGGCGTTCTCCGACCGGACGACGACCGACGCACGGGCCGAGGCGGACCGGCTGGTCCGCGAGGCGCGCACCGAGGCGGAGCAGCTCAGCGCCGCCGCGAAGCGCCAGGTCGACGAGCTCACCAAGCAGCGGGACGCGATCAACCGCCAGCTGGGCCAGCTGCGGGAGATGCTCGCCGGGCTGATGGGCGGAGGCACCGGCCCGGCGGCGGGAACCGCCGCGGTGGAGCAGGTGGTGGAGAAGGCGGAGCAGGCGGTCGAAGACGCCGTCGAGGCCATGGACACCGCCGTCTCCGAGGCTCGGCAGGCGGCCGACGACGCCGGGACGTCCACCGGCCGGGTCGCGGCGGGGTCGGCGAAGCCCGGGTCCCGCGCCTGATGTACCCCGCACCGCGTCCGCGGGAGCGGGCGCGGTGCGGGTCGACCTGCATGTGAGGATGTGGGTATGGCGAACGACGGCGAGCAGCAGCTGTTCGCGCTCCACGGTGACCCCGACGAGGCACCGTTCGAGCGTGTCCTCCGTGGTTTCGACATGCGCCAGGTCCTGGCCTACATGGCCAAGGTGCAGCAGGTCGAGGCGGAGCTCATCGCGGAGCGCGACGCGGCGTACGGCGAGGCCGAGGCGTACGCCGAGGAGGTGCGCCAGCTCCAGATGGAGGTGCTGAACGCGCGCCGGGAGACCGTGTCGTCCGAGCCGGCGAGCTTCGCCCACCTGGGGTACCGGATCGAGCAGATCCTCCAGCTCGCCGAGGACGAGGCCACGGAGATGCGCGCCCGCGCCGAGGAGGACGCCGAGTCCCTCCGCGGGGAGGCCGAGGAGCTCGTCGAGGCGGCACGGGTACGCGCCGCGCAGATCGAGGAGGACTTCGCCCGCGCGGTCGCCGCCCGCCGCGAGGAGGCCCAGAAGGAGCAGGCGCGGATGCGCGCCGACATCGAGCGCGACAACGCCGAGAAGACCGAGCGCGCCGCCACCGTGCTCGCGGAGGCCCAGCAGGAGGCCGCGCGGCTCCGGGCCCAGGTGCGGCAGGAGATCTCCGACCTCCGCGACAAGGCCCGCAGCGAGGCGGATGCGCTGATCGCCGAGGCGCGCGAGGAGGCCGAGAGCGTCCTGGCGGAGGCGCGGGCGGCCGCCGAGCAGGAGCGAACCCACGGCAGGAACGCGGCCCGGCACGCCGTCGAGGAGGCCCGCGCCGAGGCGCGCCGGGTCATCGAGGGCATCCGCACCGAGGTCACCGACCTCAGCGCGCAGCGCGCGCAGGTGAACAACGAGCTCGCCAAGCTCCGGGAGGCACTCTCGACCCTCGGCGCCGGGATGGGCTTCGGGACCCTGCCCACGAGCCCGGCGGAGGCCCCCGCACCTCAGGCGGCCGAGGCGGCACCCGCCGAGGCGCCCGCGGGTGACACCGGACCCCGGACGAACGGCGCCACCGGCCGGCAGGCTGCGCCGAACGGGCCGCCACCGGGCGCCACGCCGGCCCTCGGTGTACCGGTGACCCCGGCCGACGAGACCGCTCCCGACGCGAACCCGTCGCCGCGCCCGAAGGCCCCGGCGGGCGGTCCGGTGAAGGCCGGCCCGCAGCCCCCGGCCGGTCCGGTGAAGGGCGGCCCGCAGCCGGCGGACACCGGCGAGACGCCCGCCCGCCCGCAGGAGCCGCAGGAGCCGCGGGTCGTCCCGGCCGACCGTCCGACGTTCCGCGGCACCGCGCGCGTGCCGGGCGGTGGCCCGCCCCGGCCCCGGTAGCTCACGGCAGCGCGACGACGAACTCCCGTACCGCCGCGCCGAACGGCCCCGGGTTCTCCAGCGCGGAGAGGTGCCCCGCGGCCGGAATGTGCACCAGCCGTCCCCGCGGCAGCGCCGCCGCCATCGCCTCGGCGTCCGGGACACCGGTCAGCGTGTCCTCCTCCCCCACCAGGACGAGCGCCGGGACGTCCGCGGCCGCGAGCACGTCGAGGGAATCCGGCCGCGCCGCCATCGCCCGCGACGCCCACGCGACGGATTCGGCCGGGGCCGCCGCGAGCTGTGACCGCACCGCCTCCACCACGTCGGGCCGGCGCTCGAGGGTGGAGCGCCCGAGCATCACCGGCAGCTGCTCCGTGGCGAGCGCGCCCATCCCTCCCGGCTCGGCGGCCCTGCGGGCGACCTGCTCCCGCCGCTCGCGGACCTCGGCAGGGTCGGCCGTCGCCTTCGTGTCGGCCAGGACGAGGCCGCGGACCCGCTCCGGGTACCGGGCGAGGACCCGCATCGTGACGTAGCCACCCATCGACAGCCCGCCGAGCACGACGCGGTCGAGGCCGAGCCGGTCGAGCAGCGCCACGACGTCGTCTGCGGCGCGTTCGAGCGACGGTGCGTCGTCGCCGAGCGGCGTACCGCCGAAGCCCCGCTGATCGGGCGTGATCACGCGGCAGACGTCGGCGAGCGCGTCCCGCTGGGCGCCCCACATGGCCGACGAGAGCGGGAAGGCGTGCAGGAGGACGAGCGTGACATCGGGCTCGGTCATGCGGCCGAACCTAGGGGCACTACGTCCGCCGGCGCACCTCGTACCCGCGGCCGGGGTGCCACGACTCGACGACGAGGAGGTCCGCCTCGACACGGGTGAGGACCACCTCGCCGAGCTCGACCCGGAACCGGTGCGGCTCGCCGGTCCCCTGCGGGTCGCCCACCTCGACGCCGCGCCCGGCGACCTTGACCTCGCCCGGCCACTCCTCCGGCCTCGACTGGTCCGCGTCCACCGACGGACCGTGGACCGCCAACCGTGGGTCCCGCCGGAGGTCGAGCGCCTTCCGCGAGCCCGGCATCATGCCGAGCCACAGCTCCCCGTCCGCGAACTCGACCTCGGTGCCGCTGATCCGCGGCGACCCGTCCCGGCGGAGCGTCGCCATCGTCATGTGCTTGCGCGCGGTGAACAGCCGCCGGACCCGTCCGGCGAAGTCCGGCTCGGCTGCCGCGAACTCGTCCCAGCTCGTCATGCCCGCCATCGTGCCGGGCAGCACCGACGGTTTCAGCTGATCGTGAGCCCGCCGTCCACCACGAGCGAGTGGCCGGTGACGAACGACGACGCGTCCGAGGCGAGGAACACCGCCGGCCCGGCGATCTCCTCCGCGGTCGCCCACCGCTGCATCGGGACGCGGGAGATGAGGCCCGTCTCGATGCTCTCGTTCTCCCGCGCGAACTCGGTGAGGTCGGTGGCGACCCACCCGGGGACCAGGGCGTTGACGCGGACGCCCGCCCCGGCCCACTCGGCCGCGAGCGTGCGGGTGAGGGCGATGACGGCGGCCTTGGCGGTCCCGTAGTGACCCATGGTCGGGACGGCGGACAGTCCCGCGACGCTGGCGACGTTGATGACCGACCCGGTCCTGCGCTCGAGCAGGTGCGGGCCGACGGCGCGGCACACCTCGACCACCGAGTCGAGGTTGAGCTTCAGGACCTTGTCCCAGCCGGACGGGCGTGCGCCCAGGAAGGGCACGCTGAAGCTGTTGCCGCCCGCGTTGTTCACCACGACGTCGAGGTGGCCCAGCGAGGAGATCGCCGCGTCGACCATGCCGCGCACCGCCTCCGCGTCGGTCACGTCGGCGGCGACGACGACGGCCTTGCGGCCCAGCCCCTCGATCTCGGCGCGGACCTCGTCGAGCAGCGCCGTGTCACGACCGTTCAGGGCGACGTCGGCACCGTGGCGGGCGAACGCCACCGCCATGGCGCGGCCGATGCCCCGGGAGGCGCCGGTCACGAGGGCGGTACGTCCGGTCAGGTCGAAGGCGGTCACTCAGGTCTCCTGTCGGTCGGTGGGAGGCTCGGCACGGGGGACGTCGGCGAAGGCGGCGACGGTGCGGTCCGCATACGCGGAGGCGTCGCCGCTCGTCATCGGACCGTCCCACGTGGACGGCAGCGGGTGGGCGGCGGGATTCACGCGCGCCACGATCGCGTCGAGCACGGTCTCGGCGAACCCGACGAACAGGTGGCGCGCCCCGGGCACGCCGATCACCTCGGCCTGCGGGATCGCGGCGAAGCGCTCGGTGGCCTCGGCGGGGCGCAGGTAGTCGTCGAACTCCGGGACGAGCGCGAGCACCGGCTTGCCGGACTCCGCCCAGGTCCCGAGCGCGGCCGGCGTGGACCACCGCAGCGGCGGCGAGATCAGCACCGCGCCCTCGACCGCCGGGTCGCAGCCGTGCAGCAGGGCGAGATCGGTGCCGAACGACCAGCCGACCAGCCACGGGTTCGGCAGGTCCTCGAACTCCGCGAACTCGATCGCGGCCGCCACGTCGAACCGCTCCCCCCGGGTCTCGTCGAAGGACCCCCCGCTGGTCCCCCGTTCCGACGACGTCCCGCGGGTGTTGAAGCGCAGCACCGCCAGGTCCGCGAGCGCGGGCAACCGCCAGGCGGCCTTGCGGAACAGGTGGCTGTCCATCATCCCGCCGTGCGTCGGCAGCGGGTGCAGGCACAGGAGCGTCGCGACGGGCGGCCGTCCCCCCGGGGGCAGGGCGAGCTCCCCGACGAGGGTCAGCCCGTCGGCGGTCTGCAGCTCGATGTCCCGGCGGTCCGCCGGCAGCACGGTGTTGGACACGATCTCGGGCACGGCGCCGATCCTCGCACCCCGGGAGGCGGAGCGTGCAGCCGGTCAGCCGTACCGCGGCGCGTTCTTCGACCGGTGCACCTTGACGCCGCGGCGGAGGCGGGCGTTCCAGCACGGCCGATGCCAGTGGCGGCGGTCGTCCGGGCCCCCGCCGTCGGCGGGCCACGCGACCACGTGCGGCACGCCGGGCGGGATCTCCTGGTCGCAGCCCGGGCACCGGTACGTCTTGCCGGCCGCGCCCGTCACGGACCGGACGACCCAGTCGCCGTCCGGCCATTCCTCGACGGAGTCGGCGCCGCGCGCGCCGTCTCCGGACGGCCGTTCGTCCGGGTCTCGGCGGTGGCGGCGCGGGCTCATGCACCGACGGTACGACGACCCGCACGTGACCCCGTACCCGGCAGTAAGGTGACGGCAGCCACACCGAGGAGGCCCCCCGCACATGAGCATCACGGACATCCCCCGCACCCAGCAGCCCAGGGACGAGGCGGCGCAGACGTTCGACTCGCTGGACCCGGCGACGGACGAGGTCGTCGGGACGTACCCCGTCCACACCGCCGCCGAGGTGGAGGCCGCCGTCGTGCGGGCGCGTGAGGCCGCCGCCTGGTGGGGCGCGCTCGAGCCGCCGGTCCGCCGCCGGTACCTCGAGCAGTGGAAGGGCGTCCTCACCCGCCGCTCGAACCAGCTCGCCGACGTGATGCACCGGGAGACCGGCAAACCCCACTCGGACGCCATGCTCGAGCTCGTGCTCGCGATCGACCACGTCGCGTGGGCCGCCAAGCACGCCGCCAAGGTGCTCGGCCCCCGCCGTGTCTCCCCCGGCCTGCTCATGGCCAACCACAGCGCCACGCTCGAGTACGCGCCGCTCGGCGTGATCGGCGTGATCGGCCCGTGGAACTACCCGGTCTTCACGCCGATGGGCTCGATCGTGTACGCGCTGGCGGCGGGCAACGCGGTCGTGTTCAAGCCCAGCGAGTACACGCCCGGGGTGGGCAGGTGGCTCGTGGACAGCTTCGCCGAGGTGGTCCGCGACCATCCGGTCCTGCAGCTGGTCACCGGCTTCGGCGAGACGGGCGCGGCGCTGGTGCGCTCCGGGGTGGACAAGCTCGCGTTCACCGGGTCGACCGCCACCGGCAAGAAGATCATGGCGGCCGCCGCCGAGGACCTCACGCCGGTGCTCATCGAGTGCGGCGGCAAGGACGCGCTGGTCGTGGACGCGGACGCCGACGTCGACGCGGCGGCGGACGCCGCCGTGTGGGGCGGCATGGCCAACGCCGGGCAGACCTGCGTGGGCGTCGAGCGGGTGTACGTGCACGAGCGGGTGTACGACGAGTTCGTCGCGAAGGTCACCTCACGGGCGGAGGCCCTGAAGGCCGGGCCCGGCGCGCCGATCGGCCCGATCACGATGCCGTCCCAGCTCGGCATCATCCGCCACCACATCGAGGACGCGCTGGCCCGGGGCGGGCGCGCGCTCGTGGGCGGGGCGGACGCGGTCGGCGACCGGTTCGTCCAGCCGACCGTGCTGGTCGACGTACCGGAGGACAGCGTCGCGGTCACCGACGAGACGTTCGGGCCGACGCTCACCATCGCGAAGGTCCGCGACATGGACGAGGCCGTCGAGCGCGCGAACACCTCGCGGTACGGGCTCGGGGCCACGGTGTTCTCGCGGGCACGCGGCCTCGAGCTCGCCCGCCGGATCCGGTCCGGCATGGCGTCGGTGAACTCGGTGATCTCCTTCGCGGCGATCCCGTCCCTGCCGTTCGGTGGCGTCGGCGACTCCGGCTTCGGGCGGATCCACGGCGCGGACGGGCTGAAGGAGTTCACCCGGCCGAAGGCGATCGCCCGCCAGCGGTTCCGCATCCCGGTGAAGACCACGACGTTCGCCCGGACCGCGAAGGACGACAAGTCCCTGGCCACGCTGGTCACCCTGCTGCACGGCCGCCGGAAGTAGCGCCGCCCGAGCCCCCTCCCGGTCCGGGAGGGGGCTCTCGGCGTCTACGGGTGCACAGTCGGCGGAAACCCGGACCGCAGCGCCTCAGACCGTGGCCGACGCCAGCGGCGGCCGGCCCAGGATCAGGTCCGCCGCCTTCTCCGCCACCATGATCGTCGGTGCGTTGGTGTTGCCCCGGGGGACGACCGGCAGGACCGACGCGTCCACCACCCGCAGCCCCTCGACGCCCCGGACCCGCAGGTCCGGGTCCACCACCGCCTGCTCCCCGGTTCCCATCGCGCAGGTGCCGACCGGGTGGTACAGCGTCTGCGTGGTGGCCCGGATGTGGTCCCGCAGGTCCTCGTCGGAGATCCCGTCGATCCGCTCCGGCAGCATCGGCCTGTCGAGGTGCCGCGCGAGCGCCGACTCGTGGGCGATCTCGGCCAGGATCCGGCACGCCGCCACCATCGCGTCGAGGTCCGCCGCCTCGGCGTAGTACTGCGGGTCGATCTCCGGCCGCCACCGCGGGTCGGTCCCCTTCAGCCGCAGACGGCCCCGGCTCGCGACCTCCACCAGCGTCGCCGCCGCCGTGACCGCCCGCCCCTGCGGTTCGTGGAGCCCGTTGTCGACGAAGCCGGCCGGCGCCACGTGGACCTGGAGGTTCGGCGGCCCGGATCCGCCGTCGGTCGAGAAGAACCCACCTCCCTCGCCCACGTTCGACGCGAGCGGCCCCCGGCCGGTGAGCTGCCACTGCAGGAGCCGCAGCGGCGTCTCGTAGTCGGAGAGGTCCTTCGACCCGCGCGTGTGCCAGACGAGGCCCGCCGCGGGGTGGTCGTGGAGGTTCTCGCCCACGCCCGGGAGATCGGAGACGACGTCGATCCCGAGGTCGCGCAGGTGCGGGGCGGGGCCCACGCCGGAGAGCATCAGCACCTGGGGCGAGTTCACCGCCCCGCCCGACAGGATCACCTCGCGGGAGGCGCGGACCGTCTCCTCACGGCCCTCCCGCAGGTACGTCACCCCGACCGCGCGCCCCTCCTCGAACAGGATCCGCGTGGTCAACGCCCGTGTCAGCACGGTCAGCGTGGGACGTCCGAGCACCGGCCGCAGGTAGGCGTCCGCCGCCGACCACCGGCGGCCCCGCCGGCACGTCACCTGGTACCGCCCTGCACCGTGCTGCTCGGCCGCGTTGAAGTCGTCCCGCGGCTTCATGCCCCAGGAGACCGCGGCGTCGATCCACGCGTCGGTCACCGGGTGCGTGTACCGCCGGTCCTCGACGTGCAGCGGCCCGTCGTGCCCGTGGTACGGCCCGCCGAAGCGCTGGTTGCCCTCCGCCCGCACGAAGTACGGGAGGACGTCGGCGTACCCCCACCCGGTGGCGCCGAAGGAGTCGCGCCAGCCGTCGTAGTCGGCGGCGTTGCCGCGGATGTAGATCATCGCGTTCATCGAGGAGCAGCCGCCGAGGGCCTTCATGCGCGGCCAGTACGCCGGACGGCCCGCGAGGTGCTTCTGCGGCGTGGTCTCGTAGTTCCAGTCCCACCTCGTCTTGAACAGGCTGGAGAACGCGGCGGGGATGTGGATCTCGTCGGCATCGTCCTCGCCGCCCGCCTCGAGGAGGAGGACCGAGGCGTCCCCGGACAGCCGGTTCGCGAGCACGCAGCCCGCACTCCCGGCCCCGACGACGACGTAGTCGAACGCGGTCACCGGTACATCCCGTCCAGCACCTCCGCGTACCGCTGCTCCACGACGCGGCGCTTGAGCTTGAGGCTGGGCGTGAGCTCGCCGGACTCCACGGTGAGGTCGCGGGGCAGGATGGCGAACTTCTTGATCGTCTCCCAGCGGTTCAGCCGCGAGTTGAGCTCGTCGACGCACCCCTGCACCATCGCGTGCGCCGCCTCGGAGGTGACGATCTCCTCGTACGACCGGCCGGCGAGCCCGTTCTCCGCCGCCCACTCCTCGATCGCCTCGGGGTCGAGCGTGACCAGCGCGCTGACGAAGTTCCGCGAGTCGCCGTGCACCACGAGCTGCGCCGCGTACGGGCAGACCGCCTTGAACTGGCCCTCGATGAGCTGCGGGGCGACGTACTTGCCGCCGGAGGTCTTGATGAGGTCCTTCTTGCGGTCGGTGATCCGGACGAAGCCGTCCTCGATCTCCCCGATGTCCCCGGTGTGCAGCCACCCGTCCGGCGTGAGCACCTCGGCGGTCTGCTCGGGGAGGTTGTGGTACCCGCGCATGACGCCCGGGCCCTTGATCAGGATCTCGCCGTCCTCGGCGATCCTGATCTCGGTCCCCGGCAGCGCCTCGCCGACCGTGCCGAAGCGGAACCGCTCCGCGCGCCCGACCGTGGAGCCGGCGCCGGTCTCGGTGAGGCCGTACCCCTCGATGATGAGGATACCGGCGGCGTGGAACCACTCCGCGATGTCGCGGTGGAGCGCCGCGCTGCCGGAGACGAAGAACCGCACCCGGCCGCCGAAGCGGTCCCGCAGCTTCGTGAACACCAGCTTGTCCGCGACCGCGTGCTGCAGGGCCAGCAGTCCGCGCGGCTCCCTGCCCTCCTGGCGCAGCCGGGACACCTCGATGCCCACGCGGAACGCCCAGTCGAAGATCTTCGCCTTCGGCCCGCCCTCCGCGTGGGTCATCGTGACGACCTTGCCGTGGACCTTCTCGAAGATGCGCGGCGCCCCGCCCATGAACGTCGGCCGCACCACGGCGAGGTTGTCCACCAGCTTGTCGATCCGGCCGTCGACCGCGCTCGCGAAGCCGATCGCCATCTGGGCGGACAGCAGCACCTTGCCGAACGAGTGGGCGAGCGGCAGCCACAGGTACTGGACGTCGTCCGCCGTGATCTCGCCGAGGTCCGCGATCGCCTGGCCCTCGTACACCCAGGTGTCGTGCACGAGCCGCACGCCCTTGGGCCGGCCGGTGGTCCCGGAGGTGTAGATGAGCGTGGCGAGGTTCTCGCGCCCGATCGACGCCACCGCGTCGTCGACCGCCCCCGGGTCGGCGCGAAGGTGCTCCTCGCCGAGCCGCTCGAGCTCGGCGAGCGACATCACCCAGTCGCCGTCGGCCGTGCCGTCGAAGGTGATCACCTTGGACAGCAGCGGCAGGTCCCGGCGGTGGGCCCGGATCTTCGCGACCTGCTCGGCGTCCTCGGCGAACAGCACCCGGCTCCCGGAGTCGCCGAGGATGAACAGCACGTCCTCCGACCCCGTCGTGGGGTACACCGTGGTGGTCGCGGCGCCGGAGCAGAGGATGCCGAGGTCGGCGAGCACCCAGTCGTACCGGGTCGAGGACGCGATCGCGACCCGGTCCTCCCGGACGATCCCGAGCGCCAGGAGCCCGGCCGCGATCCGGCGGACGCGCTCGCCCACCTCGGCCCAGCTCACGGAGCGCCAGCCGGCACCGTCCGGATGGCGGAACGCCTCCCGGTGCGGGCTCTGCGCGACCCGTTCGAGGAACACGTGGGCCACGGACGGCGCACGGTCGGTCGCGGTCTCCAGTTGTTGCGTCACGGTTCGGTCGCTCCTGTCTCGGCAAGGGCACGGTGGGTGTGGGGGGCACCGGGGCCAGGGGTACCGGATTCGGGGATGTCGGGGTGGGTCAGCGCGCCGGCATGGATGGCGCCGGCGGTCTCGGCGAGCCGGCGGCCGCTGCCGCCCCAGCGGGCGCCGATGATCTCCGCGGCGATGGACACCGCGGTCTCCTCCGGCGTCCGCGCGCCGAGGTCGAGGCCGATCGGCGAGTGCAGCCGCGCGAGCTCGTCCTCGGTGAGGCCGATCTCCCGCAGCCGTGCCAGCCGGTCCGCGTGGGTGCGGCGGCTGCCCATCGCGCCGACGTACGCGGCGGGCGTCCGGAGGGCCACCTCGAGCAGCGGGACGTCGAACTTGGGGTCGTGGGTGAGGACGCAGATCACCGTGCGCTCGTCGACCGTCGTGCGGGAGAGGTACCGGTGCGGCCACTCCACGACGACCTCGTGCGCTCCGGGGAACCGGCGCTCCGTGGCGAACACCGGCCGGGCGTCGCACACGGTCACCTGGTACCCGAGGAACGCCCCCGTCTCCGCCACGGCCGCGGCGAAGTCGATGGCGCCGAAGACCAGCATCCGGGGCGGCGGCGCGTACGCGGCGACGAACAGCTCGAGCTCGTCCCCGCGGCGCTCCCCGTCGTGCCCGTAGTGCAGGACGGTGGTGTGCCCCTGGGCCAGCAGACCCCGCACGTCGTCGGTGGCCGCGTCGTCCAGCCGCGCGCTGCCGAGCGACCCGGCCGTGCGGTCGTTCCAGACGACGAGCCGGTGCCCCAGCCGGTCGCCGGGCCCGCGGATGCAGGTGACCACCGCGACCGGCTCCTGCTCCCGGATGCTGCGCGCGACGTCGCCCAGCTCGGGGAACGTGGTGCGGTCGATCTTCTCCACGTACACGTGCAGGATGCCGCCGCAGGTGAGGCCCACGCTGAACGCGTCGTCGTCGCTCACGCCGTACCGCTCGAGCACGGGCTCGCCGGTCTCGAGCACCTCCTGGGCGGCCTCGTACACCGCGCCCTCGACGCAGCCGCCGGACACGCTCCCGACCGCGATGCCCTCCGGGCCGACGAGCATCGAGGCGCCCGGGGGGCGCGGCGCGGACCGGAACGTCTGCACCACCGTGCCGACGCCGACCGGCTCGCCGGCCTCCCACCACCGGACCAGGTCCCCGAGCACCTCACGCACTGCGTACCACCTCCACCAGGTGTTCGAGCGCGGCGAGGCTGTGCCCCGCCACGAATTCGTCGACGTACGGGAGCGCCGCCCGGATCCCCCCGGTGAGCGGCGCGTACCCCTCCTTGCCCTTGTGCGGGTTCACCCAGACGACCAGGTGCGCCAGGCGGGCGAGCCGGGCCATCTGCTCGCCCAGCAGCGCCGGGTCCCCCCGCTCCCAGCCGTCCGAGAACACCACCACGACCGCCCGGCGGGCCGTCCCCCGCTGGCCCCACCGGTCGAGGAACGCCTTGAGCACCTCGCCGAGCCGGGTCCCGCCCGACCAGTCCGGGATCGCGAGGCCCGAGGCGGCGAGCGCCTTGTCCGGGTCCCGCAGCCGCATGGGGCGCGTCACGCGGGTGAGGCGGGTGCCCATCGTGAACACCTCGGTGCTCGCCGGGCGCCGCCGCGCGGCCGCGTGCGCGAAGCGGAGCAGCGTGTCGGCGTACGGCGACATCGACCCGCTCACGTCGAGCAGGAGGACCACGCGGCGCGCCTTGGCCCGCGGGCGCTGCCGCGCCAGGCGGGCCGTCTCACCGCCACGGCGGAGCGTCTCGCGAACAGTGCGCGGCACGTCCACCGCCCCGCGGCGGCCCGGCGTGAGCCGCCGCGACCGGCGGGTGGGCGGATCCGGGCGCAGCAGCACGAACAGCCTCCGCAGCTCCTCGCGCTCGCCCGGCGAGAGCGTCGCGACGTCGCGGTGCCGGAGGACCTCGGCCCCGGTGGCGGCCGCCCGGACCTCGGGGCCCTCCCCGGCGGACCGCTCCCCCGGCGTCTCCACGGAGAACGGCGCCGCCGTGCTCAGCCGGTCACGCTGGTACGGAGCCCGGCGTCCCGACCTCGGCGCCTCGCCCCCGAAGTACGCGGCGAACGCGGCGTCGTACGCGGCGAGGTCGTCCGGCGACCCGCAGAGCGTGGCGCGGCCGGCCCAGTACACGTGGGTCGCGTTGCGCACGTCGAGGTGCCCGACCGCGCGGAGCATCGCCTGCACGCGCTCGGGCGAGGCGTCGACACCGGCGTGGCGCAGCGTGCGGGCGAACCCGAGCACGACGTCGGTGACATCGCGGGTACCGGTCACCGGAGCAACGCCGCCAGCGTCAGCTCGCGGACGCGGTCGGAGTCCTCGCGGTACTTGAGCACCGCACCGAGGGTGGCCGCGGCGCGGTCGGGGTCGATCTCCCGTGCGCCGAGCAGGTGCAGCGCACTCGCCCAGTCCATCGCCTCGGCCACACCGGGCGGCTTCAGCAGGTCCAGCTCGCGGAGCCGCCGGGTCGCCTCGGCGACGTCCCGCGCGAGGCGCTCGGTCACCTCGGGCAGCCGGGTCCGCAGGATCGCGACCTCACGCTCGTACGACGGGTGCTCGACCCAGTGGTACAGGCAGCGCCGCTTCAGCGCGTCGTGCACCTCGCGGGTGCGGTTGCTGGTGAGGACCACGAGCGGCGGGACCTTCGCGGTGACCCGGCCGATCTCGGGGATCGTGATGGAGTTGTCCGAGAACACCTCGAGCAGGAACGCCTCGAACTCGTCGTCCGCGCGGTCGATCTCGTCCACCAGCAGGACGGCGCCGGGGCTCTCGATCGCCCGCAGCAGCGGCCGCGCGACGAGGAAACGGCGGTCGTACAGCGACGCCTCGAGCTCCTCGGCGTCGTGTTCCCCGGCCGCCTCGGCCGCGCGGAGGTGCAGGATCTGGCGTGGGAAGTCCCAGTCGTACAGCGCCTGGCTCACGTCCAGGCCCTCGTAGCACTGGAGGCGGATCAGCTCGACGCCGCGGATCTCGGCGAGCGCCTGCGCGAGGGAGGTCTTGCCCACGCCGGCGTCGCCCTCGAGGAACAGGGGACGGCCCATCTCGCCGGCCAGGTACGCCACCGTGGCGAGCCCCTCGTCCGCGAGGTAGCCCACACCGGCCAGTGCCTCGGCCAGCGCGGTGGGGCTGTCTGTCACGTGAGCTCCTTCACAGCGCGGGCCCCCAGCTTGCCCCACAAGGGTCCGACGTGTCACCACCTTGGAATCAGTACAGATTCGGGTCCCCACGCGCGCCGTCGGCACACTAGGGTCGGGGGATGGCGCAGCTCGCCGACACCTACGGCCGCGTCGCGACCGACCTGCGGGTCTCGCTGACGGACCGCTGCAACCTGCGCTGCGCGTACTGCATGCCTCCCGAGGGCCTCCCCTGGTTGCCGACGCCGGAGGTCCTCACCGACGACGAGGTCGTCCGGCTGGTCCGGATCGCGGTCGAGCGGCTGGGCGTCACCGAGGTGCGGTTCACCGGCGGCGAGCCCCTGCTCCGGCGTGGGCTGGTGGGGATCGTGGCGGCGACCGCGGGCTTCTCCCCCCGTCCACAGATCAGCCTGACGACGAACGGGATCGGCCTGGAACGGCTCGCCCGCCCCCTCGCCGGCGCGGGCCTGGACAGGGCGAACGTGTCGCTGGACACCCTCGACCGGGACGTCTTCAGGTCCCTGTCCCACCGGGACCGGCTCGACGACGTGCTGCTCGGGCTCACCGCGGCCCGCGCCGCCGGGCTCGAGCCCGTGAAGATCAACTCGGTGCTGCTGCGGGGCGTCAACGAGCACGCCGCCGTGCCGCTGCTGGAGTTCGCGGTGGCGAACGGGTACGAGCTGCGGTTCATCGAGCAGATGCCGCTCGACGCGCACCACGCCTGGAAGCGCGAGGACATGGTGACGGCCGCCGAGATCCTCGACCGGCTGTCGGAGCGGTTCACGCTCACGCCCGATCCGGCCGAGCGCGGGTCGGCGCCGGCGGAGCGATGGCTGGTCGACGGCGGCCCCGCGGTGGTCGGGGTCATCGGATCGGTGACGCGGAAGTTCTGCGGAGCCTGCGACCGCACCCGGCTGACGGCGGACGGCCAGATCCGCAACTGCCTGTTCGCCCGCGAGGAGTCGGACCTGCGGGGCGCGCTGCGCGGCGGCGCCTCCGACGACCAGCTGGCAGAGCGCTGGCAGGCGGCGATGTGGGCGAAGAAGCCGGGGCACGGCATCGACGACCCGGCGTTCCTGCAGCCGGATCGGCCCATGTCGGCGATCGGCGGCTGAGCCCGAGGCCACCCGGGCCTCAGGTCCGCGGCAGGTCCGCCGGTACGTCCACGTCGAGCCCGTCCGCGACGTCCTCGCACGGCACCTCCCGTACCAGGTCCGGGTGCGCCGCCAGGAACGGCCGTGCCCCCGCATCGCCCTCCGCGCGCGCGGCCACCTCGTCCCAGTGGTCCCGTCCGAGCAGCACGGGGTGGCCGCGCCGCCCACCGTACGTTCCGACGGCGACGGCCTCCGGTGCCGCGTACGACGCCAGCCTCCGCACCGCCTCCGCACCGATCCCCGGGGTGTCCACGAGCAGCACCACGGCGGCCACGGTCCCCGTGTCGGCGAGCGCGGCCAGGCCCGCGCGGAGGGACGAGCCCATCCCGGTCGGCCAGTCGGCGTTCACCACGGCCCGGACGCCGTCGAGCCGCGCCCGCGCGACGACCTCCGCGGCCGACGCCCCGAGCACCGCGACGGTCGGCGCGCAGCCGCCGTCGGTCAGCGCCGCGGCCGCCCGGTCCACCAGCAACCGGTCACCGAGGGACACGAGCGCCTTCGGCCGGCCGTACCGCCGTCCCTGCCCGGCGGCGAGGAGCAGCCCCGCGACCGTGCCCTCGAGGGGGCTCAGCCCGTCACCGTCCCCAGATCAGGTAGGCCACCAGCACGCCGACGAGGATGCCGCCCACGGCGACCGCGGCGTAGCGCACCGCCGGGGGCACTCCGACGGTCGCGAGCAGGTCGATCTCCTCGGCAGCGCGGATCTGCGGGCGCGCCGGAGCGGTGGGGGCCGCGTCCGGGGCCGACGTGGTCACCGCGGCGGCGCGGTCCGGAGTGCTCTCGGGTGCCGTGCCTCCCTCGGCCGGGGTCGCCCCCGACGCGGCGACGACGCCGCCCGACGGTCCCGCCGTCCCGCCGGAGGCCCCGTTGCCCGCCACCGCACCGGCGACCCGGACCTCGCCCGCGGCGATCTTGGCCTCGAGGCAGTCGGCGAACTGGCCGATCAGCTTGTTGCCCACGTCCGCCATCACGCCGCGGCCGAACTGGGCCGGCTTGCCGGTGATGTTCAGGTCGGTGTCCACGACGACGCGCGTACTCCGCTCGGACTCCGCCTCGAGCACGGTGGTCACGGTGGCCTTCGCGGTACCGGACCCGCGGGCGTCCTTGCCGGACGCCTCGATCACCGCGCGCCGCGCCTCCACGTCCTTCTCGGCGAACCGCGCCTTCCCCTTGTACGTGAGGCCGATCGGGCCGAGCTTGACCTTGACCGTGCCGGTGAACTCGTCGCCGTTCACCTCGCCCAGGGTGGCCCCGGGCATGCACGGCGCGATCGCCTCGACGTCGAGCAGCACCTTCCAGGCGTCCTCCACCCCGACCGGGACGGTGAAGCTGTGCCGCAGTTGCATCGCGTCTTTCCCTCCGACGTCAGGCCGTGGGGTGACCCCGCGACGGGTCACCCCACGACCGGAGAACTCAGGACAGCCCGGCCGCCTTCGTCAGCGCGCGACGCGTCAGCACCGTCGCCAGGTGCGAACGGTAGTCCGCCCGGGCGTTGACGTCCTCGGGTGGTGTCGTGCCGTCCGCCGCGTGCTCCGCGGCGGCGGACACCACCGAGGCGTCCGCGGACTGCCCGGCGAGCGCCTGCTCGACCGCGGTCGCCCGCAACGGCGTCGAGCCCATGTTGGTGAGCCCGACGCGGGCCTCCGCGATGGAACCGTTCTCCCGCCGTACCGCCGCGGCGACCGCCACGATGCTCCAGGCCTGCGCGACCCGGTTGAACTTCTCGTAGCAGGTGCCCCAGCCCTCGCCGAGCTTCGGGAGGCGGATCTCGGTGAGGATCTCCCCCGGCTGGATCGCCGTGGTGAGGTAGTCGAGGAAGAAGTCCCGGGCCGCGACCGTCCGACGCCCGTCCGGTCCCGCGATCACGAGTTCGGCATCGAGGGCCAGGGCCACCGACGGCAGGTCACCGGCGGGATCGGCGTGGGACAGCGACCCGCCGAACGTGCCGCGGTGCCGCACCTGCGGATCCGCCACCGTCTCGGTGGCCTGGACGAGCAGCGGTGCGAACTGCCGCACGAGCGGGTCACGGAGGATCTCGTCGTGCGTCGTCATCGACCCGATGACGATCGCGTCGCCGTCGTCCCGGACGCCCTTGAGCTCGGGGATCCGGCCCAGGTCGACGACCGTCTCCGGATACGACAGCCGGAGCCGCAGCACCGGGATCAGGCTCTGGCCACCGGCCATCACCTTGGCGTCCTCACCGGCCGAGGCCAGCGCCGCGACCGCGTCCTCGACGCTCTGCGGGGCCACGTAGTCGAACGAGGCGGGAATCATCAGGCACCTCCGGTGGCGGGCTCGTTCTGGGCGCCGCCGTACGCGATCGACCCTTCGGCGGCGCGGTCTCCGCCGTCGCTACCTCGTTCGTTGATCGCCCGCCAGACCCGTTCGGGCGTACACGGCATCCGGACGTCGGTGACGCCGAACGGCCGGAGCGCGTCGATGACGGCGTTGACGACCGCCGGAGTGGACGCGATCGTGCCGGCCTCGCCGACCCCCTTGACCCCGAGCGGGTTCCCCGGAGCGGGCGTGGACTGGTGGTCGGTGTCGAAGTGCGGCAGGTCCGCCGCGCTCGGGACGAGGTAGTCCACGAACGTGCCGGTGGTGAGGTTGCCGTCGCTGTCGTAGATCGCCTCCTCGTACAGCGCCTGGGCGATGCCCTGGGCCAGGCCGCCGTGGACCTGTCCCTCGGCGATGAGCGGGTTCACCACGTTGCCGATGTCGTCGACGCAGGCGTACTTGCGGACGCCCACGTGCCCGGTCTCGGTGTCGATCTCGACGCAGCACAGGTGCGTGCCGTGCGGGAACGAGAAGTTGTCCGGGTCGTAGGTCGCGTCCGCGTCGATGCTCGGCTCGACGCCGTCCGGCAGGTCGTGGGCGGCGAACACCGCGAGCGCGATCTCCCCGATCGTCTTCTTGG
>DASWRY010000081.1:0-36308 GCA_036402915.1 Mycobacteriales bacterium
CATGATCCAGAACATCGTCGACCGGGCGAAGAAGATGGCCATCAAGGACTTCCTCACCACGGGCGGCAAGGGTCTGCGGATGCACCACCTGCTCGACTCCTGTGTGGACGAGTTCCGCGAGAACGAGGACCTGCCGAACACCACGAACCCGGACGACTGGGCCCGCATCTCCGGCAAGAAGGGCGAGCGGATCGTGTACATCCGCACGCTGGTCTCCGGGGGCAAGGGCGCCGAGGCCGGGCGCGCGATCGACACGGTCAGCAACACCGGCCAGTACCTGTAGCGATTCGGTGCGGACCCCCTCCCCGCGGTGCGGGGCGGGGGTCCGCCGTCTGTGGAGGGGTGTGTGACGCGGTACGTCGTCGTGGGCGGCGGGATCCTGGGGCTCGCGACGGCGCACCGGCTGCTGCGCGAGCGGCCCGGTTCCCCCGTCACCGTGGTCGAGAAGGAGGACCGCTGGGCGGCCCACCAGACCGGCCACAACAGCGGGGTGCTGCACGCCGGGGTGTACTACCCGCCGGGCAGCCTCAAGGCGCAGTTCTGCCGCCGGGGCCGGGAGTCGATGGTGGAGTTCTGCCGCGAGTACGGCGTGCCGCACCGGATCTGCGGGAAGCTCGTGGTCGCCACCGGCGACGCCGAGGTGCCGCGGCTGCGGGCACTCTACGACCGGTCGCGCGCGAACGGTCTCGCCGTCCGCATGCTCACGCCCGCCGAGGCACGGGAGCACGAGCCGGAGGTGGCGTGCGTCGCCGCGATGCACGTGCCGGAGACCGGCGTCGCCGACTTCGGGGCGGTGGCGACCACGCTGGCCCGGCTGCTGGCCGAGGGCGGGGCCGACCTGCGGCTCGGCACCCGCGTGACCGGCGTGCGCGGGCCGGTGGTCGAGACGGACCGCGGTGAGCTGCACGCCGACGTCCTGGTGAACTGCGCCGGGCTCCACGCCGACCGGGTGGCCCGCCTCGCCGGGGTCGTGCCGCCGGCGCGGATCGTGCCGTTCCGCGGCGAGTACCACGAGCTGCGCCCGGAGGCGCGTGGCCTGGTCCGCGGACTGGTGTACCCGGTCCCGGATCCGGCTCTGCCGTTCCTCGGCGTGCACCTCACCCGGATGGTCGACGGCAGCGTCCACGCCGGGCCGAACGCGGTCCTCGCGCTGAGTCGCGAGGGGTACTCCTGGGGCCGCATCTCCGTCGCCGACCTCGCCGAGGCCGCCGCGTACCCGGGGCTGTGGCGGCTCGCCCGCCGGTACCACCGGTACGGGGCGGCCGAGGTGCTGCGGTCGCTGTCCACCGCCCGGTTCGTCCGGAGCCTCGCCCGGCTCGTCCCGGCGATCACGGCCGCGGACGTGGTGCGCGCGGGGTCCGGGGTCCGCGCCCAGGCGGTGCGGCCGGACGGGCAGCTCGTCGACGACTTCCTGATCGAGCAGCGCCCCGGCCAGGTGCACGTGCTGAACGCGCCGTCGCCCGCGGCCACGAGCGCGCTCGAGATCGCGCGGCACGTGACGGCCCAGCTCCCGGGCTGACGGTTAGGCTGGGCCGGTGACCACACGACGGGTGATGGGGACCGAGGTCGAGTACGGCATCTCCGTGCCGGGCCAGCCGGGGGCGAACCCGATGGTGACCTCGTCTCTCGTGGTGAACGCGTACGGGGCGCGGCCGGAGCTCACGCGGCAGCAGCGGGCGCGGTGGGACTACGAGGAGGAGTCGCCGCTGCGGGACGCACGGGGCTTCTCGTTCGGCGGCGCGCTGTACGACCCCGCGGAGGCCCTGGCCGACGAGGACCTCGGGCTCGCCAACGTCATCCTCACCAACGGCGCCAGGCTGTACGTCGACCACGCGCACCCGGAGTACTCGACGCCCGAGGTGCTCACCCCTCGCGACATCGTCCTGTGGGACAAGGCGGGGGAGCGGGTGATGGTCGAGGCGGCGCGGCGCGCCGCCACGGTCCCGGGGTCGCCGCCCGTCCAGCTGTACAAGAACAACACCGACAACAAGGGCGCGAGCTACGGCGCGCACGAGAACTACCTCATGCGGCGGGACACGCCGTTCGTCGACATCGTGGCGCACCTGACGCCGTTCTTCGTGTCGCGGCAGGTCGTCACCGGCGCCGGACGGGTCGGCATCGGCCAGGACGGCTCCGGCGACGGGTTCCAGCTCAGCCAGCGGGCCGACTTCTTCGAGGTCGAGGTCGGGCTCGAGACGACCCTCAAGCGGCCCATCATCAACACCCGGGACGAACCGCACGCCGACGCCGAGAAGTACCGCCGCCTGCACGTCATCATCGGCGACGCGAACCTGTCCGAGATCGCCACCTACCTCAAGGTCGGCACGACGGCCCTGGTCCTCGCGATGATCGAGGACCGGTTCCTCACCGGCGACCTCGCGCTCGGCGAGCCGGTCGCGGACCTCCGCGCCATCTCGCACGACCCGGAGCTGAAGCACACCGTGCGGCTGCGGGACGGCCGGCGGATCACCGCGCTGCAGCTCCAGGTGGAGTACTGCGAGCGGGCCCGCAAGTACGTCGAGGACCGCTTCGGGACCGACGCCGACGCCCAGACGCTCGACGTGCTGGCGCGGTGGGAGTCCGTGCTGGACCGGCTCGCGACCGACCCGATGCTCTGTGCCCGCGAGCTCGACTGGGTGGCGAAGCTGCGCCTGCTGGAGGGCTACCGGCAGCGGGACGGCCTGGGCTGGTCGTCACCGCGGCTGCAGCTCGTGGACCTGCAGTACTCCGACGTACGGCCGGACAAGGGCCTCTACAACCGGCTGGTGGCGCGCGGCGACATGGACCGGCTCGTCGGGGAGGACGAGGTGCGGGCCGCGATGACGGCGCCGCCGGTGAACACGCGCGCGTACTTCCGCGGCCGGTGCCTCGAGCGGTACGCCGGGCAGGTCGTCGCGGCGAGCTGGGACTCGGTGATCTTCGACGTCGGACGCGAGTCGCTGGTACGGGTGCCGATGCTCGAGCCGGAGCGGGGCACCGAGGCGCACGTGGGGGCGCTGCTGGAGCGGTGCGAGACGGCCGAGGAACTGGTGGACGCGCTGACGCGCCACTGAGCCCGTGCGGTGCCGATGATCTCCGCGTGGGACAGGGACCGGTCAGCCTCGACGCCGCCGTCGATCCCGTCACGCTGACCACCGACAGCCTGGGCCCGGTCGCGGGCGGCGTCGGGCTCATCTCCACCGGGGTTTCACCCGCCGCGATCGTCGCCCCCGCGCGGTACCGTCGCATCACACCTTTCGAGGGAGTACTCATGGCGACACGTGACACCGGCGGTCAGGCCCAGACGGGCCGGAGCCGGACCGAGGAAGACGAGGCGCCGGCGCCCGAGGCGAGCCCGGAGGCTGCCGAGCGACGCGAGAAGCTGGGCGACGACGTCGACTCGATGCTGGACGAGATCGACTCGGTCCTGGAGGAGAACGCCGAGGAGTTCGTGCGCGGGTACGTGCAGAAGGGCGGCGAGTGACCGCAGGCGCCGCGACCCGCCGACCGCGTCTCTCCCGGCCGGCGGGTCGGCTCACCGGTAGGGTTCCGGGCATGCCGGGCCCCACCGGTGGCCCGCGTGACACTGTCCACACGACGACCGACCTGAGAGGCACCACGTGGCAGCGGGCTCCGCATGGACCGGGACGTCCGGGCGACTCCCGGATGTCTTCACGACGCCCGGAAGTTCCTCGTTCACCGAGTTCCTGACCCTCGCCGCGCCCGACATGCTGCCCGGCCGCCGCCCGCTCCCGCCCGGCACCGCGGCCGACCTCGCACCGCACGGGACGACGATCGTCACGGCGAGCTTCGGCAGCGGCGTCGTCATGGCCGGTGACCGACGCGCCACGATGGGCAACATCATCGCGAACCGGGACATCGAAAAGGTGTTCGAGGGCGACCAGTACTCGGTCGTCGGCATCGCCGGGACCGCGGGCATCGCGATCGAGATGGTGCGCCTGTTCCGGGTGGAGCTCGAGCACTTCGAGAAGATCGAGGGTGACCGCCTCTCCCTGGACGGCAAGGCGAACCGCCTGTCCACGATGATCCGCGGCAACCTCCCCGGTGCGATGCAGGGCCTCGCGGTCGTGCCGCTGTTCGCGGGCTTCGACCTGGACGCGGCGGACGTGTCGGAGGCGGGCCGGATCTTCACGTTCGACGTCACCGGCGGCAGGTACGAGGAGAAGGACTACGCCGCGGTCGGTTCGGGCTCGCTGTTCGCCAAGAGTGCCCTGAAGAAGCGGTACCGGCCCGCCGCCACGGCGGAGGAGACCGTCCGGCTGTGCGTCGAGGCGCTGTACGACGCGGCCGACGACGACACCGCGACGGGTGGCCCCGACCTCACCCGCCGCCTGTACCCGGTCGTGATGGTGGTCGACGCCGAGGGCGTGCGCCGCGTGCCCGACGACGAGCTGGACGACGTGGTCGGCGCCGTCGTCACGGGCCGGATGGCCAACCCCGGCGGCTGACCGCCCCCTCGACACCGATCCCGACGAGAAGAGAGGCCGGACCGCCGTGGGCATGCAGTTCTACGCGTCGCCCGAGCAGATCATGCGCGACCGCTCGGAGTACGCCCGCAAGGGCATCGCCCGCGGGCGGAGCGTCGTCGTGCTGACCTACGACGACGGCGTGCTGTTCGTCGCCGAGAACCCGTCGAGCGCGCTGCACAAGGTCAGCGAGATCTACGACCGCATCGGGTTCGCGGCGGTCGGGAAGTACAACGAGTTCGAGAACCTCCGCGTCGCCGGCGTCCGCCTGTGCGACCTGCGCGGGTACTCGTACGACCGCCGCGACGTGACCGGCCGCAGCCTCGCCAACGCGTACGCGCAGACGCTCGGCAGCATCTTCACCGAGCAGTCCAAGCCGTACGAGGTGGAGATCTGCGTCGCCGAGGTCGGCGACACCCCGGCGGGGGACCAGCTGTACCGGCTGACCTACGACGGGTCCGTCGGCGACGAGCCCGGGTACGTGGCGATGGGCGGGCAGTCCGAGGCGATCGCCTCGGTGGTCCGCGAGGGCCACGACGACGCGATGTCGCTCACCGACGCGCTGCGGCTCGCCGTCCGGGGTCTCGGCTCGGTGGGCGGCGAGAACGGGAAGACGCGCGCGCTCACCGCGCCGCAGCTCGAGGTGGCGGTTCTCGACCGGACCCGCCCCGGCCGGGCGTTCCGCCGACTCGAGGGTCTCGCGCTCGAGCGCCTCCTCGGGGAGCCGACCGCGCCCCCCGAGCCGCCGGTCGCGCCGACCCCGCCGGCGGAGCAGGAGCCCGGGCGGGCTGCGCCGCAGGTCACCGCGGGTCCCGCACCCGAGCACGCGGTGGAGCGCACCGACCCGCTCGGCACCGGCCAGGAGCCGCCGCTCGGCGGCCCCGGCGGTCCCGACGAGCAGCTGCCCGGCCCCGGCAACCCGGCGACGCCCGGTCCGCTCGACGGCTGAGCGGGACACATCGGGCGATCCAGCGGCTAGTCTCGGGCCCCTACGGGCGGACAGCGAGGGGGTGGGCCCCGATGGAGAGACGCATCTTCGGGCTGGAGACCGAGTACGGCGTGACGTGCACGTTCCGCGGTCAGCGCCGGCTCTCGCCGGACGAGGTCGCGCGGTACCTGTTCCGGCGGGTCGTGTCGTGGGGCCGCTCGTCCAACGTGTTCCTCCGCAACGGCGCGCGCCTGTACCTCGACGTGGGCTCGCACCCGGAGTACGCGACGCCCGAGTGCGACTCCGTGTCCGACCTCGTGGTGCACGACCGGGCGGGGGAGCGGATCCTCGAGGGCCTGCTCGTGGACGCCGAGCGGCGCCTGCGGGACGAGGGCATCGCCGGGGACATCTACCTGTTCAAGAACAACACGGACTCGGCGGGCAACTCCTACGGATGCCACGAGAACTACCTCGTCGGCCGGCACGGGGAGTTCGGGCGCCTCGCGGACGTGCTGATCCCGTTCCTCGTCACCCGGCAGCTGCTGTGCGGCGCGGGCAAGGTGCTCCAGACGCCCCGTGGGGCCGTGTACTGCCTCTCCCAGCGGGCGGAGCACATCTGGGAGGGCGTCTCGAGCGCCACCACCCGGTCCCGGCCCATCATCAACACCCGCGACGAGCCGCACGCCGACGCCGAGCGCTACCGGCGGCTGCACGTGATCGTCGGCGACTCGAACATGAGCGAGGTCACCACCCTGCTCAAGGTGGGCACGGCCGACATCGTGCTCCGGATGATCGAGGCCGGCGTGGTGATGCGGGACCTGACGCTGGAGAACCCGATCCGGGCCATCCGCGAGGTCTCCCACGACGTCACCGGCCGCCGGAAGATCAAGCTCGCGAACGGGCGGGAGGCCTCCGCGCTCGAGATCCAGCAGGAGTACCACGCGAAGGCCACCGACTTCCTCGCCCGGCGCGGCGGCGACGCGACCGGCCAGCGGGTCCTCGAGCTGTGGGGCCGCGTGCTCAAGGCGGTGGAGACCGACGACCTGTCGACCATCGACCGGGAGATCGACTGGGCGATCAAGCTGCGCCTCGTGGAGCGGTACCGCGCGCGGCACGACCTCCCGCTGTCGCACCCCCGGATCGCCCAGCTCGACCTCGCGTACCACGACATCCGGCGGGGCCGGGGGTTGTTCGGGCTCATGGAGCAGCGCGGCGCCGTCGACCGGATCAGCCGGGACCTGGACGTCTTCCAGGCGAAGAGCGTGCCGCCCCAGACGACCCGCGCCAAGCTGCGCGGCGAGTTCATCAAGCGGGCGCAGGAGCGGCGGCGCGACTTCACGGTGGACTGGGTGCACCTGAAGCTGAACGACCAGGCCCAGCGCACGGTGCTGTGCAAGGACCCGTTCCGGTCCGTCGACGAGCGGGTCGACAAACTGATCGCATCCATGTGACCGGCGTTCAGCCCAGAGGGTTCGACGAGCTGATCGCGAGCATGTGAGCCGTCCGCGCCTCAGGGCAGGAGCGGCACGTGAGCCCTCAGGGCAGGAGCGACACCGCGTGGCGGCCCGCCGCGGCGGACGCGAGGAAGTACGCGTGGTCGCCGTCCAGCCCGCGGCCCATCGTGGACAGCCGGACCGGCAGCGCGCGCAGCGCCGCGTCGAGGCCCTCGGTGTAGACGCTGACGATCCGGTGCCGTCCGGCCAGCGGCCCGAGGTCCTCCTCGACGCGTTTCGCGAGATCCGGCGGCAGCACGGCCGGGACGACGAGGTCGGCGGGCGCGAGCGCCACCCGCCCGTACGCGGTGAGCGAGTGGTGGCTGACGCCCCAGTGCCGGTCGCGCGGGTCGGCGTCGGAGATCCGGAGCGCCCCCACCGGCCGCCCGCCGAGCGCCGCGACGGCGTTGACGGCCTCCCCGGCCGCGACGCCGGAGAAGCCCCAGGGCGTCCCCGTGCCGAGGTTCCCCGGCCCCTGCGTGACGACGGCGACGTCGGCGCCGAGCACATGGCAGGCGGCGAGCAACCCGGTGTGCAGGGTGACCGCCTCGAGGTCGCCACCGAATGCCTGCCCGACGGTCACCGTGCCGGCCATCCTGTCCGCGAGCGCGGAGACCGTGCGGGAGAACCAGAGCGGCAGCGCCCCGCCGTCGGTCATCACGTAGGCCACCCGGGCGCGGGGCCGGTCGGCGAGGATGCCGGCGAGGATCGCGGGCAGCGCGGAGTGCAGGTCGGCCACGACGACGGGCATGCCGTCGATCCCGGTGGCCGCCGCGATCGCCGCGTGGTGGGGCGAGTCCGGCTCGTCCACGCCGAGGACGACCACCTGCCCGGGCGTGTACCGCGCCTTGACCAGGTGCCCGGGTCCGGACGGGTCCGGCGGGAGCCGGTCCGGCAGCGCCACCACCATCGCGTACCCGCCGGTGCCGAGACCCATCGCAAGTGCCGTCGTGTTGAGGACCACGGTGTCGCCCGGCCGGGGCGTCCCGACCATCGCCGGGTACGCGAGAGCCCGCGCGGGCGCCCCGTCGACCTCCACGTCGAGGTCCAGCGCGCCCTGCCAGGCCCGGCGTACCCCGACGACCCGCCCCGTGCGCCACCGGATCACCGGCACACCGTAGCGCTGTGCCCTCCCGGGTGTACCGCTGTGCATCGGCTAGCGTCATGTCGTGTCGCGCCGCCGTACCGAACGCCTGGTGAACCTGGTCATCTGCCTGCTGTCCACCCGCCGCTTCCTCTCCGCCGCCCAGATCGCCCGCACCGTGCCCGGATACGAGCACGACGAGGAGGACCCGCGGGAGCACGAGGCGTTCCAGCGGATGTTCGAGCGGGACAAGGCCGAGCTCCGCGAGCTGGGGGTGCCGGTGGAGACCGGAACGGCCAGCGTCTTCGACACCGAGCCGGGGTACCGCATCGCGGAGCGGGACTACGCGCTCCCCGACATCCACCTCGAGCCGGACGAGGCCGCGGCCGTGGGCCTCGCCGCCCGGCTGTGGCAGAGCGCCGGGCTCGCGTCCGCCGCGTCGTCTGCGCTGGTGAAGCTCCGCGCGGCCGGCGTCGAGGTCGACCCGCACACGACGCTCGGCGTCGAGCCGGTCGTGTCGGGGGAGCCGGCCGTGGACGTCCTGCTCGCGGCACGCCGGGCGCGGCGCGCCGTGCGGTTCGCGTACCGGGGGAGCGGTGACGACGCGCCCGTCACGCGGAACCTGCAGCCGTGGGGCGTCGTGTCGTGGCGCGGCCGCTGGTACGCCGTGGGACACGACACGGACCGGGGCGCGCAGCGCAGCTTCCGGCTGTCCCGGGTCGTGGGCGCGGTGAAGCCCGTGGGACGCCCGGAGGCGTACGACCCGCCGGCGGACGTGGACCTGCTCGCCGCGGTCGCGACGTTCGAGGGGGAGCGAGAGGAGCGCGGCGAGGCCACCGTGCGGGTACGCCCCGGCGCGGCCGCCGGGCTCCGGCGCGGAGCGGCCGCCGCCGGCGCCGAGGAGGGGTGGGACGTGCTGACGGTGCGGTACCGGGATCCGGACGCGCTGGCGCGCCGACTGGCGGGCTACGGGCCCGACGTCGTCGTGACGGGCCCCCCGGAGGTGCGGGACGCCGTCGTGCGCCACCTCCGCGCGGTGGCGGAGATGGCCCGGTGAGCGGCGGCACCGACCGGCTCGCGCGGCTCCTCGCCGTCGTGCCGTACCTTCTCGCGCGTCCGGGCGTCCGTGTCGCGGACGCCGCGGCGGACCTCGGCGTGACCGAGGCGCAGCTGCGCGACGACCTGCAGCTGCTGTTCCTCTGCGGCCTCCCCGGGTACGGGCCGGGCGACCTGATCGACATGGTGCTCGACGAGGAGACCGTGACGATCACGTTCGACGCCGGGATCTCCCGGCCGCTGCGGCTGACCGCCGACGAGGCGCTGGCGCTCGTCGTGGCGCTGCGCGCCCTCGCGGAGGTGCCGGGCATGTCGTCGGGCGGCGCGCTCGAGCGGGCGCTCGCGAAGCTCGAGTCCGCAGCGGGGGACGCCGCCGCGGAGGCCGGCCAGGTCAGCGTCCGCATGGACGCGGACGGGGACCGGCTCGCGATCGTGCGCGGCGCGGTGGACCGGGGACGCGCGCTCCGCCTCACGTACTACACCGCGGCCCGGGACGCGACGACCGAGCGTGTCGTGGACCCGATCCGCGTCCTGCTCGTCGAGGGCCGGACGTACCTCGAGGCCTGGTGCCGCGGGACCGAGGCGGTCCGGCGCTTCCGCCTGGACCGCATCGACGCCGCGACCGAGCTGGACGAGCCCTCCGCGCCGCCCGCGGGGGCCGGGGGCGGCGACGTCACCGGCGGCATCTTCCAGGCGGAGCCGGACTACCCGAGCGTCCGGCTCCGGCTGGCACGGTCGGCGCGCTGGGTCGCCGAGTACTACCCGTGCGAGTCCGTGGAGGAGCTCCCCGGCGGGGACACCGTTGTGACCTTGCGCACAGCAGACCTCGGATGGGCTCGGCGCCTCGTGCTCGGTTTGGGGGCGGATGTCCGGGTCCTGGACCCCCCGGACCTCGCCGAAGCGGTCCGATCTTCCGCTGAATCCGCCCTGAAGTACTACCCCGAACGGTCCATCTGACCGGTCAAGTACGTGCGGCCTCCCGCCGAACCTCTGGGAGTAGTCGAACACGGACTCGAGCGGGCGAGGGCAGGAGGGGTCGCGACATGACCACCCAGATCAAGGCGACGTGTCCGGATTGCGGCGAGGTCAACCTGACGCCGGACGACGTGCAGCTCATGGTGTGCTCCGTGCAGACGCTCTCGTACTACGCGTTCGACTGCAGCGGCTGCGTACGACAGGTCCGCAAGCCGGCCGACGACCGCATCGTCTCGCTGCTCACGTCGGGCGGCGTCCGGGTGCAGCGCTGGCGGGTGCCCGCGGAGGCGCTCGAGGAGAAGAGCGGCCCGGTCGTCGGCTACGACGACGTGCTCGACTTCGCGCTGGCGCTCGGCGAGACCGACTTCCTCGCGGACGTGGCCCGGGCCGCCCGCATCTCCTGACCCACGCGGCACGCCCGCCGTGCGTCCGCACACATGCCCCGATCCTCCGTTAGGGTCGGGGCGTGTCTGTGTACTCCTACGTCGCGCTGGCCGTCGTGATCGTCGGCCTGGGCGTCCTCGCACGCATCGCCGTCTCGGTGCTGGGACGACTCGTACGCCTCGGCCGGCAGGCCGGGGACCTGGCGGGCCGCGTGTCCGACGCGCAGCAACTCCAGGTGGGGATCGCGGACCTGCACGCCCGGCTCGCGGAGCTCCAGCAGGGCGTCAGCCGCCTGAAGGCCTGATCCGCGGCCGGACCGATCCGGACCGCGGTCGCCACCGAACGTACGATGGACCACATCCGAGAACCCGAGAGGTGACGTCATGGGTGCCATGAGGCCCTGGCACGTGTTCGTGCTGGTGGCGGTGCTGCTGCTCCTGTTCGGGGCGAAGCGCCTGCCGGACGCCGCACGATCGCTCGGCCGGTCGATGCGGATCTTCAAGGCCGAGACACGGGGACTGCTCGAGGAGGACGTCCGCGGCAAGGCCGAGGCGCAGGCCCACCGCGCCCCGGAGGACCGCGACGCCCAGGACGGCGTCCGCGACGACCGGCCGGCCCCGCCGTCCCCGGAGCCCCTCCACGACGACCGCCGCTGACCCGGCGCGCGTGCCCGTAGACCGACCCGTGGACCGATGAGACCCGTGCTGCGCCGTTCCCGGCGCGTGCCCCGCTCGCCAGACGGCTCGATGACGCTCATCGAGCACCTGTACGAGCTGCGCAGCCGGCTGTTCAAGGCCTCGCTGGGCGTGGCGGTCGGCATGGTCGTCGGGCTGTTCCTCGCGTCGCACATCCTCAACTTCCTCGTGCGCCCGTACGAGGACGCGCTGCGGGCCCTCGGGCAACAGCCGCGCCCGCTCCAGCAGCTCGGGCCGGCGGACTACCTGATCCTGCAGCTCAAGGTCGGGCTGTACGCCGGGCTGGTGCTCGGCGCGCCCGTCTGGCTGTACCAGCTGTGGGCGTTCATCACGCCCGGCCTGCACCGGCACGAGCGCCGGTGGGCGTACGCGTTCGTGTCGGTGGCCACGCCGCTGTTCGTGGCGGGCTCCGCGCTCGCGTACTTCGTCATCGCGAGGGGCCTGGAGTTCCTTCTCGCCGGGAACGGCGCCGCCGCGCAGGCGGCGCTCGAGCTCACCCGGTACGTCGACTTCGTCACCGGCATGATGATGCTGTTCGGCATCGGGCTCGAGTTCCCGCTCATCGTGATGATGCTGAACCTCGTCGGCATCGTCAGCGCCCGCCGCCTGCTGTCGTGGTGGCGGGTCGCGGTCTTCCTCATGTTCGCCTTCGCGGCGGTCGTCACGCCGACACCCGACCCGTTCGGGATGATCGCCCTCGCGGTGCCGATGTCCGCGCTGTACTTCGCCGCGGTCGGCGCCGCGTTCCTCAACGACCGCCGCCGGGCGCGGACCGCCGCCTACGCGGGCCTCGCGGACGACGAGACGTCCGCGCTGGACACCCGTCGCGAGGCTGTCGACGCACCGCGGCCGATCGACGACACCCGGTACGACACCGACGACATCCGGTGACGGCGGCACCACCCGGCCGGCGTCCCGTCGGCGTCCTCGTCAACCCGTCCGCCGGGCTGGGCCGCGGTGCGCGCGACGTGGCCCGGGTGCAGGCGGTCCTCCGGGACGCGGGCCTCGACGTGACCGAGATCGCCGCCCCGTCCGCCACCGAGGCGGGGGCCGCCTGCGCGGAGGCGGTGGGCGACGGCCTCGCCGCGCTGGTCGCGGTCGGGGGCGACGGCACGGTGAACCTCGCCGTCCAGGCGGTCGCCGGTACCGCGACGCCGCTCGGCATCGTGCCGTGCGGCACCGGAAACGACCTGGCGGCGTCCCTGGGCGTTCCCGCCGACCCGGCGGACGCCGCGGCGGAGGTCGCGCGGCGTCTCCTCGCAGGCGAGGGCGTCGCCGTGGACGCGGTCCGGACGACCACCGACGACGGCGGGTTCCGGGGCTGGTGGGCGTGCGTCCTCGCCTCGGGGTTCGACTCGGCGGTGAACGAGCGCGCGAACCGGATGCGGTGGCCCCGCGGTCCCCGCCGGTACGACGTCGCGATCCTCGCGGAGCTGGCACGGCTCCGGCCGCACGCGTACCGCGTGACCCTCGACGGCCGGACGCTGGAGGTCCCCGCGGTGATGGTCGCGGTGGGGAACACCGACAGCTACGGCGGCGGCCTGCGCATCTGCCCCACCGCCGACCCCACCGACGGGCTGCTCGACGTGACGGTCGTCGGCCCGGTGGGGCGCACCGACGTGGTCCGGCTCAGACCCCGGCTGTACGCCGGGACGCACGTCGAGGACCCGCGCGTGGAGACGTACCGCGCGGCCCGGGTGCGGTTGGAGGCCGCCGGGGTGTCGGCGTACGCCGACGGGGAGCCGCTCGCACCGCTGCCGGTGGTCGTGACCTGCGTCCCCGGGGCGCTCACCGTGCTGGCCCCGGGGCGTCGCGGCTGACCGCCGAGCCGCGCACCGGCGGCGCGGACCGTAGCCTGGTGTCATGGTGAGCCCCGCCGAGCGGTACGCGGCCTCGCGACGGCGGGCCGCGTACCCGCGCCTGACCGAGTTCGCGGCGGGCCTGGACTTCGAGCTCGACGACTTCCAGGTCCGGGCCTGCCGTGCCCTGGAGGACGGCTCCGGCGTGCTGGTCGCCGCGCCCACCGGCGCGGGCAAGACGGTCGTCGGCGAGTTCGCCGTGCACCTGTCGCTCGCACAGGGCCGCAAGTGCTTCTACACGACGCCGATCAAGGCGCTCTCGAACCAGAAGTACACGGACCTCGTCGCCCGGCACGGCCCCGGGCAGGTCGGCCTGCTCACGGGCGACAACGCCATCAACGGCGACGCGCCGATCGTCGTGATGACGACCGAGGTGCTCCGCAACATGCTGTACGCGGGCTCCCCGGCGCTGCGGGGTCTCGGCCACGTCGTCATGGACGAGGTCCACTACCTCGCCGACCGGTTCCGCGGCGCCGTCTGGGAGGAGGTGATCATCCACCTCCCCTCCACGGTCCGGCTGGTGTCGCTGTCCGCGACCGTGAGCAACACCGAGGAGTTCGCCGAGTGGCTGGTCACCGTCCGGGGGCACACCGAGGTCGTCGTCGACGAGCACCGCCCGGTACCGCTGTGGCAGCACATGCTCGTCGGCAAGCGGCTGTTCGACCTGTTCGACTCGGCCGACGCGGCCGCCGCCCGCGAGGTCGACCCCGAGCTGCTCCGGCACACCCGGGACCTCGTGCGCCGGATGGAGGTGTTCGCCCCGGGCCGGGACCGCGGCGGCCGCGGCCGTCCGCGCGGGCCGCGCGCGGGAGGGCTCGTCCCGTCCCGCGCGTCGGTGATCGAGCGGCTCGACGCCGAGAGCCTGCTGCCCGCGATCACGTTCATCTTCAGCCGCGTCGGCTGCGACGCGGCCGTCCAGCAGTGTCTCCGGGCCGGGTTGCGGCTCACGACGCCCGAGGAGCGCGAGGAGATCCGGCGGATCGTCGAGAAGCGCACCGCGCACCTCGACTCCGCGGACCTCCAGGTCCTCGGGTACTGGGAGTGGTTCGAGGGCCTCCAGCGCGGTCTCGCCGCGCACCACGCCGGGATGTTGCCGACGTTCAAGGAGGTCGTCGAGGAGCTGTTCGTGCGGGGGCTGGTCAAGGCCGTGTTCGCCACCGAGACGCTCGCGCTCGGCATCAACATGCCGGCGCGGACGGTCGTCCTCGAGAAGCTGGTCAAGTTCAACGGCGAGTCCCACGTCGACATCACGCCGGGGGAGTACACCCAGCTCACCGGGCGGGCCGGCCGCCGCGGTATCGACGTCGAGGGCCACGCGGTCGTGGTGTGGGCGCCGGGCATGGACCCGAAGCAGGTCGCCGGGCTCGCGTCGACCCGGACGTACCCGCTGCGGTCGTCGTTCCGCCCCTCGTACAACATGGCCGTGAACCTCGTCGGCTCGGTCGGCCGGGCTCGCGCGCGCGAGCTGCTCGAGTCGAGCTTCGCCCAGTTCCAGGCGGACCGGGCGGTCGTCGGGCTCGCGAGTCAGGTGCAGCGCAACGTCGAGGCGCTCGAGGGGTACGCCGAGGCGATGCAGTGCCACCTGGGGGACTTCACGCAGTACGCGCGGCTCCGCGCGGATCTGAAGAAGCGCGAGGCCGCGCTGTCCCGCACCGGCGCCGCGCAGCGTCGCGCCGCGACGGCCGAGTCGCTCGAACGGCTCCGCCCCGGCGACGTCATCCGGGTCACCACCGGCCGCCGCGCCGGGCTCGCGGTCGTCGTCGACCCCGGCGCGCAGCCGATGGGCGACCACCGGCCGCTGGTCGTCACCGAGGACCGCTGGGCGGGGCGCCTGTCGCTGTCCGACTTCACCGGCGAGGTGGAGTCGCTCGGGAGGGTCCGTGTCCCGCGGAACTTCAACCCCCGGTCGCCGCAGGCGCGGCGCGACCTCGCGTCGACCCTGCGCGACGCCGACCCCGGCGACGGGCCGCGTACCCGGCGGCGTGCCCGCTCCGCCGCCGCGGACGACCCGGAAGTCGCCGAGCTGCGGGCCGCCCTGCGCCGCCACCCGTGCCACGGCTGTGACGAGCGGGAGGACCACGCACGCTGGGCCGAGCGCCACCTGCGCCTCGCGCGGGACACCGACGCGCTCCGTCAGAAGGTCGCCTCCCGGACGGGGTCGCTCGCCCGGACGTTCGACAAGGTCTGCGCACTGCTCGAGGCGCGCGGGTACCTCCAGCCCGTCCCGGAGGACGAGGACACCGATCCGCGCCAGGCCGTCACCCCGGCGGGCCGGCGCCTCGCCCGGATCTGGTCGGAGTCCGACCTCCTCGTCGCGGAATGCCTCCGCACCGGAGTGTGGAAGGGGCTCGGACCCGCGGAGCTCGCCGGCGCCGTCTCCGCGATCGTGTACGAGGGGCGGCGCGTGGACGAGGACACGGCCGCGATGCCGCGCGGGCCCCTCGCGGACGCGCTGGCGGGGACCGTGCGCCTCTGGGCCGAGCTCGAGGGCGAGGAGGCCGATCGCGGCCTCACGCTGACCCGGGAGCCGGATTTCGGCTTCGTGTGGCCGGTGTACCGGTGGGCGCGGGGCGAGTCGCTCGAGCGCGTGCTCCGCAGCGGGTCCGGCCTGGACGGCGAGCTGTCCGCCGGTGACTTCGTCCGGTGGTCGCGGCAGGTCGTGGACCTGCTGGACCAGATCGCCGGGGCCGCCGAGGACGGCTCCGAGCTGCGGACGGTGGCCCGGTCCGCCGTCGACGCGGTACGCCGGGGCGTGGTCGCGCAGTCCGCGCTCGCCTGAGGGGTCAGCCCGCGAACAGGTCGACGAGGTCGTCGAGGCGTACGACCAGCAGGGTGACGGTGAGGAGGGCTCAGCCGGGGCAGGGTGCCGCCGGCCGGGCGTCCGCCCCTCGTGCGCCCGGGGCCGGTCCCGCCGGGACCCGCGGCAGGACGGGGACCGGCGTGGACGGGCTCGGGTACCCGCCGCGTACCTCGAGCCCGGGGAGCGGCACGCCGTGGTGCCCGCCGCGCCGTCGCGACATCTACGTCTCCTGGAACTCGAGGTACTCGATCTCGGCCCACCGCACCAGCAGACCGCTGCGCCCGGCCACCGGGACGGGCCTGTCCTCATCATCCCGCACGAACTCCCCGGTCACCGGGTCGACCCGGAGCTGGAGGCTCAGGTACAGGTCACCGTCCTCGGGGTACCCCGCCGCGTACGACTGCCGGCCCTCGGTGGTCGTGCCGTAGAGCCCGGCGAGCCAGGTCCCGGACTTCAGCCTCATCCGGACCACGCCGGGGACGCCGCGCCGCCACAGGAAGTCCCACGCCCGCGGCTCGGACAGGTCGGCGAGCGGCCGGAGCACGCGCGAGTTCCGGCGGCGCCCGTGCCCGACCAGCGTGCCGAACGCGGTCGGCACGACGACGTACGCGACCGACACCACCTCCAGCGCCCACCACGGCACCTCGCCGCGCGCGAGCCGGCCGCTGACGAGGAACTCCCGGTACAGCAGGAGCTCCGGCCCGGCGAGCACCGCGTGGAACACCGCGGACGCCGTGACGAACCGGACCGCCCTGTCGGCGAAGCCGAGCCCGAACGCGCCGGCGACCCGCTCGTACGCGAACGTGTACGCCGCCCCGGGCAGGAACGCCACGACGAACGACACGATGGCCTCGAAGCCCGGGCCCATCCCCAGACGGTGCCACACCTGCGCCTGTCCGCCGAGGGCGATCAGCCTCCGAGCGCGTCCACGATGCGCGTGATCGGGCTCGCGAGGCCCCAGCGCTCGGCGAGGGCGTACAGCGCCTGCTCGTCGGCCGGCGCCCGCGGCAGGCCCGGCTCGAGCGGCGGGATCTCCAGCTCCCGCGCGACGCGCACCACCGCGGGCGCGGCCGCGAGGTACTCCCGCGCCGCGGCGAGCCGGGCGCCCTGCCCGGCGGTCAGCCCCGCGTCGCCGGCGTCGAGCGCCGCCAGCATCCCGTCCACGGAGCCGAAGCGGGCCATCAGGCCCGCCGCGGTCTTCTCGCCGATCCCGGCCACGCCGGGCAGCCCGTCACTCGGGTCACCGCGGAGCACGGCGAGGTCCGCATACCCCGAGCCCGGCACGCCGTACCTCGCCCGCATCGCGGCGTCGTCGATCACCTCGAGCTTCGCGACCCCCCGCCCGGTGTAGAGCACCCGCACCCCGCGGTCGTCGTCGACGAGCTGGAACAGGTCCCGGTCCCCGGTCACGACGTCGACCGCCGTGAAGCCGGCCGGCGGCGCGGTGCCCAGCGTGCCGATCACGTCGTCCGCCTCGTAGCCCGCGACCCCGACGGTCGCGACGCCGAGCGCGGCGAGCACGTCGAGGATCACCGGGACCTGCGGCGCGAGGGTGTCGGGCGTCTCCTCGGGCCAGAGTCCGTCGGGCCCCGGCACGGCGGCCTCGGCGACGCGGTGGGCCTTGTACGAGGGGATGAGCTCGACGCGCCACGCCGGGCGCCAGTCGTAGTCGAGGCACGCCACGAGCCCCGCCGGGCGGAACCGTGTCACCAGCGTCGCGACCATGTCGAGGAACCCTCGCACCGCGTTCACCGGCGTGCCGTCGGGGGCCTGCACGGACTCGGGGACGCCGTAGTACGCCCGGAAGTACAGCGAGGCGGAGTCGAGCAGCATCAGCGGTCGGGTCACGCGGGGAAGCCTGCCAGACGGTGGCCCACCGGCGTGCCGCGACGCCCGATCCGCGCGGGACCGGACGGACCCACCGCCCCGGAGCCCGGAGCGCCCCCGCCGGAGGCCCGTCGTCACATCAGCCCGACCGGTGACGGTGGCACCTGCCCAACTCGCGCGCCCGGCGAGTAGCCTGAACGATCGTTAGGGAAACTCGGCAGGAAGGCGCCCTCGCACATGTCCGTCGACCGCATGCTGCCCACCGAGGAGGCGGAGGCGCTCCTCGCCCTGGCGCGCGACCTCGCCGACGGGGAACTGCGCCCCCGCGTCGCCGACCACGAGCGGCGGGCCGAGTTCCCGCGCGAGGTGTTCCGCACGCTCGGGCGCGCCGGGCTGCTCGGCCTGCCGTACCCGGTCGAGTACGGCGGGGGAGGGCAGCCGTACGAGGTGTACCTCCAGGTGCTCGAGGAGCTGTCCGGCGCCTGGCTCGCCGTGGGCCTCGGCGTCAGCGTCCACACCCTGTCGTGCTTCCCGACCGCGCAGTTCGGGTCCGCGGAGCAGAAGGCGGCGTGGCTGCCCGACATGCTCGGCGGTGAGCTGCTCGGCGCGTACTGCCTCTCCGAGCCGCACTCGGGCTCCGACGCCGCCGCGCTCACCACGCGCGCCACCCGCACGAGTGACGGCTACCGCGTCGACGGCGTCAAGGCGTGGATCACCCACGGCGGGGCCGCCGACTTCTACACCCTCATGGTGCGGACCGGCGACGGCGGCGCCCGCGGCATCTCGACGCTGCTCGCCCGCGCGTGCACGCCGGGTCTGCTCCCGCAGCCGCCCGAGCACAAGATGGGCATGTCCTCCTCGCCGACGGCTCAGATCGTGCTCGACGGCGCGCAGCTGCCGGCCGACGCGCTGATCGGCACCGAGGGAGAGGGGTTCCGCATCGCGATGGCGGCCCTCGACGGCGGCCGGCTCGGCATCGCGGCGTGCGCCGTGGGCGTCGCGCAGTCGGCGCTCGACCACGCGGTCGCGTACGCCGCGGAACGCCGGCAGTTCGGCCGGGCGATCGCCGACTTCCAGGGCATCGGCTTCCTGCTCGCCGACATGGCGACGCAGGTGTCCGCGGCCCGGGCCCTGTACCTCGCCGCGGCGCGGCTGCGCGACGCCGGCCGGGCGTACTCCACCGAGGCCGCGAAGGCGAAGCTGTTCGCCACGGACACCGCCATGCGCGTCACCACCGACGCGGTCCAGGTGCTCGGCGGCGCGGGGTACGTCGAGGACCATCCCGTGGAACGCTGGATGCGCGAGGCGAAGGTGCTCCAGATAGTCGAGGGGACGAACCAGGTGCAGCGGCTCGTGATCTCTCGCGCGCTGTCCGCACCGTGATGTGATGATCACCGGATTCGGGTGCAACGGCCCCACCGGCGTGGCCTCCTTTCGGTACCGTCTGCGCAGCCGCGAGACGGGGTCGCGCTTGGAGAGAGGGCCATTGTGGAGGAGACAGACCGGGCGATCGTCGCTGCGCTCACCGGTGACGGTCGCTGCAGCTACACGGACCTCGCGGAACGCGTGGGCCTCTCGGTGTCGGCGGTCCACCAGCGCGTCCGGCGCCTCGAGCAGCGTGGCGTGATCGCCGGCTACACGGCCCGCATCAACCTGGAGTCGCTCGGCCTGCCCCTCACCGCGTTCGTCGCGATCAAGCCGACCGACCCGGCGGCCGCGGACGACACCCCCGACCGGCTCGCCCACCTGTCCGCGATCGAGTCCTGCTACAGCGTGGCCGGGGACGAGAACTACCTGCTCAAGGTCCGCGTCGCCTCGCCGGTCCAGCTCGAGCGGCTGCTGCACGAGATCCGGTCCGCCGCCGGGGTGTCCACCCGGACCACCGTCGTGCTGTCCACGCCCTACGAGGGCAGGCCCCCGGCCCTCTGAACGAGCCCGAGCACCCGGTCGACGCTGACCTCGACGGCGACGCGGTCCGGGTTGGGGCGCGGCTGCCGATAGCGGTCCGCGTACCGGCGGACGGCCTCGGCCACCCGTGCGGGGTCGTCGGTGACCACGGCGTCCCCCTCGAGGGTCAGCCACCGGCCACCGTCCACCTGACACAGAGCGACCCGGCCACCGCCGTCGAGGTGGCGTGCCTTGCGGGACGTCCGCCCGGTGATCACCCGCGCGAGCCCCGCCTCGTCGTCCCAGGTGAACCCGATCGGGACCACGTGCGGTGTCCCGTCGGGACGGAGCGTCGTCAGCGTCGCGAGGTGCCGCTCGGCGAGGAACTCCCGCACGGCGGCGGGCAGGGCGCGCGGATCGAGGGCCATGCCCGGCAGGGTACGGCGGCGCGTCACCGCGCGACCTCGGCGGGGAACAGGTGCAGGATCTGCGGCGGACCGGTCGCCAGCGACCACGCCCGCTGCTCCCGGTCCCGGTCGGCCCCGGTGAGACGCCCGGTGTGCTGGCGGAGGTGCTCCTCCCACGACGGCACCGTGTACGTCTCGACGAACCGGTCCGGGTCCTCGCCCGCCCGGTACAACGTCCACGAGGTCGCCCCCGTGCGGAGCCGTGACCGCCGCACCCACCGCATCGCGCGGAGGAACTCGTCCTGGTTCTCCGGCGGTACGTCGTAGACCATCTCGACCGACACCGGCGTGCCGCAGTCGGGGTCGAGCTCGAGGTGCGGCTCCGGCCAGTACACCGCCGGATCCCGGTCCACCGCCGCGGTGTCGGTCATGGGCAGCCAGCGGATCGTCACCGCACCGGCGGCCATGAGCGCCGCGGCCGCGAGGAACGTCGGCACCAGCCCCAGGCCCTGCGCCATGACGCCCCACAGGGCCGAGCCCACCGCCTGCCCACCGGACATCACGATGAGGAACGCCGACAGCGCCCGCGCCCGCACCCAGCCCGGGAGGTACACCTGCATCGCGGCGTTGACACCGGACATCACCGAGATCCACGCGACGCCGGCCGGGACGAGGGCGAGCAGCACGAGCGGCATGTTCCGCACGAGCGCGAGGACCACCATCGTCCCCGTGTACGCCATCGTGGTCACGAAGAGCATCCGGTTCCGCGACAGGTACGCGGCGAGCCGGGGCAGCAGGAACGCACCCAGCACGGCGCCGAGGCCGAGCGCCGCGAGCAGCAGCCCGTACCCGGAGGCGTCGGTCCGCAGCTGCCGGCTGGCGACCAGCGGCAGCAGGGCCCACAGGGCGCTCGCCGGCACGACGAACAGCGCGGTGCGCACCATGATCCGGTGGCCGATGGGGGAGTGGCGCACGAAGCGCTGGCCCGCACGGAGCGCGGCGAGGAACCGCTCCGGCTGGTCGGCCGGGCGGGAGGCCGCCGCCGGCCGCGTGAGGTACAGGGTCAGCCCGAACACCCCGAACGTCGCCGCGTTGAGGGCGAAGACCGCCGCGGGCCCGGCCCGGGCGATGAGGAGACCCGCCACCGCGGGGCCGACGGCCCGGGCCAGGTTGACGTTCATCGACCCGAGGACCGACGCCGAGTGCAGCTGCGCGCGCGGGACGATGTCCTGGATCAGCGCCTGCCACGCGGGCACGGTCAGCGTGGAGCCCGCGCCGAGCGCGAACGTCAGGAGCAGCAGCAGGGGCGGCTGCATCACCCCGGCGGCCGTGGCGACCGCGAGCACGAGGCCCACCACCACCTGGAACGCCTGCACCGCCACGAGCAGGAACCGCCGGTCGAACGTGTCGGCGAGCACCCCGGCCGGCATGGCGAGCAGGAACACCGGCAGCGTCGTCGCGGTCTGGACGAGCGCCACGAGCGTGGGCGCGTTCGGCTGGTCGACGAGCAGCCACTGGGCGCCGACCGTCTGCATCCAGGTGCCGATGTTGCTCGCGAGCGAGGCGAACCAGAGCATCCGGAACACCGTGTTGTGCAGCGGTGCCCACGTCGAGACGGCGACCTCACTGCCTCGCTGCGTCGCCACGCTCCTCGTGCTTCCCCGCAGGGGCCGCCGGAAACCGCCCGCGCGCCTCGGCACGCCACCACGCGCGGCCGCTCTCCGGCAGCGTGTACACCGGGTCGTGGAACGGGTACCACCGCCGCAGCGCTGCGGGATCGTTGCCGTCGAGGGCGGTCAGGTAGTTCTTCGCCCAGTACGAGATGCCGCGCTCGCGGTCGTACGACTCGACCTGGTGCACCCACCGCTTGCCGACGTACGGGACGTCGCACACGAGCCGCGGCGTGGCGTACCCGGGCAGGTACCCCATGATCGCGTGCTGGAGCTCCTGCGCCTCCCAGACGGCGACCCGCCAGTGCTCGGCGTTCGGGATCTGGTCGCAGACGTAGAAGTAGTACGGCAGCACGCCGGCCTCGTCCTGCAGCGCGAAGCACAGGTCCAGCAGGTCCGCGGCCCGGGTGTTGACCCCCCGGAGCAGTACCCCCTGGTTCCGGACGTCACGCACGCCCGCGTCGAGGACGGCCCGGGCCGCGTCCGCCACGAGCGGCGTGACGGAGTGCGCGTGGTTCACGTGGGTGTGCAGGGCGAGGTTCACGCCCCGGGCCCGCGCGGTGGCCGCGAGCCGCCCGAGGCCCGCGACGACGTCGGGCTGGAGCCAGTGCTGGGGCAGCCCCGCGAGCGCCTTCGACGCGAGCCGGATGTCCCGGATCGAGTCGAGCCCGAGGAGCCGGAGGACGAACCGCTCGAGGTGCCGCCACGGCATGTTCGCGATGTCGCCGCCCGAGACCACGACGTCGCGCACCTGGGGCGTGCGCCGCAGGTACCCGATCATGGCGTCGAGGCGGTCGTCCGGGCGTGCGCCGAACCGGAGCTTGACCACCTGCGGGGTCGACTTCCCGACGAGGTCCATCCGGGTGCAGTGGCCACAGTACTGCGGGCAGGTCGGCAGCACCTCGGCGAGCACCTTCGTCGGATACCGGTGGGTGAGCCCCTCGACGGCCCACATGTCGTGCTCGTGCAGCGAGTCGCGGGTGGCGTACGGGTGGCTCGGCCAGTCGGTCCGGCGGTCGGAGAACACCGGCAGCATGTACCGGCGGACCGGGTCGGCGTACAGCGCGTCCGTGCTCGGCACCGCGTCCGGGACCATCGTGTTGAGCATCTGCGGCGGGACGAGCATCGACATGGTGGCCCGCTCGGCGCGGTCGCGCTCGAGGTCGGCGTAGAAGCCGGGCCCGATCAGGTCCCCGAGGACCGCCCGCAGGCCGGCGACGGTCTGCACGCAGTGCGCCCGCTGCCACTGGGCCGAGCACCACTGCGCCGCGGTCACGTCGCGCCAGCCCGGCAACCGGCGCCAGTCCGGTTCGACGAGCTCGCGCCGGCGGTAGCGATACGGCTGGTCGCCCACGTGACCACCTCACCCGTCGGGGGCTCCGGAAACGGTAGTGGAGGACGTCCCGCTGTACCACTATCCTGCCGGAAGATCCTTCGCAGAGGAGCGGAGACGACGTGAGCGATCCCGGTTCCCCCGTGGGACTGCACCGCGTCCCGGAGCCGCACGGCTGCTGCCGCAGCCGGCGTCCCGGCTCGACGACTCCCCGGCGCTCCGGCCGGACGAGGTCCGCGTCGACGTGGAGCGGCTGGACCCCGACGCCGCCTCGTTTGCGGGTGTGCCGCACGAGACGCCGGTACCGGGCGGCCGTCGTGCGTGACCACCGCGGGACGAGACTGTCCTCATGACACAGTCGACCCTCTTCCGTGGTGGCCAGGTCTACACGCCCGCCGACCCCTTCGCGACGGCCCTGCTGGTCGACGGCGACCGCGTCGCGTGGGTGGGGTCCGACGACGCGTCCACGGGCTTCGCGGCCGACACCGTGGTGGAGCTCGACGGCGCTCTCGTCACGCCGGCGTTCGTCGACGCCCACGTCCACAGCACCGCGACCGGCCTCGCGCTGACCGGCCTGGACCTCACCGGTGCCCGGAGCCTCACCGAGATCCTCGACGCGGTGACGACGCGGGCCTCGGCGCTGCCGGATGACGCGGTGGTGCTCGGCCACGGGTGGGACGAGACGTCCTGGCCGGAGCGCCGCGCCCCCACGGCGGCCGAGTTGGACCGGGCCGGCGGGGGCCGGCGGGTGTACCTGTCCCGTGTGGACGTCCACTCCGCGGCGGTGTCCTCCGCCCTGCTCGGCGCCGCGACGGGACGGGACGGCGCGGACCCGGCGGGCCACGTGCGCCTCGACGCGCACCACGCCGTGCGGGCCGTCGCGCTCGGCTCGCTCACCCCGGCCCAGCGCACGGACGCCCAGCGCGCCGCCCGGACCCGTGCGGCCGAGCTCGGCATCGGCGCCGTGCACGAGTGCGGCGGCCCGGAGATCGCCGGGGAGGACGACTTCACGGGACTGCTGCGGCTCGCCGACGACGAGCCCGGTCCGCTGGTCTTCGGCTACTGGGGCGAGCTGCTCGCCGCCGCGAAGGCGCGGGACCTCGGCGCGGTCGGTGCCGGCGGCGACCTGTTCGCCGACGGGGCGCTCGGGTCGCACACCGCGCACCTCACCGCGCCGTACGACGACCGCCCCACCAGCGGCCACGCGTACCTCACGGCCCGGGAGGTCGCCGCACACCTGGTCGAGTGCGCCGGCCACCGCGTCCAGGGCGGGTTCCACGCGATCGGCGACGGCGCGATCGCCACGTTCCTGGCGGGCGTCGCCGAGGCCGCGCAGGTCGTCGGCGTCGACGCGATCCGGGCCGGCCGGCACCGCGTCGAGCACGCCGAGCTCGCGGGCGCGGAGGCGATCGCCGCGATGGCCCGGTGGGGCATCGTCGCGAGCGTCCAGCCGGTGTTCGACGCGTCCTGGGGTGGCACGGACGGCATGTACGCCGCACGCCTCGGCGTGGAGCGTGCCGCCGCCCTGAACCCGTTCGCCGCGCTCGCCTCGGCCGGCGTGCCGCTCGCCCTCGGGTCGGACGCGCCGGTCACCCCGCTCGGTCCGTGGGAGGCGGTCCGCGCCGCCGTGTACCACCGGACGCCCCGCCACCGGCTCGCGCCGCGCGCCGCGTTCGCCGCCCACACGCGCGGGGGCTGGCGGGCCGTGCACCGCGACGAGACCGGCGTGCTCGTGCCCGGCGCCCCGGCGCACCTCGCGGTGTGGGAGGCGGGCGAGCTCGTCGTCGCGGCCGCCGACGAGCGGGTCGCGCGGTGGAGCACCGACCCGAGTTCCGGCGTGCTCGGCCTGCCGGACCTCGCGCCCGGCGCCCCGCTGCCGGCCTGCCTGCGCACCGTCGTCGGAGGGATCACCGTCCACGCGAGGGAGTGACCGTGCTCGCTCCCGACCGCGCCACGGTCGCGGAGGCACACGCGCCGGCCCGCCGGGCCGGGAGCCGATCGCCGCCCTCGCCCCGACTCACACCACGGAACGGGACATCCGCCGCGGTCCTCCCCGAACCGCTCCTCGCCGTCACGGCGACCGGAACCGTGGTCGTTCCGCGTGCCGCGTGCGACACGCCGTGATCCGCGGGTGCGACGGGAAAAACTCTCGGTGAACCGCAGGCATCCTGACCTGCACTTTTCCAAGATCACGCAGGTCAGCGCGGTGTTGACACACGGGCTGGGCTCCATATCGTTCATCAGGTCGTCGTACTGCGGACCGGGGGTCAAGGGGGCCGTTCCGTCGTCGGAGTGCTGGGCAGCGCGGAAGCGTGGGCCACGCCCAGCACAGCGACGGGGGAGCACAGTCGAGTCGACCCTGGGTGATCGCTGGAGGAGGGGGAGAGGGAGGCCAGTAGACAACGGCTCGGTGCGTGCAGCCAGTACGCCCCGCGTCGGTCCGAAGGCCTCCCGAACCGCTCCAGGAGCACACCGTTCGGAGTCTGACCCGGAGCAAGGGGCGCGGCGGGGGCCGCGCCCCTGCTGCGTGTCGGGAGAGCCGCGTGTCGGCAGAGCCGCGTGTCGGGAGAGCCGCGTGTCGGCAGAGCCGCGTTCCCGCGGGGAGCTGCGTGTCGGCAGAGCCGCGTGTCGGCAGAGCTGCGTTCCCGCGGGGAGCTGCGTGCCCGGGGAGGGCGACCGCCACCGGGCGCCGTCGGGGACAATGGCGGGGTCGGCCCCTCCGGGCCCGGAGGAGGCGGCGTGCACGGTACGACCGCGGTGGTGGCCGCGCCCGTCCCCGCCGACGCCGTACCCGCCCGCGGCCCGGCGGCCCGGCGGGCGCTCCGAGCCCTGCTCGCCGTGGCGTCCGGCCTCGTGCTGGCCGCGGCCTTCCCCCCGTACGGCGCCTGGTGGCTCGCCCCCGTCGCCGTCGCGATGCTGGCGGTGGCGACCCGCGGCTGCCGGGCCCGCACCGGCGCACTCCTCGGCGCGCTGCACGGGGCGGCGTTCTTCGTGCCGCTCCTGCACTGGACCGGCATCTACGTCGGCCCGTTCCCGTGGCTCCTGCTCGCGGCGGCGCAGACCGCGTTCCCGGCCGCGATGGGCGCCGTCTCGCCGTCGGTGTGGCGCCGTCCGGCCCTGGCGCCCGCGCTGGTCGGCGGCCTGTGGGTGCTGCAGGAGGCGCTGCGGTCCCGGATCCCGTTCGGCGGCTTCCCGTGGGGGCGGCTCGCCTTCTCGCAGGAGGACGCGCCCACCCTGCGGCTGGCGTCCCTCGGTGGTGCGCCGCTCGTGACGTTCGCGGTGGCCCTCGCGGGCGGTCTCCTCGCGCTCGCGGTCGTGTCGCTGCCCGCGCGCCGGCGTACGGCCGCGCTGCTCGCCGCGGCGGTGGCCGTGCTGGCCGCCGGTGCCGCGGTCCCGCTGCCCTCGCCGTCGGGGCGCGAGGTCACGGTGGCGGTCGTCCAGGGCAACGTGCCGCGGATGGGCCTCGACTTCAACGCCCAACGGCGCGCGGTGCTCGACAACCACGTCGCCGCCACGCGGGATCTCGCCCGCCGCGTCCGCGCGGGCGAGGTGGCCGGCCCCGACCTCGTCGTGTGGCCGGAGAACTCCTCGGACATCGACCCGCTCGCCGAACCCGACGCCCGCGCCGAGATCGACGCGGTGACCCGGGAGATCGGCGTGCCGGTGCTCGTGGGCGCCGTCCTCGACGGCCCCGGCGCGAAGCTCTCCAACGCCGGCATCGTCTGGGACCCGCGGACCGGGCCGGGGGAGCGGTACGTCAAGCAGCACCCGGTGCCGTTCGCGGAGTACGTGCCGTTCCGCTCCCTCGCGCGCCGCGTCAGCGACAAGGTCGACCTGGTGCGCCGCGACTTCGTGGCCGGCGACCACCCCGGGGTGCTGCGCGTCGGCCCGGCCACGGTCGGGGACGTGATCTGCTTCGAGGTCGCGTACGACGGGCTCGTGCGGCAGACCGTCACCGGCGGTGCAGGGCTGCTCGTCGTCCAGACGAACAACGCCACGTTCGGGTACTCGCCCGAGAGCGCCCAGCAGCTGGCGATGGTCCGGCTGCGCGCCGTCGAGCACGGCCGGCCCGCCGTCATGGCGTCCACCAGCGGCGTGTCCGCCACCGTGACGCACACCGGCCGGGTGACCGCCGAGACCCGGTTGTTCACGCGTGGCGTCCTGGTCGAGACGATGCGCTTGGGCGCGGGCCGTACGCTCGCCACCAGCACCGGGTCCGGGCCGGAGCTCCTGCTGGCGGGTCTCGCCGCCGCGGGGATCCTGGCCGGGGCCCTCGTCCACCGCCGAAGGGAACATGCGTGACGCACGACCACTACCCGGACCTGGGCAGCGTGCTCGTGGTCGTCCCGACGTACAACGAGGCCGACAACATCCGCCCCATCGTGGCGCGCCTGCGGGCCGCGGTCCCGGCGGCGTACGTCCTCGTCGCGGACGACAACAGCCCGGACGGCACCGGGGCGCTCGCCGACGAGCTCGCCGCCGCCGACGACCACGTCTCGGTGCTCCACCGGCCCGGGAAGCAGGGGCTCGGTGCCGCGTACATCGCGGGCTTCGCGTGGGCGGAGCAGCAGGGCTTCGACGTGGTCGTGGAGATGGACGCCGACGGGTCGCACGCCCCCGAGGAGCTGCCGCGCCTGCTCGACGCCCTGCGCGGCGCCGACGTGGTGCTCGGGTCGCGGTGGGTACCCGGCGGAGAGGTCGTCAACTGGCCGCGGCACCGGATGCTGCTCTCCCGCGGCGGCACGCTGTACACCCGGATGGCCCTGGGGCTTCCGCTGCACGACGCGACCGGTGGCTACCGGGCGTACCGGATGCGGGCACTGCAGGGCATCGACGTGGGATCCGTGGCCTCCCAGGGCTACTGCTTCCAGGTGGACCTGGCGTGGCGCGTCTGGCGGGCCGGGTTCCGCATCGCCGAGGTGCCGATCACGTTCACCGAGCGGGAGCGCGGGCAGAGCAAGATGAGCTCGTCGATCGTCCGCGAGGCCCTGTGGCGTGTGACCGTCTGGGGCATGGAGTCGCGGGCCGGGGCGGTGCGGCGGATGTTCGCGCGGCCCTCGGACGTGGGTGCCGGGGCATCGTCCACGAAGGGGTGAGGACCGTGTTCGTCCCGATCGTCCTGGGGATCATCGCGATGTCCCTCGTGGAGATCTGGGTGATCGTGGCCGTGGGCCAGCAGATCGGCGCGCTGCCGACGCTCGCGCTGCTCGTCGCGAGCGCGCTGCTCGGCGGCTGGCTGCTGCGCCGCGAGGGCGCGAGGACGTGGCGGGCGTTCCGGCGGGCACTGGACGAGCGGCGCGCGCCGGCCGCCGAGGTGGTCGACGGCGTCCTCGTCCTGGTCGGTGGCCTGCTGATGATGCTGCCCGGCTTCGTGACGGACGTGGTCGGGATCCTGCTCGTCCTGCCGCCCACCCGGCGGATCGTGCGGGGGGCCGTCCTGCTCCGGCTGGCCGCCCGGCTCCCGGCGGGCGTGCTCGGGCCGCTGCACGTGCGGTCACGGCGCGGCCGCCCGGCACGGCCCACGACGGTCGAGGGGGAGATCGTCGACCCTCCCGACGAGCCCTGACCCCGGGAACCCGCCCCCGAACCCGACCCCGGGCACCCCGACCCCGGGCACCCCGACCCCGGGAACACGAGAACGCCGCACCCCGGTCACCCGGAGTGCGGCGTTCCGCGTCTGACCTGCGCCTCTCGGCCGGCCCCTCGACCGTCAGGCGGACTTGCTGCGGCGCCCGCGGAGCACCTCGAGGCGCTCGGCGAGAACCTCTTCGAGGTCGGCGATGGACCGACGCTCGAGAAGCATGTCCCAGTGCGTGCGTGCGGGCTTCGACTTCTTGGTCTCGGGCTCTGCGCCGTCGACCAGCTTGCCGGTGGTCCCGTCCGCCTTGCACTCCCATACCGAAGGGATCTCGGCCTCGACCGAGAACGGTACGGTGAAACGGTGGCCCTTCGGGCAGGCGTACTCCGCCTGCTGCCGGGCCGCGAGCTCAGTGTTCCGCTCGGTTTCGTAACTGACGGCGCCGAGTCGACTGCCGCGCAGCGTTCGCTCGCCCATGTGTGGTTCCCCTCCCGGGCGTTGCTGGTTCGCCAATCTCCCCAACGTCCATCGGCATCAACTCATTCCCCCTTGAGCCCCGGACCACACCTGATCCGTCCCGATTCGGGGGTGATTCGGGGTCCGGAGGCCACCTTCGTGCCGGTGTGTACCGTTCGTCGTGACAGAGGTCACGTCGGCCGGCGGAGGACCCACGCGCTTCCGGCCAGCAGCGCGACCCCGAGGGCCAGCACCACCCAGACCGCGGCGAGCGACGTGCCGGTCAGGTCGGCGACCACCCGGAACACCACGAGCAGCAGCGCCGCGAGCCCGACCGCGAGCACCGGCCACCGCCGTGCCCGGAGGTACACCGCGATGGCCGCCGCGGCGGCGAGGAACGACAGCAGGTACCCGAGTGTCCTGGTCGCCTCGTCCGCGGTGACGAGGTGCGCGCCCGCCGCGAGGACCGCGAACCCGAGCGTGACCCCGGCGAGGCGCTCGCCCAGCGGGCCGTACGCCGCGAGGCCCACCCACACCGCGCCGACCGCGGCCACCGCGAGCCCGTACGGCCACGGCGCGCCCGCACCGAACGCCGCGACCGCGCCGGTGGCCGCCACCGTCGCGGCCCCGAGCAGCACGACCTGACCCACCAGCGTCCGGACCACGGCGTACGCCGCCGCACCCAGTGCGAGTCCGGTGAGCCCGGTCACGAGGAGGCCGTACCTGCCGGGGGCGAGCACCGCGGCGACCGCGGCACCGGCGACCACGGCGGCGGACAGCAGCGTCCCGGCGAGCCGGCGCCGCTCCGGCTCGGGGGTCCCGCGGCCGCGGACGGCGAGGGCCGCGGCCGCGAGCACCACGGCGGCACCGCCGAGGACCAGCGCGCGGCCGCCCCTCCCGAGGTCGGTCCACGCCCGGCTCACGAGCAGCAGGACCGCGGCGACGGTCACGACGCCGCCCACGTACCCGGCCACCTCGGGCCAGCGGCGCCGCGGAGACCCGGCGGGGCCCGCGAGCGCCGCGCGGACGGCACGCACCACGGCGGCGCCCTGGACCTCGTCGAGCTGGCCCGCCAGGACCAGCTCCCGGACGGCGTTCTCGACGCGATCGGTCATGCCGGTCATGGTGCCGTGCGGGGCCGCGGCGCGTCAGCCCGTCAGCGGTACTCCGGGCCGGGGTCCCCCTCGCGCCAGTGCCGCCGGCAGAGCACCCGGTACGTGGCGCCGCTGTCACCGGACAGGTCGCCGACCGCGACGGTGTCGCCCGCCCGGACCGGCACGCCGCCCTCGATCCGGGCGTTGACGCGGCCGGGCTGGCCGCACCAGCAGAGCACCTCGACCAGCGGCAGGATCTCGTCGGCGAGCTCCACCATGCGCCGCGAGCCCGGGAACGTCCGTGAGTCGAACGCCGTCAGCAGCCCGAAGCAGTCCACGTCGATCGCGTGCTCGTCCACCAGCAGCGCGAGCTGCTCGACCTGGTCCTCGGTGAGGAACTGGGCCTCGTCGACGATCACGAAGCCCCGCGGGGGCAGGGACTCCCCGACCACCTCGACGAAGTCCGTCTCGGTGGTGAACTCCTGGGCCTTCGCGGCCACGCCGAGGCGGGACGACATCATGCCGCCGCCGCTGCGGTCGAGGCTCGTGAACAGCAGGCCCGGGCGCCCGGCCTGCCGGCGGTGGAACGCCACCTGGATGGCCAGGGCGCTCTTGCCCGCGCCCATGAGGCCGGCGTGCAGCCGGAGCCGGCCGATGGCGGGGGCGAGGTGGCACATGCCGAAGAGCGGCGCCTGTCCGGGATTGGTCACGGACGACCACCGTACGGGGTGAGGCCGCCTCAGACCTTCAGGGGCGGTGTGTTCCCCGCCTCGGCGATCGCCCGCCGCACCGGCACCGCGGCGAGGGCCGCGAACCCGAGGACGAAGAACGCGATCAGCGAGAAGATCGCCGCCCGGTAGTCGTGCGTCACCTGGAACACGACCCCGAAGATCAGCGGCCCGATCCAGCTCGTGCCGCGGTCGCCGATCATGTACAGGCTGAAGTACTCGGCCTCCCGGCCCGGCGGGATCAGCTGGCTGAACAGGGACCGGCTGAGGGCCTGGCTGCCGCCCATCACGAGGCCGATCGCACCCCCGAGCAGCACGAACGGCACCGCCCGTCCGGCGGGCAGCAGGTACGCCGCGACGACCACCGCGGTCCACAGCGCGAGGGAGAGCAGGATCGTCCGTTTCGCCCCGATCCGCCGGGCCACCCCGCCGAGCAGCAGCGCGCCGCCGAACGCCAGGAACTGCACGACGAGGATCGTGGGCACGAGGACGGACTGGGGGAGCCGCAGCTCCTCGGTGCCGTACACGCTGGCGAGCGAGATGACGGTCTGGATGCCGTCGTTGTAGACCAGGAACGCGACGAGGAAGAGCAGTGTCAGCGGGTACGCCCGCAGCTCCCGGGCGGTACGGGCGAGCTGCCGGAACCCGGCGACCAGCGGGCTGCCCGCCGGGACGCCCTCGAGCGGTGAGCGGTTGCGCAGGGTCAGCAGCGGGATCGTCGTGAACGCGGCCCACCACACACCGGCCGACACGATGCTCCAGCGGGCCACCTCGGCGGTGCTCCAGCCCTGCCGGTCGCCCACGAAGACCGCCACCACGTTCAGCAGCAGGAGCAGGCCACCGCCGAGGTACCCCACCGCCCAGCCGGCACTGGACACGGCGTCACGCTGGTCCGGGCCCGCGAGCTGGGGGAGGTACGAGTAGTAGACGACCAGGCTCGCTCCGAAGGCCACGTTGGCCACCAGGAACAGCGCCGCGCCGAGGAGGTACCGGTCGTCGGTGACGAACAGCAGGAGCACGGTGGCCGCGACGCCCGCGTACGCGGTGACGGCGAGGATCTCCCGCTTGCGCGCCGACCGGTCGGCGATCGCCCCGACGACGGGCATGACCAGCACCGACAGCAGCACGGAGAGCGACACGACGTAGGGGAAGAGCGACCCGGGGGAGACCGGGATCCCCAGTGGGTGCAGCAGGCGGGTGCAGTGGTCGACCGGGCCCGTGCAGCCGGCGGCGCGGCTCGCGACCGCGGTGAGGTACGGGCCGAGGAACACGGTCACGACCGTGGTCGAGAACGTCGAGCTCGCGAAGTCGTAGAAGTACCACCCGACGCGCTCGCCGCGGCTACTGCGGACTGCCGTGACGGTCACGTGGCCCACCCGTGTCTCAGGCGGCCCACAGCCCGCGTGCCGCGTACACCTCGCGCAACGTCGCGAGCTCGTCCGTCATGATGCCGTCCACCCCGAGGTCGAGGAGACGGTGCATCTCCTCCGCGTCGTCGATCGTCCACACGTGGACCTGCATGCCCAGGCGGTGCGCGTGCGTGACGAACCGCCGGTCCACGACCGGGAGGCCCGCCGCCCGCGGCGGTACCTGGGCCAGCGGGACCCCCGGCGTGGCGCCGCCGCGGCCGAACACCGAGCCGGTCCGGAGCCGCAGGACGCCCCGCGGGCCGAGGCTCGTGCACAGGCGCGGGCCGAGGGCGGCGCGGATCCGGGCCAGCCGCCGCTCGGAGAACGACCCGACGCACACCCGGTCCAGGCAGCCCGTCCGGCGGACCGTCTCCACGAACGGGTCCACGGACGCGTCCGATTTCACGTCGACGTTGAGACGTACCTCCGGCCAGGCCTCGAGGACGTCGGTGAGCAGCGGTACGGCGCCGCCCGCGCCCACCCGGGCACCGGCGATCTGTTCCCAGGTGAGCTCCGCGACGGCGCCGGCCAGGTCGGTCACCCGGTCGAGGGTCCGGTCGTGGAACACCACCAGCCTGCCGTCGCGGGTGGCGTGGACGTCGGTCTCGACGTACCGGTAACCCATGTCGACCGCGCGGCCGAACGCCGCCATCGTGTTCTCCGGTCCGCTGCCGGCGCCGCCACGGTGCGCGAAGGCCAGTGGGAGCGGGTGGTCCAGGAACGGAAAGTGGTGCGTCGACACACCCGCAGTATCACCGCCCGGGGCACGCGGGCCGGGAGGTGTCCGCTTTGTGGGGACGGTGGGCCCGGCGAGCCCCCCGACCGCCTCGGCAACTCCGGTGCGACGTGGCACGATCTCGCAGGTGACCAGCAGCCCCACCGCACTGCAGCAGCTACGCGACCTCGCGCGGCTGCGCCGCGTCCGCGACCGGATCGACCGCGAGTACGCGCAACCGCTGGACGTCGAGGCGCTCGCGCGCGGCGTGCACATGTCCGCCGGGCACCTCGGCCGCGAGTTCCGGCGGGCCTACGGCGAGCCGCCGTACGCCTATCTGATGACGCGGCGCATCGAACGTGCGATGGCGCTGCTGCGTCGTGGCGACCTCAGCGTCACCGAGGTCTGTTTCGCGGTCGGCTGCGCGTCGCTGGGCACGTTCAGCACTCGCTTCACCGAGTTGGTCGGTGTACCGCCCAGCACCTACCGGGGCCAGACAGCTCGCACGACGGCGGGGATGCCGTCGTGCGTCGCGAGACAGGTGACCAGACCGATCAGGAATCGAGAAGCGCGGGTCACGGAGCCGCAACTAGCGTGACCGCCATGGACATCACCATTCACGCGAGCTTCCTCCCGCATGACGACCCGGACGCCTCCCTGGCCTTCTATCGCGACACCCTCGGCTTCGAGGTCCGGGGCGACGTCGGATACGGCGGGATGCGCTGGATCACGGTGGGCGCCGCCGACCAGCCCAGCACGTCCATCGTCCTGGAGCCGCCGGCCGCCGACCCCGGCATCACCGACGACGAGCGCCGCACCGTCCTCGAGATGATGGCCAAGGGCAGCTACGCCCGCATCACCCTGACCACCGCCGACCTCGACGGCACCTTCGCGCGACTGCAGGCCGGCGGCGCCGAGGTCGTCCAGGAGCCGACCGAGCAGCCGTACGGCGTCCGCGACTGCGCCGTCCGCGATCCCGCGGGCAACCTGATCCGCATCAACGAGCACCGCTGAGCCGCCCGGCGATCTGCCCCGCCCGACAGATGGAGACACGATGAGCACGGCCACGAGGACGGACACGCAGTCGCCTGCGCTGCACGTAGCCGACAGCCACGATCTGATCCGCGTGCACGGCGCGCGCGTGAACAACCTCGAGGACGTCAGCGTCGAGATCCCGAAGCGCCGGCTGACGGTGTTCACCGGCGTCTCCGGCTCGGGCAAGAGCTCCCTGGTGTTCGGCACGATCGCCGCGGAGTCACAGCGGATGATCAACGAGACCTACAGCGCCTTCGTACAGGGATTCATGCCGACGCTGGCGCGGCCCGAGGTCGACGTGCTCGAAGGGCTGACGACCGCGATCCTCGTCGACCAGAAGCGGATGGGCGCCGACGCCCGCTCCACCGTCGGCACCGCCACCGACTCGGGCGCGATGCTGCGCATCCTCTTCAGCCGGCTCGGGCAGCCGCACATCGGCTCGCCGCAGGCGTTCTCCTTCAACGTCGCCTCGATCAGCGGAGCCGGCGCGGTCACGCTCGAGCGCGGCGGGAAGACCGTGAAGGAGCGGCGCAGCTTCAGCATCACCGGCGGCATGTGTCCGCGCTGCGAAGGCATGGGCTCGGTCACCGACTTCGACCTGTCGGCGCTGTACGACGACAGCAAGTCGCTGAACGAGGGCGCGCTCACGATCCCCGGGTACAGCATGGACGGCTGGTTCGGCCGCATCTTCGGCGGCTGTGGGTTCTTCGACCCGGACAAGCCGATCCGCACGTACACGACGAGAGAGCTGCACGACCTGCTCCACAAGGAGCCGACCAAGATCAGGGTCGACGGGGTCAACCTGACGTACGAGGGCCTGGTCCCGAAGATCCAGAAGTCGATGCTCTCCAAGGACATCGACGCGCTGCAGCCGCACATCCGCGCCTTCGTGGAGCGGGCGGTCACCTTCACCACCTGCCCCGAGTGCGGTGGCACCCGGCTCGGCGAGGCGGCCCGCTCGTCGAAGATCAAGGGGATCAGCATCGCCGACGCCTGCGCGATGCAGATCAGCGACCTCGCCGCGTGGGTGGGCGACCTCGACGAGCCGTCGGTGGCGCCGCTGCTCACGACCCTGGGACGCACCCTCGACTCGTTCGTGGAGATCGGGCTCGGCTACCTCAGCCTCGACCGGCCGTCGGGCACGCTGTCGGGCGGCGAGGGGCAGCGCGTCAAGATGATCCGCCACCTCGGCTCCTCGCTCACCGACGTGACCTACGTCTTCGACGAGCCCACCGCGGGCCTGCACCCCCATGACGTCCAGCGGATGAACGACCTGCTGCTGCGGCTGCGGGACAAGGGCAACACGGTGCTCGTCGTCGAGCACGAGCCGCAGACGATCGCGATCGCCGACCACGTCGTCGACCTCGGCCCCGGCGCCGGTACGGCGGGCGGCACCATCTGCTTCGAGGGCACCGTCGACGGGCTGCGGGCCGGCGGCACGCTGACCGGGCGGCACCTGGACGACCGCGCCTCGGTGAAGCCGTCGGTGCGGACGCCGTCGGGCGTGCTGCAGGTGCGCGGTGCCGACGCCCACAACCTGCGGGACGTCGACGTCGACATCCCGCTCGGCGTGCTGGTGGTGGTCACCGGCGTGGCCGGGTCGGGAAAGAGCTCCCTGATCCAGGGCTCGGTCTCGGGCCGGGACGGGGTGGTGTCGGTCGGCCAGGCAGCGATCAAGGGCTCCCGGCGCAGCAACCCGGCCACGTACACCGGCCTGCTCGACCCGATCCGGAAGGCATTCGCGAAGGCCAACGGCGTGAAGCCGGCGCTGTTCAGCGCCAACTCCGAGGGCGCCTGCCCTACCTGCAACGGCGCCGGCGTCATCTACACCGACCTGGCGATGATGGCCGGCGTCGCCACCACCTGCGAGGAGTGCGAGGGGAAGCGCTTCCAGGCCGAGGTGCTCGGCTACACCTTCGGTGGCAAGGACATCAGCGAGGTGCTGGCCATGTCGGTCACCGAGGCAGGCGAGTTCTTCGACGCCGGTGAGGCGAAGACGCCGGCGGCCCACAAGATCCTGACCCACCTGGCCGACGTCGGGCTCGGCTACCTCAGCCTCGGCCAGCCGCTCACGACCCTCTCCGGCGGTGAGCGGCAGCGGCTCAAGCTGGCCACCCACCTGGCCGAGAAGGGCCGCGTCTACGTCCTCGACGAGCCGACCACCGGCCTGCACCTCGCCGACGTCGAGCAGCTGCTCGGCCTGCTCGACCGGCTCGTCGACTCAGGCAAGTCGGTCATCGTCATCGAGCACCACCAGGCAGTCATGGCACACGCCGACTGGATCATCGACCTCGGACCCGGTGCCGGCCACGACGGCGGCCGGATCGTCTTCGAGGGAACACCCGCGGCGTTGGTGGCCGCCCGCTCCACACTGACCGGCGAGCACCTCGGGGCCTACATCGGCACCTGACGGGCCCTCGCCTACGGGT
>DASWRY010000082.1:0-157305 GCA_036402915.1 Mycobacteriales bacterium
CGGCCGACCGCGACGCCGCCGTCACCGAGGCCGAGAACCTGGCGCGGCAGCTCGAACGGGCCCGTGCCGGCCACGCCGAGCTGAGCGCCCGCGTCGACCGCCTGTGCCGCACCCCCGCCGATCCGGCCGCCGTCGGCGACCGGGTGCGGCACCTGCTCGAACTGGCGCACGCCGAAGCGGACGGGATCGTCGCGACGGCCCGGGAGCGCGCGGCCGCGATCGTCCGGGAAGCCGAGGAGGACGCGGACCGGCGGACCGCCGACGCCCGCGCCCGGGCGTACCGGATCGTCGACGACGCCCGGCGCCGCGCCGACCGGCTCGCGGCGGTCGAGCGGCGCACCGCCGACCGGCTGCGGCAGATCGACGCCTTCCTCGCCGACGCCGCAGCGCTCCTGGACGAGCAGACCCCGCTCCGCGCCGTCGCCTGAGGCCTTCCGACCGCCGCCTGACCGCCGCCACGACGTCGTGAACGACTCGTTCGCCTCTTTCGAAGAAATCAATGAGTCATTCACGACGTCCGACGAGCCACCAGAGCCTCCGGTGAGGCAGGATCGGGACGTGACCATCGATCAGGCCGGGGTGCCCGAAGCCCGTCCGGGCCCGGCATTCCCCGAGCACGAAGCCCGCGTAGACGCCCTGAGACGGCAACTCACCGCGATCGGCGGTGAAGCCACCGTCCGGCTGGCGAAACGGACGTCGAACCTCTTCCGCTCGCGCACCGCGGCGAACCACCCCGGGCTCGACGTTTCGGGGTTCAGCCACGTCCTGCGCGTCGACCCGGACACCCGCACCGCCGACGTCGAGGGCATGGTCACCTACGAGCAGCTCGTCGACGCCACGCTGCCGCACGGCCTGATGCCGCTGGTCGTGCCGCAGCTGAAGACGATCACCCTCGGCGGCGCGGTGACCGGGCTCGGGATCGAGTCGACGAGCTTCCGCAACGGCATGCCGCACGAGTCGGTGCTCGCGATGGACGTGCTCACCGGCGACGGTCGCATCGTCACGGCGACCCCTGACGGTGAGCACGCGGACCTGTTCCGCGGCTTCCCCAACTCGTACGGCACGCTCGGGTACGCGCTGAAGCTCACGATCGAGCTCGAGCCGGTACGCCGGTACGTCCACCTGCGCCACCACCGGTACACCGACGCCGGCGCCTTCACCGAGGCGATCCGCGAGGCCGCGACCGCGGGCCACGACTTCGTCGACGGCACGGTGTTCGGCGCGGACGAGATGGTCCTGACGACCGCCCGCTACTCCGACACGGCGCCGTACACCAGCGACTACACCGGCAACGAGATCTACTACCGCTCCCTGCAGCACCGCGAGGAGGACTTCCTCACGGCGGGTGACTACCTGTGGCGCTGGGACACCGACTGGTTCTGGTGCTCGCGGGCATTCGGCGTGCAGAACCCGCGGATCCGCCGGCTGGTGCCGCGGCGGCTGCTGCGCTCGTCGACGTACTGGAAGCTCGCCGCGTTCGAGCGCCGGTACGGCCTGGTCGGGAAGCTGCGGCGCGAGGGGCCCCGCGAGGAGGTCGTGCAGGACGTCGACGTGCCCGTGGACCGGCTCGCGGAGTTCCTGGACTTCTTCCACCGGGAGGTCGGCATCTCCCCGGTGTGGGTCTGCCCGCTGCGGCAGCGCGACCCGTCCGTGGACTGGACGCTGTACGACCTCGACCCCGGGCAGCTGTACGTCAACGTCGGCTTCTGGTCGACGGTCCCGCTCGAACCCGGGCAGTCCGACGGACACCACAACCGCCTACTCGAGGCGGAGGTCACCCGCCTCGGCGGGCTCAAGTCGCTGTACTCGACCGCCTACTACACGCCGGAGGAGTTCGACCGGCTGTACCACGGCGCGGAGTACCGCGTGCTCAAGAGCGGGTACGACCCCGCTCGACGATTCCCCGGTCTGTACGAGAAGACCGTACAGCGGGGTTGACGTACAGGAGGTGGTCATGGCCGGGATCGCCGAATCCCTGGGCCGGATCGTGGGAGCCCGGCCGGGCCTCGCGTTCGCCGCGTACGACGGGAGCACCTTCGGGCCCCCCGATGCCGACATCCGCATCACGCTGCGCTCGCGGCGCGCGCTGACGTACCTCGCGCGCGCCGGGGCCGAGCTCGGGCTCGCCCGCGCGTTCGTGACGGGCGAGCTCATCGTCGAGGGAGACCTCTACACGGCCCTGGGCCGGCTCGACGGCGGGCAGTTCGACGACCCGCCGCTGCTGGACCGCCTCCGGATGCTGCCGGCGGTGTTCGGCCGCGCGCCGCTCCCGCCCCAGGAGGTCGGGATGGGCCTGGTCCGCCGCGGCCTGCGCCACGCCCGAGGGCGCGACGCCCAGGTGATCAGCCACCACTACGACGTGAGCAACCGCTTCTACGAGATGGTGCTCGGCCCGTCGATGGCGTACACGTGCGCGGTGTTCCCGACGGCCGACGCGACCCTCGAGGAGGCGCAGACGGCGAAGTTCGACCTCGTCTGCCGCAAGCTCGACCTCCAGCCCGGCCAGCGCCTGCTCGACGTCGGCTGCGGGTGGGGCGGCATGGTGCTGCACGCGGCGAAGCACTACGGCGTCCGGGCGCTCGGCGTGACGCTCTCCCGGCAGCAGGCGGAGTGGGCCGCCAAGGCGATCGCCGAGGAGGGCCTGAACGACCGGGCGGAGGTGCGGTACCTCGACTACCGCGACGTGACCGAGACCGGGTTCGACGCGGTCAGCTCGATCGGGCTCACCGAGCACATCGGCGTGGACAACTACGCCGCGTACTTCCGGCACCTGCACGACCGCCTCCGTCCGGGCGGCCGGCTGCTCAACCACTCGATCATGAGGCCGCGGACCGACGAGCGGACGATCTGGCCGAAGGGGTTCATCAACCGGTACGTGTTCCCGGACGGCGAGCTCACCGGCGTCGGACGGGTGATCTCGGCGATGCAGGACAACGGGTTCGAGCCGCGGCACGAGGAGAACCTCCGCGAGCACTACGCGCTGACGCTCGCGGCGTGGTGCCGGAACCTGGACGAGAACTGGGACGAGGCCGTCCGCGAGGTCGGCATCGGCACGGCGAGGGTGTGGGCGCTGTACATGGCGGCCTCCCGGCTCGGGTTCGAGCGCAACCGCATCCAGCTCCACCAGGTGCTCGGTACGCGGACGGACGACGGCGACTCGGGGATGCCGCTGCGACCGTCGTGGACGTGACGTCGTGGACGTGACGTCGGGGACATGAGGCCGCGGACATGAACCGGACAGGTCGGTGATCGCGAACACCACCTGACCGGATATGTTGGCCACGACGCCGTCAGGTCACCGACGGCGTGCAGGTGATTGCGCTTGGGTCAAGACGCGGCCGGCAGAGATCGAGACCCCCCGGAAGGGGCCCCGATGCGACCCCGTCCCGATGATCCGACCGAGCACCCCGTCCCCACCGCCGACACCGCCGGCGAGCGGCGGCGCTTCGTGGCCACCGTGACGCGGCTGCGCTCCGAGGTGGAGCAGCTGCGCCGGGCGATCCGGCACCGCGCGGTCATCGAGCAGGCGAAGGGCATGCTGGCGGAGCGGAACCGCTGCACGCCGGAGGAGGCCTTCACCGCCCTCACCGCGCTGTCGCAGCGGCACAACGTGAAGCTGGTCCAGCTCGCCGCGACGGTGGTCGGAGCGACGGTACCGAGTCCACCGGCCGCCGGGGGCGGGGCGACGGCGCTGGGCGAGGCCGTCCCCGGTCTCCGTCCGCCCGCCACCGCCCCGGCCCCCCGGCACGACCGCCCGGTTGGGGCGGGGACCGCGGACGACCGCGCCCGCTTCCAGCTGCTCTCCTCCCGGGTCGGGGCGGCCCGGTCGGCCGAGGAGGTCCTCGACGCCGTGATGGCGGAGTGCGCGTGGCCCGCGGAGCCGCGGAGCGGCTACCTGTTCGCCCTCGAGGCGGACGGGGCGCTCCGGCTCCTCGCCGGTGCGGGCGTCCCGGTCCGCACGCAGTCCGAGTGGCGTCGCGTCCCTCCCGGGCTGGACCTGCCGTTCACCGTGTCGAGTCGCCACGGCGTCCCCGTCTGGGTCGAGAAGGAGGACGAGGGGCTCCGCCGGTTCCCCGACCTCGCGGCGCTGGGCGGCACCGCTGCGCCCGCGTTCTGCGCGTTGCCCCTGGCCGCCGGCGGCGTCGGCCTCGGCGTCCTGGGCCTGACCTGGCCCGCGCCGGAGCTGCTGGACGACGACGACCGCGCGTTCCTCCTCGGCGTCGCGGAGCTCGTGGCGGCGCGGCTCGCGGAGCTGGCAGCCGACGACCCGACGCTGTCGGCGAGCGTCCCCCGGGGCACCGCGGACGGGGTCCGGCCGACCGGCTCCGCGGGGGCATCGCCGCTGCTCGTCGCGCTCGAGACCCTGTTCGACCCCGCGGTGCTGCTCACCCCGATCCGGGTGGGGGGCGAGGTGGTCGACTTCCGTGTCGACCACTGCAACGCCGCGACGGTCGACCTCCGCGGTCGACCGGGGGCGGACCTCGTCGGCCGGACGCTGCTCGAGCTCTACCCGGAGTGGATGAGCGACGGGTGGTTCGACGCGTACGTCGACACGCTGGTCACCGGCCGCACGGCCTGGTTCGACGCGGTGCGCGTCGGCGCCGGTACGGGCGGGCCGACCGTGGACCAGCTGCTCGACCTCCGCGTGGCACGGCTGTGGGACGGGCTGTTCGTCGTCTGGCGGCGGGCACCCCGGCCCGGCACGGCACCGCCGCGTGCCGGATGAGCCCGAGTTGTGCGGTCCGCCCCCAGACCCGATGCTGGCGCCCATGACGAGCATGTCCGCGCTCTCCTCGCCGCCCGTCCCGGAACAGCTCCACGCGCTCGACGCACTCGGTCTCGAGCTGCGGCTGACCGAACCGGGCAAGGTCGTCTCGGTGTACCGCACCTCGGTCGACGTGACGCAGGCGGTGACCGCCCTCGCCCGTACCGGCCGCCAGGCGCTGCCGCAGCTGGGGTGGACGCTCGAGTTCTCCCCCACCGAGACCGTGCTGATCCTCGCCGGGCCGCAGGAGGCGCTCGCGGCGCTCGGCTTCACTGCCGACTACACCGCCGAGGCCTGACGTGGGTGCCGACGACGGCATGGAGGTCGACGCCGTCCTCGACACGCTGGGCACCGCCCTCGCACTCCAGGCCCGCTCGCTCGTGACGATGACGGTGCTCGCGGGGACGCTGCGCGGGATGGCCGGCGCCGGCATCAAGAGCCGGCTGCGGGAGTTCGCGGCGCACGAGGCGGAGGACACCTGCCGCCTGACCGAGAAGTTGTCGGCGCTCGGCGGTCACCCCGCGGTGGACCTCGGCGAGATCCGGCCGGCGGGTGACCCGCAGCAGGCGATCCGGGACCTCCTGGACGACGAGCAGAAGGCGATCGCCGCCCTGCACGCGGTCATCCCGCACACCGGGCAGGAACCGCGCAGCGAGGCCCTCGAGCACCTGCTGGAACACGCCATCATGCGCAAGCAGCAGCAGGTGGACTACCTGTGGCACGCGGCGGACCTCGCCGAGCCGCCGGCGTGACGGCCACGGCCTACGCCGAGATGTGCCCCATCGCCACGGTGGACAGCTGCAGGGACCACGCCATCGCCGCGAGGTACGCCCGCCGCGCGGTCACCACGTCCACCGGCCCGACGTCCTCGAGGCCCGTACCGCCACCCTCGTACTCCACGACCGTGCGGAGGACGGTACCGAGCGGGCCGGTGCCGTCGACGAGGGCCGCGGAGAGCTCGCGGGTCGCGCCGACGTGCTTCGCCAGCGTGGACACCTCGGTGCCGAGCAGTTCCACGAGCGCGGACAGCAGGCCGGCGAGGAAGGCCTGGTCGGCGCCTGCGCCGGGCACGTGCTCGGTGAGCAGTTCGCACATCCGCGCGCGGGTGAGCGCCCAGCCGAGCCGGTCCGTGTCGGTGGCACCCATGTCGGCGAGGGCCATCACGACGAGCCAGCTGCGCAGGCTCTCCGGACCGACCAGCACCAGGGCCTGGCGCACCGACGTCACGTGCCCGCGGAGGCCGATCCCGGCGCTGTTCGCGAGCCGCAGGACCCGGTAGGCGAGGGCGGGGTCGGTACGGAGGACGTCCTCGAGCTCGTCGAGGTTGAACTCGTCGGCCAGCATCGTGCCGAGCAGCCGCACGCAGCTCACCCGGGACGGGCTGAGCCCCGGCCCGCCGACGAGCTGCGGCCGGCCCAGCACCACACCGGAGAGCAGCCCGAAGCCGGCCCGGCGGGCCCGGGCCAGCAGGAGGTCGTCGTCGGCGTTCTCGGCCAGCGCGAGGGCCCCCTGCGTCCGGATCAGCGCGGCGTGACCGGCGAGCTCCTCCGGGAGTGCGGTCCGCAGGTCCACGATGACGACGCCGGCGAGCCCGCGCAGGGCCTGCTCGGCGCGGTACGTGGGGAGGTCCACCGCGACGCGGTAGCCCGCGGACGCGAACCGGCGGACGACGTCCAGCAGCGGCCGGTCGCCGACGACCTCGTCGGTGAGCCGCAGCACCACGTCCCCGGGCGGCGGGGGGACGGGCACGAGGCCGGCCAGGAACGGGCGTGTGACGCGGACGAAGGCCGGCCGCTCGCCGACGAGCCGCTCGACGCCGAGGTCGAGGAACGTGGTGACCAGCACCTGCGCGATCGCGCGCTCGACGTCGTGGGGCCCGGACGCGCTCCGGAGGTCACGGAACGACAGCTCGTACCCGTACACCTCGCCGGCGTCGTCGTAGATCGTCTGGCGCCCGACGTAGACCTTGTCCGCGCCGCGGTCGTGCACCGCCAGGTCGCCCACAGGGTCCGACACGTCCCGCCCCTCCCGGTCGGACCCTGGTGCGGGTCCTCGGAGTGTCCATCGGCACGAGTCGGTCCGAACTCGAGCACCCGGGCGGGGCCTGTTTCAGCTGTCGTCGACCTCGCCGCGCCGCGGCAGCAGCGAACCCAGGTCGACGTCCTCGGCGGAGGCCGCAGCCGCCGCCTGATTGGCGCGCTGCACCTCGCGGTACACCTCTTCGCGGTGGACGCGCACGTGGCGCGGGGCGTCGATGCCGAGGCGGATCACGTCACCGCGCACCTCGAGGACGGTGACGACGACGTCGTCGGCGATGACGACGCTCTCTCCCGCACGGCGGCTGAGGACGAGCACCGGCACTTCCTTCCGTGGAACGGCCAGGGCAGGGCCCGCCGCAGCGGACACCGGTTCAGCATAGGGTCTGGGCCCCGGTGTGGCCCGTCAGGGCACCTCGGCGGGCACGTCGGACGGCGCGTCCTGCCGTCGCCGCCCGTACACGGCACGGGTCTCCTCGAGCGCCTGCTCGGCCGCACGGACCGCCGGGCTGGGGCCGGGGTGAGGCCGGAACACCCGGCGCAGCAGCGCCAACGCGACGGCGCACACCGGCACGGCGACGAGGAAGCGGACGAGCGCGGTGTCGACCGGCGTGTTGCCGGTGGAGAACGCGTCCCACAGCGTCGGTGCGCTCATCAGCAGCGCGGCGATCAGGACGTCGAAACGGATCATGTCCGGTGGTCCTCCCCTCTAGGAGTTGCGGGCCGCGCGGCGGGCCAGCACCTGCTGGTGCAGCACGAACTGACGGATGAGGTCGCCGGCCTGCTCGGGCGGCTCGAAGGCGACGACCACCTCGGCGACGTCCTTCGACGTCCACGGCAGCTCAGGCGTGATCCGGATGACGAGACCGACGAGGTGGACGACCGCCGCGCCGAGGTTGAGCCGCAGGTCCACCTGGCGGTTCTCGGCCAGGCCCTTCGCGACGAGCTCGGCGAGGCCCTCGATGCGGCACCGGGCGCCGCCCTCGGACAGGTTCACGACCGTGGCGATCACCGGCTCGGGCAGCTCGTCCTGCTTCGCGCCCCGCGGCATCGGCGCCAGCGTCACCGGGACCGTCGCGTCGGCGCGGACGAACCGGCGCCGCTGGAGGATCCGTACCTCGCCCTCGGTCTGGACCCGCCACAGGGGCACCGCCTTCTCCCGCTCGATCGAGACGAGCGTGGCGGCGACCTCGCAGATCCCGCGCAGGGTCGGCCAGCGGATGGCGAGGGATTCGCCCGGCGCCGGCGCGAGCGCCGCGGCGTGCCACGGCGCGGCCACGGTCAGCAGGCCGTCGTCGTCCGCCTCCACGCGGGACGGACGTTCGTCGGTGTCACCCAGGACCACGCGGCACAACCCGTTGACCACGGGCAGCGGCGCGATCACGCCCGCCGACCGCGGCGCACCGGGGTACCGGGCTCCTCGCGGGCCTCCATCCGGTCCGCGACGAGGTCCGCCCACACGCGCGGCGTGGCCCGGTGCCCCTCGAGCAGCGCGACCGGCACCCGGAGGTCGAGCACGGTCGCCGGGTCGCGGGTGACGTCGGCACGCTCGACGACCAGCGCGTCGAGCGGCCCCAGCCGGTCGAGGTGGTCCGCGAGGTCGCCCACCTTGCGGGTGGCGTCCACGACGGCCCAGACCTGCGTCGCGCCGAGGGAGTCCGCGATGTCCCTCGCCCAGCCGGCGCTCTCGCCGTCGAGCGGGGCGTCCACCACGACGACGTGCGCGACGTCGGCGCGGTGCAGCATGCGGGCGCGGCGTTCGGCGTCCGCAGGGCCCGTGACGCGGCGTGCGGCCGCGACGCCGGTTCCGGCGGTGCTCGGCGCGGCGAGCAGCAACTTCGTCGGGTCGAGGTGCATCTTCTTCGCCAGGGCGCGGCCGACCGGGACGGCGGCCGCGGCGTCGCCGACGACGACGAGCACGTCACCGGGGCGGCGCGGCAGTGCCGGGGCGGGGGGCAGCGTGCCGAACACCCGGACGAGGTCCGCGTGCAGGTCCTCGCCGTTCACCGACGCGGCGAGGTGCACCGGCACGCCGAGCGCGCGGAGCCCGTCGAACGGCCCCACCGGCAGGGCCGGCAGCAGCGGGGCGGCAGGCTCGGGCGCGGCGGGCGGCGCCATCGACGTGGCGTACATCGGCCGGAACCGGGCCGGTGGCTCGATCGGCGCGGGCGGCAGCGCATCGAAGTCGATGCCCGTGCCGAGTCCGTCGGTGAGCCGCGACAGCACCGCGGCGAACTGGTCGGACTCGGTGGACAGGGCGCGGCCGGGCGCGCGGGCGGCGACGAGCTCGCGCTCCGCCGGGACGCTCGCCTCGGTCACCTCCGCGGTGTCGGCGCTGTCCGCGAGCGCGGCCAGCTCCTCGAGCGACGCGGGCGCCGGAGCCGGCACGACGGGCGCGGCGACGGACACGCCGGCGGGCGCGGGCGCGGCGACGAGCGCGGGTGCGGCCGGCGTGGCGGGGGGCGCGACCGCGACGGTCCCCGCCGGGACCTCGACGACGACCTCGTACCGGACCTTCGCGAAGAAGCCCGCGAAACCTCCCAGCCGCACCTTGTCGGCCTTCACGATGCGCGCGGCGTCGCCGTGCTCCGCGCGCACACGGGCCAGCAGGGCCGTGATGTCAGGACCCTCAAGCAGCAGTCGCGTCGACACCGCTCACCACTCCGATCGTCTCGATCCGCGTCGCCGCGGACACCTCGCCGTACGACAGGACAGCCAGCCGGGGCACCGTCATCCGCACCATGCGTCGCACGGGGGCCCGCAGCTGGGGAGAACACACGAGGACCGGCGTCAGGCCGCGCTGCTCCGCCGACTCGCTCATCCGGTGCAGCGCGCCGACCAGGTTCTCGATCGCCTGCGCGTCCATCAGCAGGTGCGCGCCGCCCTCGCCGGGCCGCAGGGACTCGAGCAGCCCCTGCTCCAGCCGGGGGTCGAGCGTCAGCACCGACACCGTGCCGTCGACCGCGTGCTGCGAGGCGATCGCGGGCCCCAGCGCCGCCCGGCAGGACTCCACGAGCGTGTCGGGGCCCGGGTTCGCCTTCGCCTCGAGCGACAGCGCCTCGAAGATCCGGACCAGGTCCCGGATCGAGACCCCCTCGTCGAGCAGCGCCTGGAGCACCCGCTGGATCTCACCCATCGACAGCAGCGCCGGGGTGAGCTCCTCGACCACGACCGGGTGCGTCCGCTTGAGCACCTCGATGAGCGCACGGACGTCCTCACGGCCCAGCAGGCGGCTGGCGTGCGTCCGCACGATCTCCGACAGGTGCGTGATGATCACGGAGCCGCGGTCGACCACCGTGGCGCCCGCGAGCTCGGCCTGGTGCCGGAGCTCGTGCGGGACCCACTTGCCGTCGAGCCCGAACACCGGCTCCTTGCCGGCCCGGCCGGGCAGGTCCTCGAGCGAGTCGCCGATCGCGAGCACGGTGCCGGGGGGCGCCTCGCCGCGGGCGACCTCGACGCCGCCGATCCGGACGGCATACGTCGACACCGGGAGGTCCAGGCTGTCGCGGGTCCGCACCGGCGGCAGCACGAGGCCGAGGTCCAGAGCGATCTTCCGTCGCAGCGAGCGGATCCGGTCGAGCAGGTCGCCGCCCGCGGCCGAGTCGACGAGGTCGACCAGGTCGGGGGCGAGGGCGAGCTCGAGCTGGTCGACCCGCATCTCCCCCATGATGGCCTCCGGGCTGTCCGGGGCAGGCCCCGCGGAGCCCGCCGGCAGCGCGGCCTGCTCCTCCTCCTTCTCCACCGCGGCGGGGTCCGGCAGGCGCTGCGCGAGCAGCAGGACACCGCCCCCGATGAGCAGGAACGGCAGCTTGGGCATGCCCGGGATGATGCACAGCCCCAGCGCGGCGCCACCGGCGATCTGCACGGCGCGCTTCTGCCGGCCGAACTGCTGCGCGATGTCCGAGCCCATGTCGCCCTTGGACGTGTTCCGCGTGACGATGAGGCCGGTGGCCACCGACAGCAGCAGGGCCGGGATCTGCGAGACGAGGCCGTCGCCGATGGTGAGCAGGCTGTACGTCTGCATGGCGTCCATCGGGGACATGCCGCGCTGGACGATGCCGACGACGAAGCCGCCGATGAGGTTGATCAGCGTGATGACGATGGCGGCGATCGCGTCGCCCTTGACGAACTTCGAGCCACCGTCCATCGCGCCGTAGAAGTCGGCCTCGGCGGCGATGTCCTCACGGCGCCTTCGGGCGGCCAACTCGTCGATCAGGCCCGCGTTGAGGTCGGCGTCGACGGCCATCTGCTTGCCCGGCATCGCGTCGAGCGTGAAGCGCGCGCCCACCTCGGCGACGCGCCCCGCGCCGTTCGTGATCACCACGAACTGGACGACGATCAGGATCAGGAACACCACCAGTCCGATCACCAGCGACCCGCTGATGACGAAGTGGCCGAACGCGTAGATGACGTTGCCGGCGTGGCCGTCGGTGAGCACGAGGCGTGTCGCGCTGATGTTCAGGGCCAGGCGGAACAGCGTGGCGATCAGCAGCAGCGACGGGAAGACCGCGAAGTCGAGCGGCCGCTTCACGTACATCGCGACGAGGACGATCACCACGGCGAACGTGATGTTGCCGGCGATGAGGACGTCCAGCAGCGTGGCCGGGATCGGCACGACCATCAGCATGATGATCGACACGACCCCGATGGGGACGGCCATCTTGCCCAGGTTCTTCGGACTCACGGCGCCTTCCGGACAGAGTTCGGCTCGGCGGCCTGAGTCCGTGGCCTGGGGGGTGCCGTCCTGGCATTGGTTGTCTCGTCCCGCGAGGGGCCCGGGTTGAGTCGTCCGTACGGTCAGAATCGGTCACCGGACAGGTGACGTACCCGCTCGGTCGCGACAATCCGGGCACGCCGCGGGAGGATCTCTGCCTCCGGAGGGCTGCCGCTGGGGCGACGGACGTGGGACCCTCGGACCGAGGCCCTCACCGGCTTCCCCCGTGGCTGGTGAGGGCCTCCCGATGCCCGTCCGGCAGGGTGGACGGACCCCGCGTCAGAGCGCCATCGCGGCGCGGTTCGCGGCCGGGACGCGGTGCTGGCCGGCCGCCGAGCCCTTCGCCTTCAGCGCCATCACGAATGCCAGCACGGTCGCCACCGCGGTGTACAGCTCGGGCGGGATCTCCTGGCCCACCTCACACGCCTTGTGCAGCGCGCGGGCCAGCGGCACGTCCTCGACCATCGGGATCCGGTTCTGCTCGGCGAGCGCACGGATCCTCGTCGCGATGGTCCCCGCGCCCTTGGCGACCACCCGTGGAGCTCCCTTGACCGGGTCGTAGCGCAGGGCGACCGCGACGTGGGTCGGGTTGACCAGCACGACGTCCGCCGTGGCGACGTCGGCCATCATCCGGTTCCGGCTCATCGCGAGCTGGCGGGAGCGGATCGCGCCCTTGAGCTGCGGGTCGCCCTCGGAGCGCCGGTACTCGTCCTTGACGTCCTGCACGGACATCTTCAGCTGCTTGTTGTTGCGGCGGCGGACCATGAGGAAGTCCGCGACCGCCATCGCGATGCCCGCGACGGCCGCCCAGCGGATGATCATGAGGGTGTCGCCCGCCGCCGCGGTGACGGTCGCGGACAGCGGCAGCGAGCCGGCGGTGAGCAGCTGCGGGAGCAGGCCCTGGATCGCGACGTACAGCACGAGACCGAGCGCGAGCGTCTTGATCGTCGTCTTGGCGGCCTCCCACAGCGCGTGGGGCCCGAAGATGCGCTTGATGCCGGGCCACGGGTTGAGCCGCTTGAAGTCGGGCTTGAGGAGCTTGGTGGCCGGGTGGATACCGCCCTGCGCCGCGGACGCGGCGATCGCGACGACCACGGTGACCGCGGCGAGCGGCGCGACGGCCGACCCGACGGCCAGCAGCCCCGTGCCCAGCAACTGCTGCGCCTTCGCGGGATCGGGATCCGCGATGACGGCCCGCACCCCCATGAGGAGACTGGTCGCCGTGTCGCCCGCGCTGCGTACGACCATCGGCAGGACCATCGTGGCGGCCAGGACCCCGAGCCAGGCGCCGAAGTCGGCCGACTTCCCGACCCTGCCCTCCCGGCGGGCGTCCTTGAGCTTCTTCGGAGTCGGCTTCTCGGTCTTCTCCCCGCTCATCCGCCGACCAGCGTCCCCATGAACTGCACCGAGCGCTCCGCGAGCCCGTTCACCGCCGACGGCAGCAGCGGGAAGGACATCCCGACCAGCACGAGCGTCACCAGGATCTTGGCCGGGAAGGCGAGGGAGAAGACGTTCAGCATCGGCGCCACGCGGGTGAGCAGGCCCATCCCGACGTCGGCCAGGAAGAGCACGGCGATGAGCGGGCCCGCGATCTGCAGCGCCGCCACGAACATCGTCACGAGCCCGTGGCCGAGCAGGTCACCGAGCCGTCCGAGGGACAGACCGGCGTCGAGCGGCAGGGCGTCGTACGTGGACAGGAACCCGCGCAGGATCAGCAGGTGACCGCCGGACGCGAACAGCAGGGTCACCGCGAGGAGGCCGTACAGCCGGCCGAAGACCGAGTTGCCCTGCTGCATGAGCGGATCGAACGCGAAGGCCAGCGAGAAGCCGCCGAACAGGTCGATGAGGTCGCCCGCCGCCTGGATGGCCGCGAACAGCAGCGCGGTGAGGAAGCCCAGCGACATGCCGATCGCGACCTGCTGGACGAGCGAGCCGAGCAGCGGGCCCGGCTCCAGCGCCGGTGCGGACGCCGCGATGCGGGGGGTGACGAGCAGCGCCAGCGCCGCGGCGAGCAGGGCCTTCACGCGGGGCGGGATCACCCTCGACGAGAACGGCGGGGAGATCACGAGCCACGCTGCCGAGCGAGCCGTGGCGAGCAGGAACGCCACGAACATCGACATCGGGACCGAGACCTCCACGACGTCAGCCCTGACTCAGCAGGCTCGGGATGGTCGCGAAGAGCTGCTGCGTGAAGGTGATCATCTCGTGGAGCATCCAGTTGCCGGAGAACAGGATGGCCACGCCGCACGCGATCGCCTTGGGGACGAACGACAGCGTGACCTCCTGGATCTGGGTCACCGACTGGAAGAGCGAGATGCCGAACCCGACGAAGAGCGACGTGAGCAGGATCGGGGCGGCGAGCTTGGCGGCGATGGTCATCGCCTGGAGGGCGATCTGGATGACGGCGGTGTCGGTCACGGGAATCCCTACTGATAACTGGCGACGAGCGCGGTGACGATGAGTCCCCACCCGTTGACCAGGACGAACAGCAGCAGCTTGAACGGCAGCGACACGGTGACCGGTGGCAGCATCATCATGCCCAGGGCCATCAGCGACGCCGAGACGACGAGGTCGATGACCAGGAACGGGATGTAGATCACGAAGCCGATGATGAAGGCGGCCCGGAGCTCGGAGATGACGAACGACGGGATCAGCGTGGTCAGCGGCACGTCGGCGCGAGTGGCCGGACGCTGGTCACCCGCCGCCTTGGTGAAGAGCGCGATCTCCTCCTGCCGCGTGTGCTTCAGCATGAACTGGCGGAGCGGCTGGGTGCCGTCGTGGAAGGCCACGCTCTGGGTCTTCGTGCCGTTCAGGTAGGGCTGTACGCCGTCGTGGTTGACCTGCGACAGCACCGGACCCATCACGAACAGGCTGAGGAACAGCGCGAGGCCCGCGAGCACCTGGTTCGGCGGTACGGCGGTGAGGCCGAGGGCGTTCCGGGTGAGGCTCAGCACCACGAAGATCTTCGTGAAGCTGGTGCACATGAGCAGGAGCGCGGGCGCCACCGAGAGCACCGTGATCAGCAGGATCGTCACGAGGGACGAGCTGGGCTTGCCGTTCGGCCCGTTCACCTGGATCGACACGCCGGGAGCGGTGTTGTCCGCGCCGGGCGCGGCCGGGGTGGCCGGGCCCGACGGGGCGACCGGGGCCGCGAGGACATCGGCGGCCACGGGGACCGCGCGGACCTCCGCGGAGGCGGGCGAGGCGGGGCCCAGGAGCAGCGCGAGGGCGGCCAGCAGGCCCACCAGCACGGTCATCCCGAGGCCGCGGCGTACCGCGAGGGTCACGACGACCTCGCCGTACGCTCGCGCAGCATGTCGATGGCCTGCTTCCAGGTGGCGGGGGACAGCGCCGATCCGGCGAAGGCGCCGGGGCGGCGGGTGTCGAGGGCGGTGACCGCGGCCAGGTCGGCGTCGGCCGCCGTGTCCTCGTCGGTCAGGTCGACCGGCGTGCGGCTGACGGTCTCCACGGGGGCGAGCGCCTCGGTGATCGCGGCGAGCTCGACCTCCGACAGCAGCGTCACCTGGTTCTCGGTGACGCCGATCAGCAGGGCCTTGCCGGCGACCTTCACGACGGCGACGGAGGCGCCGCGGGAGAGCTGCTGGCGGGCGAGGACGGCGAGCGCTCCCCCGGCCCGGGCCTTCAGGGGCTTCCGCGACGCGCGCGCGATCACCCACATCAGCGCCAGGACGGCGGCGAGCGCCAGCGTCATCTTCCCCGCGACGGCGAGCATGTCCACGGTTACCGGAAGGTGTCGGCGGAGGACGCGTCGTCCGCGCCGTGGCCGACGATCTCGGTGATCCGCACGGCGAAGTCCTCGTCCACGACGACGACCTCGCCACGGGCGATCAACCGGCCGTTGACGAGCAGGTCGGCGGGGCTGCCGGCCGCGCGGTCGAGCTCGACCACGGCGCCGGGTGAGAGGCCCAGCAGCTCCCGGACGGTCATCCGGGTACGTCCGAGCTCGACGGTGAGCTCCATCTCGACATCGCGCAGCAGATCCAGGCCGTGCCGGTGGACCGGCGCCGCGGCGGGAGCCGCAGCGGGGGCGGCCGCGGCGACCCCGACCAGGACCACCGCGCCGACCATCGCCTCACCGGGCTCGCCGGTGAGCAGCGGCACCGCGACGGCGGAGCCGACCCGGCCGATCGCCTCGACGGCCAGGAGCGCGTCGAGCGCCTGGCCCGGGTCGACCGCGACGGCGCCGAGGCCCTCCGCGGCCGCCTGGAGGGCGGGCTGCACGGCCTGGGCGAGGTCCAGCTCGCCGAGCGGGCTCGTCCGGAGCGCCTCGACGAGGTCACTGCCGACGATCACGGCCACCTCGCCGCGGACACCGCCGGTGAACTTGGCGCAGACCGCCCGGGCCTCCACGTCCGGCAGGGTGAGGGAGGCGAGGTCCGTCGTCGCCGCGCCCGGCACGAGCGGGCTGGACGAGGGCAGCAGCACGGCGGCCGCGGCGGCACCGCGGGCGACGGCGTCGCCGAGCTCCGTACCGGTGGTGGTGTTCGGGGCGGCGGCGGTCACTGGGAGTCCTCCTGGGGGGCGTCGACGACGAGGCAGGCCAGGCGCTTGCCGTGGCTACCGGGTACGGCGTGGGCGAAGTGCACGTCGCCGGCCGTGATCGAGAGTGGGCGGGACGAGTTGTGGCGGAGCGGGATGACGTCTCCGACGACGAGCTCGAGGACGTCCTCCGAGCGCACCGTCGTCGGTGCGAAGCGCACCGCCACGTCCAGGGGTGCACCCTCGAGCGCGCTGCTCATCTGCCGGGCGGCCGCCTCGCGGGCGAGCCGCTGCTGGGCCGACAGGGGGCCCCGGCCGACCGCGGCCTGGAGCCGCGGCAGCAGCGAGTTGAACGGGATGCAGAGCGTCGCGAGGCACTCGGTGGACCCGACGCGCATCTCGAACGACGCCACGACCACGGTGTCGCTCGGCGCGGCCGCCTGGAGGAACTGGGGGTTGTACTCGATCGCGCCGAGCTTCGGCTGTACCTGCACCAGCGACTCGAGCGCGTACCGGAACTCGGCGAGCGCCCGGTCCAGGATCCCGCGGACCAGCATCGTCTCGATGTCGGTCATCGGGCGCTGCGGCTGCTCGGCCGAGCCGGGGCCGCCGAGCAGGTGGTCGACGAAGCTCATCGCGGTCGGCAGCGAGAACTCCATGATCCCGACGCCCGGCAGCGGGTCGGCGGAGAACGTCGCCATCACGGTCGGGTTCTCGAGCGCGCTGACGTACTCGTCGTACGTCAGCTGCTCGACCGAGACGAGGCCCACGTGCGCCACCACGCGCAGCGAGGTGGTGAGCAGCGTCGCGTACTGCCGCGCGAACGTCTCGTACGCGATCTGCAGCGTGCGGACGTGCTCGCGCGAGAGCTTGGTCGGGCGCCGGAAGTCGTACGGCACGGGGCCGCCGTTCTTGCCGCGGCGGCCGGGGCGGCCGCGCGCGGGACGCGCCGGGGCGCCGGTGGACGGCTGGGGGACTGTCACACCGTGAACATCGCCTGATCAGGGCGTTCCCTTGAGTGCCGGGACCTCACCCGAACGGCCCATTCCGGACAGCCCATCACCCGAGTGGCCGCCTCACTGCATGACGAACTCGGTGAAGTAGATGTCCATGACCTTGTGGTCGTAGGCCTTCGCGATCGCGTCGAGGAGCTGCGCCTTGACCTTCTCGCGGGCGGGGTTCGACGCCAGCTCGGCGATCGAGCGGTTGCTCAGCGTGCCGATCATGATGTCGAGCGCCCGGGGTCCCTCGGGGTCGGGGGATGCGCCCTTGACCGCCTGCAGCGCGAGGCCGACCTTCAGGTAGTGACCGCCGGCCAGGTTGATGTTGATCGGGTCGAGCTGCACGATCGTGCCGGGCTTCGGAGCCGCCTTCGCGCTGCTGCCGAGGAAGAAGTACCCCCCGGCGCCGAGGAGCACCACGACGACGACCGCGACGATCAGGAGCTTCTTCTTCGACCTCTTCGGCTTCTTCGGCTCCTCCCCGTCGACGGGCGCTGCCTTGTCCTTCTTGGCCATGTTCGGTGTGCTCCGTGGGTTGTGGTGGTCAGCGGCCGGTCGCGGCGGCGGGCAGCAGGGACCGCGCCTCGCTCGGCAGGTTGGAGAGGACGACGACCTCCACGCGGCGGTTCTGCGTGATGGCCCGGGGGTCCGTGGGCGGGTACAGCGGGCGTTCCTTGCCGAACCCGGCCGCCTCGAGGCGCTTCGGGTCGATGCCCTCGGAGACGAGGTACCGCACGACGCTGGACGCGCGCGCGGTCGAGAGCTCCCAGAGCGTGGGGTACAGCGGATTCGCGACGCCGAGGTGGTTGGTGTGGCCCTCGACGATGACGCCGTTCGGGGTGGCCCGCAGGGCCGGGCCGATCGCGTCCAGCACGCGTGCCCCGCCGCGGCGGAGCAGCGCGCTGTCACCGGTGAAGATGACCTCGTCGGTGAGGATGGAGACGACGAGTCCGCGCTCGTTGATCTCGAACTTCACGTTGTCCTTCAGACCCTGCCTCTCCAGCGCCTTGCGCATGGCGTCCCGCAGCTCGAGGAGGTTGTTCGCCTCGGCCTTCGCGAGCTCCGCCAGCTCCGACTGCCGGGCCCGGTCGGCGGCCCGCGCCGCGGCGTCGACCGCCGTGTCGGTCGGCTGCTGCGGCATGAGGTTCGGCGGCGGCCCCACGGTGAGCGTGCCCGTGGTGTCCCCGGAGTCGCTGACCGGCCCGGTACCGCCGGTCGTCACCGACGGGGCGCCGAACCCCCCGGCGATGCCGTTCTTGAGCTGGTCGAACTTCTTCTGGTCGACCTGGCTGATCGCGAACAGCACGATGAACAGCACCATGAGCAGGGTCAGCATGTCGGCGTAGCTGACCATCCACCGCTCGTGGTTGACCTGGTCCTCCTCCGGGCGCTTCCGCGCCCTGCCCGGCTTGACCATCAGGCCGCCTTCGCGTCGACCTTCTCCGCCTTCGGCGGCAGGAGGCTCGCAAGGCGCTGGGACACGACCCGCGGGTTCGCGCCGGCCTGGATGGCCGCCACGCCCTCGATGACCAGCTCCATGTGGGCGCATTCCAGCTCGGAGAGCCGCTTCAGACGGGCGGCGAGCGGGAGGAACAGCACGTTCGCCGACATGACGCCCCAGAGCGTGGCGATGAACGCGCCCGCGATGAGGTGGCCGAGCTCCGCGGGCTTGGACAGCTGCTCCAGCACGTGCACGAGCCCGAACACCGTGCCGATGATGCCGATCGTGGGCGAGTACCCGCCCATGTCACCGAAGATCTTCGCGCCGGCCCTGTCGTCGGCCTTCTTGGCGTCGACCTGCGACTCGAGGATGGACCGGACCTCATCGGGGTCGGTGCCGTCGATGGCGAGGCCGAGGCCCTGCTTGAGGAACGGGTCGTCGACGTCCTTGACCGCGTCCTCGAGGGCCAGCAGACCCTCCTTGCGGGCGCGCTCGGCCAGCTTCACCAGCGTCTCGACGGCGCCGTCCGGCGCGCTCACCTTGGCGGTGAACGCCCTCTTCACCAGGCTGACGACCTTCTTGGCGTCCGAGAGGGTGCCGCCCGCGATGGCGGCGCCGATCGTGCCGCCGAACACCAGCAGCAGCGGAGGCAGCAGGAAGATGACGAACGGGCTGCCGCCCTCCATGAACACGGCGGTGAAGATCGACCCGAACGCGACGACGACGCCGATGATGACCGCGAGGTCCATCAGTGCTCCCTGCGGTGCAGCGACACGACCGAGCCGGGGTGTTGACCGCGTGCGGTGGTCTCCGCGGTACCGGGGTGTACCCCTGTTCCGTCCCGGCGGGCGTCGTCGAGGGCGCCGGCCGCGGCGATGACCGAGGCGCGGTAGTCGCGCACCAGGTCCACCAGCTCGGCGACCGACTCGCTGATCACGTACTTGGTGCCGTCGACGAGGGTGACCACGGTGTCCGGCGTGGCGTCGGCACGCTCGATGAGGTCGGGGTTGAGCGCGAAGCCGTCCCCGTTCAGGCGCGTCACGAGTATCACGTCGAGTTCCGTCCGTCCTTGGATGCCGGAGGGCCGTCCGTGACCCGTCCGACCTGTCCATCGGTCGGTACGCGCGGGAGTTGAGCCGAAGGAGGGTGTCACCTGCGGGAGGCCCGGGACACGACTCGGCCCCGCACCCCCTCCGACGCGGGGTGCGGGGCCGGGTCGGCCGGGTCAGCGCTTGAGGTTGACCAGGTCCTGCAGGATCTCGTCGGACGTCGTGATGACCTTCGAGTTCGCCTGGAAGCCGCGCTGGGCGACGATCAGGTTGGTGAACTCCTGCGAAAGGTCCACATTGGACATCTCCAGCGAGCCGCCGGCCAGCGAGCCACGGCCGCCCGAGCCCGCCGTGCCGAGCTGCGCCACACCGGAGTTGACGGTGGCGCGGAACATCGTGTTGCCGACCTTCTCGAGGCCCGGCGGGTTGTTGAAGTTCGCCATGGCGATCCGGCCCAGGTCCTCGCGCAGACCGTTGCTGAACACGCCGACCAGCGTGCCGTCCGGCGAGAGGCTGAACGCCTGGAGGGAGCCGACCGCGGCACCGTCCTGCGACAGCGCGGCCGCGGTGGACACACCCGCGTAGTTCGTGACAGCCGAGAGGTTCACGGCGATGCCACCGAACGCGATCGACGCCGTGTCGTTCGTCTTGCCGTCGGCCGAGAACGTCACCGTCTGGGGGCCCACCGTCGTGGTGCCGTCCGTGATCGAGACATCCCACGTGGTGGCGGAGGTCTTGGTGAACGACGTCTTGAGCGCCACCGCGTTGCCCTGCGCGTCGTACGTCGTGATGGACGTGACGAGCGGGGTGGTGGACGTCGAGTCGCCGGGCAGGTTGCCACCGATCTTCACGTTCGCCGTCGCGGTCGGGGGCAGCATGGTGCCGATCGGCAGGGACAGCGGTGCCGCGGCGGCGTTGGTGTTGATGGCACCGTTGACGGCGCCCCAGCCCATCACCTTGCCGCCGTCGGGCGTGACGAGCTGCCCGAGGCTGTCGAAGTTGAACGCACCGGCGCGGGTGTACAGGTCCTGACCGTCCTTGCGGACCACGAAGAACCCGTCGCCCTGGATCATCAGGTCGGTGCTGCGGCCGGTCATCTGGGCAGCGCCCTGGCCGAAGTTCGTGAAGATGCCGCCGACGCGGACACCGAGGCCGACCTGCGCCGGGTTGGTACCACCGTTGGCGCCCTGCGGGGCGCCGGCACCCTGGATCATCTGGCTGAGCGTGTCCTGGAATACGGTCTGCGAGGACTTGTACCCCGCGGTGTTGACGTTCGCGATGTTGTTACCGGTCACGTCCATCATGGTCTGGTGGGCGCGGAGGCCGCTGATACCGGCGAAGAGCGAGCGGAGCATGGGATTCCCTTCGGAGCTGGATGCTGGGAGCGGGCCGGATCAGCCGGCCGCGGCGGCCTTGACTTCCTTGACCGCCGGCAGCGGGACATCCTTGTCGCCCACCCGAAGGGTCGGGGCGCTGCCGTTGAAGTGCGCTGACGTGACGATCCCGGTGACGTCCTTGCCGTCCGGGCCCGCCCACGTGATGGCCTTCCCGACCATCCCGCTGGCGGACAGCATCATCTGTGCGACGAGCTGATCGCTGTTGACCGCCTTGATGTCGTTCAGACGCTCGACCTGCGTGAACTGCGCGGTCTGCGCCATGAACGCCGTGCTGTCCGCCGGGTTCGACGGGTCCTGGTACTTCAGCTGTGCGACGAGGAGCTTGAGGAACGTGTCCTTGTCGGCCAGGTCGTTGGAGGGTGTGGAGGGCGTGGCGGTGGTGGCCCCCACGACCTGCGAGAGGGGCGTGGTCACCGGCGTGGTGATCGGTGTGGTCACTGGTGGGCTCCTGGTGGGATCGAGAGGGACTCAGACGCGGACGTCGACGGCGCGGTGGCCACCGGTCCGGTGGCGGACTGCGCCGCGGTCGGCGGCACGGTCACCGCGCGGCTCGTACGGGGTTCCGCCCTGTCCGGCATCGGCGTGGGCCGTGCCGCCTCGGGACGAACGGGTGTCGGATCGGTCACCGAACGTGCCACGGGGGTCTCCCCCGCCGGACGCGCCGGACCGGACGTCGACCGCGGCGCCGCCGAAACCGGCGTCGGCGAGATCGCGCCGGAGGTCGCCCGCGGCCTGCTCGAGCGCCTTCTGGACGGCCGGTACGGCCGCGGTGAGCTCGAGGCGGATCGCGCCGCCCTTGACCTCGGCCACGACGGTGACCGGGCCGAGGTGGCCCGGGTCGAGGCGCAGCGTGAGGACGTGCGTGCCGTCGGGCCCGCGCCGCAGCGGCGTGACCCTGGACAGCACCTGTTCCGCGACCGCGACGGGGTCGACCGCAGTCGCGGCGGCCGGAGCCGGTGCCGGGGCGACCGGCGCGGCGGGCACGGTGACCGGCGCGCCCGGGACCGCGGTCACCGCCGGGGCGGCGGGCGGCGCGGTGTCCGGCCTGCGGTCCGCGGCCGGGATCGAGACGGTCAGACCCTGGTCACGCGTCGGCGCGCCCGGTGCGGGGACCACGGGCGTACCCGGGACCGCGGCCGGGACCGCCGCACCGCGCGCGGCGGCGTCGGCGGGCGGGGCGGGGGTGCCCGCGTCGGACGTGACGGGTGACGAGGACGCCGGCGTACCGGGGTCCGGCGTGGGGGTGGCGCCCCGGGCGGCGGGCGTGGCGCCCTGACCCTGGGCGGTGGGGACGGCCGCGACCGAGGCGGGCAACCCCGTCGCCGCCACGGCCGGGGTGCCGTCCGGGGCGGCTGCCGCCCCGGAGCCCGCGACGGCGTGCACCACGGGAACCAGGCCCGCGACCACGGCGGCCGCGACCGTGGCCACCTGCGCGGCGTCGGCCGGCGGGACCGGCACGACGTCAGCCGGCACGACGTCAGCCGGCACGACGGGGGCCGGGTCGACCGGGACGCCGGGGGGCACCGCCGCAGCGGCCACCGGGGCCGTACCGGCTCCGGTGCCGTCCACGGGCGTGTCCGTCTTCCCCGGCTGGTCGGACTTCTCCGCCCCCGCGGACTTCTCCGCCCCGCCGGTCGGCTTCGCCCCGTCGGCCGTCTCCGCCCCGTCGGTCGTGTTCGGCGTGCCCGTCTTCCTCGGCGTGCCCGTCTTCTTCGGCCCGTCCTTCTTCGCCGGCTCGGCAGCCTTCTCCGGCGCGGCGTCGGAGACCGGCGCGCCGGCGTCCCGGGCCGCGTCGGGGCGGTCGTCGGCGCGGGACCCGGCCCGCGCGTCGGGGCGGGCGTCACGCCGGGCCCCGGTGCGCGGCGAGTCGGCACGGGAGTCCGCCGCGGCGAGCGCCGACGCGAAGTCACCGCCACGCTCGGCACGGCCCGCGGCGGGGTCCTGCCCGCCGCGGGAGGGCGCCGGCGGGGTCGCCGGCAGGGGGAGCACGGTCGTCATGACGAGCCTCCTCGCTCGATCCGCTGCATCGCGGCGAGCACCTTGGGGACGTAGGCCTGGGTCTCGCCGTACGGCGGGATGCCGCCGTACTTCCGCACCGCCCCGGCGCCCGCGTTGTACGCCGCGAGGGCGAGCGACACGGAGCCGAAGCTCTTCAGGTCGGCGGCGAGCTTGCGCGCCGCGCCGTCGATGGCCTGGGCGGGGTCGAACGGGTTGATCCCGTAGTCCCGCGCGGTGGCCGGCATGAACTGCATGAGGCCCTGAGCGCCCGCGGAGCTGACGGCCTTCGGGTTGTAGTTCGACTCCACCTTCGCCACCGCGGCGAGCAGCGCCGCCGGGACGCCGTGACGCTGCGCGGCCGCGGCGAACGTGGACGCGTACGGCACGGCCGGCAGCGACCCGCTCATCGCGGGCCGCGCGAGCGACGCGGCGTCCACGCCGATCGAGGCCGGGATGTCGGGGATGATGCGCCGGATCGAGGTGGGCTTCTCGTAGACGCTCTGGATCTTCACGTTCTCACCGGGCTGCGGCGCGGCGATCATCTTGCCGTCGCCGATGTAGATCCCGATGTGCTGGTAGCCCCGGAAGACCAGGAGGTCGCCCGGCTTCGCGGCGGCGAGGCTCGCCACCGGCTGGCCCTCGAACCGCTGGTCCCGCACGAGGCGCGGCAGGGCGATGCCCAGGTCCTTGTAGACCCGCTGCACCAGCCCGGAGCAGTCGAGGCCGCTCTTCGGGTCCGTGCCGCCGAACACGTACGGCACGCCCAGGTACTTCTCCGCGGCCGCGACGACGTCGCCGCCGGTGACTCCCCCGGTGGCCGGGGAGTTCGCGGAACCCACCGACTGTGCCGAGGCGAGCGCCTGCGCGAACGCCGGGCCCGACGCCGCCGCGGTACGGGCCACGGTGGGCGGGGCCAGGGTCGCGAGCCGCGCCTGGATCTCGCCGATCCGCGACTGGATCTCGGCGATGCTCATTCGGAGACCTCCCGGAGACGGGCGGCGACCGCCGCGCCGGACCGGTCGTCGGAGGCCCGCTGGGCGGCGGCCTCGTCGGCGGCGCGGACCTCGGCCCGGTGCCGCTCCTCGAGCGACTCCAGGGCCTTGACGCGCTGCGCGGTCTCGGACCACGCCGCGGCGCGGTCCGCGGCGGCCTGCTGCGCGAGCTCGTGGGCCGCCCGGGCGGCGGACAGGTCCTGCGCCCGCGCCAGGCCGGCCGCGACCGCACCGATGAACGCCGCGGACGTGCCGCTCGTGAGCGCGCCCTGCCGGGCCTCGAGGTACGCCCTCCTCCGCTCGACGTCGGTCCACGCCGTGCCGACCTCGCGGTTGGCCCGGACGAGGTCCGCGCGAGCGACCTCCTCCTGGACGCGGCGCACCCGCAGTACCGACGCCAGCCGGAAGCGGCGCTTCACGCCACACCCCCCAGGATCTCGCCGAGCGACTGCCATGCCGCCGCGGCGGTGGACCGCTCGTCCATGCCCTGCCGGAGGAAGCCGTCGATCGCCGGGGCCAGCGCGGTGGCGCGGTCCACGTCGGGGTTGGTCCCCGGCACGTACGCGCCGATCTCGATGAGCTCCTTGGCGTCGCGGCGCGCCGCCAGGAGGCGTCGCAGCTCGGTGGCCACCGCACGCTGCTCGGGCGTGGTCACGACGGGCGCGACACGGGAGATCGACTCGAGCACGTCGACGGTCGGGAAGTGCCCGGCCGTCGCGAGCCGGCGGTCGAGCACGATGTGCCCGTCCAGGATGGAGCGGGCCGTGTCACCGATCGGCTCGTTGTGGTCGTCGCCCTCGACGAGCACGGTGTAGATGCCGGTGATCGTGCCGCGGGGGCCGGGTCCGGCACGCTCGAGGAGGCGCGGCAGGAGCGCGAAGGCCGACGGCGGGTACCCGCGCGTGGCCGGGGGCTCCCCCGCGGACAGGCCGATCTCCCGCTGCGCCAGGGCGACGCGCGTGACACTGTCCATCATCAGGAGCACGTCGCGGCCGGCGTCCGAGAACCACTCCGCGATGCGGGTCGCCACGAACGCGGCCCGCATGCGGACGGCCGGCGGCTCGTCACCGGTCGCCACGACGACGACCGACCGTGCGAGACCCTCCGGGCCGAGGTCGTTCTCGAGGAACTCCCGGACCTCGCGGCCACGTTCACCCACCAGCGCGATGACCGAGATCTCCGCCTCGGTACCGCGGGCGATCATCGACAGCAGGCTCGACTTGCCGACACCGGAGCCGGCGAAGATGCCGAGGCGCTGCCCGCGGCCGCACGGCACGAGCGTGTCGAGCGCCCGGACACCGAGCGGGAGCGGTCGGTCCACCCGCTGCCGGAGCAGCGCGTTCGGGGCCGACGCCTCCACCGCGACGAGTTCGCAGTCGGTGAGCGGCGGGCCGCCGTCGATCGGGATGCCGAGACCGTCGAGCACGCGCCCGCGCAGGGACTCGCCGACGGCGACCTGGAGCGGCGCGCCGGTCGCCTCGACGGGGTCGCCCACGCGGATGCCGTGCAGCGGGCCGAGCGGCATGCAGGTCAGCGTGGCCAGGCCGGCCGGCGAGGCGCCGATCGCGGCCACCTCCGCGCCCACCGCTCCGGTGCCGGTGCCGATGCGGACGACCTCGCCCACCGCGGCGTCGACACCGGACGCCGTGAGGCTCAGCCCGACCACGCCGGTGACGCGGCCGGTGACCCGTGGGCGCGCGGCCGCCACGGCCGCGTCCACCCGGGCGCGGAAGGCAGGCGAGAGCACCGAGACGTTCACAGGCCCAGCGCCTTCGCGGCCCGGTCGAGCGCCGCACCGAGCCGCGCGTCGATCTCCGTCGCGTCGCACAGGGCGACGGCGTCGCCGGGTGCGAGGGTCGCGTCCGGCACCAGCGTCACCTGACGGCCGTCGAACTCGGCCGTGGAGTCGTGTACCGCGAGCGTCGCCAGGTCGGCGGGGTTGAGCCGGACGGTGACCGGCCGCAGCCGCGGCACGAGGTCGAGGGCCCGGCGCAGCGCGTCGGCACCGCCGTCCGTCGTGATCGCGAGCTCCCGGCCGAGGACGGCCTGCGCCAGCACGAGGGCCGCCGTGAGGACCGCCTCCGCCATCTCCTCGGCGACCGGGACGACGCGCCGCTCGAGCTCCCCGGCGGCACGGGCGACCGCGGCCATCGCGGACTCGTGGCTCGCCCGGCGCGCGTGCTCCGACGCCGCGACCTCGCCGGCGACGGCGGCCGCGCGCGTCCGGGCCTCGGCCGCGGCGACACGCCGGCCGTCGGCCCAGCCGGCGCTGTACCCCTCCGCCCGGGCCGCCTCGCGGACCTCGGTGGCGAGGTCCCCGGCCGTCGCGGAACGCCAGCCGCCCTCGACGGGAACCGCGACCGGTCCCCGCGAGGCAGGCACGGCGCGCCGCAGTTCGATCTCGAAGCCGGCGGGCGCGACGGAGCCGGCAGCCGCGCCCTTGAGGATCTCGGCCACGCGGAAGTCAGGCGACGAACTCATCGTCGCCTCCACGCCGGATCACGATCTGGCCGGACTCCTCGAGCACGCGGATCGCCTGGACGATCTTCGCCTGCGCCTCCTCGATCGAGCGCACGCGCACCGGGCCGAGCAGGTCGATCTCCTCGGCGAGGTTCTCGGCGGCCCGCTCGGAGAGGTTCCGCATGACCTTGTCCCGGACGTCGTCCCGCACACCCTTGAGCGCCGTGGCGAGGTCGGGCGTCTCGACCTGGCGCAGCACGAGCTGCACCGCGCGGTCGTCGAGGGTCACGATGTCCTCGAACATGAACATCCGGCTCCGGACCTCCTCCGCCAGGGCGGGGTCACGGCCCTCGAGGCCCTCGAGGATGAGCCGCTCGGTGGCCCGGTCGGCGCGGTTGATGATGTCGACGAGCGGCTGGAGGCCGCCGACCTCCGCCGACATGTCGCCCTGGACGAGGACGCCGGACAGCTTGCGCTCGAGCTGCTCCTCGACCTGCCGGATGATGTCCGGCGAGGTGCGGTCCATCACCGCGATGCGGTGCGCGACGTCGGCCTGCAACGCCGGTGCGAGGCCCGCGATGATCGCCGTCGCCTGCGCCGCGGACAGGTGCGCGAGCACCAGGGCGATCGTCTGCGGGTGCTCGTCCTGGAGGAACGACTGCACCTGACGCGGGTCGGCCTGCGACACGAACTTGAACGGCGCGTTCATCACGGCCGCCGACAGGCGCTCCATGACCGCGGCCGCCCGCTCCTCGCCGAGCGACTGCTCGAGCAGGTCACGGGCGAACGCGAGGCCACCCTCGCCGGTGAAGCGCCGCGCCTGGACCATGTCGTGGAACTCGGTGATCACGTTCCCGGCGAGCTCGACGTCCACGTTCTGGAGCCGGACGATCTCGGCGGTGAGCTCCTCCACCTCGGCGTCCCGCATCTGCGAGAGGACCCTGGCGGACTTCTCCCGTCCCATCTGGACCAGGAGGACCGCGGCCTTGCGCAGGCCGGTCGTGTCGCTCACGGTCAGCTCCTCCGGTCCGCGAGCCAGCCGCGGAGCAGCTGGGCGACCTCTTCGGGCTGCTTGTCGACCATCGCGCTGATCTCGTCACGCTTCTTGCCGAACCGGTCCATCTCGGACCCGCCGCTCGGCTCGAGCGCCACGCGGTTCGTCGTGGCGACCTCGGCCGCGCGGTAGGCCTCGAGCTCCGCGAGCTCGGCCGCGTCGAGCCGCTCGAGCTCGGCGTACGAGACCTCGGTGCGCCGGGGCTTCCGGCTGGAGCGCCAGGCGAGGAACACGAGCCCGGCGACGAGCAGGGCGAGACCCACCGTCTTGCCGATCGACATCCACTGCGCCTGCTGATCGGCGGCCGCGGCGTCGGCCAGCGTCTTCTGGGCGGCCTTCTGCGCGGTGCCGTCGAACGGCATCTGGCTGACCACCACGGAGTCGCCACGGGTGGCGTCGATGCCGGCGGCGGCGCCGACGAGCCGCTGGAGCTCACCGGCGGGCAGCGCGGCGGACGCCTTGGCGTCGACCAGGACGGCGACCGACTGCTTGACGACCGCACCGGGGGCCCTGTCCCGGATCTCGGTCACCTTGTCCACGGCGTTCTGCCGCGCGGCGGTCGCCTTGCTGTACGTGCCGTTGCCGCCCGCACCGCTCGGGACCTGGATGTTGTCCGGGCCGAGCACCCCGGTGCCGTTGTTGCCGCCGGTGCCGGTGTACTTCTCGAGCGTGCTGCTCTCGTTGAGCGCCTTGGTGTTCGGCTTGGAGGAGAAGCTCTCGGTCTTCGTCTGGGTCTTGTCGAAGTCGAGCTGGGTGGTCACCTGCGCCACCGCCTTGCCCGGCCCGACGACCTGGTCCAGCATCCGCTGGATGCCCGCGGCGAGCCGGTCCTCGTAGTCCTTGGTCGCCTGGGCGCGGGTACCCGCGACACCCATGGCGCCGCCCGCGTCCCCGGCGGTGGACAGGACCGCGCCGGTCGAGTCCGCGACGGTGACCTTGTCGGCCGAGAGGCCCGGGACGCTCGAGGAGACGAGGTTGACGATCGCCTGGACCTGCTGCGGCGCGAGCTGCTTGCCCGGCGCGAGGTCCACGAGCACGGCCGCGGTCGGCTGGGACTGGTCGTCGGCGAACACCGTCTTCTCCGGCATCGCGAGGTTCACGACGGCACCCCGGACGCCGTCGATCGACTCGACGGTCTTGGTCAGCTCGCCGGACAGCGCGCGCTGGTAGTTGACGTGCTGCTGGAACTCGGACGTGGTCACGCCCTGCTTGTCGAGCAGCGCGTACCCGGAGTCGGTCTGCGCCGGCAGCCCCTGGCCCGACATCTTCAGGCGCAGGTCGTACACCTGCTGCTGCGGGACGAGGATCGTGCCGCCGCCGTCGCTGAGCTGGTACGGGACGCCGGAGGAGTTCAGCTGGTCCACGATCGCGCTCGCGTCCTTGGCCGCGAGGTTGCTGAACAGCGGCGAGTACGTCGGCTTGGACACCCAGCTCGAGAAGAACAACCCGCCGAGCACGATCGCGAGGACGGCGAGGAGTGCGACGGTCTTCTGACCGGCCGAGAACGACGCGAAGGTCTGCCCGAGCCGCTTGAGCTGGTCGGTCGCCTTGGTGCGCATCAGGCAGGCATCCTCATGATCTCGGTGAACGCCTCGACGGCCTTGTTGCGCACGGCGACGGTGAGCTGGGTGGCGAGCGACGCCTCGGTGGCGGCGATCGTGTAGTCGTGGACGTCCTTGAGCGTGCCGGTGGCGGCCTGCACGGCGAGGGTGTCCGCCTTGGACTGGACGGCCTGGAGGTTGTCGAGCGCGCCGCCGAGCGCGTTGGCGAAGCCCGCGCCGCCGGTGGGGGCGGCGGGCGCGGCGGCGTTGAGGCCGCCCGGGGGGGCCACGGCTGCCGTGGGGGTCACTGCCTGCGAGGCGAGGGCTGCGACGGCGCCGATGGGGGCGGTCATGTCAGTTCCTTCCGAGCTGGATCGCGGCCTGGTAGGCGTCCTTCGCCCGGTCCACCACGGCGAGGTTCGCCTGGTAACCGCGCTGCGCCATGATCATCTGAGTCATCTCGTTGCCGAGGTCGATGTCGGGCATCCGCACGTAGCCCTGGGCGTCGGCGAGGGGGTGCTGCGGGTCGTACACGAGCCGGCCCGCCGCGCTCCCGAACGCGATGCCGCCGACCTGCACGCCGCCCGTACCGTCCGGGCTCGTCACCGCCTGCGCGACGACGTACCGCGCCTGGAACGCGGCGGCGCTCGTCGGCCGGGCCGTGTTGATGTTCGAGATGTTGTCCGAGATCGCGTCGAGCCACTTGCGGTACACCGTGACACCGGTACCGGCGACGCCGATCGCGCCGAAGAGGGGCATCAGGCGGTCCGGAGGGAGTCGCGGACGAGGCCGAACTCGTTGTCCATCGCGCGCAGCATCAGCTGGTAGCGCAGGCCGGTGTCGACGTTGGACAGCGTCTCCTGGTCGAGGTTGACGTTGTTGCCGTCCAGGCGCGTCGGCTCGAGGGACGTCTGCACGTCGGCGCCCGCGGCGCCCGTACCGCCCGAGACGGCGCTCGCGAGCGCGCTCTCGAAACCCACCTTCTTGGCGTGGTAGCCGGGGGTGTTGATGTTGGCGATGTTGTCGGCGATGACGCGCTGGCGCAGGGCCAGCCCGTTCAGCGCACTGTGGATCGCCGCGACGGTCACGTCGGACACGGACGGTGCCTCTCTCGACAGGGTGCTGTCAGGGTGCGGTCGCCGGTCCGTGGCGTCGCAGGAGAGCAGTCCGTGCTCATGTGTTACTTCGGGTTGATTCGGTCGTCACCTTGAGTGGTGGGACCACGAGTCGAGCCGGATGGCGGATCCCCCTCGCCCGAACGGGGGAGGGCCATCTGACGCGTGTGTCGAGGACGCCGGTGTGCGCACACCCCGCGCCCGGCCGGGAGCGGGGTCAGACCGCGTGGTCGAGGAAGACCGGGCGCGCCGCCTCGGTGGCGCCGAGCCTGCCGGCGACGACGCTCTGCCGCCGGGTGGCGGTGGCGGCGGTCGCGAGCAGCGCGGCGGTGGCGAGCTGCCGCTCGAGTACGTGCCGCGCGCGCTCCGCGAGAGCGGCCGGCAGCGGCGGCAGATCCGCGGGCGGCGTCCAGGAGGCCCCGGCGAGGACCGCGGTCAGCGCCGCGTCGCGCACGGTGTGGTCGGCGGCGAGCATGGCGTCCGCACGGCCGAGGTCGAGCTCGAGGGCGTCGAGGGCGGTCGCCCACGCGTCGTGCCAGCTCGCGGCGGTCGCGCCGGGGAGCCCGGGCCGCGCGGCGACGGGTACGGCGGTGGCGCCGCTGCCGCCGTCGACCAGGGTCATGCGACGCCGCCCGCCACCACCGGTGCCGCCTGCGCCGTCTCCGACGCGGCGACGTGCCACGCCTCCCGGAGCGGCTGCACCAGCGCGGCACACGCGGCGACGCGGTCGGCGTCCCCGGCGACGTTGGCCTGGGTCAGCTCGGAGGCGAGGTACGTGTAGAGCGAGGCGAGCGCCGGACCGCCCTCCCAGGCGTCGACGTCCAGGCTGGACAGCAGCTCGAGGACGATCTGCTGGGCGTGCGCGAGGTGACCCCCGGCGCCGACGCGGTCACCGCCGCGCAGGCCGTCCTCGGCCTGCCGGAGGTCCAGCGCGAGGCGGTCGTACAGCATGACGAGCAGACGCGCGGGGCTCGCGGTCGTGACCGAGTCGGACACGTAACGGGCGCGTAGTGCGGCGGTCGACATCGGAAGGTCTCCTCCTGATCGGTGACTCGGGATCTCGTCCGTGAGATCCCGTCGTGCGTTACTTCAAGCTGCCGCTCGGCAGGCCGGCGATCTGGCCGCTCAGCCAGCTCGCCTGGTCCTTCAGCTTGCCGAGGGCGACCTCCATCGCGGTGAACTGGCGGGTCAGCATGTCCTTGCGGGACGCGAGCCGGATGTCCCAGTCGCCGATGCGGGCGGTGAGGTCCTTCACCGTGCCGGTGTGGCTGGTGATGGCCGTGGTGACGCTGCCGACGGTGCTGTCCGTGGTGGCCTTCACCAGGTCGTTCATGCGCGTCGCGAGGGCCTGCGCGGTCTGCTGGGTCGCGTCGGGGCTGTTCTGGAGGGCGTCCAGGAACTTGGCCCGGTCGAAGGTCAGCTTGCCGGTGCGGTCCAGCTGCACGCCGACGGTCGACGCCGAGACGCCGTTGTCGAACGCGATGTTCACCGTCGAGGCCACCGAGTCGTCGAGCATCCGCAGCGTGTGGTCCCCGGCGAGCGGGCCGGTGGCCTTGCCGTTGGCATCGATCGAGCCCTGCCGGTCGATCTCGGTGAGCGCCGCGTTGGCGGCGTTCACCATCGCCTGCATCTTGTCGGCGAGCCCCTCGCTGTCCCGGCGGCTGGACACGGTGACACCGCTCTCCAGGCCGCTCACGGTGAACGTCGCGCCGGGGAGCACGCCGGTGAAGGTGTTGCTCGGGCTCGTGACGGGGTACGCGCTGTCGCCCGTGCCCACCCTGATGGCCGCGTCCGTGCCCTGCGCCAACACCGCGGTGCCCACGTCGAGCCCGGTGACCGAGAACTCGGAGTTCTTGCCGGTGGACGAGCCGGACAGCTGGAGCCGGTACACCCCGTCCCGGACCTGCACGGCGGACGCCTTCACACCGAGGTCGGACCGGGAGTTGATGGCCGTGACCACGCCGTTCAGCGTGGTGTCGGTGAGGTCGACGCGGATGGGGTCCTTGCCGATCGGGGTGATGGAGATGCTGCCCGCCGACGCGATCGTCGCGCCGGACCCGGTGATCTCGTCCGACCGGAGCTGGTGGTTGGTGGCGAGCGCGGTGACGTCGAAGCTCACCGACCCGGTGACCGCCGCGGACCCGGGCACCACGGTGACCTTGGAGGAGCTGGACGACACCGAGACGCTCTGCCAGGTCTCCGGCTTGGCCGCGGTCGCCGCGGCGACGCCGATCGCGGCGAAGCGGGTGTTGACGAGCTGGTACGCCGAGATCACCGACTGCTCGTTGGTCACCCGCGCCTTCAGCTGGTTCTGCGGCGCCGCCTCCGCCTGCATGAGCTGGGAGACGAGCGAGGCCGTGTCGATGCCGCTGATCGCGCCGGAGACGGACATGTCAACCATCCCGGTGCTCCTTCCTCTGCCGTAACTGCCACAACGCCGCGTCGACGACGTGGAGGACCACGTCGGCCGGCGTCTGGCTCACCGGGTCACCGGTGCGGGCGTCGGTCACGGTGACCTGCTGGACACCGTCGGGGTGCCGTACCACCTCGGTCCGGAGCCGCTGCTCCGGTACCGCGGGCACCGGCGTTCCATCGCTCCCATCGGCGGCCGGGGCCGCGACGTGAGGGGTTCTCGGGATGGGTACGTGCACGTGCGCGGCCGGCTCACGCCGGCCGGGGGGCTGCAACTCCACCACGTCCTCCTCCTGCGAAGGCCCGAAGGGGCGACCGGCCTCCGCCGGCCGCCCCTTCGGGTCAGACTCCGTGCTGTGGTGCTACCGCGATGACTAGCGCAGGAGCTGCAGAACGCTCTGCGGCGCCTGGTTCGCCTGGGCGAGCATCGCCGTACCGGCCTGGCTCAGGATCTGGCTCCGCGTGAACGAGACCATCTCCTGCGCCATGTCGGTGTCCCGGATCCGGCTCTCCGACGCGGACAGGTTCTCGACCGCGACGTTGATGTTGTTGATCGTGTGCTCGAACCGGTTCTGGAACGCACCGAGCTGGGCACGAGCGGTGGACACCTGCTTGATGGCGTTGTCCACCATGTCGATCGCGGCCTTGGCGTTGACCGTGGTGTCGACCTTGACCGAGCCGCTAGCCAGGCCGAGGCCCGCGCTGTCGAACCCGGTCGCGGAGCCCAGCTTGGCCGTACCGGCCACCGCGGTGGCGGTACCGTTCGGCGGGGTCTGGGTGACGATGACGCCACCGCTGACCGCGCCGACCGTCTTCGCGGTGATCTCCAGTGCGCCGCTGCCGTTCTTCGCCGCGGTGTACGCCGCGGCGAAGCCGGTGTTGCCGTTCAGAGCGGTGACCTGAGCGTCCACCGTGGTGTCCGTGGCAGCCAGCGTCACGCTGATCGGGGTGCCCGCAGTGCCGTTCTGGACGCTCACCGTGTTGCCCGCGACCAGCGCGCCGGACAGGGCGATCTTCTCACCCGTACCGGCCGCCCCGGTGACACCGGTCGTCGGAGCCGTTGCGGTGATCGGGGTCGCCGTGCCCGTGGTGCCCGCGTCGACGGACAGCGTGACGTCACCGGTGGACTCGTTGCCGGCCGTCTGGGTGATCGAGAACTTGCCGCCACCCGCGTCGGCCGCGGTGAACTTGCCGTTCGCGGCACCGTCCAGCTTGGCCTGGAGGGTGGCCACGTCGAGCGTGTCCGTGCCCTGGACCATCGTGAAGCTCAGGGCCGAGGCCGAACCCACCTGGAGCGAGTAGGTGTCGGTCTTGCCCACCGCCGGAGCGGTGAGGGCGAAGGTGCCCGACGCCGCCACGGCCGTCGTGGCCGCAGTGCCCGCCGTCGCGCTGCCGGCAACGCTCGCCGCCGACGAGCCCGAGGCGACGGTCGCGCTGATCGGACCCGTGCCCACACCCGCCGTGGTCGAGGTGACCACCAGCTTGCCGGAGGTGTCCTTCGAGGCCGTGAACGCGGCCGCGAAGGTGGTGTCGGAGTTGAGCTTGGTGACCGCCTTGTCCACGGTGTTGTCACCGGAACCCAGGGTGACGCTGACGGGCGTGCCGCTGCCCTGCTTCACCGAGACGACGCTGCCCGCAGACGGGGCGGTGGTGAAGGTGAAGTTACCGTTGGTCGCCGTGGCCTGGCCACTGAAGACGGACTGGTCCAGGTTGACCGTGAGCTGGTCGTCGGCGGTGTTGTTGGCACCGACCTGGAACTCCCCGCGGTACGCACCGGCACCGGCGGGACCGACCGCGAGCAGCTTCTGACCACCGAAGGAGGTGGTCTTCGCGATGCGGTCGAGCTCGCCCTGCAGCTGGCCGAACTCGGTCTGCGCGGCCTTCTGCGCGTCCGAGTCCTGCGAACCACCGTTCGAGGCCTGCACCGAGAGGTCGCGCATGCGCTGCAGGATCGAGGTGGTCTCGGTGAGGGCACCTTCAGCGGTCTGCACGACGCTGATGGCGTCCTGCGCGTTGCGGACGGCGACCTTGAGGCCACCGACCTGGGCGCGCAGGCCCTCGGAGATCGACAGACCGGCCGCGTCATCGGCCGCCCGGTTGATCCGGAAACCGCTGGACAGCTTCTCCAGCGACTTCGACATCTGACCGTCGTTCACGGACAGGTTGCGGTATGCGTTCATAGCCGCGATGTTCTGATTGATCCGAAGACCCATGGTGGTGCTCCTCCTTGAATGGGGTCTGCTGTGCTGGCCGGTCCATCCGTGGGCCGGTCACTCTCCTCATCGGCGGATCGGGAGGGCTGCTGAGCCGTTCCCGCTGCGCCGATCGGGTGAAGTCAGGCCGTCCGCGCCCGGAGGGACACCTCGGCCGCGCTCCCGGGCTGCTGCCCCGGGGAGCTCACGTACGCGCGGAAGTCTCCGTTCGCCGCGACCGCCGCGAAGTAGGCCTCGCGCCGCCGCGAGATGCAGCCGCCCGGCTTGCTCGGCGCGGTGACCTGCGCGGGGTCGAGCTGGCTGTTCATGCCGTCCTTGAGCAGGACGAGCGCCTCCGCCCGCATCTGCGAGACGCGTGACTCGGTCACCCCGAGCTCCGCGGCGAGCTCCGCCATCGGGCGCTCCTGGAAGAAGTAGCCCTCCACCACGGTCCGCAGCCGGTCGGGCAGCGCGGTCACCGCGGCGCGGAGGTAGTGGAGCTGCTCCCGCAGGAGGAGGCTCTCCTCCGGCCCCGGCTCCTGAGCCACGACCGCGTCCTCGACGCTCGCCGGGTCGGCGAAGCCCTGGATGCTCAGCACCACGGCCCGCTGCACGTCGTCGGCGATCGCGTCGAGCTCGGAGACGGCCACGCCGAGGGCCGTCGCCAGCTCCTGCGCGGTCGGCGTGCGGCCGAGTACGCCCACGAGCCGCTCACGCACGGTCTCGGTACGCCGCGCCCGGGCGCGGACCGAGCGGCTGGCCCAGTCCATGCCCCGCAGCTCGTCGAGGACCGCACCCCGGATACGCGTGGACGCGAACCGGGCGAACGGGACGCCGCGCGCCGGGTCGAACCCCCGCGCCGCCTGGGCCAGGGCCGCGAGGCCCGCAGAGCTGAGCTCGTCCTTGCTCACGTGGGACGGGACCCGGCCGATGAGCTCGGAGACGATGTAGCCCACCAGCGGCAGGTTCTCGGTGACGAGCTGCCGCTCGAGCTCGCGGTCGACCGGACGGGGGGCTGGGGGGGAACTCGCGTTGCTCACACGCCATGTCTCGTCCGCTGACGTGCCGGTATTGAGTGCCCCGCCCCCGATGCACCCGAACGGTGGAAGACAGGTACGTCTCGCGGACAGCGCACGCGGGCCGTACGGACCGCGTGACGAATGCCTCAGGTCCCCCCGTCGCCGGTCGATGGAGCGGGTGAGCAGGGCATCGGCAGTACCGAGAGGGGAGAGCGGTCACATGGGGCTGGAGGCGGTATCCCGCATCCTGTGGAAGGAGCGCGAGCTCCTCGAGCTGCTGCTCTTCAAGCTGGAGGAGGAGCAGCTGGTGCTCGCCTCCGGGCGGACGCGCTGGCTCGCCCACGCGACCCGTGAGGTCGAGACCGTGCTGGAGGAGATCCGGCGCATGGAGCTGCTCAGGTCCGTCGAGGTGGACGCGGCCGCGGCCGACCTCGGCCTGCGCGCCGGCAGCAGCCTCAACGATCTGGCCGACGCGGCGCCCGCCCCGTGGGACGAGCTGCTGCGGTCGCACCGCCAGACGTTCCTCTCCCTCACCGGGGAGATCCACGGCGTCGCCGAGTCGAACCGCCAACTGCTCACGGCCGGCCAGCGTGCCGCGCGTGACACCCTGCTGTCGCTGTCCGACGGCATCGAGACCTACACCCCGTCCGGCGCCGCGGCCACCGTCGCCCCGAGCCGGCGCATCGTGGACGAGGCGGTCTGACCGATGAGCACCTTCAGCGGTATCTCCACCGCCCTGAGCGCGCTGTACGCGCAGCGCCGGGCACTGGACGTCGCGGGGCAGAACATCGCCAACATCAACACCGAGGGCTACTCGCGGCAGCGGGCCGACCTGCAATCCGTGGGCGCGCCCGCGGTGCCGTCGATGTTCGCCGTGTACGACGACGCGGGCGGCGGCGTCGACGTCAACTCGGTCGAGCGGCTGCGAGATACGTTCCTCGAGCAGCGTGGCCGCTCCGAGCACAGCCAGGGCTCGTACCTCGAGCAGCGCAAGACCGACCTCGCCGGGATCGAGCGCGTGGTGGGCAACCTCGGCGACACCGGCCTGTCCCACCAGCTGTCGGACCTGTGGGCGTCGTTCAGCGACGTCGCCAACCGCCCCCGCGACCTCGCGGCCCGCAACCAGCTCCTCCAGCAGGCCGGCACGGTGGCGAGCACGCTCTCCGAGCAGAGCGCCGTCCTCGGTGACCAGTGGGCCGCCCAGCGCCAGCAGGTCGGCACGCTCGTCACGGAGGTCAACACGACGGCCTCCACGATCGCGGACCTGAACCTCGCCGTCCAGCGCGCCACCTCCGGCGGGCTGCCGTCCAACGAGCTCCAGGACCGGCGCGACGGACTGGCGATGAAGCTCGCCGAGCTCACCGGCGCGACCGTCCGCAACGGTGCCGACGGCTCCCTCGACGTGTACCTCGGCGGGTCGGCGCTCGTGCGCGGCGCGACCACGGAGGCCGTGACGGTGACCGGGGCAACCGAGCTGACCGGGCTCGCCGGGAACCCCGTCGGCCTGAGCTGGGCGGCCGACGGACGGCCCGCGGACGTGCCGGGCGGCACGCTGTCCGCGGCCACGGAGAACCTGAACACGACGCTGCCCGACTTCCGCACGCAGCTGGACACGGTCGCCGCGGCGCTGGTCACGAAGGTCAACGACGTCCACACGGCGGGCTACGACCTGGCCGGCACCGCGGGCACCCCGCTGTTCACGGGGACGACCGCCGCGACCATCGCCGTGGCCATCACGGACCCGGCGCTGATCGCGGCCTCGGGCACGACCGGCACCGCGAACCTGGACGGCAGCAACGCCGACAAGCTCGCGGCGCTCGCCAAGGACCCCACCGGGCCCGACGCGGCGTTCCGCTCGCTCATGGTCCGGGTCGGGTCGGCGGCCAAGACCGCCACGATGCGGTCCTCCATCCAGGACACCGTCACCGCGGCCGCCGACTCGGCGCGCGACTCGGTCTCCGGCGTGAACCTCGACGAGGAGATGACCAACATGCTGGCCGCCCAGCGGGCATACGAGGGCGCGGCCCGCGTGATGACCGCGGTCGACTCGATGCTCGACACGCTCATCAACCGCACGGGCCTCGTGGGGCGGTGAGGTAGGTGTACACGCGCATCACGCAGCGCTCGATCCAGTCCACGTCCCTCGCCGGGCTCCAGCTCAACCTCGGCAAGCTCGGCGACCTCCAGCAGCAGCTCTCGAGCGGCAAGCTCATCACGAAGCCGTCGGACTCCCCGTCCGACTCGGTCAGCATCCTGGAGCTGCAGTCGGAGATCCGGGCGAACCAGCAGTACTCCCGCAACGCCGACGACGGAATCGGCTGGCTCAACACGATCGACAACGCGCTGTCCGGGGCGATGGACAACCTGCACCGGGTCCGGGACCTCACGCTCCAGGGCATGTCCACCGGCGCCGCGGACGCCCAGGCGCGCGAGGCCATCGCGACCGAGGTCGACCAGATCCGCCAGGGCCTCATCCAGACGGGGAACGCGCAGTACCTCGACCGGCCGGTGTTCGGCGGGACGACCGCCGGCAGCGCGGCGTACGCCGCGGACGGCACCTTCATCGGTGACACCACACCCGTCACCCGCACGGTCGGGGACAACACCAAGGTGCGTGTCGACGGGGCCGGGCCGGACGTGTTCGGCACGGGCGACACCCAGCTGTTCACCGTGCTCGCCGACCTGTCCAAGCACCTCCGCCAGGACCCGACGCAGGTCGGCAACGACCTCGGGCACCTCGACACGGCGACCAGCCGCGTGCTGGGAGCCCTGACCGACGCGGGTGCCCGTTACAGTCGGGTGATGCAGTTGCGGCAGAGCGCCGACGACCGGGTCATGGACCTGAAGTCCGCCCTGTCGGGCGTCCAGGACATCGACCTCCCGAAGACGATCACCGAGCTGCAGATGCAGCAGGTCGCCTACCAGGCCGCCCTCGGTGCCACCGCGAAGGTCATCCAGCCCTCTCTCCTCGACTTCCTCCGTTGAACGGGACAACGCCCATGAGCACCGCCACCACCGTCGGACTGCCGTCCCTCGACTTCGTGTCGCCGTTCCCGGGATTCCCGGGGAAGACCCGGTTCGCCCTCGTGTCGCTGGACGAGGAGGGCGTGCTCTACGCGCTGCGCAGCCTGGACGACCCCTCGCTGCGATTCCTGGTGGTCCCCCCCGCGCCCTTCTTCCCGGCGTACGCGCCGGAGATCGACGACGTGACCGCCGCGATGCTCGGGCTGTCCGAGGCCGCCCAGGCACTGGTCCTGCTGGTGCTGAACCCCGGCGACGCGCCGGGCGAGGCCACGGCGAACCTGCTCGCGCCGATCGTGGTCAACATCGAGAGCCGGCAGGCGGCGCAGGTCGTGCTCGCGGGCAAGGAGTACCCGGTCCGGGCTCCGCTCGCCGCCGCCGCCGCCTGACGACACGACACGACGGAGGGGTGGCCCCGGGCGGGGCCACCCCTCCTGTGTTCTCCGGCTCAGGAGATGACGGCGTCGATCGTCTTCTTCAGCGCGCTCGGCTCGGACGGGCGGCGCGGCGCGTTCGGCCGCATCTCCAGCATCCGGGCGCCGATCTCCTGGAGCTGCTTGCGGCCCAGGCCCTCACGCACCTGCGGGAACCACTCCTGCTCCTCCTCCTCGATGTGGTGCTCGACGTTCTCGATGAGGACGGTGGTCTTCGCGTCGAACCGCTCGTCGTCCGGCTGCATCACCGCGAGCTCGGCGCAGAGCACGTCGGCGACGTGGTGCTCCTCGTACGACTCCAGCACGTCGTCCTCGAGGTCCGGCAGCAGCTTCCGCACCTCGGGGTACATGACCTCGTTCTCGAGGTACGTGTGGACGGTCAGCGCCTCGAGGATCTTGTCCACGATGCGGCCCTTGGTCACGGTCGCGTTCTCGCCGGCCTGCTGGAACTCGCGGAAGAGCCGCCGGATCTCCTTGTGGTCGTCCCTCAGCACGACGATGGCGTCGGTCGACACGACTCCCCCTCTCAGGCGGCCGGGCGCTTGTAGAACCTCGTCGCCAGCACCACGCCGATCGCGGCCAGCAGGACCTGGACGATGAGCTCGATCCAGTCGATGCCGTTCGTGTTGCGCAGCGGCCCGACGATCGCGGTACCGATGAGCGCCGCGACGATACCGATGACGATCGTGAGCCAGATCGGGATGTTCTGGCGGCCGGGGACGACCAGCCGCCCCAGCGCACCGATGATCGCGCCGATGACGATCGCGGCGATGATTCCGCCGATTGTCATGGATCCTCCTCGTCTCCAGGGCGGCAGACGCCGCCACCTGGGGAATGGATAGCGCACAGTGACCTGCGCGGCCACCGGAGACGACCCGCGGGTGATGATCGGAACTCGGGGGTTTGGTGACCGCCGCCCGGGGACATGCTCGGGCGCGTGACCCCGGACCCCCGCCCGGTTCCGTACCGGACGATCCTCGCGACGGTCGGCATCGTGCTCGCGACCGCGCTGCTGCTGCTCCTGATCCGCGCCACCCGGCAGGTGCTGACGTGGATGGTCATCGCGGCCTTCTTCGCGGTGGCGCTGTACCCGGCCGTGAACTGGTTCGAGGCCCGCGCCCGCTGGGTCCGCCGCTCGGTCGCGACGCTGATCGTCTTCCTGCTCGTGGTGGCGGTGATCGCGGGGATCGTCGCGGCGTTCGTCATCCCGCTCGCCCGGGAGGCGGCCCAGCTCGCGAACCAGGCGCCGCAGCTGATCGCCGACGCCCGCCAGGGACGCGGGCCGGTCGGCGGGCTCCTGCAACGGTTCCACGTCGTGACGTACCTCCAGCAGCACCAGGAACAGATCCGCGGGTACGCGTCCGGCCTGGGCGGCGGGGTGGTGGGCTTCCTGCAGGGCACGGCGACGACCGTGGCCGGCATCGTGACGATCTTGGTGCTCGCGTACCTCATGGTCCTCGAGGGACCGAAGATCGTCGACGGTGTGCTGGCGATGTTCTCCGACCCGCGGAACGCTCGGCGGGTCCGCGGCGTCGGTGCCGACTGCGCGCGGACGATCACCGGGTACCTCACCGGCAACCTGCTCATCAGCGTGATCGCCGGTGGCCTGACGTTCCTGGTGCTGACGGTCCTGGGCGTGCCGTACGCGGGGCTGCTGGCGCTGTTCGTGGCGATCGCCGACCTCATCCCGATGGTCGGCGCCACGCTCGGGGCCGTGGTGGTGACCGTCGCGGGCTTCACGCAGAGCGTGCGGGACGGCATCGTGGTGATCGTGTTCTTCGTGGTGTACCAGCAGGTCGAGAACCACCTGCTGCAGCCGCTGATCTTCTCGCGCACGGTGCAGCTGAACCCGCTCACGGCGCTGGTGGCGATCCTGCTGTTCACCAACCTGGCCGGGATCCTCGGTGCGCTGCTGGCGATCCCGCTGGCGGGCATGATCCAGATCGTGGTGCGGGACGTGTGGGACAACCGCCGGGGGCGGCCGAAACGGGAGCCGACGGTCGGGGAGGACCGCGAGCTGGCGGTGGAGGCGTAGGGCCGGCCTGTGCCGCCCGGACGCCGCACGGCTACAGCCCGTACTCCTCGAGCAGCCGCAGCCACACCTCGCTCACGGTGGGGAAGCTCGGCACCGCGTGCCACAGGTCGTCGAGAGGCACGGCCCCCGCGATGGCCACCGTGGCCGAGTGCAGGAGTTCCTGTACTCCCGGCCCGGTGAACGTCGCCCCGAGCAGCACCCGCCGCCCGGCCTCCACCACGAGCTTCGAGGTGCCCGGGAACGGTGACCCCTGCACCCACGCCCCCGCGACCCCACCGGTCGGCACCGAGACACACCGCACGTCGTGCCCGGCCTCCCGCGCGTCCGCCTCGGTGAGCCCGACCGCGCACACCTGCGGATCGGTGAACGTCACCCGCGGCGTGATCCCCCGGTCCCGTACCGGCTTGCCCGCGATGGCGTCGGCGGCCAGCCGCCCCTGGTACTTGCCCATGTGGGTGAGCAGGGTCCGGCCGTTGCAGTCGCCCACGGCGTACAGCCAGTCGTTCCCGGGTACGCGGAGGTCGTCGTCCACCTCCACCGGGCGCCCCGGCGTCAACCCGACCGCCTCCAGGCCGAGGTCGCCCGTCGCCGGGCGCCGCCCGACCGCGACGAGGATCTCCTCGCCGGTGACCGCGGTGCCGTCGGAGAGGATCGCCGTCACGTCGCCGGAACGGCGCACCGCGACCACCTTCACCCCGGTGCGCACCGCGATGCCCTCGGCGGCGAACGCCTCGGCGAGCTCCTCGCCGGCGAACGGCTCCTCCCTCGGGACGAGCCGCTCGCCGCCCTCGAGCACGGTGACCTCCGCGGCGCCGAGCCGCCGGAACGCCTGCGCCATCTCCGCGCCGATCGCGCCCCCGCCGAGGACGATCAGCCGGGACGGGATGTGACGTGCCGCGGTGACGTCCCGGTTGTCCCACGGCTCGGCCTCGCCGAGGCCCTCGATCGGCGGTACGACCGCCCGGCTACCGGTTGCCAACACCACCGCGCGCGCGGCCCGCACGGTGGTCACCGAACCGTCGGGGTGCGCCACCTCGACGGTGCGGTCCGCGATCAGGCGGCCGTGGCCACGCAGCAGCGTGACATCGCGCTCGGCCAGCCAGGGCAGCTGCCTGTCGTCGTGCCAGGAGCCGGTCGCCTCGTCCCGGCGCGCGAGGACCGCCGCGACGTCGAGGCCACCGACGGCCACACCGGGGACCCGCCGGGCCGCGGCACGCACGTCGCCCGGACGGATCAGGACCTTGCTCGGCATGCAGCCCCAGTACGAGCACTCACCGCCGACGAGCTCGCGCTCGACGATCGCCACGCGCAGGCCACCCTGGGCGCAGCGGCCCGCCGCGTTCTCGCCGGCGGGACCGGCGCCCACGACCACGACGTCCACCGCGAGGTCGCCCGCGCCGGACACGACGGTCGGCGGCGCCTGCTCAGGCAGGGCGCGCTCCCGGCCAGCCCTCCGCGGCGTCGCCGGACGCCGCGAACCGCAGGGCGGCGCCCCCGGCGTTCGCCGCGACGAGGTCGAGGACCACGTCCGGGGCATCGGCCAGCCGGATGCTGCCGCCGCGTTCCAGGGCCAGTCCCTGCACGGCGAACAGGAACTGCAGGCCCGTCCCGTCCATCGCCGTCACGGTGGCGAGCTCGAGGACGATGTGCCGGATGTGCGAGGCCCGCAGGGAGCTCAGCATCTCGGCGAGCTCGGCACCGAGGCGGTCGTCGACGGCGCCGTCGAGCACGAGGCTCAGCGTGTCCTCCCCGTCGGAGAGCAGACCGTCGAGGAGATCCCCCGGTACGGGCGCGGCCGGCAGATCCGGCACGAGCGACAGGTCGGCGGGCGGATCCGCGCCGTCTGGCGTGGGGTACAGAGCATCGAGCACGGGGACCTCCCAGATATGGGGTCCCGGCCGACCCGGCGCGCACGCAGGGAGGCCGGAAGCGACTCCGGTCCACCGCTGCGTCTCAACGGTGCTGGCGGCCCGGACGGGCCTGCCCTTCACTCCGATAGATACGCCCCTCTTGTGGTGAAGTCAAACCTCTGCCGCGCGGCGTCCGGTGACACAGGGCGGGGCGGTCCCGGGCCGGGCTACCGTCTCGGACGTCTCGCTGCGACGCCGGCTGCTTGACATCGCACGAGCCGCCGGACACGGGTACACCCGACCGCGACCGCCCCGCCCAGGTGCCATTGCCCACCATCAGGGGTGGTCAATCGGAGTCGCGCACCCGGGATCAGCCGGGAACGTCCGCGCGCAGGTGGCCGCCCTCCACCGCCACGCGGGTCAGCTCGACGCGGGAGGCGACGTCGAGCTTCCGGAAGACCCGCCTCAGGTGGTACGCCACCGTGTGCGCGCTGAGGTACATCTGGCCGGCGATCTGGGGGTTCGTCCAGCCCTGCGCGACGAGGAGCGCGACCGCCGACTCGGTGCCGGTGAGGCTCTCCCAGCCCGACACGGGCCGGTCCGCGTACGACCAGTGCCGCCGGCGCACCCCCAGCGCGCGGAGGCGGCGGCGCACACGAGCCGCGTCGGGGCCCGCCCCGGCGGCGCCGTACCCCTCCAGCGCCTCCTCCAGCCGCCGGACCGCGTCGCGGTGGATCGCGAGGAGCGCGCCGAGGTCCTCCGCGGCGGAGGCCCGGGCCCAGCCGTCCGGGGTGAGGCTCACGGCGGCCACCAGCGGTTCGGGGTCCCGGTCGAGCAGCGCCCGGGCGTGGAGTGCGGACCCGGTCAGCGCCGGGTACCCCGGATTGTCCCGGGCGAGGCCCTCGGCTGCCGCCACGGTGACCCCGGCGCGGGCGCGGTCCCCGGCGGCGAGGGAGACGCGGACCAGCCGCGCCGCCGCGGTCGGGTCCCCGGCGAGGAGACCCGGGTGCTCCGGCAGGACGTCGTACACCGGCGCCAGGTGCTCGACCGCCGCCTCCGGGCCGTCGCGCACCTCCCGCAGCCATCCGCCGGACAGGGACGGGCCGGGGTCCGCGTAGCGCTCTGCCGTCCGCAGGTCACCCCGCCTCAGGGCGACCTCGGTGAGCACGGCGCGCGCCGCCCCGGCGTACGTGCCGGCGCCGAGCGCGGCGCCGGCCTCCGCGGCCGCCGCATCGAGCCGCCCGGCTCCGAGGTGGAGCCGGGCGGCCAGCACCGCCACCCCGGGCGCCCGGGCGAGCGAGCCCAGCGCCTCCACCTCCTCCCGCGCCTCCCCGACCGCCGCGCGCGCCTCCTCGGGGCAGCGAAGGTCCACGAGCATCGAGGCCAGCACCAGCCGGGGGTGGGTACGCCGGACCCCGATCGACCCACCGCGGGCACGGTCCACCGCCTCGCGCACGAGCCGCAGCGCCTCCGCGATCCGCCCCCGGTCCCAGCGGCTCACGGCCCGGGTGACGAGGGCGCGGGTCACGACGGCGTCGTCCCGCTCCCCCGGCCCGTCCAGCACCGCGTCGGCGAGGTCCGCGGCGCCCGCGCCGGCGGGCACGGACAGCAGGACGAGATGCGCCCGATCGCGCGCCGCGTCCGGGAGGGGTCCGGCCGCGAGGACCGCCTCGGCCTCGGCCACGGCCTCGGTGGCCCGGCCGGCGAGGAGCATGGCCCCGGCCAGGGCACCGCGCAGCGTGACCGCGTCGGCGGCGGCGAGCGGCCGGGTGAGGGCCGCCCGCACGAGCCCGGCCGCATCGTCGACGCGGCCCGTGTCGGCGATCTCGTCCACGGCCCGCACGGCGCGCTCCGCCCACTGCGGGTCGGTGACCGCGGTGCGCTGGAACGTCCGTGCCGCGCCGTCCACAGGGGACTCCGGCTCGGCGGCCCCGCCCGGGTACGTCCGGAGGTGGCGGTGCAGTGCCTGCCGTACCGACGGCAGCAGATCCGCGGCCACGGCCTGCCGCACGAGGTCGTGGCGGAACGCGAGCCCGTCCCCCACGGTGACGAGCACCCCGGCGGCGAGCACGGCCTCGAGCACGGGCAGCAGGGTCGGCAACGACGTGCCGACCAGCCCGGCGGCGTCCTCGGGGGCGAACACCGGACCCAGGGCGGAGACGGTCTCCAGCAGCCGGTGCGCCGGCGCGCCCAGCGGGTCCAGCCGGCGGGCGACGAGGGCGCGGACCCGCAGCGGCAGCGCCGCCGACAGCACCTCCGCGCGGCCGCCGCTCACACGCAGGGTCCCCTCCTCGCGCAACCCGCGCACGAGCGCGACGAGGAGGGCGGGGTTCCCGGCGGCGCCCCCGGCGAGGCCCAGCAGGCGCGGACCGGGTGCCGCGCCGGCGAGCTCGGTCACGAGGGCGGCGACGGCGTCCTCGCGCAGCGGCGGCAGCTCCAGGCCGTACGCACCGTCGTCCCGGAGGACGGCGAAGAGCCGTTCGGTCGTCTCGGGCCCTCCGGCGGTCCCGCGGGCCAGGATCCACACGACCGGCAGCGCTCCGAGCTGCTGCCGCAGCGCCCACAGCGCCATGAGCGTGGTCGGATCGGCCCAGTGCAGGTCGTCCAGCGTGACGAGCAGCCGGCTCCCCGCGACGCGGTCCTCGAGCACCGCACGGAGCTGGCCGAGGTGCCACAGCCGGAGGTCCTGCGGGCTGTCGAACGGGCCCGCCGCAGGCGGTACGCCGGGGTCCCGCCCGACCGCGGCGTAGAGCGGCGCCAGCGGGCTCAGCTGGCCCAGCTCGTCCGCGGACCCGGCCGCGACCCGGAATCCGCGGCTCGCCGCGAGCCCGGCCGCCTCGGCGAGCAGCAGGGTCTTGCCGGTCCCCGGCGCGCCCTCCACGAGGAGGGCGGCGCCCCTCCGGGCTCCCGCGTCCCCGAGGAACGCGGTGACGATCTCCCATTCGGGCTCACGCCCGTACATGGACGGCCTCCGGCGGACCCACCGGCCGCGGCAACCGGCGAACCCGATGTCAGCGAACACCGCGGTCGGGGGGGCCGCAACCCGGCGCTCATCCCCCGATCGGGCGATGAGACCGCCGCGCCGGCGGGGAGCAGCGACGCCCGGACTACCGGGTCTGGCGATGTGCGCCCGTGGCCCCGCGACGAGCCTGGGAGACGTGCGGAGCGGGCCCGTCGGTTCCCGCATGTCCTTCAACTCCACCCGAGGAGGAAATGCCATGACCACGTCCCCGTCCGGTTCGGTGACGAGCGACCTCGTACCGGTCGCGAGCTACGCGACGTATACGGAGGCGCAGAGGGCGGTGGACCGGCTGTCGGACCAGGGCTTCCCGGTCGAGGGGACGCTCATCGTCGGCGTGGGCCTGAAGCTGGTCGAACACGTGGTGGGACGGCAGACCTGGCTCCGCGCGACCGGCCGCGGAGCGCTCGCCGGAGCCTGGTTCGGGCTGCTGTTCGGGTTGTTCCTCGGGCTCTTCATGCCGGGACCCGTGGCTGTCCTCGCCACCGTGCTCTGGGCCCTGCTGTGGGGCGTCGTCGCCGGCGCGATCTTCGGGGTCGTCACCTACGCGATGACCGGGGGTGAGCGGGACTTCGTGTCGGTCGGCGCGCTCGCCGCGGACCGCTACGAGGTGCTCGTCCCCTCCGCCAACGCCGACCGGGCGCGCACCGTGATCGCCCCGCCCGCGTCCTGACGCGACGGCTGAACAGGAGAACAGGACATGGCCAAGGCAGTCGGCATCGACCTCGGCACCACGAACTCCGTCATCGCGACGATGGAGGGCGGCCAGCCGACGGTGATCCCGAACAGCGAGGGTTCCCGGACCACACCGTCCGTGGTTGCGTTCACCGAGAACGGCGAGCGACTCGTCGGGCTGCTCGCCCGCCGCCAGGCGATCCTCAACCCCAAGGGGACGATCTACTCGGCGAAGCGCTTCATCGGCCGCCGGTACGAGGAGGTGCAGAGCGAGGTCGAGGCGGTCACGTTCGACGTGGTGCCGGGCCCCGACGGTGCGGTGCGTTTCCAGGTGCGGGACAAGCAGTACGCACCGGAGGAGATCTCCGCGATGGTGCTGCGCAAGCTGGTGGACGACGCGTCGAAGTTCCTCGGCGAGAAGGTCACCGAGGCCGTCGTCACCGTCCCCGCGTACTTCAACGACGCCCAGCGCCACGCCACCAAGGACGCCGGCCGGATCGCCGGCCTCGAGGTGCTGCGGATCATCAACGAGCCGACGGCCGCGGCCCTCGCGTACGGGCTCGACAAGAAGACGAACGAGACCGTGCTCGTGTTCGACCTCGGCGGCGGCACGTTCGACGTCAGCATCCTCAACATCGGGGACGGCGTCGTGGAGGTCCGCGCGACGTCCGGCGACACGCACCTGGGCGGCGACGACTTCGACCGCCGGGTGGTCGACCACCTCGCCGACGAGTTCCAGCGCACCGAGGGCATCGACCTCCGCCGCGACCCGCAGGCACTGCAGCGGCTGTTCGAGGCGGCCGAGAAGGCGAAGGTGGAGCTGTCGTCGGTCACCCAGACCACGGTGAACCTGCCGTTCATCACCGCCGACGCCAACGGCCCGAAGCACCTGAACGTCACGCTGATGCGCTCCACGTTCGAACAGATCACGGCCGACCTGGTCGAGCGCACGATGGGCCCCGTCCAGCAGGCGATGTCCGACGCCAAGATCACCGCGAACGACCTCGACGAGGTCATCCTCGTCGGCGGCTCCACGCGGATCCCCGCCGTCCAGGCCCTCGTGCGCCGCCTCACCGGCGGCAAGGACCCGAACATGACGGTCAACCCGGACGAGGTCGTCGCGATGGGCGCCGCGATCCAGGCCGGCGTGCTCAAGGGCGAGGTCAAGGACGTCCTGCTGCTCGACGTGACGCCGCTGTCCCTCGGCCTCGAGACGATGGGCGGGGTGATGACGAAGGTGATCGAGCGGAACACCACGATCCCGGCCCGGCGCAGCGAGACGTTCAGCACCGCGGAGGACAACCAGCCGGCCGTCGACGTCGTCGTGCTCCAGGGCGAGCGGGAGCGCGCGGCCGACAACCGGACGCTGGGCAGGTTCCGGCTGGAGAACATCCGCCCGGCGCCGCGCGGCGAGCCGCAGATCGACGTCACGTTCGACGTGGACGCCAACGGGATCCTCAACGTGTCCGCGCGGGACAAGGACACCGCGGCGGAGCAGCGCATCACGATCAGCGAGAGCAGCAACCTCGACCAGTCCGACATCGAGCGGATGGTCCGCGACGCCGAGTCGAACCGCAGCGAGGACCAGCGCATCCGCGAGCAGGTGGACGCGCGGAACCAGCTGGACACGGCGGCCTACCAGGTGGAGCGGATGCTGCGTGAGCTCGGGGACGCGGTGCCGACACACGAGAAGGCCCGGGCGGAGATGGCGGTGAACGACGCCCGGCAGGCCATGAAGGACGAGGCGCCGCTCGACCGCCTCCGCTCGCTCACCCAGGAGCTGCAGCAGCTGGCGCAGAGCCTGGCCGCGTCCGCGCAGACCGGCGCGGGTGCGGGTGCGGGTGCGGGTGCGGGCGCGGGCGCGACCGCGGACGCCGGCGCCCGTACCGGCGGTGGGGCCGCCCAGGGCGGCCCGGACGACGACGTGATCGACGCCGAGTTCACCGGCGGATGAGGCCGCGATGACCGAACAGCCCCGCACCACGCCGCCCGAGGCGACGGACACCACCGACGCCGCGGCCGCACCCGAGATGCCGGAGCCCGCCGCGGACGCCGGGGTGGAGGACCTCGCCGTCCTCGAGGGCCGGCTGGCCGAGATGGAGGACCGCTGGCGCCGCGCGATGGCCGAGGTCGAGAACCAGCGCAAGCGGATCGCCCGCGACCTCGAGCAGCGCCGCGGCGAGGAGAGGAGCCGCGCGGCGGCGCCGTGGCTCCCGGTTCTCGACAACCTCGACCTCGCCCTCCAGCACGCGGACGCCGACCCGGCCTCCATCGTCGAGGGTGTCCGGGCGGTCCGGGACCAGGCCCTCGCGGTCCTCTCCGGGCTCGGGTTCCCGCGCCGGGAGGACGAGGCGGGGGCGCCGTTCGACCCGGCGCGCCACGAGGCCGTCGCCGCGGTGCCCGACACGGAGAGGGAGGGCCGGGTTCTCCAGGTCGTCCGCCCCGGGTACGGCGACGGCGACCACCAGCTGCGCCCCGCCTCGGTCGTGGTCGCCACGCGCGGCACCTGACGGGGGCGGGCCGTGACGGAGACGCGGAGCCGCGACTTCTACCGGGACCTGGACGTCGGACGGGACGCGAGCCAGGACGACATCCAGCGCGCGTACCGGAAGCTCGCCCGCGAGTACCACCCCGACGTGAACCACGACCCCGGCGCGGAGGAGCGGTTCAAGGACATCTCGGAGGCGTACGACGCGCTGCGCGACCCCGAGACCCGGCGGCGCTACGACGCGTTCGGGGCGGACTTCCGGCAGGTCCCCGAGGGCGTGGACCCGGCGACGTGGCAGCGGGCCCGCGCGGGCGCGGGCGCGCGCACCGGAGGCGCCGGCACCGCGGGCGGGGCGGGAGGCGGGTGGTCGTTCACCGGCGGCGACGACGTCGACCTCGAGGACCTGTTCGGGGGGATGTTCGGCGGTGGCGGGTTCGGCGGCTTCGGCGGGACCCGCGCCCGCCGCCGCGGGCCGATCCCCGGCGCGGACCAGGAGGCCGAGATCGTCCTGTCCGTCGAGGACGCGTACCGCGGGGGGCGGCGCACGATCACGCTCTCCGGCCCCGATGGCCCGCGCACGCTCGACGTCAAGATCCCGGCCGGGGTGACGGACGGTCAGCGGATCCGGCTCGCCGGCCAGGGCGGCCAGGGCTCCGACGGGGCCGAGGCCGGCGACCTGTACCTCCGGGTCCGCCTCGCCGACCACCCGCGGTACCGCGTCGAGGGCCGGGATCTCCACGTCCGCCTGCCGGTCGCGCCGTGGGAGGCGGCACTGGGTGCGGAGGTCCCCCTGGACACTCCCGGCGGCCCCACGACGGTCCGGGTGCCGACCGGGACGTCGAGTGGCCGGCGGCTGCGCCTCCGCGGCCGCGGCCTCCCGAACTCCCGTGGCACGCCGGGGGATCTCTTCGCCGAGGTGCGGATCGTCGTGCCCGACCAGCCCACCGACGCCGAACGGCGGCTCTGGGACGAGCTCGCCCGCACGTCGTCGTTCGACCCGAGGAGGACGTGATGGCGTACACGCTCGTCCGTCTCGTGCACAGCCGGCCGCTCCTCGACCTCACCTCGTTCGCCCGCGCCGGCCGGCTGCACCCCGATCTGGTGCGCCGGATGGTGACGCTCGGTCTGCTCGAGCCCGAGACCGACGCCCACGGCGACCTGTGGTTCGCGCCGGAGCAGCTCCACGAGCTCGCCCGGATCCAGCGGCTGCACGCCGACTTCCCGCTCGACTACGCCGCCGTCGGTCTGGTGTCCGACCTGCTGGACCGCATCGCCCGGCTCGAGGCCCTGGCCCGAGCCCCTCACCCCGGAGGCCGTCCGTGGACCTGAACCGGCTCACCCAGAAGTCCCAGGAGGCCCTGCACGACGCCCAGACCAAGGCGCTGCGGTACGGGCACTCCGAGATCGACGGGGAGCACCTGCTGCTGGCGTTGCTCGAGCAGCCGGACGGCCTGGTGCCGCGGCTCCTGACCGCGGCAGGCACCGCACCGGACCGGATCCGGGCCGACGTGGAGGCCGAGCTCTCCCGCCGCCCGCGGGTGAGCGGTCCGGGCGTGAGCCCCGGAGAGGTCCGGGTGACCCAGCGGCTGTCCCGCCTCCTCGACGCCGCCGAGCGGGAGGCGAAGCGGCTGAAGGACGAGTACGTCTCCGTCGAGCACCTGCTGGTCGCGCTGGTGGAGGAGGGGCCGACCACGGCCGCCGGCCGGGTCCTCAAGCAGCACGGCGTGACGCGCGACGCGTTCCTGTCCGCGCTCACCCAGATCCGCGGGAACCAGCGCGTCCGGTCGGCGATGCCCGAGGTCACCTACGAGGCCCTGGCCAAGTACGGCCGGGACCTCGTCGCCGAGGCCCGGGCCGGCAAGCTCGAGCCGGTCATCGGCCGTGACCAGGAGATCCGCCGGACCGTGCAGATCCTGTCCCGCAAGACCAAGAACAACCCGGTCCTCATCGGCGACCCCGGCGTCGGCAAGACCGCGATCGTGGAGGGCCTCGCGCAGCGCATCGTCAACAACGACGTGCCGGAGGGACTGCGGGACAAGGTGGTGTTCGCTCTCGACATGGGCTCGCTCGTCGCCGGGGCGAAGTACCGCGGCGAGTTCGAGGAGCGGCTGCAGGCCGTGCTCACCGAGGTCACCGCCGCCGAGGGGCGCATCCTGCTGTTCGTGGACGAGCTGCACAACGTCGTGGGCGCGGGCGGCGGCGAGGGCGCGATGGACGCCGGCAACATGCTCAAGCCACTGCTGGCCCGCGGCGAGCTGCACATGATCGGCGCGACGACCCTGGACGAGTACCGCAAGCACATCGAGAAGGACGCGGCCCTCGAGCGCCGGTTCCAGCCGGTGCTGGTGGACGAGCCCTCCGAGGAGGACGCCATCTCGATCCTCCGCGGGCTCCGGGAGCGGCTCGAGGTGTTCCACGGCGTGAAGATCCAGGACGGCGCGCTCGTCGCCGCCGTCGTGCTGAGCCACCGGTACATCGCCGACCGGTTCCTGCCGGACAAGGCGATCGACCTCGTGGACGAGGCGTGCGCGATGCTGCGCACCGAGATCGACTCGATGCCCGCGGAGCTGGACGAGCTGACCCGCCGGGTCCGGCGCCTCGAGATCGAGGACACGGCGCTGTCGAAGGAGGAGGACCCGGTCAGCCGGCAGCGGCTCACCGAACTCCGGAAGGAGCTCGCCGACCTGCGTGCCGAGGCGGACGCCATGCGCGCCCAGTGGGAGGCCGAGCGGCAGGCCCTCAAGGCGGTCCAGGACCTGCGGCAGCACATCGAGCAGCTCAAGACCGAGGCCGAGCAGGCCGAGCGGAACTACGACCTCAACCGGGCGGCCGAGCTGCGGCACGGGCAGCTGCCGGAGCTGGAGCGCCGGCTGCACGCCGAGGAGGAGCGGCTGGCCAGCCGGCAGGGCGACCACCGGTTGCTGCGGGAGGTCGTCACCGAGGCCGAGGTCGCGTCGATCGTGTCCCGCTGGACCGGAATCCCGGTCAGCCGGCTCACCGAGGGCGAGCGCGAGAAGCTCCTGCGGCTGGACAAGATCCTGCACGAGCGGGTGATCGGTCAGGACGAGCCCGTGCAGCTCGTGGCCGACGCGATCATCCGGGCCCGGTCGGGCATCAAGGACCCGCGGCGGCCGATCGGCTCGTTCGTCTTCCTCGGCCCGACGGGCGTCGGGAAGACGGAGCTGGCGAAGGCGCTCGCGGAGTCGCTGTTCGACACCGACGAGAACATGATCCGCATCGACATGAGCGAGTACCAGGAGCGGCACACCGTCTCCCGGCTCGTCGGCGCACCCCCCGGCTACGTCGGGTATGAGGAGGGCGGCCAGCTCACCGAGGCGGTCCGCCGCAAGCCGTACTCCGTCGTGCTGTTCGACGAGGTCGAGAAGGCCCACTCGGACGTCTTCAACACCCTGCTCCAGGTGCTCGACGACGGGCGGCTCACCGACGCCCAGGGACGCACGGTGGACTTCCGCAACACCGTGGTGATCATGACGTCGAACATCGGCTCCCCGTACCTGCTCGACGGGCTCCAGCCGGACGGCGAGATCGCGCCGGACGCACGCGAGCTGGTGATGGGTGAGCTGCGGTCCCACTTCCGGCCGGAGTTCCTGAACCGGATCGACGAGATCATCCTCTTCAAGCCGCTCACGCTGCCGGAGATCGAGAAGATCGTCGACCTCATGTTCAACGATCTCCGCGCCCGGCTCGGCGACCGGAGGATCAACGTGGACATCACCGAGGACGCGAAGCAGTTCATCGCCGAGCAGGGCTTCGACCCCGTGTACGGCGCCCGCCCGCTGCGCCGGTTCATCTCCCGCGAGGTGGAGACGCGGCTCGGCCGCGCCCTGCTCGGCGGGGACGTGCAGGACGGCGCGACCGTGCGGGTGGACGCCCGCGACGGCGAGGTCATCGTGGGCATCAGCAACCCCGAGCCCGCCGTGGCGCAGGCGGTGTGACATGGCCGCCGAGCGTGCGCAGGCGGTGTGACATGGCCGCCACGACGACGGCCGCCGCGGTCGTCACGTGCGAGCACTGCGGGACCCGCAACCGCGTCCCCGCGGCGGCGTCCGGGGTGCCGCGGTGCGGCAACTGCAAGAACCCGCTGCCGTGGGTCGCCGAGGCGGACGACGACACGTTCGCCGAGGTGGTGGAGCAGGCGAAGCTGCCCGTGCTGGTCGACCTGTGGGCGACCTGGTGCGGGCCGTGCCGGATGGTGAGCCCCGCCCTCGAGAAGGTGGCCAGGGAGCTCGCCGGCCGCATCAAGCTCGTGAAGGTCGACGTCGACGCGGCACCGCGGATCTCCCGGCGGTTCGCGGTCCAGGCCGTGCCGACGCTGCTGCTGGTCTCGGGTGGCGAGGTGGTCGCCCGGCAGGCGGGCGCCGCGCCGGCCGCCGCGCTGCGGAGCTGGGTCGAGGACCACCTGTAGAGGGAGTATCCGATGGCCGTGCTGTCCGACCCGCACCTGTCGATGGTGCGTCCCGTCGTCCCGAGCCCACCGGACGGCTGTGCGGAGTGCCTACGGCTGGGCACGCCGTGGGTGCACCTCCGGCTCTGCCTGACGTGTGGCCACGTCGGCTGCTGCGACTCGTCGCCGATGAAACACGGCCGTGTCCACGCGTTCGCCGCCGAGCACCCCATCGTGCGGTCGTACGAACCGGGCGAGGACTGGCGGTGGTGCTACTTCGACGAGGCGTACGTCTGATGACCGAGACCCCCGACCCGGACGGCGTGTACCCGCGGCTGACGGACGCACAGCTGGCGGAGCTCGCGCGCCACGGGGAGCGGCGCCCGACCACCGCGGGCGAGGTGCTGATCCGGGAGGGGGAGCGGCCATCCGCGTTCTACGTCGTCAGCGGCGGCACGGTGGCCGTGCTCGACGGGTACGGCACCGGGCGCGAGCGCACGCTCGGCGTCCACGGGCCGGGGCGGTTCCTCGGCGAGCTGGCGCTGGTGCTCGGCCAGCCGGCGTTCGTCACCTCGGTGGTCCGGGAGCCCGGGGAGGTCCTCGCGATCCCGCCGGAGCGCCTGCAGGAGGTGTCGGTCCACGACGCGCGCCTCGGCGAGCTGATCATGCGGGCGTACGTCGCGCGCCGCGAGATCCTGATCTCGCTCGGGGCCGGGATGCGCATCGTGGGGTCGCGCTTCTCGCCGGACACGCGCCGCCTGCGCGACTTCGCGGCCCGCAACCGCCTCCCCCACCGCTGGCTCGACCTCGAGAGCGACCCCGAGGCCGGGGCGCTGCTCGCCGAGCTGGACATCGATCCGGAGGACACGCCGGTCGTGGTGTGGAGCGGGACCCGGGTGCTGCGGAACCCCGACAACGCCCAGCTGGCCTCCGCGGTCGGCCTGCGCGTCCCCGCCCAGCTCGACCTCGACGCGGACCTGCTCGTCGTGGGTGCCGGTCCCGCCGGGCTCGCCGCCGCGGTGTACGGCGCCTCGGAGGGGCTCAGCACGGTGGCCGTCGACGGCACGGCCGTCGGCGGGCAGGCGGCCACGTCGTCGCGGATCGAGAACTACCTCGGCTTCCCGGCCGGCATCTCCGGCGCGGAGCTCGCCGAGCGGGCCGTCGTGCAGGCGGAGAAGTTCGGTGCCCACATCAGCATCCCCGGGGAGGCCGTGGGGCTGGACGAGGAGGAGGGCTACCACGTCGTCCGGCTCGCCGACGGGCGCTCGCTGCGCGGCCGCACCGTGCTCGTGGTGACCGGCGCGCGGTACCGCCGCCTCGACGTGCCCGGGATGGACCGCCTCGAGCGGGCCAGCGTGTACTACGCGGCCACCGACATCGAGGCCCGCCAGTGCGCGCCCGACCCGGTGGCCGTCGTGGGCGGGGGCAACTCCGCCGCGCAGGCCGCGATCTTCCTCGCCGACCACGTCGCCCGCGTGTACCTGCTGATCCGTGAGGGCGAGCTGACCGCGAACATGTCGCAGTACCTCGCCGACCGCATCCGCCGGAACCCGAGGATCGAGGCCCGGCTGGACACCGAGGTCCGCGAGCTCCAGGGCGACCGCGTGCTCGAGCGGCTGGTCGTGGAGGACACCCGGGCCGGGGAGCGGGACACGATCGCCGCGCGGTCACTGTTCGTGTTCATCGGCGCGGCGCCGCACGCACGCTGGCTCGGGGCCGGGGTGGCGCTCGACGAGCACGGCTTCGTGGTCACCGGCCCGGAGGCGGCGCGGAACGGGCGCGCGGCCGAGTGGGACCTCCTCGGGCGGGAGCCGTACTTCCTGGAGACCAGCCGTCCCGGGGTGTTCGCCGCGGGGGACGTCCGCAGCGGGTCGATCAAGCGGATGGCCTCGGCGGTGGGCGAGGGCTCGATGGCGGTCCGGCTGGTCCACGAGTACCTCATGCGCTGACGCCGGACGTCCGGGCCCACGTGCTCGACCCCACGGGTGGTCGGGCACGTGCTCGGGAGGCGTACGGGCCGCGCCGGCGGGCGCGCGAGCCGGACGGGTCCGGCACCTGAGCGCGCGCCGCCGCGCTCAGCGGCGGCGGCGGCGGGGCAGGATCAGCGCCAGGGCGGCGAGGCCCAGCACACCGGCGAGGATCGTCGCGTCGCCGCCGGGGACCCGGCCGCTCAGCTCGTTGACCTTGTCCAGCGCGCCGACCTTCGCGCGCCGGGCGACCCGGCGCGGGTCCACCTTCGCGGCGAGCGCGTCGAGGTCGTCGTCGAGCCGGTTCCGGGTGACCACGATCTCCTGCTCGATCTGCTTCAGATCCTGCATCTCGTCCTCCTCGCCGTCGGATGATGCGGCCGGGCGGTACACCGGTTATCCGATCACGATCACGCGCCGCGCGCTCCCGAGAACCGGGCCGACCGGCCCCCGCGCGGGGAGGGATCGACTCCAGCGGGTCAGGGTAGAGATCAGCGCTGTCCGCGTCCACCGGGCGGTACGTCCGATTCGCCCCGGACCGCCGGGAGGACGAGCGTGAACCGCGGCTTCGGGCCCGGGTGGCCGAGCACCAGGCGGCCGCCCTCCGCCTCCGCGAGGGCGCGCGCCAGCGGGAGGCCCAGCCCGTGCCCCGCCCCCGCACCCCGGGCGCGGAACGGGTCGTCACCCGCCGCCGGCCCCTCCCCCTCGTCCTCCACGTCGACGGCGAGCGCTCCCCCGGCGTCGCGCACCCGCACGGTGACCGTGCCGCGGCCGTGCACGGTGGCGTTGTCGAGCAGCACCGCGAGGACCTGTCGTACCGCGCCGGTGGAGACGGCCACCGGCGGCAGGGCGTCCTCCCGGACCGTCCGCAGGGCCCGCCCCTCGGATCCGAGCTGCGCGACCCGCGACTCGCGGACGTCGCCGAGCAGCGCGTCGACGTCCAGCGGCCGCACGGAGCCGGACACCGGTGTCCGGGCGAGCGCGAGCAGGTCGTCGATCGTGCGCTCGAGCCGGTCGGCCGCCTCGAGCGCCCGGGCCGTCACGTCGTCCTGCTGGGCCGACTCGAGCAGCAGCCGCAGCCCGGTGAGCGGCGTCCGGAGCTGGTGGGACGCGTGCGCCGAGAACGCCCGCTCGCGCGCCAGCATCCGGTCCAGCCGTCCGGCGGTGTCGTCGAGCGCCTCCGCGGCGTCGTCGATCTCGGGTACGCCGGACCGCGGGGCCCGGACGGTGAGGTCACCGCCGCCGAGCGTCCGCGCCGCCGTGGCGAGGTCCTCGAGCGGACGCGCGAGCCGGACCGCCTGCCACCGCGCCACCAGCGCTCCCGCGGTGACCGCGAGGACGCCGAGCCCGGCCATTCCGACCCAGGTCCAGGTCGTCCGGTCCAGCGCCGCACCCGCCGGGACCCCGGCCCGGACGGCGCCCACCACCCGGTCGCCGTCGAGCACCGGCACCGCCACGACCAGCTGCCCGCGGGGCGCCCGCTCCGACAGCGAGCCCCGCAGGGCCCGGCCGGTCGCCTCGTCGGCCCGCGCCGGGCCCGTGCCCACGGTGCGCCGCCCGTCCGGCGTGTACAGGCCGATCGCGGTGTCCGAGCCGGCGCCGGGCAGCTGGGTCGACCCGGACACGACCTCGGCGGCGCCCTGCTGGGCGAGGCGCGTCAGCTCCCGCCGTTCCTCGTCCACGTACACCCGGCGCATCGCCACCGCGAGCGGCAGGCCGAACACCACCACCGCGATGAGCGCCGCCGCGACCGCCACCTGTAGGACTCGTCTCCGCATGCCGGAGATTTTGCCGTCCGCTCACCGTCCGCAGTGCGGCGGCTCAGGGGTCCGTCCCTAGCGTCGGGTACGAACCCCGAAGGAGGCTCCCCGTGAACGCACGACCCGTCACCGCCCTGCTCGGTGCCGCCGCCCTGATGCTCGCCCCGGCGGCGTGCACCGGCCACACCTCGTCCCCCGCGGCCCCGGCCGCGTCCGGGAGCGCGACGGCGGCCATCCCGTGGACCAGCTCGTCCCCCGCGAACCCGAACCTCCCCGAGGTGAACGCGCAGGGCGACATCCCCGACAACCAGCAGTACGTCGCGTACTCGCCGCCCGGCAGCGGGTACAGCGTGAAGGTCCCGGAGGGGTGGGCCCGGACCACCGGCCCGTCGACGGCCACGTTCACCGACAAGCTGAACAGCATCCGCGTCGACGTCGCCGGGGCGGCGACGGCCCCGACGCCGGCGAGTGTCCGCGCCGAGACGGCGGCGTACGGCCGCACCGCCGGGCACTTCGCGCCCGGCCCCGTCGACACCGTGCAGCGGAAGGCCGGTGCGGCCGTGGTCGCGCGCTACCGCGCCGACGCCGCCGCGGACCCGGTGACCGGCAAGGTCGTGAACGACGACGTGGAGAAGTACGAGTTCTGGCGCAACGGCAAGCTCGTGACGCTGACCCTCGCCGGCCCGCACGGCGCGGACAACGTGGACCCGTGGCGGATCGTCACCGACTCGTTCCGGTGGACCGCATGAGCGCCGCCACGCTGACCGCGACCGGCACGGCCCTCGCGGCACGGCAGCTGTACCGGTTCTTCCGGGCCGGGGAGGAGGAGGTGCTCGCCCTCCGCGGGGTGTCCCTCGAGGTACGTCCCGGGGAGCTCGTCGTGGTGGCCGGCCCGTCCGGGTCCGGCAAGTCCACGCTGCTGAACTGCCTGGCCGGGCTGGACGAGCCCGACGGCGGCGCGGTCCACGTCACGGGCCACCGGCTCTCGCACCGGCCCGAGTCGGAGCGCGCCGCGCTGCGCGCCCGGCACATCGGCGTGCTGTACCAGTACGGCAACCTGCTCGACCACCTCACGGTGACGCAGAACGTGGCGTTCGCGCAGGGCCTGCTCCGGCCGCGCCGGGGTCCGGCGCCGCTCGAGGTCCTCACCTCGCTGGGTATCGAGGCCCGGGCGGACGCGTACCCCGCGGAGCTGTCCGGCGGTGAGACCGCTCGCGCGGGCCTCGCCGTCGCCCTCGCCAACGATCCGCCGGTGCTCGTCGCGGACGAGCCCACCGGCGAACTCGACGAGGAGAGCGAGCGCCGCCTGCTGGCGCTGCTCGGGGCTCGCGCGGAGGCCGGGCTCGCCGTCCTCGTGGCCAGCCACAGCGGCGCGGTCATCCGGCGCGCGGACCGCGTGGTCCGGCTGCGGGACGGGCAGGTGGAGTCGTGAGCGTCTTCCGGTGTGAGGACCTGTCCCGGACGTACGGGTCCGGGCGGGGCACGGTCGTCGCCGTCCACGGTGCCACGTGCCAGGTACCGCCCGCGGCACGCATCGCGCTGGTCGGGCCGTCGGGATCCGGCAAGTCCACGATGCTGCACCTCATGGCGGGGCTCGAGCAGCCGACAGCGGGTACCCGCTCGTGGCCCGCGCTCGGTGGTGACGTGACCCGCGAGCCATGGCTCGTCGGGGTCGTGTTCCAGGCGCCCAGCCTGCTGCTGCCCCTCGACGTCGTGGAGAACGTGGAGCTCCCGCTGCTGCTGGCGGGCACCGGCCGCGCCGAGGCGCGCGCCCGCGCGCACGCGGCGCTGGACGAGCTCGACCTCGCCGACCTCGCGCCCGCGCTGCCGGAGGAGCTCTCCGGCGGCCAGGCGCAGCGCGTCGCGGTGGCCAGGATGCTCGCGGGCCGTCCGCGGCTGATCCTCGCCGACGAGCCGACCGGACAGCTCGACCACGAGACCGGCGCCCACGTCCTGGACGTCATGTTCCACACGGCGGACCGCCTCGGCGCGGCCGTCGTCGTCTCCACCCACGATCCCGCCGTCGCGGACCTGCTCGCCGAGCGGTGGACGATGGCGGACGGCCGGCTGACCGCCGGCGGAAAGGTCGGTGCACGGTGATCACCACCTGGCTCGGCGGACTCGTCCGCCGGCGGTCGGGACGCCTCGGCGGGGCGGCCCTCGGGGTCGCGATCGCCGTGGCGCTGCTCGCGCTGCTGGGCAGCTTCCTCGCCGCCTCCAAGGCGACGATGACGTCCCGCGCGACGCGGACGATCGCGGTGGACTGGCAGGTGGAGGTCCAGCCCGGCGCGGACCCGCAGGCCGTCCTCGCGACGACCGCCGCGGCACCCGGCGTGCTGCGCGCGCTGCCGGTGGGCGTCGCCCATGTCCCCTCGCTGTCCGCCACCGCGGGCGGGAGCACGCAGACGACCGGCAACGGCGTCGTGCTGGGCCTTCCGGACTCGTACCGGGCGGCGTTCCCGGGTGAGCTGCGCACGCTCTCGGGCGCCGGCAGCGGGATCCTGCTCGCGCAGCAGACCGCCGCGAACCTCCACGCCGCGCCGGGCAGCCGCGTCGTGGTCCAGCGGCCCGGGCTGCCGCCGGTGACCGAGACCGTCGCGGGCGTGGTCGACCTCCCGCAGGCCGACTCGCTCTTCCAGAAGGTCGGCGCTCCGCCGCAGTCCCAGCCGGTGGCCCCGCCGGACAACGTGCTGCTGCTCCCCGCGGCGGAGTTCCACCGGCTGTTCGACCCTCTCGCCGCCGCGCGCCCGGACCTCGTGACGACCCAGGTCCACGTCGCCCGGTCGCACGCGCTGCCCGCCGACCCGGCCGCCGCGTACACCGCGGTGACCGGCGCCGCGCACAACCTCGAGGCCACGCTCACCGGTACCGGGGTCGTCGGTGACAACCTCGGCGCCGCCCTCGACGCGGCCCGTGGCGACGCGCTGTACGCGCAGGTGCTGTTCCTGTTCCTCGGGCTGCCGGGGGCCGTCCTCGCCGGCCTGCTCACCGCGGCCGTGACCGGCGCGGGGCTGACCCGCCGCCGCCGGGAGCAGGCGCTGATGCGGACCCGCGGCGGCACCGACCGGCTCGTCCTGCGCCTCGCCGCCGTCGAGGCGGCGATCGTGGGAATCGTCGGCGGCGTCGTCGGGCTGGGTGCGGCCGCGCTGATCGGGCGGCTGGCGTTCGGGTCGCTGCGGTTGGGCGGTACCGGCGCCGCGACGGCGTGGTGGCTCGGGGCGGCGTTCGTCGCCGGGCTCCTCGTCGCCGCCGGGACCGTGCTGCTGCCCGTCCGGCGGGACCTCCGCGAGGCCACGATCGTGGGCACCCGGACGTCGGTCCGCCGGCACGGCGCCCCGCGGTGGGCCCGGTACGGGCTGGACGTGGTCCTGGTCGCCGTCGCGCTCGGGGTGTTCTGGGCGAGCAGCCGGAGCCAGTACACGCTCGTGCTCGCACCGGAGGGCGTGCCGACGATCTCGGTGAACTACTGGGCGTTCCTCGGGCCGGCGTGCCTGTGGCTCGGCGCCGGCCTGCTCACGTGGCGGCTCACCGATCTGCTGCTGGACCGCGGGCGACCGGTCGTCGCCGCGGCCCTGCGCCCGGTGGCCGGCCCGCTGTCCGGCACGGTCGCCGCCACGCTGTCACGTCAACGTCGGCTCGTCGCCCGCGCGGTGGTGCTGCTCGCCCTCGCGGTGTCGTTCGCGGCCTCCACGGCGACGTTCAACTCCACGTACCAGCAGCAGGCGGAGGCGGACGCGCGCCTCACCAACGGGGCGGACGTGACCGTCACGGAGGCGCCCGGCACGCACGCCGGCCCGGCGGCCGGCGCCGCGCTCGCCTCGGTGCCCGGCGTGCGCCGCGTCGAGCCGCTCCAGCACCGGTTCGCGTACGTCGGCTCGGACCTGCAGGACCTGTACGGCGTGCGGCCGCAGACCGTGGCCGGGGCGACGTCCCTGCAGGACGCGTACTTCCAGGGCGGTACCGCGGCGCAGCTCATGGACGTGCTCGCCCGGCGGCCCGACGCGATCCTGGTGTCCGCGGAGACCGTGAAGGACTTCCAGCTCAGGCCCGGCGACCTGCTGCGGCTCCGGATCGGCACGACGACCGTGCCGTTCCACTACGCGGGGATCGCGAAGGAGTTCCCGACCGCGCCGAAGGACAGCTTCTTCATCGCGAACTCCGACTACGTCGCCCGGGCGACGCACGACGACTCCGTCGGCGCGTTCCTCGTCGACACCGGCGGCACGAACGTCGCCGCGGTGGCGGACCGGATCCGGCAGACGGTGGGCACGTCCGCCACGGTCACCGACCTGGTGACCACGCGCGCCGCGGTGGGCTCCAGCCTGACGTCGGTGGACCTCGCCGGGCTGACCCGGATCGAGCTCGGGTTCGCACTGCTGCTGGCGGCGGCGTCCGGCGGCCTCGTGCTGGCCCTGGGGCTGACCGAGCGGCGGCGGATGTTCGCCCTCGCCGCGGCGCTCGGGGCGAACCGGCGTCAGCTCGGGGGTTTCGTGGTCGGGGAGGCCGTGGTGACCGTCGGGCTCGGCCTGGTCCTCGGGGCGGTGAGCAGCTGGGCGCTGTCGACGATGCTGGTGAAGATCCTCACCGGGGTCTTCGACCCGCCTCCTGCGCACCTCGCGGTGCCGTGGGCGTACCTCGCGGCGGTCGTGGCGGTGACCGTGGCCGCGATCGCGGGTGTCGTCGCGGCGGTCGTGCGCGCGGCACACCGGCCGGCGATCGCGGTGCTCCGCGAGAGCTGAGTCGGGGCCGGGGTGGGGTCCCCGTCCGACCCGTCTCGGTCAGACCTCCAGGCGGTACCCGTGGCCACGCAGCGTCGTGATCACGGGTTCCGCCACCCCGGCGTCGGCCGCCGCCTGCGCGAACCTGCGCCGGAGTGCCGCCACGTGGACGTCGAGCGTCTTCGTGGAACCGAACCAGTGTTCGTCCCACACCTCGCTCATCAGGGTGTGCCGGCTGACCGCCTCTCCCGCGGAGGCGGCCAGCCGGGCCACGAGGTCGAACTCCTTGGCCCGGAGCGGGACCTCGACGTCACCGAGGCGGCACCGCCGCGCCCCGACGTCGACGTGCAGCGCGCCCACGGCGGTGAGGGAGGCGGGGGCCGGGCCGCGGCGGAGGTGGGCCCGCACCCGGGCGAGCAGCTCCGCCAGCCGGAACGGCTTCGTCAGGTAGTCGTCCGCGCCCGCCTCCAGGCCGACGACCACGTCGACCTCCTCGCGGCGGGCCGTGAGGATCACGATCACGCACCCGGGCCGCAGCGCCCGCAGCCGCCGGGTGAGCTCCACCCCGTCCAGGTCCGGGAGGCCGAGGTCGACGAGCGCGAGCGCGTAGGGCTCGGCGAGCGCCGCACCGATCGCGTCGGCTGCGGTCTGCGCCCACCGGACGGCGTGGCCCTCGGCGGCGAGGCCGCGGCGCAGCGCCTCGCCGATCGTCGGGTCGTCCTCGACCAGCAGGAGCTCCGCCACGCCGCCCACGGTAACGCCCACGTTGACCGGTCTCGACGGCCGGTCGTACGGTCGGACCATCGGTGCCGCGACCGGCCGATGAAGGGTTGGGGTCATGTCCGAGCCCGCACCCGATGCCCGTCTCCCCGACGCCGTGGACGGCGTCCTGGCCGCGGCACGCCGCTGGCGCGGCCGACGCCCCCAGTGGTCCGCCGAGGACGACGCGCTCGAGCACCGGATCTGGCTGGAGCTGCGGGATCTCCAGGACTCCCGCGATCATCCCGGCGCCGACCTCGCGGACGCGGCGTCCCGGCTGCTGGACGTCGCGCCGGCGGCCTTCCCGGCGGAGGCGTGGGAGCTGGGCTCGGCGATCGAGCACCTCCGCCGGCTCGGGCGCCGGCTCCGCGGTACGCCCTCCTGAACCGGGCCGGCCCCTCGCACCGCGGACGTACCCTCGACGTCACGACTGTCGGGCAAGGACGACCGGCCGCCCCGTCGCCGACGTGCCCACGGAGGACCCCGTGCCGGTGAGCCCTCCCCACGGTGAGACCAGCCCGACGCTGGACCAGGGTGGCCTGGTGACCACGCTGGAGGGCTCCACGTTCTGCATGTCCGGCCGGACCGGGGACGTCGACCGCGACCCGCAGGGCCTGTTCTACCTGGACGCCCGGCTCGCGTCCCGGCTCGCGCTGCGGATCGACGGCCGCCCGCTCGAGCCGCTGTCGGTGGCGACGGAGCTGCCGTACCACGCGACGTTCGTGCTGCGGGAGACCGGGCATTCCCGGCGTGCGCCCGAGGACCTGCTGGTCGTGCGGCGCCGGTGGGTCGGACAGGGCATGCGCGAGGACGTCGAGCTGCGCAACCACGGCGCGGCCACGATCACCGCACGGGTGGAGGTGGAGGCGGCGGCCGACTTCGCGGACCTGTTCGTGGTGAAGGGCAGCCGCGGCGGCCCCACCGCGCCGACGCCGGGCCGGCTGACGCAGAGCTGGGGCGACGGGGCGCTCCGGTTCGGCTTCGCCCGGGGCGGCGACCTCCGCGAGGTCGTGATCACCTCCGACCCGCCCTCCGAGGCGTACCAGGACCGGCTGTGCTGGGACGTCACCGTGCCGCCTCGCGGGACCTGGCGTACGACCCTGACCGTCTCGGCCGTGATCGACGGGGTGCCGGTCCCGCTCAGCCACCCCGCCGACCAGCCCGTCGAGCGGTCGGCCACAGCCCTGCGGCGCGCCCTGTGGCGTACGCGGATCACCCGGGTCCGGACCGGCGACGAGAACCTCGCGGAGGTCCTCGAGCAGTCCCTCGAGGACCTCGGCGCGCTGATCATGACGGACCCGGAGTTCCCCGACGTCCCGGTCGTCGCCGCGGGCGCGCCCTGGTACATGGCCCTGTTCGGCCGGGACGCGCTGCTGACCGCGTGGAGCGCCCTCCCGGTGTACCCGGACCTCGCCCTGGGGGTGCTCGAGACGCTCGCGCGGCTGCAGGGGCGGCGCGACGACCCGGCGACCGGCGAGCAACCCGGCCGGATCGTGCACGAGGTCCGGTCGGCGCGGTCGCCGAGCCGGCGGTTCGCGGCGGCGGACCTGTACTACGGCACGGTGGACGCGCCCGCGCTGTTCGTCATGCTGCTCGGGGAGGTGCACCGGTGGGGCGTCGACCCGGACCGCGTCCGGGCGCTGCTCCCGGCGGCGGACGCGTGCCTCGACTGGATGGAGCGCGTCGGGGACGCGGAGGGGTTCGTGTCGTACACGTACTCGCCGTCGGACCCCCGGCTGCGGAACCAGGGGTGGAAGGACTCGGACGACGGAGTGCTCTTCGCCGACGGCCACGCCCCGGTGCCCCCGATCGCGCTCTGCGAGGTCCAGGCGTACCGGTACGCCGCCCACCTCGCCCGCGCGGAGCTGGCGTGCGACGGTGCCGTCGCCGGGCGGCACCGCGCGCGGGCCGCGGTCCTGCGGCGCGCGTTCGAGCGGCGGTTCTGGCTGCCCGGCCGGGGCGCGTACGCCCTCGCGCTCGACGGGGAGCGGCGCCCGGTGGACGCGCTGGCCTCCAACATGGGGCACGCCCTGTGGGGCGGCATCGCGAGCGAGGAGCACGCCCGGCAGGTGGCGGACCACCTCGTCGCCTCGCCGTTGTTCTCCGGCTGGGGCGTCCGGACGCTCGCCGGCACGATGGGCGCGTACAACCCGGTCAGCTACCACAACGGGTCGGTGTGGCCCCACGACACCGCGATCGCCGTCGCGGGGCTCGCCCGGTACGGGCTCGCCGAGCCGGCCCGCCGCCTCGCCGAGGGACTGCTCGACGCGGCGCAGTACCACCGCAACCGGCTGCCGGAGCTGTTCGCGGGGCTCGGGAGGGACGACGTGCCGGTACCGGTGAGCTACCCGTCGTCGTGCTCGCCACAGGCGTGGGCGGCCGTCGCGCCCCTGTTCCTGCTGCGGAGCCTGCTGCGCCTCGATCCCGACGTGCCGGCCGGGCGCGTCCGGGTGGCACCGTCGGTGCCGTCCCGCTGGTTGCCGCTGCGGCTCGAACGGCTCCGGATCGGCGGGGCCGAGACGGTGCTCGAGGTGGACGCCGGCGGCCGGGTGTCGCTGACCGGGCTGCCCGCGGGGATCACCGTGGTGGACTGACCACGCAAACCGGGACGGCCTGCGGAAACCCCACCGGGGCGCGCCTCGCCGTCACCGAAATCGTCGTACCCGTTGTCTAGACCGGACATGACTCGACGCGCATGATCGGGGACTGACCGTACGGCTTGAGGGGGTGATCCGCTGATCCTCTCCGAGGGGGGCTCGGCGGCCGGGACGCGCCGCATCGACCTCCGCACGGCGCTCTCGGTGGAGCCGCTCGGCCTGGTCGAGATCGCCGCGCGGGCCGAGTACCACCGCCGCCGCGGTGACCTGGTCGAGCTGCTGGCACCGGACGACCCGGACACCGCCCACTACCTGGCCCGGATGCGTCTCGGCTGGGCGCTCACCGAGCTCGGCGTGGAGCACGACCTGCCGTACGTCCACGAGCGCGACCTCGCCGGCCAGCTGCTGGAACTCACCTACTTCGAGAGCACCGTGCGCTCCGACGAGCTGGCCGCGATGGTGTACCACCGGGTCGTCCGGGAGAGCCCGGCGAGCGCGGCCGCGCTGTACACGTCGCTGTGCGAGGTGGGCCAGAACGTCCCCGAGCACGCCGAGGTGCCGGGCGGCTGGGCGGCAGCCCAGGCGACGCGGCGCCAGGGGATGATGTCCTTCGCCGTCGCCGACAGCGGCATCGGGATGCGCCGCAGCCTCGCCGCGCGCGGGGCGCGGGACGACGCCGAGGCGCTCGAGATGGCGCTGGACCGGGGGCTGTCGCGCTTCGGGACGGCCGGTCACGGCAACGGGCTCGTCGAGACGTGCCGCCTGGTCACCGCCCGGCACGGCCGGGTGCGGATGATCTCCGGGCGGGCCGTCCGAACGGTGAGCCGGACGTCGCGGTGGACCTCGGTACCCACCGAACCGTTCCCCGGCACCCTCCTCCAGGGCTCCGTTCCCTACCGCGCCTGACGAGTCGGAGTGCCGACGGGACCTCGCCTCCGGCCCGATCGTGTGGTGCACTGATGAGTCATGGGTCCGTACTGGGGGGGTTGCAGCGACCCGTTTGCGCATCGGAATCGGTGGACGGGGGACCGCAGTGACCGGAGGGTGCCTGTGCAATCCGTGACTCCGCAGTCCGTCACGCTGCCTCCCCTGGCGGGGAGCAGACCAGCGGCCGCCGTGCTGCTCTCGTCGCTGCCCGCGGACCTCACCGGCCAGCAGGTGACCGTGCTGTCGCGGGACCTGCTGTCCGGGTCGCCGTCCTTCGCGGACGAGCTGGTCCGGGAGCTCACGGTCGAGCGCAACGCGGCGAGCGTGGTCGTCGTCGGCGCGGAACCGACGTTCGAACAGTACGTCCACGAGGCCGCCCGCAACCACGACGTCGGCACGCGCGTGAGCACCCGCGACGCCCGGGACCGGGCGCGCCACCCGGTCGCCGGCGACGCGGCGCACCGGGTTCGCTGAGCGGTCAGTAGTTCTCGCGCAGGTCCTCGCCGGCACTGCCGTTCAGGCGGCCCCAGACCTGCTCCTCCTGCCACCGGGACACGTCCTCGTCCCCGGAGAAGTACCGCAGGGCGACGACGCGCCACGCCGTGGCCCGCTCCCGGACGGAGGGGTTCACGACGCGCTCGACCAGCATGTCGAAGCGCCCCAGGGAGTTGTCCAGGATCAGCTGCCGGTGCGGGTTGAACGGGTCCTCGCCCGCGCGGCGGGCGGCGTCCCGGACGGCGAGCGCCGCGTCCTGCAGGGCCGCGACGGCGGCGCGCTCGGTGGTCTTCCGGCGGACGGCGCGCTGCACCCAGTACTGCCCCACCGCGGTGAGCAGCGCGCCGACCACGACACCGATCACCCCGATCAGCGCCGGGAACGCGTTCGCCCAGCCCCCCGTCACCACCTGACCATCTCACGACCCACCGACGGTCACCACGACCTCACCGCGACGACGTCTGGCACTCTCGGCCGGAGAGTGCTAAAACGAGGTCATCGCGTCCCGTGGGCCGTGACATCGCGACCCGGGGCCCGTGTGCACCACGCGGGCGGCGCACGTGCCGCCCGGTGACGCGAGGAGGTGGTTGTGGTGGTACTCCGATTCGATCCCTTCCGTGACGTCGATCGCCTGGCCGAGCAGCTGCTCGGGAGCCAGCGGGCGCCGCGGGTCATGCCGATGGACCTGTTCCGCTCGGGCGACCACTACGTCTTGGCGTGTGACCTGCCCGGGGTCGACCCCGGCTCGGTGAACGTCGACGTGCACGGCGGCGTGCTCAGCATCCGGGCCGAGCGCACGCCCCGGTCCGAGGAGCACGCGCAGTGGCTGGCCCAGGAGCGGCCCAGCGGTACGTTCCTCCGGCAGCTGACCCTGGGCGAGGGCGTCGACCCCGAGCAGATCAGCGCGACGTACGAGAACGGCGTCCTGACCCTCACCCTGCCCGTGGCCGAGCGCGCGAAGCCGCGTCGGATCCAGGTCACCACCGGTGACGAGGGACGGCGGGTGATCGAGAGCAACGTACCGTCCGGGCAGCCCGCCGGGGCCGGCCCGGACGGCCCCGGTGACGCCGCGGCGGCACCGCCGGGCGACGAGTAGACCCGTGTGTCGTGCCGGGGGGCGTCCCAGTCGGGCGCCCCCCGGCATGACGCCGCCGCGCGTGGGTAGGCGGACGGCATGACCGAGACGTACGGCGTCCTCTTCGACGTGGACGGGACCCTGGTGGACACCTCCTACCTGCACACGGTGGCCTGGTGGGAGGCCCTGCGCGAGAACGACCACGTGGTGCCGATGCGCCACATCCACCGGAGCATCGGGATGGGGTCCGACCACATCCTCGACGCCCTCCTCGGTGAGGACCGCGACACCGGGGACGACGACACGATCCGCGCCGCGCACACCGCGCTGTACGCCGTCTACACCGACCGGCTCCAGCCGCTGCCCGGCGCGCGGGAACTGCTCCGCGAGTGCGCGAAGCGCGGCCTGAAGGTGGTCCTCGCCTCCTCGGCGTCGGAGCGCGAGTTCCGGTCACTGCGCGCGGCGCTGGACTGCGACGACGTCGTGGACGCCGCGACGGACGCCTCCGACGCGGACGCGACCAAGCCCGCGCCCGACCTCCTCCGCGCCGCCCTCGACAAGTCGGGTCTCACGCCGGACCGCGTGGTCTACGTCGGCGACTCCGTGTGGGACGTCGAGTCGTCCACCCAGCTGGGCATCCCCTGCATCGGGCTGACCTGCGGCGGGCTCGCCGCGTCCGAGCTGCACGACGCCGGGGCCGTCGAGACCTACGCCGACCCGGCCGACCTGCTCGGCTCGCTCGACTCGTCGGCGGTCGGCGACCTGCTGCGGTCCCGGCCGATCATGCCCGGGGCCTGACCCGGTCTCAGGTGCGCCGCCTCACCGCCGATCAGGGAGGTGATCGGTGTGCCCCCTGGACGAGGTCGGTGTGATGGAACAGCAGTCCCTGCGGCGGGTCGTGTCGCGGGCGTACCGCGGCGTGACCGTCCTCGTCGTGGTGCTCCTCGCCGTGATGGGCGGCCTGCTCGGTGTCCGCATCGGCCACTACGACGTCCGGATCCGCCAGACCGACCAGGCCACCCGCGCGGTCCGTGAGGCGCACGGCGGCATGCTCGACCAGGAGACCGGCGTCCGCGGGTACCTCCTCGGTGACGCGGCGGACGCCGACGTCTTCCTCGAGCCGTACGTCGCCGGCCGTTCCGCGTTCTCGGCCGGCCTCGCCGTCGCGCGCACCGCCGTGCACGGGGACCCCGTGCTCGAGCCGCTGCTCCGCACCGCCGCCGAGCGGGCCGCCCGGTGGCAGGACACCTGGGCGGAACCGATCGTCCGCGATCGCTCCGCCGCCGCCCCGGGCGACGTGGACCTCCGCGGCAAGGCGATGTTCGACGACTACCGCGGGGCCGCCCAGGCGCTGGTCGAGGCACTGAAGGACCGCACGGACGGCCTCGCCGGGCAGGAGCGGGCGGTGTCGGCCCTCGGTGGCGGCCTGGCGGTGCTGGTGGCGGCCGCGGTGCTGGTCGGCGTGCGCCGGCAGCACCGGCGGCTCATCTGTGCCCTCGTCGACCCGATCGGCGAGCTGGCCGCGACCGTACACCGCATCCGGGACGGCGACCTCCACCTCGCCGCCGGGCTCGCGGCGGAGAACCGCGGCGGCGGCCCGGTCGAGCTCGCCGGCCTCGCCACCGACGTGCACGACATGGCGGCGGCTCTCCTCGGCCGCGACGCCGAGCTGCACCGCAGCCGGGAGATGCTGCTCCAGGCGCAGCGCCTCGCCGGGATCGGCAGCTGGGAGCTGCTGGTCGAGACGCGGACGTTGACCTGGTCCGAGGAGATGTACCGGATCAAGGGAGTCGCCGCGGGGACCTCCGTCACCCCCGAGCTGATGCTCTCGATGATCCACCCCGACGACCGCGAGGCCATCCGGGAGGCCGTGCGGGACGTCGCCGCCCACGGCGGCGTCCGGCGTTTCGACCACCGGGCCGTGCGGCCGGACGGCGACGTGCGCTACATCGCCGGCCGGGTCGAGGGGGAGCTCGGCCGCGACGGTCGGCCGTACCGGGTGACCGCGACCAGCCAGGACGTGACCGCGCGCCGCGAGGCCGACCAGGCCCTCGCCGAGTCGGAGGCCCGCTACCGGCTGCTGGCGCAGAACTCCAGCGACGTGATCGTCCGTCACCGCCCCGACGGGACCGTCCTCTACGTCTCCCCCGCCTCCGAGGCGCTGCTCGGCATCGACCCCGCGGACCTGGTGGGCCGGCGGCTGGCCGCGATCGTGCACCCGGACGACCACGCCGGGCTGGCGGCCTCCGTGGCGGAGATGCGCGACGGCGCCGACCGCTCGATCTTGGCGGTGCGGGCCGGGCACGCGGACGGCCGGTGGATCTGGACCGAGTCGGCGAGCACGGCGATACGGACCCCGGACGGTGCGCTGGAGGAGATCCACACCGCGGTCCGCGACGCCGGCGAGCGGATGCGGACGCAGGAGGAGCTGCGCCGCCAGGCGATCGTCTTCGAGCACATCAGCGACTCGGTGCTCCTCACGGACGCGGACGGCGTGGTGCTGGACTGCAACGCCGCCGCGGTGCAGCTGACCGGGTACGCGCGGGAGGAACTGCTCGGCCGGCTCCCCGGCGAGCAGCACGACCGGGAGCACGCCCACGCGGCGGCGGCCGCGGTCGCCGCACACGTCACCGCGCACGGCGGTCGGCGCGCGGACATCGACTTCGTCCGGGCGGACGGCACGCGCCGCGTCCTCGAGATCGTCACCGTCGCGATCCGCGACCGCGCCGACGCGATGATCGGCATGATCCACGTGGCCCGCGACGTCACCGAGCAGCGGGAGCTCGCCGCCGAGCGCGAGCGGGCCGCGGAGGCCATGAAGGATGCCCGCGACGCGGCCCTCGCCGCCACCGAGGCGAAGTCGGCGTTCCTCGCGACGATGAGCCACGAGATCCGTACCCCGATGAACGCGGTCATCGGCATGACCGGACTACTGCTCGACACGGGCCTGGACCCGCAGCAGCGGGAGTTCGTGGAGACCGTCCGCACCAGCGGCGACGCGCTCCTCGCGACGATCAACGACATCCTCGACTTCTCGAAGATCGAGGCCGGTGAGCTCGAGCTCGAGCGGGCACCGTTCGCGCCGCGGGACTGCGTGGAGTCGGCGCTCGACCTCGTCGCCGCCGGCGCAGCGGCCAAGGGCCTGGAGCTCGTGTACCACGTGGATCCCGCCTGCCCGGCCCGGGTGCTCGGCGACGTCACACGCCTGCGCCAGGTGCTCACGAACCTGCTCTCGAACGCGGTGAAGTTCACCGAGCGAGGCGACGTCCTGGTCACGGTGTCCCCCGGTGACGGCGGTGTGCTGCGCGTCGCCGTCGCCGACACCGGGATCGGCATCCCGGCGGACCGGATGGACCGGCTGTTCACCTCGTTCAGTCAGGTCGACGCGTCCACGACGCGCGTGTACGGCGGCACGGGGCTCGGCCTCGCGATCAGCCGCGCACTCGTCGAGGCGATGGGGGGCGAGCTGAGCCTGACGAGCGAGGTCGGCCGGGGCTCGACGTTCACGTTCACCGCCGCGCTCGACACGACCGGCGAGATGCCGCCCGACACCGGTCCCGGTGCCGACCTGCCGGGCCGCTCGGTGCTCCTCGTCGACGACAACGCGACCACCCGGCGCATCCTCCGCCTCCAGCTCGAGAGCTGGGGCATGACGTGCACCGACGTCGGGACACCCGCCGAGGGCCTGGCCCACGTCCGGGACGGCCGGTTCGACCTCGCGCTCCTCGACATGACGATGCCCGCCATGAACGGCGACGAGCTCGCCGCCGCACTGCGACTGCTGCCGGGCGGCCGTGACCTGCCGCTCGTGCTGCTCACCGGCCTCGGTGGCGTCGCCTGCCGCGGCGACTTCGCGGCGTACCTGACGAAGCCCGTGAAGACGTCCGCGCTGCGGGACGCGGTGGCACGCGCCCTGCACCCGGACCGCGAGCCGGGCGGAGGGCACGCCACCCCGGTGGACGACGCCCCCGGCCCGGCTCTCCGGGTCCTCCTCGCGGAGGACAACGTGGTGAACCAGAAGGTCGGCCTGCTCATGCTGAGCAGGCTGGGCCACCGCGTCGACATCGTCGGCACCGGGCGGGAGGCGCTCGAGGCCGTGCTGAGGCAGCCGTACGACGTGGTGCTGATGGACGTGCAGATGCCCGAGATGGACGGCATCGAGGCCACCCGGCGCATCCGCACCGAGGTGTCGGCGGACCGTCAGCCGCACATCGTCGCGGTCACGGCCAGCGCCCTGATCAGCGACCGGGACGCGTGCGCGGCCGCCGGGATGGACGACTACCTGCCGAAGCCCGTCCGGGCGGACGACCTCGCCGCCGTCCTGGCGCGCCTCGGCGGCGTCCCGGTGGCGCCCGTACCACCCGCCGCGGCCGTGGACCCGGCCGCGCTCGACGGCCTGCTCGGGCAGCTCGGCGACGCGGCGCCCGCGACGCGGCTCGCCGTGCTCGACAGCTACCTCGGGCAGGGCGCCGACTGGGTCGCCGAGCTCGTCTCCGCCGCGCGCGACGGGGACACCGGTACGGTCGCCCGGATCGCGCACACCCTCCAGTCCAGCAGCCGGATCGTCGGCGCGGGGACGCTCGCGGACCTCCTCCGCGACGCGGAGGCGAGTGCGCGGTCCGGCGACACCGCGGCCGTCCGCGCCGACGCGATCGCCTCCGAGTACCAGCGGGTGGCGGCCGAGCTCACGGCCCTCCGGGCAGAGCAGGAGAAGGCATGAGGATCCTCGCCGTCGACGACGACGCCGTCTCGCGGGTCGTGGTGCAGGCCATGGTGACCTCGCTGGGACACGACTGCATCCTCGCCGCGAACGGCCGGGAGGCGTGGGCACTGCTCCGGGAGACGCCGGTCGACGTGGTGATCAGCGACCGGGTGATGCCCGACATGGACGGCCTCGAGCTGTGCCGCCTCATCCGCGAGGAGCTCACCAGCGGGTACACGTACGTCGTGCTCGCGAGTGGCCTGCACGAGCCCGCGCAGGCACGCGAGGGGATGCTGGCCGGCGCGGACGACTACCTGTCCAAGCCGCTGGACCGCGACGAGCTCCAGCTCCGGCTGATCGCCGCGGAACGGGTCAGCGCGCTGCACCGGCGGCTCGAGGCGGCGGGCGAGGAGCTGCGGGTCACCGCCCGCCGGGATCCCCTCACCGGCCTCTCGAACCGGCTCCAGCTCTCGGAGGACGTCGCCGCGCTGGGGGACAACGTCGCACGGTACGGCCGCCGGTACAGCGTCGCGCTGCTCGACGTGGACCACTTCAAGGCCTACAACGACCTGTACGGGCACCCGGCCGGGGACAAGGCGCTGCGGGCCGTGGCCGCCGTCCTGGCGGCGAACTCCCGCGTGGGCGACAGGTGCTACCGGTACGGCGGCGAGGAGTTCCTCTGCGTGTTCCCGGAGCAGACGGCGGAGCAGGCGCTCGCCGCGGTGAACCGGGCGCGCACCGCGGTCCGGGGCCTCGCCGTGCCGCACCGCGGCAGCCCCGAGCACGGCGTCCTCACGGTCAGCGCCGGGCTGGCCGAGTTCGCGCCCGGTTCCGCGGACGCGGCGGCGGCGTTGCAGCGGGCCGACGAGGCCCTGTACCGGGCGAAGGCGGCGGGACGCGACACGGTCGTCTCCGCGGGCTGATCGCGATCGCCGGGGGCCGGGCAGGTTCAGGATCGGCGCTCGGTCGGCACAGCGCGGTCAGCGCAGGGCCGCCCGGCGCAGCCGCGGGTACTCCCGGAGCAGGTCCTCGCCCCGCCGCTCCTCGAGCGCGTGCAGGCGCCCGAACGAGAACCCGTTCTCCCCGGCGAGGTACGCCTGCGCCCCCATCGTCCGGAGCACCTCCCGGGCGGCCACCGTGTCGTGGTGCTCGCCCAGCAGCCCCTGGAGCGCCTTCATCCGCTTCGCGAGGCGCTTCGCGCGCCGCGTCGCCGGACGGCCGCGCGCGGACCGGGCGGCCTCGGCGGCATAGCGGGCGCGCTTGGCGGCCTTGCGCACCTCGTGGAGCGCCGCGTCGCGTCCCTCCGGCGGCGCGGCGTCGGCCGCGGCGGCCGCCTTCCGGACGCGGGCCCGCGCCCGGTCCAGCCGGCGCAGGATCCGCTTCCGGCGTCCGGACGGGGTGAGTGCGTCGAGCCCCGTCAGCAGCGCCAGGTACCGGTCGCTGTCCAGCGCCTCGAGTGCGGCGCCGTGCGCCTCGCGGTACCGCCCGCCGAGGTCCGCGTCGATCCGCGCCAGGACGGGACCGAGCAGCAGGTCGTCCGGCTCCGACTCCGCCAGCGCCCGGAGCCGGGCGTGCAGGACCTCGGCGTCGCGTGCCTCTCCGAGCACGGCGCCGAGCCACCTCAGCTCGGCGCGCAGCGGCTCGGTCACCGTGCGGTCGAACAGCGGACGGTACGCCGCGAGGACGCTCCGCAGCCGCCGGGTGGCGACGCGCATCCGGTGGACGGAGTCGTGCCGGTCGAGGCGTACCCGCGGGTCCTGGGCGACGAGCGCGTCCACCTGCTCGCGGAGGTACGCGCCGAGGACCTCGCCCGCGGAGGACTTCCGGCCCGGCGGCCGCGGGGGCACCACCCGGCCGCCGAGCGCGCGGGCGAGCTTCGAGCCGGACGCGGCGGGCACCGCACCCGCCTTCCGGAGGCAGCGCTCGACCGCCTCGAGGAGCTCCGGCGGACCGGCCGCGAGCTCCACCTCGACCTCGCGCCAGGACGTGGTCTCGTCGGCGGGACCGAGGACGTGGGCGGTGACCCGGTCGTCGGCGACCTCGACGAGCGTGTCGCCGGTGGGCCCCACCAGCTCGCTGACCGTACGTTCGGTCACCAGTCGTACGACCGGCCGGAGTTCGGCGCCCCGGGTGGCAGCCCGCGCCAGCGCCGCCAACGGGGCCGGCACGTCGTCCCCGTCCGGCGGCTCGCGGATCTCGTCGCGCGCGCCGCCCTCCGCCGGGAGCTTGAGGTGCCAGCCCGCGTCCGTCCCCCCGGTCCGGCGCCGCAGCGTCGTCCGCGCCGCGGCGAGCCGGTGGTCGGCGGTGTCGTAGTACGTGGCCTCGAGCCGCAGCGTCGCCGGTTCCGCGAGGTGGCCGTGGCCGTCCAGCGCGGGCAGCCGGAACGACGGGTCCACGTCGTACTTGCGCTCGACCTCCCGGTGGATCTCCACCATCGCCCAGTTCTACCGTGCGGACGGCGGCCGGTCCACGGCGGCGGATCAGGCGGCGCAGTCCCGGCAGACGAGGTCCCCGCGCCGTTCCTCGGCCACGAGGTGCCTGCTCTGCACGAGGAAGCACCGGGCGCACCGGAACTCGTCGGGTCTCATCGGCTGGACCACCACGACGAGTTCCTCACCGGAGAGGTCCGCGCCGGGCAGGTCCAGCGTCTCGAGGACATCCGGTGCGTCGAGGTCGGGGCCGCGCGTCCGGGCGCCGACCGCCGTGACCGTGAGATCGTCGTCGAGCAGGTCGACGCCCCGACGCGGGACGTCGTAGTCGGTTGCCATGGCGTTCCTCCGCTCAGCACCGAGCGCGGTCTCGACCGTGCACAACGTGACCATATGAGCGGTTCGTGCGGTTCGCATCTCAGATCGGCGTACGCGACAACCCCACGGCGAGACCGATCGTAGCGGCCATGACGAGCACCTCGGCGGTGGCCAGCCGCAGGAACGCGCCCCGCCGCCCGCGGGCGATCGGCTCCAGCGTGGACCGGCGGTGGCGGTACCCCATCGCGGCCAGCACCACGAGCGCCGCCGTCTTCGCGAGCACCAGCCGCCCGTACGGGGAGCCGAGCACCGCGGCGACCGAGTGCAGCCGGACCCAGGCGTTCACCACGCCGGACACCGCCACCACGCCGACGCACACGAGCGCGATCCCGCTGAACCGCTGCGCCGCCGCGTGCAGCTCCTGTCTCCGGGCGGTCGGCGAGACCGTCCGCTCGTGGCCGCCGCCCGCACCGGGACGGCGGCTGGCGTACGTCAGCAGCCCGACCAGCCCGCCCGCCCACACCGTGACCCCCGCGAGGTGGAACACCAGGCTGCTCACCGCGGTCCCGTGGTCGGCCGCCTCCGCCGCGTGGCCGGTGAACGCGGGGGGCAGCACCGCGACGACGGCCACGACGAGGACGACGGCCGCCGGCCGCCGGCGCTGGACCCACACCGACGCCACCGTGACGGCGAGCGCGAGGACGGCCGTGAGCAGCAGCGCGCGGCTCTGCGTCAGCTGGAGCAGCAGGCCGGGCCCGGTCAGGTGGGAGACGGGCCGCCCGAGGATGTCCGAGACCGTGAACACGGCCGCCACCACGGCGGTCGCCGCCCACGCCGCGGCGGCGAGGCCGCCGGCCCGGAGGTACCAGCGGGCCGTGGCGGCCAGGTGCTCCCCCGGCGAGCGGACGAACACCACGGCCGCGAGGAGGAGCCCCGCCGTGACGACGGCACCGCCGTCGGCGAGCGCCACCGCGATCGGCAGCGCCCACGGCGTCACCGCGCCGGGGTCCGACAGACCCGGCAGCGCCGGCTGCGGGCCGCCGCCGCCGTACAGGAGCGCCGCGACGACGGCGAGCAGACCGGCCGCCACCGCTCCCGTCCCCACCAGCGGCCACCCGAGCCAGGCGGAGCCCGCCCGGCCCTCCGGGGCGGCCACGCTGCGGGCGGGTCCGGAGGTCACGGCGCCTCGCCGTCCGCCGGCCCGCGACGGCGGCGGCGGACCACCTCGGTGACCGCGACCAGCAGCGCGACCACGACGACCGCGGCGACCACGAGCGGCAGGAGGCCACCGGACCGTGTCGCGGGGGCCGCCGCCGGGCTGGACGCCGGAGGCGCCGTGGCCCCGGGTACCGCCCGGGTGACGGTGAACGCGATCTGCCCGCTGACGGGGTGCCCGTCCGCGGAGACGATCCGATACGCGGCCGTGTACCGGCCGACCTGCGGCAGCGGCACCAGGTCGACCGCGATCGCGCGGTCCACGATGTGGGGGTTGCCCCGGTCGTACCGGCGCCCGTCCGGCCCGGTGACGACGAGCTCGCCGTACCGGTTGAGCACCACGTCGTCGAACAGCAGCTCGACGCGGGACGGCGCGGGCACGTTCGCGCCGTCTGCCGGCGTGGACGACACCAGCCGGTCGTGCGCGGACGCCGGCGGCCCACCGGCGAGCACCGCCACCGAGACGGCGAGCACGGCCGCGACGAGCAGTCTGCGGAACATCCTGGTCAGCCCTTTCGTCGGCCGGTGTGGCGGCCCGCCGCGGGGGACGGGCCGCCACACCGGTGGAGCCTCAGACCGCGGTCGACGTCCCGCGGCGCCCGCGCAGCAACGCCACGAGGCCGAGGGCCGCGGCGATCACCGCGACGACGAGACCGGCCACGCCGAGGCCCCGGGCGACACCGTCCGCGGTGTCGCCGGCCGGGGCCGCCGCGGCCGGATGGTGGTCAGCGGTGTTCGCGGCCAGCGCCAGCGCCGGGGCGGGGTGCTCCGGCTCGGCCGCGCCGGGCTTCGTGGGCTGGTCCCACCGCACGACCGTGCCGTCGGAGTAGTACTGCGTCGCGGGCAGGACCAGCGTGTCGGCCTTCTCCGGCAGCGGTCCGGCGGAGAGCTCGAACTCGTCGAACTGCCCGGGCCCGATCCCGCCGCCGGGCGCGGCCGTGTACGTCACCGTGGCGGGCGCCTCGGTGACGGTCGCGTCGCCGGTGTTCACGGGCTCGGCGAGCTTCCTCGTCGCGACCGTCACGGTCCAGCCCGGCATGGGCTTGGTGCGCACGGACGGGATCGGCGTGTCGGTGGGCAGCGCGATGACGAGCTTCGTCGTCTTCGCGGTGTCGGACTCGGTCGGCACGCGGAAGACGAGCTTCGCGTAGCCGCCCTTCGTGGCGTTGTCCGCGGACACGGTGACGTGCGCCGACGCGGCGGCGGGGACGGCCAGCACCAGCCCGGCGGCGAGGGCCGCCGCGGCGGTGCGGGCAGGGGTGGGCAAGGACATGGGGACACCCGTCTCTCTCGGGGTGGATCCGCCCGTACGCCGGGCGGGGGGGAAACGCTCAGACCACCGGGAGAGCGGGGGGACCGCGGCGGGGCAGGGCGCGCGCGAACAGCGCGCGGTGCGGGATGAGGTCCGCGCCCGGCCACCACCGGACCGGGACGGGCGGGGCGGGGGCCGCGACGGGCCTGGGCGGGCGCGGCGCCCACGCGTGGCTCAGAGCGCCGCAGAGCTCCCAGAGTGCGTCCTCACCACGGGTCAGCAGCCAGCCGACGCCCACGGCGGCGAGCGCGTGCGCTCCGATCATGGCGGCACCCGGGGCGAGATGTGCCCCGTGGCCGCCCACCGCCGCGAAGAGGCCGTGCAGCGCCACCTGGAGCCCCGCGGTGAGCAGGATCAGCGCGACAGGGCCCCGGCGCCGGTCCGCCCACCACGTGCACACGGCGGCGGCGACGACGACGGCCAGCAGGACCGGCCCCGCGCCCGGGACCGCGCCGCCACCGGCGACGTGCCAGGAGACGGACAGCGCCACGGCCGCGGTACCGCTCACCGCGCCGCGGAGGATCCGGCCCGTACCGGTGCCGAGCGCGACGGCGGGGCCACGGTGGTCGGCGGCAGCCACTGCGCCCACGCCGCACCTCCGTCCCGCCACCCCGGTCGCCGCCAGCGTAGTAGGGGCGGCGAGGCCCGCGGTACCGCGGATCACTGCGCCCGGCGGCGGCGCCGGGGCCGCTCGGCGACCTGCTGCGCGATCCGGCCCACCGCCTGTGCGGCCCGCGCGCGGTCGCGCCGCGCCTTCTGGCGCAGGCGCTCGCGGAGCCGCGTCCGCTCGCCGACGTCGAGCTCACGGAGCATGCGGTCGACGCTCGCGAGCAGCGCACCGTGGAGCTGCCACCGGTGCGTCTCCCCCGCCGGGTCGACGAGCAGCAACCGCGTCAGCGCGGCGCGGTCGCGGTGCAGGTCCTCCAGGGCCGCGGCGAGGTCGGCGTCCCCGACGTGCGCGAGGTCCTCCACACCCTCGACCTCGACCCGGAGCACGGCGCCGAAGGCCCGGAACGCCCGGGCGAGGTCCCGCAGCAGCTGTGCGAGCGCATCGCGGACCTCGAGGCTCTTCGCCTCGTCGCCGGCGGGCCACACCTCGGCTCCCTCGACGATCGTGCGGAGCAGGCCCCGCAGCGCGACCAGGCAGTGCTCGAGGGTGTCGAGGCCGGCGCGGAGCGCAGGGCCCGTGTCGGGCGTACCGACCGCGCGCGGGTTGAAGCGCCGGCTCTCGGTGGCGCGCCGGAGCGCCGCGTCGAGCCGGGTCACGTACCCGTCGAGGCGCCGGGACTCCTCGAGCCACCGGCCGGCGTGCTCCCGGAGCATGCCGGCGACCAGCTCGTCCGCGACACGCTCGAGGAACGCCGCCGTCTCCTCGGCGAACCGGTCGATCGCCTCGCCCGCGGAGCGTGTCTGGACGGGCGGCGGCCACAGGACGTTCACGGCCACGCCGACCGCCGCGCCGATCAGGGTCTCGACGATGCGGGACGTCGCGACCGACTCGGCGGCCGCGCCGACCCCGAGCACGAGCATCGCGCTGATCGGTACCTCGAGGAGGTGGTCGCCGAGCCGGAGGAGCTGCCCGACGACGATGGAGGCGGCGACGAGCGCACCGAGGCTCCACCAGCTGAACCCCACCGTCATCGAGAAGACGATGGCGAGCACGACCCCGGCCACCACGCTCAGCACGCGCTTCACGCTGTCGGTGAGCGTGCTGAAGAACGTCACCTGGACGATGAGCAGCGCGGTCAGCGGTGCAAGGAGCGGGGGTGCGGCCAGCGGGTGGTACGACGACAGCACCCGATCCGCGACCACGTAGGCGGCGACGGCCGCGCCGGTGAGGCGGAGCGCCCGCCACAGGGCCTTCCGGCCGCGCTCGCGGACGAGCGCGAGACCGGACCGGTAGAGGCGCCCCGGTGCACTGGTCACACCAGGCATCATGCCGCCGTCCGGCGAACCCGACCCGCCGAACGTGACCGGGCGGCTACTCCGGCGGCGGCCAGGGCACGCCGACCGGGTTCGGCACGGGGACGGCGCCCGCCGCGACGATTCGCTCCGCCAGCGGCCGCAGCAGCCGCAGCAGCCGCTCGGTCCCCTCCGCGCCGAGCGCCGCGTACGGTCCCGCCGCGAGGGCGTCCGTCGCCTCCTCGAGATCCTCGCGCACGCGGGCGCCCTCCGGTGTGAGCGTCCCGTCCGCGGCGAGCCACCCCCGGTCCCCGAGCGCACGCTCGGCCGCGGCCCACGTCGCGTCGTCCCACTGCCGGTGCGTCCGCAGGCCGTCCGCCGTCGCACGTCCGGACGCCGCGGCCAGCACGTGCGCCTCCACCGGCCCGATCCCCCGGCTCACCAGCAGCGCGACGTGGCCGTCCCCGCGGTGCTCCCGGAGCGTGGTGAGCGCCTGCCACAGCGCGAGGTGCGGCGCCGACGGTACGGGGAGGGCGGCGTTGGCGGCGGCGAGCGGACGTCCCGGGACGTCCGCGGCGGCGGCGGCCCGGCCGGCGAGCTCCGCGGCGGCAGCGAGCGCCTCGTCGTCGGCGAGGCCGCTGCCCGTCCCGCCGTTGCGGCCCGCGCCCGGCCCGGCGAGGACGCGGCGCAGCGCGGCGTCCATCGCGGCGAGCCGCGCGTGCAGCAGCTGCTCGGGCGTGGCGTACCGCCACACGTCCGGCACCGACCGCCGCACCATCTCGGGCGCGAAGTTGTAGAACACCGCCGTGACCGCGGCCGCCGAGACCGCGCCGAGCGGAGCCGCGCGGCAGCCGAAGTACGTCATCCACCCGCCGCGGACTCCGAGGGCACCGGTCGCGGCGCGCGTCTCGGGCGCGAAGTACGCGAGGTCGTGCACGATCTCGCCGACCTGCCAGACACGGCGTACCAGGCTGTTGTCCACGGCGGCTCCCTCCCCGGCCCGCCCACGGTACGACCGCGGCGCCTCCGGCGGGACGCGGGTTCGCGCTACCCGAGGACCATCCGCCCGCCCACGACGGCCACGCCCACCGTGACGGCGAGGAACACCCCCACCCACAGGATCCCGGGGATCCCGGTGAGCCGGGCGAGCTGGTCCGCGTCGGAGTCCCGCGCCTGTCCGCGCCATCGCTTGGTCTGCAGCTCGAGCACGGGCCGGGGCGCGGCGAGCAGCAGGAACCACGTGACGAGGTACGCGAATGCCGACAGCCCCCGCGGCGGCAGCCACCACGACGCGGCGAACACCACCGCGCCGCTGACCAGGATCAGCCACAGCCCGAACCAGTTCCGGATCTGCACCAGCAGGAGCGCGAGCAGGACGAGCAGGCCCCACAGCAGCCCGGCCGCGCGCCCGGCGGACAGCATCGCCGCGGACGCGAGGCCCAGCACCGCCGGTCCGACGTACCCGGCGAACGACGTGAGCACCATCCCGATCCCCGTGGGCCTCCCGGACGAGACGGTCAGCCCGGACGTGTCCGAGTGCAGGCGGATCCCGGCGAGCCGCCGCCCGCTCAGCAGCGCGGCGAGGCCGTGGGCGCCCTCGTGCGCGATCGTGACGACGTGCCGGGCGACCGGCCACAGGCGGGGGACCAGCACGAGGACCACCGCGGCCAGCGCGGCGCCGAGGACGATCCCGGCCGACGGCGGGGGCTGGGTCGCGATCGCCCGGGTCCAGACCTCTCGGAGCACCTCCACGCGGTCATGGTGCCCGATCGCCGCCCGGCTCGTGTGCACCGCGCTCGTGGAACCGGACGTCGATCTGCTCGAAGCCCTTGTGCTGCTCGGTCCGCGCGTACGACCGGTAGCTCCGCCGGTCGCCCTGGGTCAGCTCCACGTTGTCGGTGAACATGGTGAGCAGCGCCCGCGGCCACAGCCGGTCGGCGCGGACGACGGCCACCTCCGCCGCGAACAGCACGATCACCGCGCCGAGGTAGATCCACGCCATCAGGCCGAGCACGAGTCCGAACGTGCCGTACACCTCGGAGGCCCCGCGCAGCTCGTGGCGCACGTAGTACGCGCCCAGCATCTGCAGCAGCTGCCACGCCACCGCGCCGAACACGGCGCCCGGCCACGCCTCGCACGTGCCCACCGGGCGCACGGTCAGCAGCCGGAACGCGGCCAGCAGGATCCCCGTGTTCAGCACCACCACGACGACGGCCGTCAGCGGGGCACCGCCCCAGGGGACGCTCGACACGACGGTCGTGGCGAGCACCGCGAGCCCGAGGACGGCCAGCAGGGCGACACCCCGCACGCGGGCCATGATCGGGTCGGGACGGCGGTACCGCGGTACGCCCCAGATGCGGTTGAACGCCGACTGCGCCGCCGTGCTGATCCCGAGCGCGCCGTAGAGCGCGAACACGATGCCGGTGACCAGCCCGCTGACGCTGCCGTGGAGGCCGCGGATGTTCTGCCGGAGCTGGTCGCCCACGACGGGGATCTCCGACACCGCGGTGTCGAGGATGTGCGCCTGCAGGCCGGGGTCGCCCTCGAGCAGGAAGCCCAGCACGGTGACGCCGAGCAGCATCAGCGGGAACAGCGACAGGAACCCGTAGTACGCGATGAGCGCGGCGAGGTACCCGCCCTGGTCGTCGACGTACTTGTAGACGACGGCGAGCGGGAAGCCCAGCCACGGGTGCCGCTGCTGGTACGCGTCGAGCCGGTCGATCATCGCGGCCCTCCCCCGTCCGGGCTCGTCCCACCCCAGCATGGCACCGGGACGCACGCGGTGGGCAGGTCACCGGCGGCTAGGCTGCCCGGGCAGATGGGACACAACCACGGCCACCACCACCCGGAGCTGGTGACCACGCCGGGCGCGGTGCGCTGGGCCACGGCCGTGCTCGTGGTCACCGCCCTCGTCACGCTCGTCGCGGTGGTGTGGCTCTGGCCCGGCTCGCCGCCCCGGCCCGCCGGCGCTCCTCCGGCCGTCCCCCAGGTCACCGGCGACGTGGTCCGCGTCGACAGCTGGGCGTGCCCGCCGGGCGGCGCCCCGCAGGCGATGCCGGGGTGCCGGGTCCACGTGCGGCTCACCGGCGGCCCGGACAAGGGCACCGAGATCGTCGTCGACGTCCCGGCGGGCCCCGGTGCCCCGAGGGTGGCCGCGGGCGACGCCGTGGTCCTCGCGTACCAGGCGGATGCGGCGGGCGGGAAGCCGTACCAGATCACCGACCACGCCCGGAGCACGCAGCTGTGGGTGCTGGCGGCGGCGTTCGTGCTCGCGGTGCTCGCGTTCGGCCGCTGGCGGGGCCTGACCGCGCTGCTGGGCCTGGGACTCACGTTCGTGGCGCTGCTGTTCTTCGTCGTCCCGGCGATCCTGTCCGGGGAGTCGCCGCTGCTCGTCGCGATCGTGGGGTCCGCGGCGATCATGATGTCGGTGCTGTACCTCGGGAACGGCGTCACGATGGAGACGTCGATGGCCGTGCTCGGCACGCTGGCGAGCCTGACGCTGACCGGCCTGCTGGCGGCGGCGTTCACCGCGCTGGCCCATCTCACCGGCATCGCCAGCGAGGAGTCGAGCCTGATCAGCGTGACCCACCCCGGCGTGGACATGCAGGGCCTGCTGCTCGCCGGGATCCTCATCGGCGCGCTCGGCGTCCTCGACGACGTCACGGTCACGCAGGCGGCGACGGTCACCGAGCTCGCGGCCGCGAACCCCACGTACACGGCACGGCAGCTGTACCGCTCGGCCACCCGGATCGGCCGGGCGCACATCGGCTCGGTGATCAACACGATCATCCTCGCGTACGCCGGGGCGTCGCTGCCGCTGCTCATCCTGCTGATCTCCGGCAACACGCCGGCCGGCCAGGTGCTCACCGACCAGCTCATGGCCCAGGAGCTGGTCCGCAGCGGCGTCGGCACGATCGGGCTCATCGCCGCGGTCCCGATCACGACCGCGCTGGCCGCCGCCACCGTGCGCCACGCGTCGGGGGACCGGCGCCGCGGCCGGCACGCGGGATGACCCCGCTCCTCTCGGGGTGTTCGCGGTCGCCGGGGCGGTGATCGTCGGGCGCCTGCACCGGCGCGGAGGTACACAGGGGGACGGGTACCGAGGAGGCAGTCCGTGAACCACCCGTACGGCGTTCCCACCGGCGTCGGCCTCCACGCGCTGGGCGCCGCGGCCGTCCGCGCGGCCGAGAGCCGCGGCCCCGAACCGCTGTTCCGCGACCCGCTCGCCGAGGCGTTCGTCGCCGCGGCGGGCTCCCCCTGGGCGTTCCCGGCGAAGGACGAGGCGGCGTCGGCACCGTTCTGGGCGATGATCGCCGAGGCGCTCGTCGTGCGGACGCGGTTCTTCGACGAGTACCTCGCCGGGGCGTACGCCGCCGGGATCCGCCAGGTGGTGCTGCTGGGCGCGGGGCTGGACACCCGGGCGTACCGGCTGGCGTGGCCGCGGTCGCTGTGCCTGTTCGAGGTGGACCTGCCGGACGTGCTGGCGTTCAAGGACCAGGTCCTCGGCGCGATGGGGGCGGTGCCGGCGTGCCACCGCCGGACGATCCGCGACGACCTCACGGGCGACTGGCCGGCCGCCCTGCGGAGGGCCGGGTTCCGCGACGACGTGCCGACCGCCTGGCTGGCCGAGGGGGTCCTGATCTATCTGACGCCCGAGGAGAACGACCGGCTGCTGGACCGGATCAGCCGGATGTCCGCCCCGCTGAGCCGGCTCGGCCTGTCGGTGAGCAGCCACGACATGCTCGAGGCCCACGCGCGCCGCCCGGCCCTGGACGCGCTCGGCGACTACACCGCCCGCGTGGGGGCCCGGTGGCGGTCCGGCTTCACCGAGGAGCCGGGGAGCTGGGTCCGCGGACACGGCTGGCGGTCCCGGGCGTACGACCCCGCGGAGCGCGCCGGCGTGTACGGGCGCCGCCCGGGGGCCCTCACCGACCCGCAGACGGACCACGGTGTCGGCTGGCTGGTCGTGGCCGACCGCATCTGAGTGACGGACCGGGTCCGAGTGACGGACCGGGTCCGAGTGGCCGACCGGGTCCGAGTGGCCGACCGGGTCTCATCGGCGCGGGCCGACGAGCGACGCCACGAGCGCGCGGGCGAACTGGGTGAACCGCTCCACCGGGTACGCCTCCGGGTCCGCGAGGATGAGCTGCGCCGCCCCCTCCGCGAGGCCCTGGATGGCCCGGGCGAACAGCTCCGGGTCGAGCCCCGGCGCACCCGGCCGCAGCGGGAGTCCCCACTCCGTCAGTGCCCGGAGGTGGCCGAGCGCCGCGTCGCGCTCGGAGGCCAGCCGGTCCTGGAGCTCCGCGGGCGCGCCCTCGGGCGGCAGCAGCATGACCCGCCAGGTCCGCGGGTGGTCGCGGACCGCCGTGAGGAAGGCCGTCACCCCGGCGACGAGCATCTCCTCCGGGTCCGCCTCCGCGTCCCCGTCCGGGATCTCGGGCAGCGCCGCCAGCAGGGCCTCCGTCGCGCGGCCCTGCTCCCGCTGCACGAGCGCGGACAGCATCGCGGAGACGTCCGGGAACACGCCGTAGACGACGGGTCTCGTCACGCCCACGGCGCGGGCGACGCCGTCGACCGTCACGGCGTGGAAGCCGCGGTCGAGCGCGAGGTCGAGCGCCGCGTCGAGCAGCTGCTCCCGTCGGCGCTCGGGCGCCATCCTCGGCGCGTACCGGCGCGGAGAGGGGCTTGCGGCGACCATGCCCAGAATGCTACACCAATGTAGCTACAGTGGTGTAGCAATCCCCGCGCCGGTACCCCAGCCTTCCCGAGGAGTCGCCCGTGAGCGCCCCGACCCACCCCGACCGCCCCCTCCCCGACCACGTGCGGGTCGCCGTCGTCGGCGCCGGGTTCTCCGGCCTCGCCACGGCGATCCGGCTCCGGCAGACCGGCGCGACGGACTTCTGCGTCCTCGAGCGCGCGGACGACGTCGGCGGCACCTGGCGGGACAACTCGTACCCCGGCTGCGCGTGCGACGTGCCGAGCCACCTGTACTCGTTCTCGTTCGCGCCGAACCCGGACTGGTCGAACAGCTTCTCGGGCCAGCCGGAGATCCAGGCGTACATCCAGCGGACCGCGCGCGAGACGGGGGTCCTCCCGCACGTCCACTTCCGGACCGAGCTGCTCGAGGCCGCGTGGCACGGAACCGAACGCCGCTGGCACGTCCGCACGAACCGGGGCGAGTTCACCGCCGAGGTGCTGGTCGTCGGCGCCGGGCCGCTGTCCGAGCCCACCCTCCCGGACATCCCCGGGATCGACCGGTTCACCGGCACGATGTTCCACTCGGCCACCTGGCGGCACGACCACGACCTCACCGGCGAGCGCGTCGCCGTCATCGGCACCGGCGCGTCGGCGATCCAGTTCGTCCCGCACGTGCAGCGCCGGGCCGCGCACCTGCGGCTGTTCCAGCGCACGGCGCCGTGGGTGCTGCCGCGCCACGACCGTCCGATCGGGACACTCGAGCGCGCCGTGTACCGGCACGTGCCGCTGGTGCGGAAGGCGCTGCGGAGCGGGATCTACGCCCTGCGGGAGAGCTGGCTCGTCGGGTTCACGGTGAAGCCGCAGATCATGGCGCTCGCCGAGAAGCAGGCCCACGCGGTGCTGCGCAAGGAGATCGCGGACCCCGAGTTGCGCCGCAAGCTCACGCCGTCGTACCGGCTCGGCTGCAAGCGGGTGCTGATCAGCAACGACTACTACCCGGCGCTCGCGCAGCCCAACGTGGACGTCGAGACCGAGAAGATCGTCGAGATCACCGAGCGCGAGATCGTGACCGCCGACGGAGCGCGGCACGAGGTGGACACGATCGTCTTCGGCACCGGCTTCCACGTGACCGACCACCCGATCGCCGGCCGGATCCGCGGCCGCGACGGCCGCACGCTCGCCGAGCACTGGTCCCACGGCGGCAACCGGGCGCTGCACGGCGTGACCGTGGCGGGCTTCCCCAACCTCTTCTACCTGGTCGGGCCGAACACCGGCACCGGCAACACGTCGATCATCTTCATGGCGGAGGCACAGGTGCAGTACCTGCTCTCGGCACTGTCCCAGATGGACGCCCAGGGCCTCGTGGCGATCGAGCCCCGGCCGGAGGTCCAGCAGGAGTACACCGACAAGCTCCAGGAGCAGCTCGCGGGCACGGTGTGGAACTCCGGCGGCTGCGCGAGCTGGTACCTCGACGCGCACGGCCGCAACACCACGCTGTGGCCGACCTTCACGTTCCGGTTCCGGCGCGAGCTCGAGACCTGCGACCTCGCCCAGTACCGGGCCGAGCGTCGCGACGACGCCCTGGCCGGTGCCGCGTGAGCGCCCTCCGGGGGCTCGCCGTGGCCGGTGCCGTCGGCGCCGCGGCGGCCGTGGCCTGGAAGCGCACCGCCCGTGCCGACGCGGACGTGCTCGCCGCCGACCCGAAGGGTGGCGTCCTGTTCGGCCCGGACACCGGTTCCGCGGACGTCGAGGCGCGCACCGTCCGGTCCGCCGACGGCACGCCGATCGCGCTGCGCGTCACCGGTCCGGCGGACGCGCCCACCGTCGTGCTGGCCCACGGCTGGACCTGTACGCAGGAGTTCTGGCGCCTCCAGGTGTGGGCGCTGCGTGACCGGTTCCGGGTGGTGACCTACGACCAGCGCGGGCACGGCGCGAGCGGCACGCCCGAGGCCGAGGGCTTCTCCGCGGACGCGCTCGCCGACGACCTCGAGGCGGTGCTCGCGGAGACCGTCCCGGACGGACGGCCGGCCGTGCTCGTCGGCCACAGCATGGGCGCGATGAGCATCGTCGCCTGGGCCGGGCGGTACCCCGAGCAGGTCCGGCGCCGGGCCGCCGCGGTCCTGCTCGCGAGCACCGGGGTGAGCGGGCTCATGGAGGACTCGGGCCTCGTCCCGGTCGGCCTGCCCTGGATGCGCGCCGCGCTCGTGCGGCAGATGCTCGGCAACTCCGCGCCGTACGGACCGCCGAGCCCCCTCACCGCGCGGATGGTCCGGTACATCTCGCTGTCCCGCGGCGCGAGTCCGGCCGAGGTCGCGTTCTGCGAGCGGATCGTGCTCACCGGCACGCGGCCGCGGGCGAGGGCGGCCTGGAGCGCGGCGATGGCCGACTTCGACCTGCACGACGGGCTCGCGCGTCTCGACGTCCCGGTGACCGTGCTGGTCGGCACCGCGGACCGCCTCACCCCGCCCGTGCACGCCCGCCGGATGGTCGCGGCGCTCCCGCAGGCGGCGCCGCTCGTGGAACTCCCCGAGGTGGGCCACATGACCCCCGTCGAGGCACCGGACACCGTCACCGGCCTGATCACCGATCTGGTCGAGCTCGCCGAGGAGGCCCGCCCGTGAGCACCCGCCGGGATCTGCACGGCACGCGCGATCTCCAGGGCAGGGTCGTCGTCGTCACCGGGGCCGCACGCGGCCTCGGGGCGACACTCGCCCGCCAGCTCGACGCGCGCGGCGCGCGGCTGGCGCTGCTGGGCCTGGAGCCGGAGGAGCTGGCCCTGGTGGCCGCCTCCTGCCGGGACGCCCGCGCGTGGACGGTGAACGTCACCGACGCCGCGGCGCTCACCGCGGTCGCCGCCGAGGTGGCGGCCCACTTCGGCGCCGTCGACGTGGTGGTGGCCAACGCCGGCATCGCCCAGGGCGGCCCGCTGCGGCTCGCCGACCCCGCGTCGTACGACCGGGTCATCGAGGTGAACCTGCTCGGCAGCGTCCGGACGGCCCGTGCGTTCGTGCCCTACCTGATGGAGAGCCGCGGCTACTTCCTCCAGGTCGCGTCCCTGGCTGCGCTCATGCCGATGCCGTTCATGGGGGCGTACTGCGCGAGCAAGTCCGGCGTGGAGGCGTTCGCCCACACGCTGCGCCCGGAGCTCGCGATGCACGGCGTCGACGTCGGCGTCGCGTACCTGAGCTGGACCGACACCGACATGGTCCGCGGCGCGGACGCGACGCCGGGGCTGGGCGACATGCGCGCCGAGCTGCCGTGGATCTTCGGGCGCACGTACCCCGTGGCGCCGGCGGTCGCCGCGATGGTGCGCGGCATCGAGCGCCGGTCCAAGCACGTGTACTGCCAGGGCTGGCTGCGGGTCATGCCGGCCGTCCGGGGCGCGGTGCCCGCCGTGATGGGCGCGCTGCCGAAGAGCCGGCTCCGGCGGACGGAGCGGCAGATCGAGGCCGCGGGCGTGGAGGCGACCCGGACGGTCGGCGCGGGCGGCCGGGCCGACCAGGGAACGCGCGGCTAACGCAGGTCCACACCGCGGGCCAGCATGAACGGGAGCGGGTCGATCGCGTTCCCGTTCACCCGGACCTCGAAGTGGAGGTGCGGGCCGGTGGAGTCACCGGTGCTGCCGACGAGGGCGATGGGCTGGCCCGCGGTGACGTACTCCCCTGCGGTGACGAGCAGCTCCGAGGAGTGCCCGTACCGGGTCCAGATGCCGCCGCCGTGGTCGATCTGCACGGCGTTGCCGTAGCCGCCGTACCAGCGGGCGAACATCACCGTACCGGCGGACGCGGCGCGGATGACCGAGCCGTACCGGGCGGCGATGTCGTCGCCGTAGTGGAAGGTGCCCCAGCGCGGGCCGAACGTCGAGCTGAGCGGCCCGACCGCCGGCCGCACCCAGGCGCCGGTGACGGGCACCGTGCCCGGGTCCACCGCGCCGGGGCGCGCGGTGCCGGGGTCCACGGCCCGGGCGGCCCGGGCGGCCGCCGCGGCCTGGGCCTCGTGGGCGGCGACCAGGGCACGCACGGTGGCGTCGGCCTGCTGGAGCAGATCCCGGCGGGTGCGCAGGTCCGCGGTCGCCTTCTCGACGGCCGTGGTCGCCGCGACGGCGGCCTCGGCCTGCTGCGCGACGAGGCCGTCGACCGTCGCCTTCGCGGCGGCGGCGCGGTCCTGCGCGGCCTCCGCCGTCGCGGTACGGGCGGTGTCCTCGCCGACGATCACGGAGACGTTCTCCTCGGCACTGCTGAGGTCGCCGAGGTCGCGGGCGCGGAGGACCGTGTTGACGGCACCGAACACCCCGCCGGACATGTACAGGGCCCGGACGCGTGCCGCGCCGAGCCCGGACAGGGCATCGGCCTGCCGCGTGGCGTCGTCGAGCTGCTGCCGGGCGGCGGCCGCCCGGGCCGCGATCGCCAGGTACCGGGTCTCCGCCGCGTCGGCGGCGTCGGCGGCCTTCCGCGCACGGGCGCCGAGCGCGTCCACCTGGGCGCGCAGCGCGTCGGCGTCCGCGTTCGCCACGGCGAGGTCGGAGGCGCCGGACGTGCCCGCGTCGGCCACGGCCGAGGTCGCGCGCTGAAGCGTGCCCATCGCGCCCGGGTCGACCGGGGCGGCCGGGGCGGGGACGGCGGCCGCGGCGAGCACGATCGGGACGGCGGCGCCGACGAGCAGCGAGCGGAGCGCGCGGCGGGCGGAGGTCATGCGAGTCCTTCGGCGGCGGCACGCCGGTGCCTGAGTGTCCGTCCGGTCACACCGGTACGGCAGCCGGGTGATCTTGACTCAACTTGAACAACCTCTGGCGCGGTCGTACGGTCGTGTGACGATCCCGAGCCGAAGGAGCGTCCGTGTTGCTCGCCATGATCTGCGCCCCCCTGGTCACCGTGGTGCTCCTCCCGGTCCTGCAGCGCCTCGAAAACGGCCTGAACCCGTCGTCGCAGCCCGTGGAGGCACCCCGGCACTGAGGCCCACCCGTTCGCGGGCTCAAGTCCCGCCACGGGCCGCCGATCACCTCCCTGAGCCACCACGTCCGACGGACGCGACGGACTCCCACCCAGTCCCGTCGACGGAGGTTCTCGGACGTGTACGACCTCGTGCGGGAGATCGACTGGCACCGGCAGCGCCGGGTCACCCCCCGCGGGGTCGCCGCCGTCGCCCTGATCACCGCGTCCTGCGCCACCGTGACGCTGTCACCGATGGCGTCGTACGCCGTCCGCGCCGTCACCGCTGTGCTCACGGCGGTCGCGCTGATCGGCTCGGTGCGCCGCCGCGACGCGACGTTCCTCGCGCGGTGCCTGATCGGGCTGGCGCTGCTCGCCGGCACCGCGAGCTGCATCGTCGCCGTGTCCCAGGTGCTCCTCACCGGTGCGGCCGGCCCCCCGGGCTCGCTGCGGGACTGGCTCAACCTGGCCGCGACACCGCTGACGGTGGCGGGCCTGCTCGCGATGCCCGGTCAGCCCGGCGGCCGCATACGGACCGTCGCGGAGGGCACGGTCGCGGCCGGGTCCCTGTGGTTCCTGGTCCAGGTGCTCGTCATCGACCGGAGCGGCCTCAGCGGCGGCCTCACGGAGGCCGGCCGCGTCGTGGCGCTCGGGTACCTCCTGTGCCCGGTGTTCGTGGTCTCGATCCTGCTGACGCTGCTGTCCCGGACGACCGTCCAGGCGCGGGCGTTCCTGTTCCGCACGGCGGCCGGGGTAGGCCTGCTCGCCGTCGCCGACATGCTCACCGCGCTCAGCACGATGCACGGCGGACATCCGGCCCCGTGGATCAGTGGGACCCACCAGCTCGGGCTCTCGCTGGTCCTGGTGGCCACCGTGACCGCGCGGCGCCTCACCGGCAGCGACCGTGCACCCGCCGATCCGCTCGCCGGCAACACCACCGCAAAGGCCGTGCTGCCGTACATCCCGCTCACCGCCGCCCTCGTCGTGGCGTTCACGGAGTACCTGGCTCACCGGCCGATCACCCGGGAGCAGACGCCGCCGGTCCTCGTGCTGGCCGCCGCCGTCGTGGTGCGTCACATCGCCGCCCTGCGGGACCACCGCCGGCTGGTGCAGGAGCTGGCGGCCAGCGAACAGGCCGCACGTGCGGAGGCGCTGCGCGACCCGCTCACCGGGCTCGCGAACCGCACCGCGTTCGTGGGGCACCTCGGGGACCTGCTGACGGACCGCCGCGCTCACCCGGTCGCGGTCGCGCTGCTGGACCTCAACAACTTCAAGGACGTCAACGACACGCACGGCCACGACACCGGTGACGTCCTGCTCCGGCGCTGCGCCGAACGGCTCGCGACGGTGAGCCCGCACGGCGGGCTCGTGGCGCGGCTCGGCGGAGACGAGTTCGCGATCTGCCAGCCCCGCGCGGCCGACGGCGGGACGGCGCTGCTGGACGCGGTGGTGGACGCGTTCCGGGCACCGCTCCCGGTGGACCAGCGGCACTTCCCGCTCCGGCCGAGCGTCGGCGTCGTCGTCGACGAGCGGGCACCCGGCGCCGCGAGCGCGGACGACGCGATGCGCCTGCTCGCCCACGCCGACGTGGCGATGTACCAGGCGAAGGCGGGCAAGGTCACCCGCGCGTCGACCGGCGTCGTCCTCGCCGGGGCGGCGCGCATCCGCGCGGCCGCGCTGATCCGCCTGCGGGAGGAGATCAGCCAGCCGGACCTGTGCCAGTTCCGCGTGCTGTACCAGCCGGTGGTCCACCTCGGCAGCGGCACGATCACCGGCGTCGAGGCACTGATCCGGTGGCGGCACCCCGAGCTCGGGCCGATCAGCCCGGCGGAGTTCATCCCGCTCGCCGAGCAGGTCGGCTCGGTCGCCGTGCTCGGCGAGTACGTCCTCGCCACCGCCGTGGCGGACCTCGCCGCCTGGGAGTCGGCCGCGCCCGCGTACCGCCTCTCGATGGGCGTCAACCTCTCGCCCCGCCAGCTGACCGACCCGCGCCTGCCCGCGCGGGTCGTCGAGCTCGTCCGCTCGCACGGCCTCGACACCGACCAGCTGATGCTGGAGATCACCGAGACCGCGCTCGTGGACGACCTCGACAGCGCGGTCGAGCTGGTCGCCGAGCTCCGGGCGGCGGGCATGTCGGTCGCCGTGGACGACTTCGGCACGGGGTACTCCTCCCTGCGGTACCTCCGCCGCTTCCCGGCCGACGTGGTCAAGATCGACCGGGAGTTCGTCTCGGCCCTCGTCGGGGAGCCACGGACCGCGGCGCTGGTGCAGTCTGTCGTCGACATGGCGGGCGCCCTCGACCTGCAGACCGTCGCCGAGGGCATCGAGACCCTCGAGCAGCTGCACCAGGTCCAGCGACTCGGATGCGAGCTCGGCCAGGGATACCTGTTCAGCCGGCCCGTCGACGCGGCCGCGATCGAGGACCTGCTCCTCGCCGGGCACACGTACCCGGTGGCGGACCAGCGCGCCGGGATCGTCCCGCGGCAGGCGCCGTGGCGGGTGGACCTGCGGGCGGTCGACCCGGCCTGAGCGGTCCGGGCCACGGCGTCTCGACCGAGACGTCCCCGCTGGGGTCGGTCGCGGTGCTGCGCGGGGAGCACGCCTCCGCACCCGAAGACGAGCGTCGGCAAGCTGTCGGCGCGCACGCTCAGAGAACGTTTCGCGGACCACGTGCTCCCGATCGCGTGACCACCGGGACGCGCCTCGGGCAGCCGCCACCCGCTTCCCGGCTCACGCCGCGAGCTCGCCCCACGGCCCGACCGTCCACACCGCCCCGCGCCCGACCAGCAGGCCGCTGCCGCCGGTGGCCCGCACCCGGTCCTCCGCGTCGCGACGCGTGAGCCGGAGCGCGTCGAGGGCGAGCAGTTTCGCGGCGTACGCGTACGCGCCCGTGACGAACGCCGACCGGATCCCTCCCCCGCCCCCGTGTGCGCCCGCGAGCGCTCCTCCGGCCAGCGTCACCGCGCCGAACAGCGAGCCGCGCGGCGAGGCGGCCGACAGCCGCCAGCCACCGGGCCGCGGCGAGGCGCCGGACACGTGGACGTCCCCGCCGACGTCCACACAGGCCCCCTCGGCGCCGCGCCGGGTCAGCTCGTGGACCAGCAGGTCGGCCGCGAGCGCCCCGCGCAGGGCGAGCAGGTCGGGCAGCACGCCGGCGTCGATCCCGGCCCGGCCGTGGCGGCGGTCGGTCACCACGTCGCCGCCGCGGACCAGCGACACCAGCAGCACGGTCTCCGGCTCCACGTCGAGCACCGACCCGGACCGGGCCGCGAGGCGGGGCAGGTCGGCGTCCCACGCGCGCCCGAGCCCGGCGAGCCGTACCCGCGCGTCCTCGAGTGCGGCCGGATCGGCGCCCACGGCCGCCAGGTGGACGGGCAGGCCGTACGCCGAGGTACGGATCTCGTAGAGCGTCGGGCTGGTCGTCGGCATGGCGTCTCCTCGTGTCGTCGTCGCCGGCCCAGCATCGGCGGCGCGACTGGGAGGGCGCTGACCACCAGCCGGGAGTTCCGTGCGAGAGCCCGCGGCGAAACGTTCTCCGACCGGCACGAAGACGACCGTCAGGAGGCCGCCGCCTTGCGGAAGTCCCAGCTCGCCAGCTTCTCCGGGTCCAGCCGCAGCCAGGCGTGGCGCCCGTCGTGCCACGTCCGGTCGGTCCCGAAGTACTTGGCGCCGAACAACCGCTCGGGCTCCGCGAGGGCGGCGCACGGCTCCCCCGTGCGCGGTACCTCGCCGACCACCGTCACCCGGCCGCGGATCTCCACACCGCGCAGCTCGCCGTACTCGTGGCCCGCGTCGACGACCACGGCGACACGGGGGTCACGGGCGAGGTCGGTCCAGCGCTGGCTGCGGGACAGGGAGTACAGCCAGAGCGCGCCGCCGTGCCACACGAACCACAGGGGCGTCGCGTGTGGACCGTCGGCGCCGACGGTGGCGACGCGGCAGGTGCGCTCCGCTCCGAGGAAGGCGTCGATCTCGTCGGCGGTCATCGCGATGCGGCGGCCGCGCTGCTGTTCTCTCACCATGCGCGCATGCTGCCAGGCGCCCCGCCGGGCGTGCACCGGGAGGGGCCCCGCGCCCGGACGTCCCGGCTCGGCAGGCGTGAACCGGACGGCCGAGGGCGCGGGTCAGTCCTTGCGGGCGCGGTCCAGCATCTCGTCCAGGACGAGCGCGAGACCCACCCCGACGAGCCACACGTCCTTCGCGATCCCGGTGCCCTGCTGCGTCGGCTTGAGGCTGCCGGGCTCGCGCATGCCGGGCGTCTTCAGGTACAGCTGGACGAGCCCCGCCCCGAACGCCGTCAGCCCCAGCCCCGCCACCGCCGGCGGGACGAACGGCGTGAGGAGGGCCGCGCCGAGCACGATCTCGGCGTTGGACAGCAGCATGCCGAACTTCTCGGGCGGCAACTGGGCCAGCTGCGGTATCGCGCCGGAGGCCATCGCGTGGAGGCCCTTGGCGGACTGGGGGTCCAGCTTCCGCTTGGACAGCCCGGAATTGAGGATGAACGCGCCGGTGGTCATGCGCAACGGCAGGTGCGAGAGCTTCATACGGGGGCGCTACCCGAGGATGCCGTCCTCACACGGAGCGCAGCACATCTGGATGAGGCTCCCGCCGGCACCCCGGGGCGGGCTACGGTGGCCGGCGTGGAGACGCGACGCCGTCCGGAGGATCTGTCCGACGAGGACCGCCAGCGGCTCCACCGCGCCCACCAGCGACTGCGCAACGCCTCCCAGGCCCTCGAGGCCCTGACCGTCGTCGAGCCCGTACGCGGCCGCTGGGCGGCGAGGTCAGCCCCGCCCGAGGCGCTGGAGGCAGCGCAGGCGGACCTGCGGAGCGCGTGGCAGGAGGTCTGGACGGCGCAGCGGGACGTCCTCGGGCTCGAGCCCCCCGCCGGGGGCTGACCGGCCGGGGTGCGGACGAGGTGACCGAGACGCGTGCACGGGCGCCGCTCGGCTGAACCGGCCGGGCGGCGGGTCACTCCGGCGACAGCGCCCCCGCCCGCCACATCACGTCGAAGCGCATCGCCGTGCGCTGGTGCGCGGCCTCCTCCGCCGCCGTCAGCACCACCACGTCCGCCGTGCCGTCCCGGGCGATCCGCGCGTGGAGCAGCTCCACGTCCTCGGTCCAGGCGAGGTCGAGCAGGCCGTGGAGCCGCGCGAGTTCCGTGACGAGCCCGCCCGCGGTGGTGTCCCGCGAGCGGGCGTGCTCGGCCAGCATGATCGCGAGCTCGCCACACCCGGAACCCGGCAGCAGGGAGCGCCCGAGGGCCACCGCCGCGGTGCCGAGCGCGTCGAGGTCCGCGGACGCCACCTCGACGAACCGCACCGGGGTACGGGGGCAGCGGCCGTCGGACGCCAGCAGCCGCGGGCGTACCGCCGTGCGGCCGCTCTGGGTCGGGGCGACCGCCCAGGCGACGCGTACCGCCGCGCCGAGCGCGACACCGCCCGCCAGCGGTACGGGCAGCGCGAGGTGGAGCTGCCCGAACTTCGAGGCCATCCCCAGCGCGACGAACAGCTCCTCCACGACCGTCAGCGCCCTCGTGAGATCGCCGCCGAGGTCCGGGACCGCGCACCGCCGCCGCGCGGCGCTCATGGCGTCCGCTCCGTGTGCCGTGGCCGTCGATCCGTCACGGGTCGCCCCACCTCGGGAGTGCGTCACGCGGCACCATACCGGCGCGGGGCACCGGGCGGTACGGACCACGGGGTGCCGGTCCGGCCCCCTCCACGCTGCCGTCGAACCGTGGTCCGCGTCGATCCTGCGCTCACCGGTCGCCGCCGGCCCACGATCCCCTGCGCAGGCCGGTTGCGGGCGCGATCTGTACGGTCTCGCAGGTACCGAGTGCCAGGTCACACCGAGGGGGTCGCCGCCGCATGCGCGCACTGCACCGTTCCATCACCCTTCCGGCGGCGGCCGCGCTGCTGCTCCTCGCGGGCTGCAGCACCGGCTCCGAGGCGGGCACCACGGCCACGTCGTCCGCGCAGCCCGCCCCCACCGGCTCGGTGCGGGTGGAGTCCTCGCCCGCCGGCCGTGCGCTCACCGCGGCAGAGGTGCGGGCGGTCGTCCCGCCGCTCGCCCTGTTCCCGGCGGGCTGGCGGGTGGACCACGGCGGCGGCCTGCCCTCGCCCGCGGACACGTCGGCGACGGTCTCGCCCGCGCGCTGTCAGGCCCTGTTCGACCAGCTCCACCGGCAGCGGCGGGACGCCGGTGCGTCGGTGGCGACCTCGGCCGAGGGCGACTTCGAGTCCCCGGACTCGAGCCGGCACGTCTCCGTCGCGGTCGACTCGTACGCCGACACCGCGGCCGAGGACCTGTTCCGGACGGCGGCCGAGGCCCTCGCGGACTGCCCGCGGTTCCGGAGCACCGCGGCGACGCCGGCGGAGTTCCGGGCGAGCCCGCTCCCCTTCCCGCGACTGGGCGAGGAGACGCTCGCCCTGCGGTTCAACGGCACGGCCGGATCCCGCCCGTTCACGTTGGACTTCGTGGCGTTCCGGGTCGGGCGCACGGCGGTCACGGCGCAGCAGGTCACCTTCGGCGCCACGGTGGACCCGCAGCTGCTCGAGCGCCTCGCGAACGCCGCCCTCCGCCAGCTCGCCCCCGCGTAGCGGACCGTCGGCCGGTACCGCCCGGAGTCACGCCCATCGGCGCGACGTCACCACCGCGTCCGGCGTCCGAGCGGCCCCGCGGTCGCCCACGGCGACGCCTGCGGGAGACTGCCGGCGTGAGCACCGCGACCGATCTCCGTACCCACTTCGCCGGTCGGGCCGCGGCGGTGGACGGCGGCGGCGAGGACGTCCGTTCCGGGCTCCGCCTCCTCGGCGAGCGGGGGCTGCTCGACGGCGGCCTCGCCGCGCGCGTGGACCTCGTCCGGACGGTGGCGGGCGGGTGCCTGGCGACCGCGTTCGCGATCTGGTCCCAGGCGATGGTGCTCGAGTACGTCGCGCTCGCGCCCTCGCCGCACGGGGTGCCGGCCGGCGCCCTGCGCACCGGCCGGGTGACCGGGGCGACGGCGCTCGCACCCGCCCTCGCGGACCTCGCCGGGCGGGCGGAGGTCCCCGTGGTCGCGCGCCGGGACGGCGACGGCTGGCGGCTCGACGGACCGATCCGCTGGGCCTCGAACCTGTTCGACGACGCGGTCGTCGTCACGCCGGCGCGGACGGAGGACGGGGGTCGGCTGGTCGGGGCTTTCCGGCTCGGCGCAGCGGGCGTGGAGCGCACGGCGGCCGCGGACCTCCTGGCCCTGGGCGGCACCGGGACGGGTGGCCTGGAGCTCCACGGCGTGACGGTGGACGCGGTGCTGGGCCGGGACCTGCGGGCCTTCGTGTCCGCGTGCCGCCCCGCGATGCTGCTCATGCAGTCGGCCCTCGCGGTCGGCCTCGCGGAGGCGGCGATCGCCGCGGCGGCGGACCGCCTGACCGGGGTGAACGCGAGCCTGGCGGCAGACCACGGCGGCCTGGCGGACCGGCTCGACGCGACCCGTACCCGGCTGGACGCCCACGCGGTGGATCCGGCCGGCGTGGCCCCGCCGTCCCTCGCGGCCCTCCGCCTCGACGCGATGCGGCTGGCCGCGGACGCGGTCCGGCTGGAGTCCGTGGTGGCGGGCGGCGGCGGGTACCGCGCGGCGAGTCCGACGAGCCGCCGGGTCCGCGAGGCGGCGTTCCTGCCGGTCCAGGCACCCACCGAGGGGCACCTCCGCGCCGAGCTCGGCGGCTGACCGGCCGTCGGTCGTGCCGTGGCCGGGCTCGTACCCGCCGGTGGAGGCCCACAACAGCACGATCGGCGCGGCCTCCCCTCTGGTGTTCACCGGCGGGCGCGCTCCTGGCGTCGGCGAGGGGCGTGCACACCCAGAGCGACCGCATGACCACCGGTCACAATTTTTGCGGCTGGATCGATCTAGCTCATTGACCCCGCAAACTGCCACAGCTACCGTCCAGCCCGACATTTCGATGTCGACTGTCAAACGCCGCACGACCGCCCCCGGCATTCGCCGGAGGGGGATCGCGCGTGCCCACGGACGGAGTACCGATGGACCACCTCGTCGACGGCGACACCTCACCCCGTGGGCTCGGCCGCCGCCGGTTCCTCACGATGCTCGTCGCCGCGCCGACCCTGACCGTCGCGACGCGACTGCTCGGTCCCGACACGGCGGCCCACGCCGGGGTCCGGGTACCCGCCGTCGCGGACGCGCTGGACCTCGGGGACGTGCTCATCCTCGCCGGGGCACCCACCTCGCACATGCTCGTCCTCGAGGTGCGCGACGACGGCACCGCGCGCATGCAACTGCCGCGCGCGGAGGTCGGCCAGGGCATCACCACCGCGATCGGCATGCTCGTCGCCGAGGAGCTCGACCTCCCGCTGTCCGCGGTGGAGGTGCGGCTCGACGACGCGCGCACCGAGCTGCTGATGAACCAGCTCACCGGCGGGTCCAACACCATCCGCTCCGTGTACGAGCCGGTCCGTTCCACGGCCGCCCTCGCCCGCGCCCGGCTCGTCGCCGCGGCCGCGCAGCAGTGGGGCCTCCCCGCCGAGCGACTGTCCACCCGGAACGGTTCGGTGGTCGCGCCGGACGGACGCACCGCCGCGTACGGCACGCTCTCCGCGGCCGCGTCGCGCAGCGGGCTCCCCGACGTCCGGGCGACACCGAAGCCCGAGTCCGAGCACCGCCTCGTGGGCAGGCCCACGTCCCGTGTGGACGCCCGCGCGATGGTGACGGGGAAGCAGCAGTACACCCTCGACCTGCACATCCCCGGCGCGATGCCGACCGTCCTGAAGCGACCGCCGACGATCAACGGCACCCCGCGGTCGGTGGACGCCTCCGCAGCGCTGAAGATGCCCGGCGTGATCGACGTCGCCGTGATCCCGACCGGTGTCGCGGTGGTGGCGGAGACGTTCGGCCAGGCCATGGACGGGCGCGACGCGCTGCGGGTGACCTGGAGCGAGGGAACCGTCGACGGGATGTCCGACGAGGACATCCGCCGTCAGCTCCGCGCGGCCGCGCAGCCGTTCGCGGTCCCGGGTGGGCTGACGAAGACGGTCGACGGCGAGTTCGACTTCGCGTTCGCGAGCCACGCGCCGATGGAGACGAACTCCGCCGTCGCGGACGTGCGGGACGACCGCGCCGAGATCTGGGCGGGCCTGAAATCGCCGGTCGTCGCGAAGCAGACGATCGCCGAGACCATCGGACTGCCCCAGGACAAGGTCACCGTCCACGTGGTGCAGGGCGGCGGTTCGTTCGGGCGGAGACTGTTCTTCGACGCCGCGCTCGAGGCCGCGCAGATCTCGAAGAAGGTGCGGCGCCCCGTCAAGCTCATGTGGACGCGGGTCGACGACATGCGGCACGGCCGGGCCCGTCCGGCCACCCACCACAAGATCCGCGCCACCCTCGGGCTCGGCCGGGTGCTGACGTACGAGCACCGGGTCGCCGCCGTGGAGACCGACTTCCGGCACGGGCTCGGCGAGATCCTCACCGCGATGGCGTCACAGCTGCCGGTGGGCGGCAACATGAGCTTCTCGCAGACCGTGTTCCACACGACGGTGAAGGTGCCGTACGACTTCGGCGTCGTCACCGAGCTGCTGAACGAGGTCCCGCTGCGGATGCACACCGCCAGCTGGCGGTCCGTCTACAGCGCGAACACCCGCGGTGCCGAGGAGATCCTCGTCGACGAGATCGCGGCGGCGCTGGGCAAGGACCCGGTGGCGTTCCGCCGCGAGTCGCTGACCACCGCGCGGCAGCGCGCGGTCCTCGACAAGGTGGCGGCCGTCGGCCGGTGGGGCCGGACGATGCCGAAGGGCTTCGCGCAGGGCGTCGGCTTCCACGACGAGTACAAGTCCTGCACCGCGTGCCTGGTCGAGATCGACGCGACCGACCCGCAGCACCCCCGGGTGACCAAGGCCGTGATCGCCGCCGACGTCGGCCGGCCGATCAACCCGCGCGGCCTCGAGTCCCAGCTCCTCGGCGGGCTCACCGACGCCATCTCGACCACGCTCCGCGCGGGGCTGCACATCCGGGACGGGCTGCCGCTCGAGGGCAGCTACTCGCAGTTCCACTACGCCCGGCAGAAGGACTCCCCGCGCGACGTCCAGATCTTCGTGATGCCGGCGAACGGCGAGCCCGGCGGCGCCGGTGAGCTCGGCGTCCCCGCCGCGGTGGGCGCGGTCGCGAACGCGTATGCCCGCGCCACGGGGATCAGGCCCCGCAGCTTCCCGATCCACTTCCCGGTCGACTTCGACCCGTTCCCCCGCTAGGAGCCCGGCCGTGCCCACCTACACCCTGACCGTCAACGGCGAGCAGCACACGCTCGACCTGCCTGCCGACATGCCGCTGCTGTGGGTGCTCCGCGACAAGCTCGGCGTCAAGGGCCCGAAGTACGGCTGCGGCATCGGCGTGTGCCACGCCTGTACGAGCCACCTGAACGGCGAGGAGATCCGGCCCTGCATCACCCCGGTCCACGAGGCGGCGGGTGGCGAGGTGACCACGATCGAGGGCCTCGCCGACGGCGACCGGCTGCACCCCGTGCAGGAGGCGTGGCTGGAGGAGGACGTCGCACAGTGCGGGTACTGCCAGCCGGGCCAGATCATGGCCGCCGTCGCCCTGCTGAAGCGCACGAAGCACCCCACCGACGCCGACATCGACCGCATCGAGAACGTCTGCCGGTGCGGCTCGTACTTCCGGATCCGTGAGGCGATCAAGCGGGCGGCCGCCACGATGTAGACCGGGCTCGCTCGCCGACGCGGGGGCCGCTCCTGCTGGACTCCCCGGCCGCGACGACGCGCGGTCACGCCGGGGCCGTGCGACCGTGACCGCGACGTGAGCACGGTGCCCGCCCACCTCAGGAACCTCCTCGCGGCCGCCTGGAGCCTGCTGCCGCGCGACCTCCGCGTGTCGCGCTGGCGCTGGGTCGATCCGCTCAACAGGGCCGCGCTGGCCGCCGGCGCCGACCCTCTCGTCGTCGTCCGGATGCGGCAGGGCCACCTGCTGCGGCTCGACCTCCGCTCGGGCACGGAGTGGTTCGCGTACTACAGCCGCGAGTTCGACGACCGGCGCATCGCGGCGGCCCGGCGCCTGCTGCGCACCCCGGGCGCCGTCGCGGTGGACGCGGGCGCCAACGTGGGGCTGTGGGCTGTCCCGCTGGCCCACCACCTCGCCGCGCTGGGCGGCCACCTCCTCGCCCTCGAGCCGATGCCCGCGAACGCCCGCCGCCTCCGGGAGAACCTCGCCCTCAACGGCCTGGCCGAGGTCGCCGACGTGCGCGAGGTCGCCGTGTCCGACCGGGCCGGGACGGCGACGCTGAGCCTGCGCGAGGACTTCCGGGCGGGGGCCGGTACCGGCAACGCGTCCCTCGTGATCGACGACGGCACCGACGAGCAGTACCGGCGCCTCGAGGTCGAAACGTTCCCACTGGACGCTCTCCTCGCCGACGCGACGCGGGTGGACTTCGTCAAGGCGGATCTCGAGGGGCACGAGGACCGGTTCCTGATCGGGGCGGTCGAAACGTTTCGCCGCTGCCGCCCGGTGGCGGTCCTCGAGTGGAACCGCGTGTACTACGACCGCCGCGGCGTCGACCCCACCGCCGCCACCGCTGGGGTGCTCCGGGACCTGGACTACCGCTGCCTGCGGTACACCGCGGCGGGATGGTCGGCGGGCGACGAGTTCGCGAGCCCCCGGCCGGTGGACGACCTCGTCCTCACGCCGCGCGAACGTGTTGCCGAAGTGCTCGCGGCCGTCGACTCGTGGTGACCTCCGTGGAACCTCGGTGTCACATCGCCGTCGTAGCGTCGGAACCGGAACCAGCACTTCGACGGCCGGGACACCGACCAGCGTGGCTCGCGACCACGGCGTCGACCGATCGAGGCGGAGGATTCCGCATGCCGACCACCGTTGCTGCCGCAGACCGACTGGACGTCCACAACCCCTCCGTGGACGAGGGCGTCGCCTCCCACGGCGCCTGCGCCGAGATCCACCTCCCCACCGGACGCACCTGCACGCGGGAGCACGGCCACGAGGGGTCGTGTGACTTCGTCCCCCGCGAGCGGGTGGACACGTCACTCGCCGACCACGGCCTGACCCCGCCCACCTGAGTCCTGCCGGGGTGCGACCGCCCGTCCCCCGCGCGAAGATCGGCACGACACCCGACGGAGAGGAGTCGTGCCGTGCCCCGTGCGCAGATCAAGGACGAGCAGCAGTACCAGGCGCTCCGCCGCGAGGGCGAGAGCAAGGAGAAGGCGGCGCGCATCGCGAACGCCTCCGCGAACAGCTCACGCTCCGCCACCGGCCGCAAGGGCGGCAAGAGCGCGTCCTATGAGGACTGGACGAAGGCCGAGCTGATGAAGCGGGCCGCCGAGATCGGCATCGAGGGCCGCTCCTCGATGAACAAGGACGCGCTCGTGAAGGCGCTGCGCGACCACTGAGGACGTGGCCCAGATCCCCTTCGGCGTCACCGCCGGAGCGGCGTCGGGGCCCATGCAGGACGATGGGGGCGTGACCACCAGCGCTGACGTCAGCACGTTCGCCGATCTGGGCCTTCGGGAAGAGCTCCTCGCGGCGCTCACCGCCCTCGGGTACGAGGAGCCCACCCCGATCCAGCGGGAGTCCATCCCGCGGCTGCTCGAGCGGAGCGACCTGCTCGGCCAGGCCGCGACCGGCACCGGCAAGACGGCCGCCTTCGCGCTGCCGATCCTCGAGCGGATCGCGGACGCGGAGCGGGGCACCGACCCGCGCGCCCTCGTCCTCGTCCCGACGCGGGAGCTGTGCGTCCAGGTCTCCGAGGCGCTGCACCGGTACGGGAAGAACCTCGGCGTCCGCGTACTGCCCATCTACGGCGGGCAGCCGATCGTCCGGCAGCTGCGCGAGCTCCAGCGCGGGGTCGACGTCGTCGTCGCCACGCCGGGCCGCGCGCTCGACCACCTGCAACGGGGCACGCTGAAGCTCGACCGCGTCGAGATCGTGGTCCTCGACGAGGCCGACGAGATGCTGGACATGGGCTTCGCCGACGATCTCGAGGCCATCCTCGGCGGTACCCCGGAGGACCGGCAGACCGTGCTGTTCTCCGCCACGTTGCCCGCCCGGATCAACGGCATCGCGCGCAAGCACCTCCGTGAGCCGGTCCGCATCCAGATCGAGCGGCCCGTGCCCGAGGCGGGCGAGGCCCCGGCGATCCGGCAGACCGCGTTCGTCGTGCCGCGGGCGCACAAGCCGGCGGCCCTCGGCCGCATCCTCGATGTCGAGGCGCCGACCGCGGCGATCGTGTTCTGCCGTACCCGCGAGCAGGTCGACCAGCTGACCGAGACGCTGAACGGGCGCGGGTACCGCGCGGAGGCCCTCCACGGCGGGATGAGCCAGGAGCAGCGCGACCGCGTGATGGGCCGCCTCCGTTCCCAGACCGCCGACCTGCTCGTGGCGACCGACGTGGCCGCGCGCGGCCTGGACGTCGAGCACCTCACGCACGTCGTGAACTACGAGGTGCCGTCGTCCCCCGAGTCGTACGTGCACCGGATCGGGCGCGTCGGGCGCGGCGGCCGGGAGGGTGTCGCGATCACGCTCGCCGAGCCGCGCGAGCACCGCATGCTCAAGACGATCGAGCGGGTCACGAAGCAGCGGATCCCGGTCGAGAAGGTGCCCACCGTCGCCGACCTCCGCGCCCGACGCCTGGAGCTCACCCGGGCGGCCCTGCAGGAGAGCCTGCTGTCCGACGACCTGGAGCCGTTCCGGGTGGTCGTCGAGACGCTCGCGGACGACTTCGACGTCATGCAGGTAGCACTCGCCGCCGTGAAGCTCGCGCACGAGGCGACCGGCACCGGCGCGGACGACGACGAGGAGATCCCCGACATCGCGCCGGAGGCCCCGCGCGAGGACCGCGGCCGCCGGACGGCCGGGGACCGCCCGGCACCCTCGCGCGGCCGGGGGCCGGCCGGGAACGTGACCCGCCTGTTCATCGGCGCCGGGCGCAACGCCGGGATCCGGCCGCAGGACCTGGTGGGCGCGATCGCGAACGAGTCGCGGCTGTCCGGTCGCGACGTCGGCGCCATCGAGATCACGGACCGGTTCTCGGTCGTGGAGGTACCGGACGACGCCGCGGACGAGGTGATCACCGCGCTGCAGCAGACGCGGATCAAGGGGCGGCGGCCGCAGGTCAGCCGGTACCGGGAACGGCAGTAGGCGCCACCGGACGGCCGCGGGCCGACAGGAGCGCGTCGGTGACCCCGCCCGGACAGGCCAGCCCGGCCACGTCCCACCCGGCGAGCTCCGCCCCGGCGCGGTACGCGCGCTCCCAGAAGTCGAGCACCTCCCCGTGCGGGTCGGCGCCCGCCCGGGCGTGGTCGTAGTCCAGCACGGCGAGGGCGCTCCCCCGCTGCCGAATCCAGCGGGCGGCGTCCGGCCGGAGCGGCGTGCGGTCGAGTCCGGCCGGCTCGGGCGCCGTGTACGAGTAGAACGCCGCGGCCGGGTACGCCTCGTCGCCGAACCAGAACCCGGAGCTGACGACCTCGCGCGAGTACGCCTCCCGCGTCACCGGGTCGGCGCCCGCGGGCGGCGCGATGTGCCGGTCCGAGAAGCGGGTCACCGCGATGTCGAACGTGTGCCAGAAGTGGTGCACCGGACTGGTCTTCCCGGAGAACCGGGCGGCGAACTCCTCGAGCAGCAGGTTCACCCGGCCCAGCACGAGCCAGTACCGATACGCCCAGGCCGGGTCGTACGTGGCGGGCCCGGTGTCCTCCGCGAACGGGGGGCCCGGCAGGTCGAACGGCTCGGCGCGGATCCGCACCGCGATGCCGAGGTGGTCCAGCGCGGCGAAGACCTCCCGGTGGAACGACGCGACCGACTGCCCCGCGAGCGGCAGCGACACCGTGCGCCCGTCGGCCGAGTGGACCAGGAGCCGGTGGTCCACGAGGTCGAAGTCGATCGCGAAGACGCGGTCGGCGCCCATCGGCCTGGTCGTGAGGCCGCGGCCGGTCACGTGGAAGGGGACGTTCCACCAGTGGTTGCGCCGCGGGCTCGCGGCGAGCCGGACCTTCCCGACGACCTGCGCGAACCGGTGCAGCGTGGCGCGGGTGTCGGTCCAGGCCTCGTAGGGCATCGCAGGCAGCGTCTCCACGGCGCACCCCCAGTCCGGACCAGCATCGGACCGTGCCCGCCCGCGGTCAACAGCCCGCGGACCGGTCCACCACGTGGTAGATCGCCGACGTCGTGCGCACCCGTACCGTTCCGGCCGCCGCGTCCGTCTCCGCGGCGATGCCGTCGACCAGCAGCGCGCGTGGCTCGCCCGGTGGCGCCGGCCAGAGCAGGCTCACGAGCGTGCGGTCGGCCGCGTTCGCCACGGACCGCCGCCCCGCGTAGACGACCGCCTCCGTGTCCTTCCACTCCACCGACACCGCGCTGGCACGCGGCCGGCCGTCGGCGTCGGTCGTGAGGAACATCGGCACCCCCGCCCAGACCGCGACGACCTCGGGCAGGCGGTCCAGCCCCACCTTCTCGCTCATGACCCACCTCTCGGTCACCCCGCGGAATGGCCGCGGCGGTGCTGCCGTTGACGTTACGACACCGGCGAGCGAGAGGTACCACCGTGAAGATCGAGATCTGGTCCGACGTCGTCTGCCCCTGGTGCTACATCGGGAAGCGGCGGTTCGAGGCCGCGCTGGCCCGGTTCCCGCACCGCGACCAGGTGGAGATCGAGTGGAAGGGCTTCGAGCTCGACCCCGGCGCCCGCTCCGCCGCGCACGGCGGGGAGCACACGCCCGAGGACTACGCGGAGCGGCTCGCCCGCAAGTACGGCACGTCGGTGCCGGGTGCCCAGACGATGCTCGACCAGATGACCTCGGCGGCCGCCGAGGAGGGCCTGGACTTCCACTTCGAGCGCGCGGTGCCGGCCAACACGTTCGACGCCCACCAGGTGGTCCACCTCGGCCTCGAGCGGGGCGTGCAGGACGCGGTGAAGGAGCGCCTGCTCCGGGCGTACTTCACCGAGGGCGAGGCCGTCGGGGACCGCGAGGCGCTGGTGCGCCTGGGCGCCGAGGCGGGCCTGGACGCCGACGAGGTGCGCGCCGCGCTGGACGAGCAGCGGTACGCCGCCGCGGTCCGCGAGGACGAGTCCGACGCCGCGGCACTCGGCATCAGCGGCGTGCCGTTCTTCGTCGTCGACCGGAAGTACGGCATCAACGGCGCCCAGCCGGCCGACGTCATGCTCGACATGCTCCAGCGCGTGTGGGCGGAGACCCACCCGCTCCAGGTCGTGGGCGGTCCCGCCGACGGCCCCGCGTGCGGCCCCGACGGCTGCGCCGTCTGACGGCTCGCGGAACGCCCGGCCGGGGCTCAGAGGATCCGGCCGGGCCCGGGCCCGGGCGCCTCGCACACGGCGGCGACGATCAGCCGCGCGAGGTCCCGCACCTTGATGTTGCGGTTCTGGCTGGCACGGACCAGCTCCCGGAACGCGGCGTCCGCGTCGATCCGCCGCTGCCCCATGATGATGCCCAGGGCCTGGTCGATGACGGCCCGCGAGGTGAGTGCCTGCTTCAGCTGGTCCGCCAGCTCCTCGAGCCCCCGCCGCCGCCGGGTGTCGTGCACCACGGCCCCGAACACGGCCGCGAACAACCTGACCTCCTCCGCGAGGGCGGCCGGGAGCGTACCGAGCGCGAGGGCGTAGACGTTCAGCACGCCGAGCGTGTCCCGGGCCGCGACGAGAGGCGCCGCCACGACGGCGTGCAGCCCCGTCCCGGCGAGGTGCCGGTCCAGTCCGGGCCACCTCGGGTCCGTGCCCGCGTCGCCGGTGGAGACCTGGGTCGCGCTCCTCCACGCCTCGACGCAGGGGCCCTCACCGGCGGCCAGCTGCGCGGCGTCACCCGCCTGCGACAGGGGGCCGTCCCAGGCCTGGAGTTCCGGCGCGGTGGGCGCCCCCACCGTGACGCTGACGGGCCGCCCGGGGCCCAGGCGTTCCGCCACGGTGGCGACCGCGCGGTTGAGGGCGGTCCCCAGGTCCTCCGCCGTGGTCGCGTCCGCGAGGATCGAGACGAGCGTGCCCACCGCGCCCGGCCCGGCGTCCGGACCACCGGAGACGGGCCACGGCGCGAGCAGCCACCGGAGACCGCGGTGGTCCACGCTGCCGTCGGGCACGACGATCACCGAGGCCCACTGCGGCGTCGGGGCGTCCGACGCCCTGCCCGCCGCCCGGGACATCCTCCGCGGCCGGAGTGGGACGACGCCGCTCTGCTCGGCGGCGCCGGCCAGGGCCGTGCTTGCCAGCGTGCGCAGGTCCCGCCGCCCCGGCACGTCCACGAACGACGCCAGCGGCTTGCCCCGGAGATGGCGCGGGCTGGCCCGCAGCACACTCGCGGCGGCGAGGTTCGCCGACCTGATGACGCCGGTGGCGTCGGTGGTGATCACCGGCAGCGGCAGCGCCATGCAGAACACGTCGCGCGACGCGCGCTCGCCCTGGAACTGGACCAACAGGTCCTGGAGCTGCGTCTGTTGCGCCGAGAGCTCCTCGCCGGTGACCCGCAGCTCCCGGTAGGCCGTCTCGAGCGTCGCCACCGCCTCGTCGGCGCGCTCGTGGGGATCACGGGAGCCGGGCGAGCGCAGCGAGTCGAGATGCTGTCCCAGCGACTCGACGTCCCAGCGCACTCTCGCGGGGTCCGGGGGGGTCGTGCGATCGTCAGGCGTACCGCTGGTCATCGAGGACCACCCACCCCGGACTCGCCCACGACCACGCTGGTGACAGGCTCGTCCTCCGTCCAGGCTACGCTCCCCGGCCCCGGTGGCGGGGCGGCTCCTCACAGGGGACTCCCAGGTTCGTCCCAGGCGGGCCGCAGGTGCGCGCAGGAGACTCCGGTCATGACCGAGCCGACCCCGGAGCCCCCCATGACCTTTCCCCACACCCCCGAGCAGACGCCCCCGCCCGCACGGCGAGGCGTCCGGCTGCGCACGGCCGCACTGTTCACGGCTGCCGTCCTCGGTGCGGGCGCGGTCGGCGGCCTCGTGACCGGAACGGTCCTCCACGACGGGACGGCCACGTCGGTCCCCGCCTCGGTGGCGCGCACGTCCGCCACCGTGACGACCGTGGGCAGCGCGGCCGGTACCCCGGAATCGGCGGCCGCCGCCGTGGCGCCCAGCGTCGTGACGCTCGAGGTGACCGGGACGCAGACCACCAGCGGCTTCGACGGCTTCGGCGGGCCCCGGTCCCAGCAGGTCGCGGACACCGGGTCCGGCGTGGTGATCCGCTCCGACGGGTACATCCTGACCAACAACCACGTCGTCTCCGCCGCCGCGGGCGGGGGGACGGTGACGGCGACGTTCGACGACGGCAAGACCGCGCCCGCGACGATCGTCGGCCGGGACGCCACGAGCGACCTCGCGGTGGTGAAGGTCCGCGGGGTCAGCGGCCTGAAGGCCGCCACGTTCGCGAACAGCGACACGCTGCGGGTCGGCCAGGCCGTCCTCGCGGTCGGCGCACCGCTCGGCCTCTCCAACACCGTGACCGAGGGGATCGTCTCGACCCTGCACCGGCCCGTCGCCACCGGCGAGAGCGGCGCCGGCGACCAGGCCGTCCTCGACGCCATCCAGACCGATGCCGCGATCAACCCGGGCAACAGCGGCGGCGCACTCGTCGACCTCGCCGGCCACGTCGTCGGGATCAACAGCGCCATCGCCACCACCGGGGGCAGCTCGTCCGGGCAGTCCGGCAGCATCGGGGTCGGCTTCGCGATCCCCGCCAACGATGCCGCCGACATCGCGGACCAGCTCATCGCGAGCGGGCACGCGACCCACGCGCAGCTCGGCCTGAGCGTGAGCGACGCAGGCGGCACCGGCGCCGGCGTCCGCGCGGTCACCGGCGGGGGCCCGGCGGACAAGGCGGGCCTCCGTGCCGGCGACGTCGTCACCCGGATCGACGACCGGCGCGTCACCGACGCGAACAGCCTCGTCGTCGCCGTCCGCGCCCACCACCCCGGGGCCACGGTCACCGTGACCTACACCCGGGGCGGCCACTCCGCCACGGCCCGCGCGACGCTGGGCACGGCCTCCTCGGCCTGACCGGTCAGCGGTCCTCCGCCGCGAGGACGGCGTGGAGGGCGGTGGCCACCGTGCTCCCGTGTCCCGCGGCGCCGACGGCCAGCAACGACGGCACGGCCGTGGTACCCGCCGCCCACACCCCCGGCACGGTGGTGCGCCCGGTCGCGTCCGCCTCCACGGCCGGGCCGTCCCCGGCCGTCCGGCACCCCAGCCGGGCGGCCAGGTCGGTCTGCTGGTGCTGACGGGTCACCGTGAACAGCGCCCGACGGCGCAGGACGTCCCCGCCCCGCAGCACCACGTCGACCCCGTCCCCGGCCGGGACGACGCGGAGCACCCGCTCGGTACGGATCTCGACACCCGCAGCCCCCAGCCGGGCCGCATCCCCGTCCGCGGGCGTGTCTCCGTCGGTGCACAGCACCACGTCCTCGCTCCAGCCCCGGAGCAGCAGCGCACGCTCCACGCCACGCGCCGGGAGGCCCCGCATCCCGAGCTGGGCGACCGGCGTGTCCCGGACCTCCCAGCCGTGGCAGTGCGGGCAGGCGACGACGCGATCACCCCACGAATCCGCCACCCCCGGTACGGCGGGCAGCTCGTCGTCGAGCCCGGTCGCGAGGACGACCGCCCGCGCGGACCAGCGGACCCCCGCGCCCGTGACCGCCTCGAACCGGCCGTCCACCGAGCGGACGTCCTCGACACGGTCGGCGACGACCGTCACGTCGTACGGGGCGAGCATCGCCCGGCCCGCGGCGAGCAGCTCGGCCGGGGACGGCGCCGGTGCGCCGAGGAAGTTCTGGACGTGCCGTGCGGGCGCGTTCCGCGGCCGTCCGTCGTCCACGAGCACGACGCGACGCCGCGCTCGCCCGAGCGTGAGGGCGGCCTGCAGGCCCGCCACGCTGCCGCCGACGACGAGTACCTCGGTGGTGTCCATGGCCGGGACCCTGCCACCCTCTCCCATCGAATGGGAAATCTGTCCCGACATTTGGACTGGACGCTACGCGCGGCGCCCGTCATCATCGCCCGATGACGCGCGTGGCTCTCGAGGTCGGCACGACGTGGGTGTTCGCCTCCTCCCTGGACTGGCCCGGTTGGTGCCGTCGCGGACGAGGTGAGGAGGGCGCGCTGGACGCGCTGGTCTCCTATGCGGACCGGTACGCGGCCGTGGCCGGTCCCGGCTTCGCGCCCGGCGAGCCCACCGTGGTCGGCCGCTCCCCCGGGGACGCGACCACGGACTTCGGGGCGCCGTCCGTGGTGGGCCCGTGGGACTCGGAGCCGCTCGATCCGGCGGAGGCGGCGCGCCTCGCGGATCTCCTCGCCGCGTGCTGGTCCACGATGGACGGCGTCGTGGCGGGGGCTCCCGCCGAGCTCCGCAGGGGTCCGCGCGGCGGCGGCCGCGACCGGGACGCCGTCACCGACCACGTGCGGGAGGCCGAGCGCGCGTACGGCCGCAAGCTCGGTGTGCGGGTGGCACCGCGGACCCCGTGGGGCGAGCAGCGGGAGGCCCTGCTCGCGGTCCTCCGCGCGGGGGCGCCGGACGGGACGTGGCCTGCCCGCTACGGGTTCCGGCGCCTCGCGTGGCACGTGCTCGACCACGCGTGGGAGATCGAGGACAAGAGCACCTGACCCGTCACTGCCGGACCCTCGCTCCGCCGGGTCGCTGCTGTCAGCCGGCGTGCCGGCGGCGGAGGCGCCACACCACGAAGCCCCCGGCCGCGAGCGCGAGGACGACCATCGCGGCGGTGCGGCCGACGGTGTGCTCGACCGCCGCGTACGAGTGACCGGCGGCGTAGCCGAGCAGGACACACGCACAGCCCCACACCAGCCCCCCGGCGAGGTTGTACGCGAGGAACCGGCGGTACGGCATCGCGGCGACACCGGCGAGCGCAGGCATGACCGCGCGGAAGAACGCCACGAACCGCCCGAGGAACACGGCGGCCCCGCCGCGCCGCGCGAGGAAGTCCCGCGCCGCGTCCAGCTTGTCCGCACGCCGCTGCAGCATCCCGAGGCGCAGGACCCGCGGACCGATCTTGCGGCCGACCTCGTACCCGACGCTGTCCCCGACGACCGCCGCGGCGACCACGGCGGCGACCATGGTCGGGAGGGAGGCGTGACCCACGCTCGCGGCCACCCCGCCGAGCACCGCCGCCGTCTCCCCGGGGAGCACGAAACCCACGAACAGGGCGTCCTCGGCGAAGACCAGCGCCACCACGATCAGGTACACGACGACACCGTGCAGGCCGAGCAGGCCGTCGAGGAACGCGGTCATCGTCACCGCGTCCGCGGTGGCACTGGGCTCGGCTGCACCCACCCATCGTCCACGATGGTGTCACCCCGCGCCGGGCGGGGGCGGCATCCGTAGATCTCCCGATGGACGAGTCCCCCGCGCGGAGTGTTTGTTGGACATACCGCAGGTCGTCGGAGGGCCGCCGAGTCCAGCGAGGTGGGACGTGTCCGCACACCGGGAAGTGGTGTGCCACCTTCGCGGGCGGCGCACGGGCCCGCGACCGGCGCGGTGACCTCGTGTTCCGCGACGAGGGTGTGCCACTCGACACCACCGCGCTGCTGGACCTGGCCGGTGTCGGGTTCGACGAAGACACGCTGGGCCCGATGCTGGACCGCGTCACCCGGATCGCCGCCCGCACGCTGCCCGGCCCGTCCGAGGTGTCGCTGACGGTGCTCGCCCCGGAGGGACCGCTCCTCACGGCCGCCACCGGCGCGCTGGCCAGGAAGGCCGTGCGAGTGGAGTACGCGAGACGTCAGGGACCCGCGCTCGACGTGACCAGGACCGGCCGCGCGCTGCGGGTCGACAACCTCCGCGCGGAGGACCGCTGGCCGCACTACATCCGGGCGTGCCGCGGGGTCGGCAGCTCGCTGTCGGTGCCGCTCCCCGCGACGGACGGGTACACCGGAGCGCTCACGTGGTACTCCCGCCGCGTCCGCGCCTTCCCCGACGGGTACGTGCGGGCCGCGCTGACCGTGGGGTCCTGCGCCGCCGTCGCGCTGCACAGCGCGCGTGGCCTCGTCGCGGCGCGCACCCTGGCGAGGCAGCTCGGTGAGGCCATGGCGACGCGGGCCGTGATCGAGCAGGCAAAGGGGATCCTGATCCAGCAGCGGGGGTGCGCACCGGACGAGGCGTTCGAGGTGCTCGTCCGCGTCTCACAGCGGACCAACACCAAGCTCCGTCTCGTCGCCACCGAGATGGTGCAGAACGCCGCCCACGGGAACCGGTGATCCGGGGTGGCATCCGGCGGGTGACCGTCGCAGACTCTGGGTCCGGGCCCCGCGGCGGGCGGGGACGTAGCCGACCGGTGGGTGTCGACGCCATGACGCACGGAGAGACCGCGAGCGCGGCCGAGCGTCCCCTGCGCGGGGACGGCCGACTGGGCCGGGCCGTCCTCGACGTGGTCGGGGCGGTGGTCATGGGCGCCGACCCGGAGGGCCGCCTCCTGTACTGGAACAGGGCCGCGCAGGATCTCACCGGGTTCGCCCACGACGAGGTGCTCGGCCGCTCCCTGTGGGACTTCCTCATCCCGCCCGAGCAGGCGCCGGGCACCCGGGAGGCCTTCGCGCGCCTCGCGGCCGGGGACGAGCTCCCGCACCGGTACGAGAACGACTGGCTCACCCGCGACGGCGGGCGGCGGCGGATCACGTTCGTGAACACGCTCCTCCGCGACGCGTCCGGCCGGGTGGAGCTGGTGATCGGCACGGGGATCGACGTCACCGCCCAGCAGCAGGCGCAGGAGCTGCTCGAGGCGGTCCTCGCGGCCACCACCGAGCAGTCCGTCGTCGCCACGGACCTGGCCGGGCTGATCACGGTGTTCAACACCGGCGCCGAGCGGATGCTCGGCCACCGTGCCGGCGACGTCCTCGGCCGCGACGCCGTCGTCCTGCTGCACGACCCGGCGGAGCTGGCCGAGCGGGGGTCCCCGCTCGCGGGCCCGGACGACCGGGACATCGGAACGGCGGACTGGACGTACCGCCGGAGTGACGGCACGACGGTGACCGTCGCCCTGTCGGTCACCGTGCTGCGGTACCGGACCGGAGACCCCCGCGGCTTCCTCTGCATCGGGGTGGACGTCACCGACCAGCGCGCGCGCGAGCGCGCACTCGACGAGGCGGCCGAGGCCGCCGAGCACCGCGCCGCCCACGACGCGCTCACGGGGCTGCCGAACCGCGCGGTGCTGCTCGACCGCCTGCACCACGCGGTGGCCGCACACCGGCGGCACCACCGGCCCAGCGGCCTGCTGTACCTCGACCTGGACGGGCTCAAGGCCGTCAACGACGCCCACGGGCACGCGGACGGCGACGCGCTGATCGTCGAGGTCGCACACCGGCTGGCCGGTTCGCTCCGCGAGGGCGACCTGTGCGCCCGCCTGTCCGGGGACGAGTTCGCGGTGCTCGTGGAGGACCTGCACGACCGGACCGAGGTGGACCGGGTGGTCGACCGGATCGAGCGGACGCTCGCGGAGGCGCCGGTCCCGCTCCCGTCGGGCGCGACCACCACGGCGGCGGCGAGCATCGGGATCACGGTGACCGCGGACGCGGACACCGATCCGCACGAGGTCCTCGCCCGCGCGGATGCCGCGATGTACCGGACGAAGGCGCGGCGGCGCACGTCCCCCGAGCGGGGCTGAGTGGCACCGCCGGTCGTGATCGTGGGCGCCGGGCCCACGGGCGTGCTCGCCGCGATCCTGCTGGCGCGGCGCGGGGTCCGCTGTGTGGTCCTCGAGCGCCACACGGACGTGTACGCCCTGCCGCGGGCGGTGCACCTCGACGACGAGGTGTACCGGATCCTGCAGGCGGCCGGGGTGGCGGACGTGTTCGCCGCGGTGACCCGCCCCGCCCTCGGCCTGCGCCTCGTGGACACGCGCGGGCGGGTGCTCGCGGAGTTCGCACGCAGCGCCGGGGTGGGCCCGCACGGGTACCCGCAGGCCAACATGTTCGACCAGCCCGACCTCGAGGCGATGCTGCGCGCCGAGGCGGCCCGGCTCCCCGGGGTCGAGCTGCGCGGCGGCGCCGAGGTGGTGTGGGTCACCGGCGGCGACCGCCCGCGGGTGTCGTACACCGACCTCGCGACGGGGACCCGGACCGAGCTCGCCGCGGTGGCCGTCCTGGGCTGCGACGGAGCGAGCAGCCCCACCCGGCGGGCGATCGGGTCACCCTGGCGGGACCTCGGGTTCCGCGAGCGGTGGCTGGTCGTGGACGCGCGCTGCCGCCCACCCCTGGACGCGTGGGACGGCGTGCACCAGGTGTGCGACCCGTCGGGCGCGGCGACGTTCATGCGGATCGGCGCGGACCGGTACCGCTGGGAGTTCCGGTCGCCGTCCGCACCGCTCCGCGAGCTGCTCCGCCCCTGGACCGGCGACCGCGAGGTCGAGGTCCTGCGGGAGGCGCCGTACACGTTCGAGGCGGGGGTCGCGGGGTCGTGGCGCTGCGGGCGGGTGTTCCTGCTCGGGGATGCCGCGCACCTCACGCCCCCGTTCGTCGGGCAGGGCCTCGGCGCGGGGCTCCGCGACGCCGCCAACCTCGCGTGGAAGCTCGCCAGGGTGCTCCGCGGGGAGGCGCCGGAGGCGCTGCTGGACACGTACCAGCCGGAGCGCGAGGCGCACGTGCGCGCGATGATCCGGCTCGCGATGACGGCGGGCTGGGCGATGACGGGCGGTCAGGGCCGCGGGGCCGCGGTCCGGCGGCTCGCGCTCCGGGGCCTCTGCCGGCTGCCCGGCGTCGCGACCCGGGTGCTGGACACCGGCAGCCCGCCCTTGCCGCGGGGCCCGCTCGTCGTGGGGCGGGGCCTCGCCGGGACGCTCGTCCCCCAGCCGCGGGTGCGGGGGCAGCGCCTGGACGACGTGCTCTCCGGCGGCTTCGCCGTGCTGACCCGGGTCGCTCCGGACCCCGCCCTGGTCTCGCTCGCGGTGCGGCTCGACGCGCCCGTGCTGGACGTGCGGGAGGCGGAGGACGACGGCGTGCTGCGGCGCTGGCTGGGCCGCGCCACGGCGGTCGTGCTGCGCCCGGACCGGACCGTGCTGGTGGCGTCGCGGTCCCCCGCGCCGGGGGCCGGGCTGGCGGCGGGGGCGTGGGTACGGCTGGTCGCCAGCTGACCCTCGTCTCGGGGCGCGCGCTCCGCTGCGCCGGGATGCGCGGCCGCTGCCACTGCCCGCGGGCGCCGGGCGGACGCGCAGGTAGCCCTGGACCGCGGCACACCCCGCGTCGCGGATCACGGCGGGTTGCTCCACCGTCTCGACGCCCTCGGCGACCCCTCAGCCGGCCCCCGCCGACGGCCACCGCGGCGCGCGGCGCTCCCGGTACGCCCGGATGCCCTCCCGCGCCTCCGGGGTGCCCATCGCCAGCCCGGCCTCACGCACGGCGAGCTCCCCGCGAGGCCCGGGCTCCGCGGCGGAGACCTCGCCGAGGAACTCCACCGTCCGCCGCAGGGCCGTGCCCGCCGTACCCGTGAGCGCGGCGACGATCCGGTCCACCTCCGCCGCCAGCTCCTCGTCGGTGACGACCCGGCTCAGCAGCCCGGCCGCGAGGGCCTCGGCGGCGCCGCGCTGTCCGCCGGTCAGCAGCCAGTCACGCGCCCGCTTCGCCGGCATGACCCGCACCGCGTCGACCAGCACCAGTGACGGGACGATTCCGATCGCGAGCTCCGGCAGCACGAACCGCGCGGACGCGGCCGCCACCGCGAGATCGCAGCGGCTCACCAGGGAGACCCCGAGACCGGCCGCGACACCGTGCACCACGGCCACCGTCACCTGCGGCAGCGCACCGAGGGCGTCCAGCATCGCCGCGTGCCCGGCGAACACCCGCTCGCACTCGTCCGGCGGCAGTTCGGCGAGCGTGGTGAACTCGTCGATGTCCCCGCCGGCGCAGAAGCCGGGCCCGATCCCGTCGAGGACCACCACGGCGACGTCGTCACGCGCCGACAGTTCGTCGAACGCCGCGTGGAGATCCGCGACCATCGCCCGGTTCACCGCGTTGCGGCGCTCCGGCCGCGCGAGGCTCACGCGGGCGCAGCGACCCGAGACCCGTACCGAGACGGTCATGCGAGCACCCCGTGCAGCAACAAGCGGCCGAACTGCACGCCGATGTCGTCCGCGGACAGCCGCCCACCGGGGCGGTACCAGCGGTACGTGGAGTTCAGCATCCCGAGGATCGCGAGCGTGTCGACCCGGTCGTCGGTGACCCGCAGCTCGCCGGCGTCACCGGCGTCCCGCAGCAGGTCCTGGATGCCCGCCGTGTACACGTCGCGGCGCTTCACGACCGCGGCCTTCGGCTCGGGGTCGAGGTACTTGATCTCCTCGCTCACCACCGCCATGGAGTGGTGATAGCTGTGCAGGATCCGGAAGTGGGCCACCACCATCCGCGCGAGCCGCTGCGCGGGGGTGCCCGGTTCGGCGAGGATCGCCGTCTGCATGGCGATGCCCTCCTCCACCACCGCGCTCTGGATCGCGAACAGCACCTCCGCCTTGTGGCCGACGTGGTAGAACAGCGCGCCCTTGGTGAGCCCGGCCGCCTCGGCGAGCTCGCGGGTCGCCGTGCCGTGGTACCCCTTGGTGCTGAACAGCTCGGTCGCCGCGGCCGTGATCCGGGCCATCGGCTCGTCCGGGTCCTTCACCGGCGCGACCTCGGGTACGCCCTCGACCCAGCTGGCGGTGTCCCCCGCCGAGCCGGCGCCCGGCGGCAGCAGCCCGTGCAGGAACAGGTCGCTCACGACGCGCGCGATCGCCTCCGGCCGGGAGTTCCGCCGCGGCCGGTACCAGCGGTACATCTCCGTCAGCGCGCCGAGCACGCCCTGCGCGAGCAGGTGGACGTCGCCGCGCACGAAGACGCCCGACTCCATGCCCTCGCGGAGGATGTCCCGGAGCACCGCCTCGTACGTGTCGCGGCGCCGCGAGATCTCCTCCTTCTTGTCCTCGGGGAGGTGCTTCCGCTCCTCCATGAAGACGCGGATCTCCTGGGTGTGGTTCGCGACCACGTCCACGTGCGTCCGGAGCATGTGCTCGAAGCGGTCGACCACGGTCCCGGGCGCGCTCACCTCCTCGTACACCGTCCGGTTGAGGAACCGGTCGTGGATCTCGAAGAGGATCTGCTCCTTGCTCGGCATGTAGCGGTACAGCGTCCGCTTGGTGACCCCCGCGGCCTCCGCGATGTCGTCGGTCGTGGTGCCGTGGAACCCGCGCGCGTCGAACAGGCGCGTGGCGGCGTCGAGGATCGCGCGCCGGCGCTCCTCTTCGGCGAGGGCGCGCCGGGAGCGGGTCGGAGTCGTCACGCCCCCCGTCCTATCACGATGCCCGCACGAGGAAGCTCCCCGTGCCGACCGCCACGAGCGCGCCCGTGGCGGTCGTCACGTCCGCGCGCGCCGCGGCGACGGACCGTCCGGCGCGGACGACGACCGCCTCGCACCGCAGGTCCTCGTCCACGACGGGAAGGAGGTACTGCACGTGCAGGTCGACCGTCGGCGCGGACCTCGGGTGGATCGCGGACGTGACCGCCCACGCCATGGCCACGTCGATCAGCGTCGCCGTGATGCCGCCCTGCAGTACGCCGAGGTGCTGGCGGTGCTCGGGCCGGAACGGCAGGCACACCACCGCCGTGCCGTCGCCGCAGCGCTCGAGGGTCATGCCGAGGTGTCCCGGGAGCAGACCGGGGCCGAACGCCTCGGCCTGCACCGCCTCGAGCTCGGTCACTCCACGCCCGCCGGGAACTGCTTGCGCAGCAGGTACCGCTGGATCTTCCCGCTCGCGGTCATCGGGAACTCCGCCACCAGGTGGATCCGCTTGGGCACCTTGAACCGGGCGAGCCGTCCGAGCGCGAACTCGCGCAGCTCGTCCGGGTCGGCGGTCGCGCCGGGGAGGAGCTGCACGTACGCGACGCCGACCTCCTCGAGACGGGGATCCGGCACGCCGACGACGGCGGCCATCGCGACGGCCGGATGGCGCATGAGCACCGACTCGACCTCGATGGGGTCGACGTTCTCCCCGCCGACCTTGTACATGTCCTTGATCCGCCCGCCGTACACCACGTAGCCGTCCTCGGTGAGCGCCGCGCGGTCGCCGGTCCGGAACCAGCCCTCGTCGTCCAGCACGTCGGCGGTCGCCTCGGGCTTCTTGTAGTACCCGAGCATGACGGGGTGCCCGCGGACGACGAGCTCGCCGTTCTCGCCGACGGGCATCGACGTGCCGTCGGGGCCCACGATCTTCACCTCGAACCCGGGCAGCGGAGACCCGACGGTGTCGGCGCGCCGCTCGACCCGGTCGTCGATCCCGGCGAGGGTCGTGATCGACGTCGTCTCGGTCATGCCGTACACGTTCACCGCCTGACCCATCCGCTCCGACACCAGCCGGATGAGGTCCCCCGTGCCCGGCACGAGGCACAGCCGCACCGCCGAGAGGTCGGTCGAGGAGAACGCCGGGTACTGGAGCTGGTCGTAGTACATCGTGGCCACGCCGTACACCACGGTCGCGCGCTCGCGCTCGATCGTCGCGAGCGTGGCCGCCACGTCGTACGCCCGCATCAGCACGATGGACCCACCGGCGTAGAGGAAGCTCAGCACCGCCGCGGCGCCGAACACGTGGAACAGCGGCAGGTACAGGACCAGCGTGTCCTCCGGGCCGATCCGCATCCGGTCGGCGGCGTCGCACATGTTCCGGATGACCCTGTGGGAGTGCATGGCGCCCTTGGGGAAGCCGGTGGTCCCCGACGTGTAGAGCATCAGCACCACGTCGTCGGCGTCCACCGTGGACATCCGCGCGGCGAGGTCCGCGGCGGACGTCCCACCGGCCCGGGCGAGCAGGTCGTCGAGCGGCAGGGCGCCGTCCGGGCACTGCTCCCCGGCCACGACGAGCGTGTGCGCGCTGACCCGGTCGTCGGCCAGCACCGCGAGGGCGTCTGCCGCGAGATCCCGGTCCCGCAGCCTGGCCCCGGCGACGAGGACGGCCGAGTCGGACTGCCCGACGACGTAGGCGGCCTCGTCCACGGTGAGCCCCGTGTTGACCGGTACGAGCACCGCGCCGATGCGGGCCGCGGCGAGGTAGACGCACACCCACTCGAGCCGGTTGCCCATCCAGAGCGCGACCCGGTCGCCGGGCGCGACGCCGAGCGACATCAGCGCCCGGCCGTAGCGGTCCACCTCCTCGGACAGGTCGCGGAACGACAGCCGCCGGGACTCGTCCACATAGGCCGGCCGGTCACCGAAGCGGGCCACGGCCCGGTCCAGCAGCCCGCCGATCGTGACCCCCGCCATGTCCTGGAACATCACACCTCCCGTAGCCCCGAGCACGCCCGCCGTCACGCCGCGCACCGCGCGATCACCTCTGCGAACGCGCCGATGCTGCTCAGCACGTCCGCCTGCCGGAGCCCCGGCCACTGCATCCGCAGGCCGAGGAACGACGAGTGCGCCTCGCTCTCGTACCGCCGCACCTGCTCCACGCACTGCTCGACGTCCCCGAGGACGAACGAGTCCCGCGCCATGTCCTCGAACGTCCCCACCTCGTGGCCCCACCGGGCGTACGCGGCATACTTCGTCTCGAGCGCGGGACGGGCGATGCGCACGGCGTCGTCGTGGGTGGCGGCGCAGTAGGCCTCGCGGAGCAACGGGAACGTCTTGTCCTCCACCCGTACCCCCGCGGGCAGCGCATCGCGGTACCACTGCTGCCGTTCGACGATCGTCCCGATGGGCAGCTCCGGCGAGACCAGCCACTCGTCACCGATCCGGGCGGCCTCCGCGACACCCTTCGGGCCGGTGGCCCCGACCCAGATCGGGAGCCCCTCCCGCTGCGCCGGGAGCAGCCGCAGGCGCGCCCCGTCCAGCTCCACGCCCCGCCCCCGGAACGTGACCGGCTTGCCGCTCCACAGCTGCCGCAGCAGGTCGACCGTCTCGGCGAGCCGCGCGGACCGTTCCTTCCGCGGAACGCCGAGGGCCTTGAACTCCTCCTCGCGGTACCCGGCACCCGCTCCCACCACGAGCCGCCCTCCACAGAGGACGTCGAGCGTCGCGAGCTCCTCGGCGAGCAGCACGGGCGGGTACATCGGCGCCAGCAGCACCGCGGTCCCGAGGCCCATGCCCTCGGCCTCGGCGGCCACCCGCGCGAGGAACGGGATCGGCTGCAGGAACTGGAAGTCCGCGAGGAAGTGCTGCGTCACCCAGATCGAGTCGAAGCCGGCCTCCCGGGCCGCGCGGACCTGCTCGAGCGCCTGGCCGAGCTGCGCCTGCGGGTCCTCGCCCTCCAGGAACTGCCCCGCCAGCAGATAGCCGAAGCGCATCAGGACTCCTCTCGGTTCGCCGCCGGGACCCGCAGCGCCGCGGGCTCGCCGGTGGTGCTCTCGATGGCGCGGAGCACGCCCTGCATCGCCCCCGCCGCCGCGAAGCCGCCGTCGACAGCGATCTCCGCGCCGTTGATGTAGCTCGACCCGTCCGAGCAGAGGAACGCGACCAACGGCGCCACCTCGTCGGGCCGCCCGCTCCGGCCGAGCGGGGTGATGCTGCCGAACGCGTCGAACATGGCCCGCGGTGCGTCGCCCAGCATCGGCGTCTCGATCAGTCCCGGGTGGACGGAGTTGACCCGGATGCCGTCGCGGGCGAGCTCGAGCGCGCCGACCTTGGTGAGCCCGCGCAGGCCCCACTTGCTCGCGGAGTACGCCGACGCCGAGTACGCGGTGAGCCCCGCGATCGAGGAGACGTTGACGATCGAGCCCCCGCCCGCGCGCCGCATCGACGGCACGCACGCGCGCATCCCGAGCAGCGGGCCGGTGAGGTTCACCTCGAGGACCCGGTTCCAGTCGTCCAGGTCGATGTCCATCAGCCCCACGCGGTGGCTGACACCCGCGTTGTTCACGAGCGCGTCCACGGGGCCGAACGTCCGCTCGGCCGTCGCGACCGCCTCCGTCCAGCCGGCCTCGTCCGTCACGTCGAGGTGCACGTACGCCGCCCGGGTCCCCAGCTCTGCGGCGAGCTGCTCCCCCTCGGCGTCGAGCACGTCGGCCAGTACCACCGCGGCGCCCTGCGCGAGCAGGAGCCGCGCCTCCGCGGCGCCCTGTCCGCGCGCGGCCCCGGTCACCACGACCACCTTGCCGTCCACTGTGGATCCTCTCTCAGCTGCCGAAGTACATGGCCGCGAGCTCGCGGTCACCGGTGATCTCGTCGGTCGGGCCCTCCTTGACCAGCTTCCCGTCGGCGAGGAACACGACCCACGAGCAGACCTTGCGGATCACGTCCAGGCTGTGCTCGACGAGGCAGATCGTGGCGCCCTGCGCGACGGTGTCCCGCAGCAGCGTGAGGATGCGCTCGCGTCCGGCGTCGTCCAGGCCGGACATCGGCTCGTCCAGCAGGTAGCAGTCGGCCCTCGTCGCGAGCAGGCGCCCCATCATGAGCAGCTTCTGCTCGGCGTACGACAGGTCGCCCGCGAGGGTGTCGGCCTGGTGCGCGATCCCGAGGTACGAGAGCATCTCGTCGGCCCGGGCGGCCCGCGCCCGCTCCGCCGCGTGCCGGCCGCCGAGGAGCACCCCCACCGTGAGGAGCCGCTCGTCGCGCTTCGGGGTGAGCGACAGCAGCAGGTTCTGCCGCACGGTCATCCCGTCGAACAGCCTCATCTCCTGGAAGGACCGCACGATCCCGCGCCGCGCCCGGCTGTCCAGGGAGGATCTGGTGACGTCGCGGTCGCCGTAGTACACGCGGCCGGTGTCGGGCTCCAGGAGCCCCGACAGCAGGTTGAACAGCGTGGTCTTGCCGGCACCGTTCGGGCCGACGAGTCCGGTGATGCTCCCCGGCCGCAGCGTGAGCGTGACGCCGTCCACGGCCTTGAGGCCGCCGAAGCCGATCGACACGTCCTCGCACCGCAGCACCCGGCCGCCGGACCCCTCCACCGGCGGGGGCGGGGCGTCGGCCGCCTCCCGCGGCCGGGGAACCACCGGAGCGGCCTCCGGGGCGGGCGGCCCCGCCTTGCGCCGCCGCCTGCCCGCGATGCCCTGCGGCCGGAACAACAGGAACGCGAGGAGCAGCAGCGAGAACGCGAACCCCTTGATCGCGCCGACGAGCGTGTCCGGCAGCGCGAGGTAGGTGAGGGCCTCCGGCACGAGCAGCACCACCGCGGCACCGACGAACGGGCCCCACCACACCGCGAGCCCACCGATGATCGTCAGCGACAGGATCTCGATGGAGCGGTCGAGTCCGAAGTCGGCCGTGCTGATGTACCGCACCTGCACCGCGAACAGCGCACCGGCGACGCCCGCGAGGGCCGACGACACGGCGAACACCTTGATCTTCGCGATCGGTGTCGCCTTGCCCAGCGAGCGTGCCGCGAGCTCGTCCTCCCGCAGTGCCGCGAGCGTGCGGCCGAACGGCGACCGGACGACGGCCCGCAGGACGGCCGCGACGAGCAGGCACAGCACGACGGCGAGGGCGGCCACCTGGACGGGCGTGACGAGCACTGCGCCGAAGATGTCGGGCCGCGGGATGCCGACCAGGCCGCCCGCACCGCCGGTGGTCTCCGAGTTGCGGATGACCTCGATCGCACCGACCTGGAACGCGAGCGTGAGGATCACCAGGTACACGTCGGTGACGCGCCGGGCGGCGGCGCCGAGAGCCGTGCTCACCACCGCGCAGAGAGCGCAGCTCGCGAGGACCGCGGGCACGAAGCCCCAGCCGTGGTCCCGCATGAGCAGGCCCGTGGTGTACGCGCCCAGTCCGAAGAAGGCGCCGTGCGCGATGGAGAACAGTCCGGCGTTGCCCATCAGCAGGTTGAAGGACATGCCGAGGATGACGAAGATCGCGAGCAGCGCGACCAGGTTGCTCAGATAGAACGACATGCGGGCGCGGTCCCTTCTGCGACGGCGACGGCGACGGGCCTGGTCATGCCGACCGCAGCGCGTTGCGGGAGAGCCCGTTGGGCCGGACGACGACGAACAGGAACAGGACCGCGAACAGCGTGAACTCGGCCCACTGGGTGGGGAGCTTGTAGACCGCGAGGCTCTCGACGAGTCCGATGAGGACGCCGCCCAGCAGGGCGCCGGGCATGCTGCCGACGCCGCCGATCACGAGCGCGATGACGGCCTTGACCAGGAGGTCGAAGCCCATCGACGGGGTGACGGGGTTCTGCACGGCGAGCAGGACGGCCGGCAGCGCCGCCACCACGGACCCGGCGACGAACACCCAGACGTAGGTGCGCTGGAGCCGGATCCCCAGGGTCTCCGCGCGCTCCGGGTTGTCCCCGACAGCACGGAAGGAGAGGCCGACCGCGGTGCGGGTCTGCAGCAGGTACAGCCCGGCGAACGCGCCGAGGCTCGCGGCGACCACCAGCACGTCGAACGTGCGGATCACGAGCGGCCCGGCGTGCACGGTCCAGGACATGAACGCCGACGGCGGCGTGGGCTTGGGGTCGGTGCCGAACAGCAGCACCAGGAGGTTCTGGCCGAGCGTCAGCACCGCGAGCGAGGCGACGAGGAACACCATGCCCCCCGCGTTGCGGCGGCGCAGCGGCCGGTACACGCCGAGCTCGATGACCACGCCGATCGCGGCCGCGGCCGCGAGGGCCACCACCGCGGCCAGGACCGGGTGGATGCCGTGCCCCTGGTACAGCCACCAGAACGTGTAGGCGGCGCCGACGAGCGTGAACCCGTGGGCGAAGTGCAGCACGCCGGTCGTCGAGATGATCAGGCTCATGCCGTAGGCGAACAGGCCGTACAGCAGGCCGATGATCGCGCCGTTCTGGGCGAGCTGGAGGAAGAGGGCCATGGACACCGTTCCGGGATCGGCGGGCCCGGCCGGCCCCGCCCCGGATCGGGGCGGGCCGGCGCGGGGTCTGCTAGGGCTGGATGGTGGTGAGGACCTCGTCGGCCGCCGGATTCGCCTTGGCGTCGGAGATCTTCTTGAGGATGACCGGCTTGCGGACGATGCCGGTGGGCGTGAACTGGGTCGACTGCTGCAGCGGCAGCGGGAAGCTCGCGGTGTGGTCGATCGTGTCGAGGATGTTCTTCCCGTCGACCGGCTTCTTCGCGGCGCGCAGGGCCTTGACGATCTCGGCGTAGAAGAACGCGCTGTCGTACATGTACACGTCGTAGGACAGACCCGCGGGCTCGCGGCCCTTGTCCTTGGTGAACCGGTCCACCAGCGCCTTGATCTTCGGGTTCGTGGGCGAGGTGTTGGCGAGCGTCGTGTAGATGACACCGTCCATAGAGGACCCGGCGGCGGTGCGCACGGCGACGGCCTCGCCGAGACCCGCGTAGGTCGTGATCGGAACGGTGGAGCCGCTCTCCTTCAGCGCCTTGAAGATCACCGGCGCCTCGCCGAGCAGGGCGTGGATGTGGATGGTGTCGGGCTTCGCCGCGAGCACCTTGGCGACCTGCGCGGAGGCGTCCACCGCGTCCTGCCGGATCGTCTCCTCCGCGACCACCTTGCCGCCGGCGGCCTCGAACGACTTCTTGTAGACCTCCGCGGCGCCCTGTCCGGTCGCGTTGTCGACGCGGATGATCGCGGCCCGCTTCTTCTTCTGGGTCTTCGCCATGTACGTGCTCACCGCGGCGACGTCGTTGGAGGCGAGCGGGAAGAAGTTGCGGAGGTTGTCGCCCGCGCCCTCGAGCTCGGGGCTGTTCGCGCCGCTGTTGATCAGCGCGACACCGACGTCCTTCGCGGCGGGCGCCATGGCCTTGACGACCGCGCTCCACGCGGTGAAGACGACCGGAGTCTGCTCGACCGAGGCCAGCTTGTTGAAGGCCTTGAGGCCGACGTCCGCGGTGCCCGCGGTGTCCTCGGTGACCAGGTCGATCTTGAAACCGTCCTTCTGGTACTGCGTGTTCGCGTCCTCGATGCCGTACTTCACGAACGTCACGAAGTCCTGCCCCAGGGCCGACTGGCTCCCGGACAGCGCCATCGCGACGCCCATCTTGTACGTGGTGATGCCGTTCTTCGTGACGGACGAGTCACCGCTCTGCGCGGCCCCACCACAGGCCGAGGTACCGAGTACCGCGACCGCCGCCACGACGGCGAGACGCCGCCGACCGCCTGATCCCAACTTCACCGGTTCTCCTCTCGAGTGCCGGGCACGCGGTCGTCCCCGGTGTCGTGCGGGTCAGAACAGCTCTGACCAGTCCCTCGCCTCGAGCTCCGCCGGGGTCCCCGCGAAGACGAGGCCGCCGAGCTTGAGGACGTACGCGCGGTCGGCCACGCCCAGCACCCGCTTGATGTCCTGCTCGACGACCAGGACGCTGGTGCCCAGCTCCCGGTTGACCGTGCGGACGGCGGCCAGGACCTCCTGGACGAGCACCGGCGCCAGGCCGGTCGACGGCTCGTCGAGGAGCATCAGGCGGGGCTGGGTCATCAGCGCCATCGAGATCGCGAGCATCTGGCGCTGTCCGCCGGACAGGGAGCCGGCGCGGTCGCCCGGGCGCTCACGGAGGATCCCGAACAGGTCGAAGACGAACGCCTTCGTGTCCGCGAGCGTGCTCGCGGAGGCTCCCCGCCTGCTGCCGGTGGCGGCGGCGAGCGTGAGGTTCTCCTCGATCGTCAGGGACGGGAACACGCCCTGTCCCTGTGGGACGAGGCTCATCCCGGCCACCGCCGTCGCCGACGGCGTCGCCCCGGTGGAGTCGTTGCCGTCGAGCGCGATCCGGCCCGCCGCGGGCTTCACCCGGCCGATCACCGAGCGGAGCAGCGTGGTCTTGCCGGCGCCGTTGTGGCCCAGGAGGGCGACCAGCTCCGCCTCCCGGACGGCGAGCGAGACGTCCCGCAGCACGGTGTGCTTGCCGTATCCGGCGGTCAGGTCGCGGACGTCCAGCACGGCCTCCCGGCCGGCGCCCTCGGGGGCGTCCGCGGCCCGGGTCCGGGCTCCCGTCGTGCTGGCTCTCACGTGGCTGCACCTCGCTCTACAGGCCTGTAACGTGCATCACATTGATACTGACCGGACGGTATACATCCGCCGCTCGACGGTCAAGCGTTTCCCGGTAAAAGCTGTGGTGCGGCGGGGCGGGATCCGGGCGAACGGTCACGAACCCGGTTGTTCCCTGCTCACTCCCAGAGTCGGCGCAGCGCGACGGCGCGCTCCGCGTCGGTACGGCCCCGGAGGTCCGCCACACCGTGTTCGGTGACGACGACGTCCACGTCCGAGCGCGGCGTCGACGTGGGCGCCGACAACCGGTCGACCAGCGTCCGGTGGCCCCCGCGCACGGTGGGGAGCGCGACGATGCTCAGCCCGCGCAGGGCGCGCGCGGCGGCGACGGCGTAGTCCGGATGGCCGCCGACCCCGGCCACGACGTCGCCGCCGAAGCCCTCGACGTTCACCTGGCCGGTCGTGTCGATCTCCAGGGCCGTGTTCACGGCGACGAGCGGCTCACCGGAGAGGCGGGTGAGGTCGTGCGTGTACTCGAGGCGGGCGGCGATCGGCCGTCCGTCGGCCCAGCGGAACACCTCCGCCGTCCCGACCACGTACGTGGCGAGCGGGACGCCGCGGAGGAGCCCGCGCCGGTCCAGGTCGGCGACCGCGTCCCCGACGATCCCGGAGTCGATCCGGACCGGGACCTCCAGGGCCCGCAGCGTGGCATCGCCGATCGTGCCCGGCCCGAACTGGATCGCGGATCCCGGCCGGACCAGCGCGGCGACGTGCCGGCCCACGGCGTCGGAGACGTCGTCGACCCGGGGCCGCGGCAGTTCCAGCGGCGGCCGGTCCACCTCGTCCACGACCGTCACGCGGTCGCGGGGCAGCGGCGCCTCGCGGCTCGCCGCCGGGAGCCCGTGGTTCACCTCGGCGAGCACGTGGGCGCCCGCGTCGACGGCCGCCCGCATCCAGGCCACCTCGCTGCCGAAGCGGAGACCCGGCCGCAGCCCGGCGACCAGCACGTCCGGCCGCCAGGCGCCCGCGAACAGCGCCGGGACCGCGCTCAGCCGGACCGGGAGATACTGCAGGCGCCCCGCGAACCCCCGCCGCAGGGCGTACCCGCCGATGATCGTGCGCACCTCGGGAAACGCCACCGGATCGTCCGGTACCGGGAGCTCGAACGACCAGCCGAGCAGCAGCCGTACCCCGCCGACCCGCCGCGCGGCCTCCGCGAGGGCGGGGCCCAGCCCCACCGGCGCACCCGCGCCGTCGGCGATCGCGACGCGGCAACCGGGCCGCAGGTGGCGCGCGATCCGCTCGACCGCGTCCACGTCAGCTCGCCATGTACGTGCCGCCGTCGACACAGAGGACCTGCCCCGTGACGTACCCGGAGGCCGCTCCGGCGAGGAAGACGAACGCCTCGGCGACCTCGTCCGGCTCCGCCCACCGCCGCAGCGGGATCCGTTCCAGGTACTTCCCGGCGAACCGCTCGTCGGTCCGGATGGTCTCGGTCATCGTGGTGGCGGCCGCGGGCGACACGGCGTTCACGCGGATGCCGGACCGGCCGAGCTCCTTGGCCGCGGACTTCGTCATCGCGACGATCGCCCCCTTGGCCGCGGCATAGTTGATCTGACCGATCGTGCCGTCCAGCCCCGCGGAGGACGTGACGTTGACGATCGAGCCGCCGGGGGTCATCCGCCGCGCCGCCGCGCGCAGACCGAGGAACGTGCCCCGCGCGTGCACGCGCAGCACCAGGTCGAAGTCATCCGCGGACATCGCGGTGAGCATCCCGGGGCGGATCAGTCCCGCGTTGTTGACCCAGACCGCGAGCGGGCCCAGCTCCCCTCCGGCACGGTCGGCGGCCTCCTCGACGGCAGCCTCGTCGCCGACGTCGCACACCAGCGGCAGCGCGCCGAGCTCCGCCGCGGCCGCCCGCACGCCCTCGGCGTCACGGTCCAGCAGCGCGACCCGGGCGCCGTGGGCGGCGAGCGCGGCGGCGACCGCTCGGCCGATGCCCTGGGCGGCACCCGTGACGACCGCGACCTTCCCGTCGAGACCGTGGCCGCCGTCAGGCATCGGGACCCGCCAGGATCGTGACGGCGGAGACCGCCGTCGGGCCGCCGACGTTGTGCGCGAGCGCCCAGCGGGCCCCGTCGACCTGGTTGACCGCCTCGCCGCGCAGCTGCTCGAACAGCTCGGTGCACTGGGCGAGCCCGGTCGCGCCCGGCGGGTGACCCTTGGACTTCAGCCCGCCGCTCGGGTTGACCGGCAGGCGCCCGCCGAGGGAGGTCTCGCCCCGCTCGAGCAGGCGGGGTGCCTCGCCGCGACCGCAGAACCCGAGGTCCTCGTACGTCATCATCTCGACGCCCGTGAAGCAGTCGTGCACCTCGGCCACGTCGATGTCACCGGGCCCGATACCGGCCATCGTGAACGCCTGGCGCGCCGCCTTCTCCGTCGCCGGGAACCGGCTCAGGTCCGCCTTCTCGGCGTGCAGCACCCGGTCCATCCCGGTGCCCACGCCGCGGACCCACACGGGCCGGTCGGTGTAGCGGTCCACCACATCCCGGCCCGCGACGAGAACGGCCGCGGCGCCGTCGCTCTGCGGCACGCAGTCGAGCAGGCCGAACGGCTCCACCACCATCGGCGCGGCCAGCACCTGCTCGAGGGTCACCTCGTACCGCAGGTGGGCGTACGGGTTGCTGGCCCCGTTGTGGTGGTTCTTCACCGCCACCATCGCGAGGTGCTCGCGGGTCGCGTCGTAGGTGTGCAGGTACCGGGCGACGTGCAGCCCGAAGCTCGCCGGCGAGATGAGGCCCAGCGGCAGGTCCCACGCCATGTCCCGGTTCGTGGACATCCAGTCCCAGAAGGTCGAGCTGGCGGCGGTGTCCCGCACCTTGTCGGTACCGAGTACGAGCGCCACGTCGACGTACCCGCCGCCGACGGCGTAGACGGCATTGCGCAGCGCGTCGTTACCGCTCGCGCACGCGTTCTCCACACGGGTCACCGGGATGTCCGTGAGCCCGCAGCTGTCGGCGAGCAGGCCCGCCGGGAAGCCGTCGACGCTCTGCACCTCGCTGAACCACGCGGCCCCGATCTCGTCGGGACGCATGCCCTTGTCCACAGAGGACAGCGTGGCCGCGAACGCCCGGGCCACCATGTCCTTGATCCCCTGGTCGAACAGCTCGCCGAACGGGATCATCCCCGCGCCGACGATCGCGACATCCCTCACGGCTGCTCCTCGGGTCGGAAGGCGTATCCGTAGTCGGGGACGCCGGCACGGACGGCGACCCGGCGCAGGACGAGGTCCCCGCGGTCACCGATCCGGGTCGATCCCGCCTCGGCGTCGGTCACGTGCGCGAGCGTCCGCAGGCCCGTGCCGTCGAGGTCCACGACGGCGAGGGAGTACGGCCCGTACCTGCCGGGCACCGCCGCGCGGACGGTGACGACGGAGTAGACCTCCGCCGTGCGCGGCAGCGCCACGAGGTCCTGGGTGTCGAGTGCCCCACAGCGCAGGCAGCGCGCACGCGGCGGATGGCTGCGCTCGCCGCACTCGCGGCACTGTCCCGCCCGCAGCCCGACCTTGGCGGCGAGGGCCCGCTCGTACGACGCCGGGGACGCCGGGATCTCCGCGGGGGTCCGCGGTGCCCAGCTCGGCGGCGCCGGGCGCGGGTCCCGGGTACTCGCGGTCCACGCCACCGGACCGGACGGCGTGACCCGGGCGGAGACGCCGTGGCCGTTCTCCACCGCGGTCAGCACGCCGGGACCGGTGATCCGCGCGAGCGCGAACAGTGGCGCGGCCGCCTCGACGGCGTCCGTCACCCCGTGCGCGCCGGGGACCAGCTTCGCCACGTCCTTCTCGGGGATGCCGGCCACGACCGCGGCATCGCCGGGGACGGCCCGTCTCCAGCCGCGTTCCCGGAGCAGCCTCGGGTCGTCGTACACCCGGTCGGCGGCGTCACCGGCGCCGTGGGTCCGGACGGGGACGCTGTGCCGCACCACCGCGTCCGGGTCGAGCACCACCCCGCCGGCGCCGGTCAGCGCGGCCGCCGCGGCCGCCGGGGCCGCGGGGTCGATGCCGATCACCACGGTGCCGTCCGGAACCGACAACAGCGCCTCGAGCGTGGCGGGTGCGCCGCCGAGCCGTTCCTCGACCGGCGTGGCGGGGTCCAGCCCCAGCGCCTCGAGGACCACTTCGGGAAGCGTGCCGAGCGTCGCGTCCGGCCGCCGCGTGACGAGGACGATCCGGCGGACCCGCCGCAGTGCCTCGGGGCCGAGCCCGGTCGCCGCGGCGACCGCGAGCGTCGTGACGTCCTCGTCGGGACCGGGCACCCGGAGCCCGCGGGCGTCGGTCCAGGCCGGCTGGTACGTCGAGAGTGCGGTGATCGGCACGGTCACACCCCCGCTCGCGTGACGGTCGTCCACAGCCGGTCTCCGCCGCGCTCGGCCAGCAGGCGGCCGAGCTCCTCCTGCAGGGCGCCCTCGCCGTCGTGCGCGTCGCGCCACGTCCACAGGCGCCGGGTGAAGTGCTGCAAGCGGTGCTCACGGGTGAACCCGATAGCGCCGTGGACCTGGTGGGCGATGGCCGTGGCCGCCGTCGCGGACCGTGCGGCCCGGACACGGGCGGCGAGGACGGCGGGCAGCGGGTCGCCGTCGGCCGGCGCGGCGGCGACCTCGCGGACCGCCGCGTCCGCCGCCGCCCCGGCCACCGCGACCTCGCCGGCGAGCTGGGCGACCTGGCGCTTGACGAGCTGGAACGCCGAGATCGGACGGCCGAACTGGACGCGCTCCCCGGCGTACCTGCGGGTGAGGTCCAGCACCGTGTCGAGGGCTCCGGCGAGCATGACCGTCGTCGCGAGGGCCTGACGCATCCGGAGCGCGGTCAGCAGCCGGGTGGTCACCGGCCGCACCCGCTCGTCCGGCACCCGCACGCCGTCGAACACGACGGTGTCGGACGGCTCCCCCGCCGCGTCCGCCGCGGGCTCGACCGCGCCGTCCGCGACGTCCGCGAGCGCGAGCCCCTCGGGCGTCCCGACCAGGACCAGCACCGACTCGGCGCACCGGCCCCACGCCACCCGGCGGGCGTACCCGGCGAGCACCCAGCCACCGGCGTCCCGTGCCGCGGTCACCGCGGCCGTCCCCGCCACCGCGGCGGGTCCCGGACGGTGCGCGAGCCCGGCCGCCTCCCGGAGCCACGGGGCGACGAGCAGCGTGGGGGCGATCGGCACCGGTGCCGCGAAGGCCGCGCAACACCGTGCCACGAGCGCCGCGTCGAGCAGGCCACCGCCGGAGCCGCCGGCCTCCTCCGGGACGCCGACCGCGGTCAGCCCGGCGCGGTCGAGGTGGCTCCACAGCCCGGGGTCCCACGATCCGTCGGCGGCCGCGACCACCTCGGGCGTGCAGCGGTCGGTGAGCAGCTCGGTCAGGCTCGTCTCCAGCAGTTCGCGCTCGGCGCTCACAGCCCCAGTCCTCTCGCGACGATGACCCCGAGGATCTCGGTGGTACCACCCCGGAGCGTGAACCCCGGACCGTGCAGGACGGCGTGGGTGAGCAGCCCCTCGAGGCGGCTCCCCGGGTCCGCGGTCACCGCGACCCGGACCGCCTCGACCACTTCCTGCTCGAACCGCGTGCCGAGGTCCTTCACCAGCGCGGCGTCCACCTCGACGGACGCGCCGCGGTCCAGTGCCCCGGCGACCCGCAGCGAGAGCTGCCGGATCGACCACAGCTGCGCGAACAGCCCGCCCAGCGTCGCGAGCGTGCGCGTGTCCCGCGCCGTCTCCGCGTACCGCGCGAGCTCGACGAGGAGCTGCGCCGTGCTGAGGAAGCGTTCGGGCCCGCTGCGCTCGTTCGCGAGCTCCGAGGTGACCTGCTTCCAGCCGTCGCCGATCGTGCCGAGGACCATGTCGCCCGGCACGTACACGCCGTCGAGCACGACCTCGTTGAAGTGGTGCTCGCCGGTCAGCAGCTCGATCGGCCGGATCTGCACGCCGGGGGCGGTCAGGTCCACGATGAACTGCGACAGCCCCGCGTGCCGGTCCGGTCCGGTGCGGCACAGCGTGATCATGTAGTGGCAGTGGTGCGCGCCGCTGGTCCAGACCTTCGCCCCGTCGAGCCGCCAGCCGTCGCCGTCCGGGGTGGCCTTGGTCCGCACCGAGGCGAGGTCCGAACCACTGTCCGGTTCGGACATCCCGATCGCGAAGTACGACTCGCCGCGCGCGATGGGCGGCACCAGCCGCTGCCGCTGCTCCTCGGTGCCGAATCGCAGGATCGACGGCCCGGACTGCCGGTCCGCCACCCAGTGCGCCGCGACCGGCGCCCCGGCGGCGAGGAGCTCCTCGATGACGACGAAGCGTTCGAGGGCCGAGCACTCGTGGCCGCCGTACCGCGCCGGCCAGGTCATGCCGAGCCAGCCGCGCTCGGCGAGGCGGCGGCTGAACCCGGCGTCGAAACTGGACAGCCAGGTGTCCACGCCGGGTACGAAGTCCTGCTCGGCCAGGAACGCACGGACGTCACCGCGCAGGGCCTCCGCCGACTCGGGCAGCACCGCGGGCGGCAGGGCGAGTGTCACGACGTCCTGCCGAGCGGCCCGCGGCGGAACGACCACATCTGCGCCGGGTGCTCGACCTGCACGCCGACGTCCCACCCGACGCCGGGTGGCCCGGTCTGCAGCCGGAACGAGCGGGCGGCCAGCCGGGCGAGCTGCGGATCGCCCGCCACGGTGGACGCGAGCCGGATCGCCTCCGCCTCCACCTCGTCGTCCGGTGTGGACGTCCACGCGAGACCGCGCGCAACGGCCTCGCGGCCGGTCAGCGCGGCACCGAACAGGCCGATCCCCGCGGCGACCTCGCGACCGCCGGTCCGCGCCAGCAGCGTGAAGTGCCCGCCACCGGGATGCGCCCCGATCGGCAGGAACCCGGACGCGAGCCGCACGTCGTGGGCCACGACCCGGAGGTCGGTCGCGAGCACGAGGTTCATCCCGGCCCCCACGGCGGGACCGCGCACGGCGGCGATCGTGGGCGCGAGCAGGCGGCCCACGCGGGTGAACGCGGCGTAGATCCGGGTGAGCGCGCCGTACGCCTCGTCCGCGGCGGGATCCTTCGCCACCGCGGCGAGCAGGCCCCGGTGCGCGCCGGCGCAGAAGGCGGCGCCCTGTCCCTGCACGACCACCGCGCCCACCGACTCGTCGGCGTCCAGGGCGTCGCAGGCGGCGACCATCGCGTCGGCCATCTCGGGGGTCAGCGCGTTGCGCCGGTCCGGCGCCGCGAGCGTCAGCGTCGCCACCCCGTCCGGGCGGACCTCGACCAGTACCTCGCTCACGACGCACGCTCCACGTGGAAGTCCTCGAGACGCGGCTCTCGCGTCATCTGCCAGTAGTCGACGACGCGCCACGGCGAGTTCGTCACCACCCGGCCCTTCGCGTTGCGGTACCAGGTGTCCATGCCGCGGTGGGTCCAGATCATCCGGTCGTGGGCCTCGTCCACGCGGACGTTGTACTCGTCGTGGACGTCCTGCCGGCACTCCAGGGAGGACAGTCCGTTCGCGATCATCGTCTGGACCAGCTCCATGATGTAGCGGACACCGCACTCGGTCAGGAAGATCAGGCTGCCGCCGTGGCCGAGGTTCGTGTTCGGCCCGTACAGGCAGAAGAAGTTGGGGAAGTCGGGGATCGTGAGCCCGAGGTACGCGTGGGCGTCGTCGTCGCCCCAGATCTCCCGGAGACTGCGTCCGGACCGCCCGCGGATGTCCATCGGCGCGAGCATGCGCCGGCTCTCGAACCCGGTCGCGAAGACGAGGACGTCCGCCTCGTACTCCTCCCCGGCCGCCGTCACGACGCCGTGCGGGCGGATCTCGGTGACCGCGTCGGTCACGAGGTCCACGTGGTCCCGGGTGACGGCGTCGATCCAGCCGTTGTCGATGAGCATCCGCTTGCCGAACGGCGGGTAGTCCGGGATGACCTTCGGGATCAGGTCGGTCCGGTCACCCAGCCGGCCGAGCATGTACTGGGTGAAGAAGCGGCGGTGTCCGTCGTTGACGGCGTTCACCGAACGGTCCTGGTGCGGCCAGTCCGGATCCACCTGCAGGGAGGCGTGGACCTTGTCGTTGAACGACCACGCCAGCCGGAAGCGGTACCAGGACGCGTAGAACGGCACCTCCTCCATCAGGTACTCGATGTCCTCCGTGACGGTGCGGCGGTAGTTCTCGCTCGGCGCCGCCCACTGCGGCGAGCGCTGGAAGACGGTCAGCGCGGCGACGTCGTCCACGATGGCCGGGACGAGCTGCATCGCCGTCGCGCCGGTACCGACCACCGCGACCCTCTTCCCCGCGACGTCCAGATCGGACGGCCAGCGGGCGGAGTGGAACGCCGGGCCCTCGAACGTCTCCAGCCCCGGAAGGTCCGGGACGGACGGACGGTTCAGCTGTCCGACCGCGCTGATCACGACGTTGGCGACGAGGCGCCGCTGCTGCCCGTCCGCCCCCCGGACGGTGACCGTCCACGTCTTGTGCGGCTCGTCGTAGTGGGCCGAGACCACCTCGGTGCCCAGCTGGATCCGGTCCCGCACACCGAACTCGGTCGCGCACCGCTCCAGGTAGGAGTGCAGGTGCCCGCGCTTCGAGTAGTAGTGCGGCCACTGCTGCGGCGCGAACGAGTACGAGTACAGGTGACTCGGGGTGTCCACACCGCAGCCCGGGTACCGGTTGTCGAGCCAGGTGCCGCCGATGGCGTCGTTCTTCTCGATCACCGTGTAGGGGATCCCGGCCTGCTCGAGCCTGATCGCCGCGCACAGCCCGGAGACCCCGGCGCCGATGACGAGCACGTGGAAGCGCTCCAGCTCCGCCGGGTCCGGCGCGGTGTCCCACGGGGTGTCCCGGGACCGGAAGCCCATCTCCTCGGCCATCATCGGCGCGTACTCCGCCGGGACCGGCTCGCCGACACAGGCGCTCATCATCTCGACGAACAGGTCCACCGGCGGGAGGCCCATCGGGTGTCCCTCGCCGGCGCGCCACCGGGTCACGGCGTCGAAGGCCGCGGCCCGGATCTGCTCCTGGACCTCCGCAGGCAGGCCGCCGGTGTCGTTGTCGCTCATGCCCTTGGTCCGCTGCGGGCGGTACGGCTCCGCGAGCCATCGCTCGTCACCGGTGAGCTGCACGAGCACCATGAGCAGCGTCGGGATGTTCGCCTCGGCGAGGGCATCCCGCAGCGCGGTGCGCGCGGCAGCAGCCTCGTCGACGGGCGGGCACGTGGCCGAACTCTCGATCACATCGTCCCCCAAAGTCCCGCGGCACCGCCGGTGGCGGGGGTCGCGGACAGCAGAAATCGGTTCGTGGAGTCGTTTGTATACTCTCCGGTCAGTATCCGCAAGGCCTTTCGGGCGCGCATGCGGAACCGGCCCGCCGCACAGGGGGTGCAGCGGGCCGGTCGGGTCGTGACAGAGGGGGTGGGCCGGGGGGTGCCGACGCTCAGGCGGCGAGGACCGCCTGGATGTCCAGCTCGACCCCGAGGTGGGTGCCCACGAGGGCGATGCCCACGTCGAAGGCCTGGTTCCAGTTCATCCGGAAGTCCGCACGGTCGAGGCGGGCGGTCGCCGTGAACGCCACCCGCCGACCGCCCCACGGGTCGGGGCCCGTGCCGCCGTAGGTCAGCTCGAGCGGCACGTCCCGGACCAGGCCGACGAGTTCGAGCGCACCGTCGACGGTCCACCGCCGCGGGCCCACGGGCCGGATGCCGGTGCTGCGGTAGACGATCTGCGGGAACCGCTCCACGTCGAGGAAGTCCGCCGAGCGCAGGTGGTCGTCCCGCATCGCGTTGCCGGTGTCGATGCTCGCCGCCTCGATCCGGGCCTCGGTCCACGAGCGTTCCGTGGGCTCGGCGACCACGATCTCGCCACCGAACCCGCGGAACTGCCCGCGGATCCGCGACAGCCCGAGGTGCTGCGCGGTCACCGTGATCGACGAGTGGTCCGGGTCGACGACCCAGCGGCCCGCCCGCGGCCCGGCGGAGTCGCCGGGCCGCGTGAGGGTGAGCAGACCGAGGTCGGCCCCGGCGGGACCGAGCACCGCCGTACGGGCGAGCGGCGCATGACCCGGGGCGGCCACGATGACCGTGGCCGCGCCCGCGCCGGACACCGGCACGGCGAACCGGCCCTCCGCGTCCACGGCACCGCGCCCGGCCTGGCGGCCGTCGGCCCCCACCACCGTCACGGTGGCGGGGGACAGCGGCCAGCCGTTTCCGGCGACGATCTGGCCGCGGACCGTCATCCGCCGGACCCGAGGACGACGTCGTGCTCGACGTCGTCCCCCGGCGTCAGGCGCAGGCCGGTGGCCACCGGTGCGTACCCGCTCGCGATGAGCGTGTACGAGCCCTCGGTCAGGTCGTCGAACGCGTACGCGCCGTTCGCGTCCGTCTGCCGGGTGGCCAGCAGGTTCCCCGCATCGTCGACCAGCGTGACGCTGGCCTCGCGCAGGGGCCGGCCGTCGCTGTCGGCCCGGACGGTGCCCGCGACGCGCGCGCCGCCGACGAGCACGACGTCCTGCTCGACGCTGCCGCCGTCGCCGATCTCCACGGTCGCCGCCACGGGCTGGTGCCCGGTCGCCTGCCCGACGAGGGTGTACGTCCCGGCGAGCAGATCGCCCATCGTGTACCGCCCGTCGGGGCCGGTGACCGTGGTCGCCACGACCTCACCCTGGATGTCGGTCAGCGTGACCAGCGCCTCGGGGAGCCCGGCGCCGCCGGCCACCTGCACGCGACCGCGGAGGACCGCGTTGCCGGCCAGCACGAGCTCACGGTGTACCGGTGCGTCGGCCACCGCGACCATGACCGCGTTGGGTGCGAGCTGGGGCCCGGCCGCGATCAGCAGGAACGTCCCGCCGGCGTGCGGGTGCAGGCGATACGTCCCGTCCTCTCCGGTACGCGTCCGGTCCACCTGACGGCCGCTCACGTCCGCCAGAGTCACCGACGCGCCGGCGAGCGGCTGCCCGTCGCCGCGCAGGACCCGGCCCAGGACGACCCGGCCGTTGCCCGTGCCGTTGCTGCTCGCGATGCCGTTCGCGCTGGGGATGCCGTTGCTGCTCGCGATGCCGTTGGCGCTCGCGATGCCGTTGGCGCTGGGGACGCCGTTGGTGCTCGGGACGCCGTTGGTGCTCGGGACGGACGGCGTCTCCCCGTCGTCCGGCAGCTCGAACTCCGGCTTCTCCGTCGCGAGGGAGTTGCTCCGGCGCAGCGGGACCTCCTTGATGAACACCACGGCGATCACCACCGCGACCGCCACGGCCGCCGCGATGATGAAGACGTTGCCGATGACATCGCCGTACACGGCCCGGAACATCGTCTGGATCGGTCCCGGGAGGCTGCTGACGTTCAGGCTCTCGGAGCCACCGCCCGCCGGGGCGGCGATCCCCATCGCCCGCAGGCCGCTCGTCACCTTGTCGGTGATCTGGTGAGCCGCGACCGCACCGAGGACGGAGACGCCGATCGCGCCGCCCATCGACCGGAAGAACGTCACGACCGAGGAGGCCACGCCCATGTCCCGGAGGTCCACCGTGTTCTGGACGGCCAGCACGAGGTTCTGCATGGTCATGCCCATGCCGAGCCCGACGAGGGCCATGTAGCCCGCGAGCACCCAGTAGTTCGTCGCGTGGTCGATCGTGCCGAGCAGGCCGAGGCCCGCGACGAGCAGCACGGAACCGGCCACGAGGAAGCCCTTCCACTTCCCGCGCCGCGAGATGATCGTGCCGGACACCGTGGACGCGATCAGCAGCGCACCGATCATCGGGATCGTCGCGAGGCCGGCCTTCGTCGGCGACCAGCCGCGGGCGATCTGGAAGTACTGCCCGAAGAACACCGACGCGCCGAACATCCCGATACCCACCGCGATCGACGCGATGATCGACAGCGCCGTGGTGCGGTTCCGGACGATCGGGAGCGGGATGATCGGCTCGCGGGCCCGGCTCTCCACGAACACGGCGGCCACCAGGGCCACGACACCCGCGGCCACCATCGCGCCGGTCTGCCACGACATCCAGTCGTACTGCGAGCCGGCGAACGACACCCACACCAGCAGCACGCTCACGCCGAACGTGATCAGCGTCGCGCCCAGCCAGTCGATGCTCACGTCGCGCTTGAGCGTCGGGAGGTGCAGCGTCTTCTGGAGGAGCACGAGGGCGACGACGGCGATCGGCACGCCGACGTAGAAGCACCAGCGCCAGCCGAGCCAGGAGGTGTCCACGATGACGCCGCCGAGCAGCGGGCCACCCACGGTCGCGACGGCCATGACCGCACCGAGGTAACCCGAGTACCGGCCGCGCTCACGCGGCGGGATCATCGCGCCCATCACGGTCTGGCTCAGCGCCTGGAGCCCGCCCATGCCGATGCCCTGGACGACCCGGAAGCCGATCAGCATCGTCATCGAGTGCGACAGGCCGCACAGCGCGGATCCGAGGACGAAGACGAGGATCGACGACTGCATCAGCAGCTTCTTGCTGAACAGGTCGGCGAGCTTGCCCCAGATCGGCGTCGCCGCGGTGGCCGCCAGCAGCGCGGCCGTGACGACCCACGTGTACTGGGTCTCCGTACCCTTCAGGTCGCTGGTGATCCGGGGCAGCGCGTTCGCCACGATGGTCGTGCTGAGCATGCCGACGAACAGCGCCATCAGCAGGCCGCTCAGCGCCTCGAGAATCTGGCGGTGGGTCATCGCGACGTGGCCGGACGACCCTCCGCCTCCGGCCGACACGTCGGCGCCCGCGGTTCCCGCGGGCGCTCCGGGCTTGTCGGGCGAGTCGGGGGCCCCGGGCGTACGGCCGGGGCCCACGCGATGTGTGGCGATGCTCATGCGGTGATTCCTTCGCGGGCGATGGTGGTGGTGGCAGCCGGCACGCCGTATCGCGCGAGGGCCGTGTGGAGGTCGTCGGTCAGTCGGTGGAGCAGGTCCGCGGTGGCGGAGACGTCCGCCTCGGACCAGTCGGCGAGCGCGGCAGCGACCCAGTCGGCACGCTGCGTACGCAACGCGGACAGGCACTGGCGCCCGGTGTCGGTGAGGTACAGGCGCGCGGCGCGCCGGTCCCCCGGGTCGGGCTCGCGGCGGAGGAGTCCGGCCTGGACGAGTTCGGCCGTGTGACGGCTGGCGACGGACAACCCGACACCGAGGCGTCCGGCGATCTCCTTCGTCCAGACGCCGGGGCAGGTCTCCGCGATCGCGAGCACGGCGCCGGTCGCCGTGGACACGTCGTTGTGCGTCTTGTGGGCCACCGACCGGGTGAGCCGGGCCAGGGCCAGCAGCTCCTCGGTCAGTTGTGCGCAGGTCTCGTCCACATCACCCATTGTCCCTCGACTGGTTGCCCCAAGCAACTAGTGAGGGACAAGTGTGTCCTACTTCGCCCTTTCCCGCATGCCGCGAGCACGCGGCGGCGACCGATCGCGCAGTCGTGGGGGTACTCCGCGCCGGGAGCCGGACACCTGCGCAACCGGCGGCGGGCCAGGGCGGGCTAGTGCCCCAGCACCCGCCAGAACGTCGACGCCAGCATCGACGGCTTCCCGAACCGGGCCTCGGTCCGGTCCGCGATCGCGAAGGCGAGCGAGCCCCCGTTGACGCCCGTCCACCGCAGCGGCTCGGGCTCCCACTTCGGGGACTGCCGCGAGAGCCACGGCAGCGACCGCAGGTCGGAGGGGCGGTCGAGGATCGAGTCGGCCAGCGTGCGGCCGGCGAGGTTCGCCGTCGCCACGCCGTCCCCGACGTACCCGCCGGCATGGGCGAGCCCGGCCTTCCGGTCGTACACGACCGACGGGTACCAGTCCCGCGGGATGCCGAGGTTGCCGCCCCAGGCGTGGGTGAACTCCGCACCCTCGAGCACCGGGAACAGGTCCACGACGATCCGCCGCAGCATCGCGTGGACCCGATCGTCCACATCGAACGACGGGCGCACGCGCGAGCCGTAGTGGTACGGCGCGCCCCGGCCGCCGAACGCCAGCCGGTTGTCCGCCGTGCGCTGCCCGTAGATCCGCAGGTGCCGCTTGTCGCTGAACGTCTCGCGGGCACGCAGCCCGATCCTGTCCCAGGTGGACTCCGGCAGCGGGGCCGTCGCGACCATCAGCGAGTACATCGGGACCATGTCCCGGCGCAGGCCCGGGATCAGCGCGGTGTACCCCTCGGTGGCCCGCACCACGACCCCGGCGCGGACGTCGCCCCGATCGGTCCGCAGCAGCCCGCGGCCGATCTGCTCGACCCGGGTCTGCTCGTACACCTTCACACCGGCGGCGCGTACCGCGTCACCCAGCCCGCGGACCAGCTTGGCCGGCTGGAGGGCGGCGCAGTGCGGCGTGTACGTCCCGCCGTGGACATTCGTCGCCGCGACCCGCGCGACCGCCTCCTCGGCGGAGAGCAGTCGCATGTGGTCGTCGCCGAAGCCCCAGTCCCGCCAGGACCGGACCTCGCCCTGCGCGCGGGCCCACTGCGCCTCGTTCCGTGCGACCGAGACGTAGCCGTTCGGGGCGAAGTCACAGTCGATGCCCTCGGCGGCGAGGACCCGGCCGATCTCGGTGACGGTGTCGTTCATCGCCAGCTGCATGCGGCGGGCCCCGTCACGCGAGCTGGTCGCCGCGATCTTGCGCAGCGTGGCCGGGAAGATCGCCGAGCACCACCCACCGTTCCGGCCGGACGCGCCGAACCCGATCACCTCGGACTCCACCACGGCGATCCGCAGCGTGGGGTCGGCCTCGGCCAGGTAGTACGCGGTCCACAGCCCGGTGTACCCGGCGCCGACGATCGCCACGTCCACGTCGATCGACCCCGGGAGCACCTCGCCGGGCGTCCAGGACAGGCTGTCGTCGTCGTGCCAGAGGCTCAGCGTGCGGTAGTCGGTCGCCATGTCAGCGGTCACCGCCGTTCCAGGCCTCGTCGCCCGAGTACGGGAACCACCAGAAGTCGTGCTCGCTCGCGGCCGGGTCCACCATCACGAGCTTGGTGTGGCGGAACGTGTCGAGCCCCTCGCTGCCCAGCTGCCGCCCGATGCCCGACATCTTCCGGCCACCGAACGGGCCGGCGTCGTTGTCGAGGATCGGCGCGTTGATCCACACCATCCCGGCCTGGAGCTCGTGCGTGGCCCGGTGCGTCTCCAGCAGGTCGGTCGTGTAGACGGTCGCGCCCAGCCCGAACGGCGAGGCGTTGGCGAGCGCGATCGCCTCGTCGAAGTCCGCGACACGGCAGAGCGGCGCCAGCGGGCCGAAGACCTCGCCGTGGAGCACGTCCATGTCCGGCGTGACGTCGGTCAGCACGGTCGGCTCGTGGTAGTACCCGGTGTCGAAACCGGCCGGACGGCCGCCTCCGTGCGCCACCGTGGCGCCCTGCTCGACGGCCCGGGAGAGGATGCGCTCGAACCGGTCGCGCTCCGCGGCGTTCACCATCGGGCCGATGTCCACCCTGTCCAGGCCGTTGCCGAGGCGGAGCTTCGCCGTCTCCTCGACCACGAGCCGCGCGAACTCGTCGTACACGTCGGTGTGGACGTAGATCCGCTCCGCGGAGGTGCAGACCTGGCCGCAGTTCAGGAACGCGGCGAAGGTGGCCGCGCGGGCAGCCGTCCGCAGCGGCGCCGACGGCATGACGATGAACGGGTCGTTGCCGGAGGCCTCGATCAGGTGCGGCTTGAACGTCGTCGCGCACGCGCGGGCGATCGCCTGCCCGGTCGGCACGCTGCCGGTGAAGCCGACCATGTGCGTGGCGGTGTGCTCGACGAGCCGGCGGCCGACCTCGCCGCCGCCCGTGACGCACTGGACGAGCCCCGCGGGCAGGGCCGCGAAGGCCTCCATGAACTTCAGCGTGGACAGCGACGCGTACTCCGACGGCTTGACGATCACCGCGTTCCCGGCGGCGAGCGCCGCGGCGGCCTCCCAGATCAGGAGCAGCAGCGGGAAGTTCGCCGGGAGGATCACCACGACGACGCCCATCGGCTCCTCGAGCGTGTAGTGCAGCTGGCCCGCGACCGCCGGGCCGAGCACCCGCCCGTGGGAGTGCCGCCCCAGCTCGGCGTAGTAGTCGGTCGCGGTGACCGACCAGTCCACCTCGTCGGCGCTCTCCTTGTACGGCTTGCCGGTCTCCCGGGTCAGCAGCTCGGCGAGCTCCGGGCGCAGGCGGCGCATCGCCGCGGCGACCTCGTGCATGACCTCCGCGCGGTGCAGCGCGGACTCCGCCCACCACAGGCGCTGCGCCTCGTTGGCGTGGCCGACGGCCTCGTCCAGCTCCTCGGCGGTGCAGTCGGCGAACTCCCCGACCGGCCGCTCGGTCGCCGGGTCCACGACCGTCCTGCGCACACCGGAGACGCTGGTACGGAAATCCCCGCCCACGTACAGCGTTCCGCTCAGGCGGGCGAATTCCTTCTCTGCGTCCATTTTCTCGAGGCTCCATATCGGTTCTGCGCCCGGCGAGACGCGGTGGCGACCCGGACAGCATCCGGTGGCGTCCGAGCGGATGACAACCGTACGTGCGTCGGAATTCCGGCCTCGTCTTCATACGCCTCTACGAACACTCCTCACCTGCGAAAACGAGGCGCGCGACCAGGGCGGAATCCGTTCGGGGAGACGAACCGACTCCATATCTTGGTGCGCTCGTACGATGGCGCGCCCGCCGGGGCGGCTCTTAATCTCCCCGCATTCGGCACGCCGGAGACCCGCCGCGCGCCAAGGCCACGATGGAGACCGACTTGTCTGAACTGTCCACCCGCCCGGGCTCCCCCGTCGCCGGGCCGAGCGCCGTCGCGGCCCCCATCCGGGGCATCGAGGCGCGCTCCATCGACTACGTCCCCGCCGCCGAGCGCCACGGCCGTCTGTCCGACCAGGCCACCATCTGGTTTGCCGGCAGCGCGCAGCTGCTCAGCCTCTCGACCGGTGCCATCGGCATCTGGTCCGGCCTGAACCTGTTCTGGACGCTCATCGCCCTCGCGTTCGGCACGCTCGTCGGCACCGTCCCGGTCGCCGCGCACGCCAGCCAGGGGCCGCACCTGGGCCTCCCGCAGATGGTCCAGTCACGGCCGCAGTTCGGCCGGTACGGCTCGCTGTTCATCTGGGCCGTCGCGATCGCCGTGTACTGGGGCTACGTCGTCTTCGGCGTCAACACGCTCGGCGCGACCGCGCACCAGCTGAAGATGGGCCCCAGCTGGGTCTGGGTGGTGGCGCTGGGCGTCGTGGCGGTCGTGTTCGCCGTGTACGGCTACGACTGGCTGCACATCGGGCAGCGCATCACCACGGTCCTGCTGGTCGTCGCGCTGGCCGTGTTCACGATCGGCGCCGCGGTGGGCGGGCACATCCCGCACGGCGCGCTGGCCGCGACCGGGACGTTCGATCTCACGAAGTTCCTCGTCGTGGCGTCGGCGGCGGCCGTGTACCAGCTGTCGTGGGCATTCTTCGTGTCCGACTACTCGCGCTACATGCCGGCGAACACCAAGCACCGCTGGATCATCGCGTACACCGCGCTCGGCGCCGGGTTCGGCGTGTACTGGATGGAGGCGCTCGGCGCCATCGCCGCCGCGATCTTCCCGAAGTCGGGGCTCACGGGGGCGCTGCAGGACGCGTCCGACCAGGTCTTCGGGGGCCTCGGCGCGATCGTGCTCATCCTCGGCGGCATCTCGCTGGTGATCTTCACCGGGATGTGCATCTACGGCGGCTCGCTCACGCTGATCAGCGCGGCCGACAGCCTGCGCCCGGCGCCGCCGACCCGCACGATGCGCGTCGTGACGATCCTGCTGATCGGCGTCACCGCGACGGTCGTCGGGCTGTTCATCCCGGACGACTTCCTCAACGGCACCTTCTACACGGTCCTCGCGGTGCTCGGGTACCTCATGGCGCCGTGGACGGCGATCAACCTGGTGGACTACTTCCTGGTCCGCAGGAACCGGTACTCGGTGCGGGAGATCTTCAACCCCGCCGGCATGTACGGCCGCTGGAACTGGCGCGGCCTCACCGCGTACTGGGTCGCGTTCGTCGTGATGATCCCGTTCATGTACCTGACGTTCTTCCAGGGCGCGATCGCGACCGCGCTGAACGGCGTGGACCTCGCCTTCTTCGTCGGCATCCCCGTCGCCGGGGTCATCTACTGGGTCCTCTGCCGGTCGCTCGACGTGGAGAGGGAGTGGGCGATCATCCCGACCGCGGACCGCGACCTCGACGCGGTGGGCCGTCCGCTCGGGTAGGACGGGCCACCCCGCCCGTGTTCCGGCCCGATCCGGGGCCCCGGACTCGTACGATGTGACGGCTCCGGCGGCCCGTACGCCCCGGATCGGGGGTACACGGGGAGGGCGGGGCGCGGGTGGCGATCACGGTGGGTGAGCTCGTCGCGATCCCCTCCCTGGGAACCCGTGTCGTCGCGGGCCACGACGGACTGGACCGCGGGATCAGCTGGGCGCACGTGTGCGAGCTCGCCGACCCGTGGCACTGGATGGGCGAGGGCGAGCTCCTGCTGACGACCGGCATCGGCGTACCGGCCGCGGCACCCGACCAGGTCGCCTACGTGACCGGGCTGGCGGAGGCCGGCGTCGTCGGGCTCGCCGTCGGCGAGGCGATGCAGGCGCCCGATCTCCACCCCGAGATGCTCGCCCGCGCCGGCGAGCTGGCGCTGCCCGTGCTGCTCACCCGGTCCGAGGTGCCGTTCGTCGCCCTCGCCCGGGCGGTCGCGGGGTCGAACGACCAGGAGCGCCAGGCCCGGCTCGCCACCACCGAGCGGCTGTACCACCACATGCGGTCGCTGTCCGGCGGCGACGAGACGCCGCGGCTCCTCGAGACCCTCGGGACCGAGCTGAAGGTCCAGCTCTCCGTCGTCACCGCGGACGGCCGGAGGGCCGCCGCGCCGGAGTCCGCCGTGGCGGAGCCGGGCGCCGTGGCGGAGCCGGGCGCCGCGGCGGCACGCCTCCTCGCGGCTCATCCCGGACCGCCCACCCCGGTCATGCGCCTCGACGGCGGGGCCGTGGCCGTGCGGCTCACCGGACCGCGTCCGGCGACGCTCGTCGCCGTGCCCCCGCACGGCCGGATCATCGACATCGGGCTGCTCCAGCACGCGGCCGCCGTCGTGTCGGCGCAGCGGTCCGCGGCGGCGGCGGGCCGGGAACGGGCACGGCGCCTCGGGGCCACGCTGCTCGCCCGGATGCTGGACGACAGGATCGACCCCACCGTGGCATCCGACGAGCTCACCGAGCGCGGGCTCGGCGGCAGCCGGCTGGTCGCGGTCTCCCCCGGAGCCGACGGCGACGAGCTCTGGGCCGACCTGCACCACCGGTTCGACGACGCCGGGGTGCCGCACCTGTTCCTCGCGCGCGGCAACCTGCGGATCGCCCTCCTCCCGGACGGCGACCACGCGCTGCGGCTGCTGCTCGACGGCCTGCTGCCGTCCTCGCCGGTCGGCCTGTCCGACCCCTTCGCGCGCGTGGCGGACACCGCGGAGGCGCTCCGGCAGGCGACGTGGTCCGTGCACCAGATCCGCGGGACGAGCCGGCGCGTCGAGCGGTACTCGGACGCCCGGGACGGCGGCACCTTCCTCCCGAGTACGCGTGCGGCGGGCGAGCAGGCCGCCCGGCGTGTGCTCGGGCCGCTCCTGGCCTACGACGAGGCCAAGCACAGCCAGCTGGCCGCGTCGCTGCGGGTCTTCCTGGAGGAGAACCGCTCGTGGGTCCGCGCCGCCGCGCGGCTCCACCTGCACAAGCAGACGCTGGTGTACCGGATGGAGCGTGTGGAGGCGCTGACCGGCCGCCGGCTGAACTCGACGGCGGACGTCGCCGAGCTGTGGCTCGCCCTCCAGGCCGCGATCGCGAGCGGGCTCCACGAGCTCTGAGGCAGGGTCACCACGCCTGTCCCACGGCGTACCCGAGGGCCGCCGCGCCGAACCCCGCCGCGAGGCTCGCCACGACGTTCGCCGCGGCGAAGCGCCGCGCGCCGTCCGCGGCCAGCCGGACCGTCTCGTACCCGAACGTGCTGTACGTGGTGAGCGCCCCGCAGAACCCGGTGCCGACCGCGGCGACCACCGCCGGTGACACCGCGTGGTGCGTCCCCGTGCCGACCAGGGCGCCGAGGACGACCGAGCCGACCACGTTCACCGCGAACGTGCCCCACGGGAACAGCGAGTCGTGCCGGGCCCCGATCGCCCGGTCGGTCAGGTACCGCGCCGGCGCGCCCAGCGCGGCCCCGAGGCACACCATCAGCAGCGTCATCGGGTGGCGCGCCGTCCGGGGTACCGCTGGACGTACACGTCCTCGAGCACCACGAGCCCCTCGAGCTCCAGCTCGCCGAGGTGCGGCAGGAACGCCTCGATCTTCTCGGCGGAGTCGATCACGACGACGGTGACCGGAAGGCTCTCGGAGAGGCTCAGGAGCCGGGTCGTGTGGATGTGGTCGGACGCGCCGTACCCCTCGATGCCGCGGAAGACGCTGGCGCCGGCGAGCCCCGCCCGGTGCGCCCGGTGGACGATCTCGGTGTACACGGGGCGGTGGTGCCAGGTGTCGTCCTCGTCGAGGAACACGGTGAGCCGGCGAGCCGGGCTGCCGGTGGGCGTCATCGGGTACCACCTTCCCGGGACCGTCGATACCCCGCGGGGCGCGGGAGCGCCGCCGCCCTGGTGAGGACCACCCCGACCTGGACGGCGGCCAGGGCCGCGGCCGCGGTCCCGGCGAGGTAGCCGAGCGCGACCGCCGGACGTCCCGCCACGATCAGCCGCTGGACGTCCACGACCGCGGTCGAGAACGTCGTGTACCCGCCGAGTACCCCCACGCCGAGGAACGGGCGGACCAGCGGATGCGCCTCCCACACGTCCAGGACCAGCACCATGAGCACGCCGATCAGCAGGCACCCGGAGACGTTCACGAGCAGCGTCGCCCAGGGGACGCCTCCGGCCGGGGTCGGGAGGGCGAGGGTCAGGCCGTCGCGTGCCAGGGCGCCGAGCACGCCGCCCGCGGAGATCACCGCGAGCACCCGCGCGCCGTGACGCCGACCGGCGGGACGGCCCGGCTCCCGCGCGGGCCCGGCCGGCTCGAGCTCTCGCGCGACCGCCGGTTCCCGCTCTGCCATGCCGGCGACGGTACCGCCGCCCGCCGGCCGGACGTCACCGCCCCGCGGGCTCGTCCACGAACCGGCGGAGCCAGAGCTCGACGTTGGCGATCCGCCAGAACGTCATCGTCTCGGTGTTCACCTCACCGGCCCGGTAGCGGTCGAACGCGTGCAGCACCGCGGCCTGGTCGAAGTACGGCCGCCCGCCGAACGAGTCGGACGCGAACACCTCCCGCAGCTCGTCCCCCATCCGCCGGAACCACTCGTCCTCGGGGGTGGTGAACCCGATCTTGTCGCGCCGCCGGTTGACCGCCGCGGGCAGCAGGTCGCGGGTGGCATCGCGGAGCACGCGCTTGTTCCATCCGCCGCTGTGGATCGCCTCGTCGCCGAACGACCAGAGCGTCCGCAGCAGGTCCGCGCTGACGAACGGCACGCGCCCCTCGACCGAGAACCGCATCGAGTTGCGGTCCTCGTACCGCAGCAGCGCGGGCATGCTGTGCCGGAACAGGTCGTCCTCGAGCCGCAGCTTGAGGTCGTCGGACACCACGTCGAGCCGCTCGCCGGCGTGCGCGGACGCGAAGCCCGGCTCCAGCAGCGCGACCGTGGCGAGCCCCGACCGCCGGAACAGGGTGTCGCCGAGCCGCTCGCGGCCCAGTCGCCACAGCATGTCCGAGACGGCCGCCAGCTCCATCGCGGCACGGAGGGGCCGCCGCTGCCGGCGGAGCTGTCGCAGGTACACGAGGACGTACGGCACGTACCCCGCGAGCATCTCGTCCGCGCCCTGCCCGTCGACCATCACGGTCACGTGCCCGCCGGCCTCCCGCATCACGCAGTACTGCGCGTACGGCCCGGTCGAGATCACGGGCTCCCCCTGCGCCGCCACGAAGTCGTCGAGGTCGGCGAGGAATCCGTCCACCGTGGGCCGGATCTTGTGGACGGTCAGCGCCGTGCACCGCTCGGCGACGGCGTCGATGTACCGCTCCTCGTCGTTCCGCTGACCGGGGAACACGGCCGAGAAGGTCTGCTGGCGCGCGCCGATCGCCGCCGCCTCCCGGTCCGCGTGGTCGAGCAGGCCGTTGATCGTCGTCACGATCGTGGACGAGTCGAGTCCCCCGGACAGTGCGGTGCCGACCGGCACCTCGCTGCACAGCCGTCGCCGGACGGACTTCACCAGCTCCGCCCCGAACTCCTCGCGGGCCCGCTCGTCGTACGGGCGGGGCGCGGACGCGAGCGCGCGGAGGTCGGAGAACAGCGACGTGTACGTGCTCCGCCGCACCTCGCCGTCGGGCGACACCACGGCCATCTCGCCGGGGAGCAGGCGGACGATCCCGGCGAAGAACGTCCGCTCGGTGTCGTCGTGGACGCGGAACTGCAGATACCGGTAGATCGTCACGTCGTCCGGACGCGGGCGCACCACGCGGGTGGCGAACAGCGCGGCGATCTCGCTCGCGAACACCACCGCGCCGCCGGAGTCCGCGGCGAGGTACAGCGGCTTGATCCCGAACTGGTCCCGGGCCAGCACGACCTCCCCCGTGACCGTGTCCCCGATCGCCAGCGCGAACATCCCGTCGAAGCGGTCGAACGCGGCGGGACCCCACTGCCGCCACGCCGCCAGGACCACCTCCGTGTCCCCTGCCGTGCCGAACGTGACGCCCAGCGACATCAGCTCGGCGCGGAGCTCCCGGTAGTTGTAGACCTCGCCGTTGTAGACCAGGACGTGACGACCGTCGGCCGAGGCCATCGGCTGCGCGCTGCCCGCGCGGTCGAGAACGGCGAGCCGGCGGTGGGCGAACCCCCACGCGTCGCAGACCCAGAAGCCCTCGCCGTCCGGTCCGCGGTGCGCGAGCGCGGTCGCCATCCGTCCGAGCGCGTCCTTGCCGTGGGCGGCCTCCAGCCCGATGTAGCCGGCGATGCCGCACATGTGGTGTCCCCTCGGATCGACAGTATTGCCGACAGGAAACCCGCTGGTCGCTGAACGTATCCTGACAGAAGCCGAGGAGGGCCGGATCCTTGCGGCCCGCCGGGTCACGGCGCGGGCGCGGCCACCTCGCCGTGCCGCGCGAGCTCCAGCGCACCGACGAGGGTGAGCGCGAACCCGGCCGCGGCCACCCAGGCGTATCCCGGCCGGGCGGAGTCGCCCAGCCAGGCGAGCCCGATCGCGGCCGGGACGACCGTCTCGACGGCGAACATGATGGCGCTCACCGTCGTCACGCTCCCCCGTTGCAGCGCGGTCGCGAACAACAACAGCCCGAGGGCGCCGTACCCCACGAGCGCGTACACCTCCGGCTCCGTGAGCACCCGCCACAGGGGCCGGGGCAACTCGAGGATCCGCGCGGCGACGCCCACCCCGCCGAACGCGAGGCCCGCGCCGGCCGCGAGGGCGGCCACCCCGTACGGACCGGGCACGCGGGCGGCCACGACGCCGAGCACCAGCACGAGCACCGCTCCGGCGAGGACGAGCCACCGGAACACCGGCGGCACACCGGCGGCCGGGGCCGGCCGGGCGCTCAGCGCGAGGAGGAGCAGCCCGGTACCCGCCGCCACGAGCGCACCGACCTCGACGGGCCGCAGGCGCACGCGCAGGAGCCAGGCGGCGCCCAGGGCGGTCACGGCGACGCCGGCCGCCACCGCGGCCTGGACCAGGAAGAGCGGCAGCGTCCGGAGGGCCAGGACGGACGCGGCGAATCCCAGCATGTCGAGCAGGAGGCCGGCGAGGTACGGCAGCTGCCCGGCGAGACGGAGGAAGAGGCGCGGGTCGAGCTCCGCGGACCCGGCCACGCGCCGGCTCCCGACGGCCTGGAGCACGGAGGCACTGCCGTAGCAGAGCGCCGTCGCGAACGCCCCGAGGAGGCCGAGGCTCATCGCGGGTCCGCCACGGTGCGCACTGTACGCAGCGCTCGCCACCGTGACGGCCGCGGCGGGCGGGGTGCAGTCCCCGCCCGCCCCGTCCTCACACCGCGGTCAGCCCCCGGTCCGGTAGTCCGCGAACCGGGACCGCAGGTCCTTCTTGGAGAACTTCCCGACGCTCGTCTTGGGCACCTCGTCGACGAACTCCACCGCGTCCGGCAGCCACCACTTCGCCACGAGTGGCTGGAGGTGCGTGATGATCTCCTCGGCGGTGACCGACTCCCCCGGCTTGACGACCACACAGGCCAGCGGCCGCTCGTCCCACTTGGGGTGGGGGATGCCGATCACCGCGGCCTCGGCGACCGCGGGGTGGCTCATGATCGCGTTCTCCAGCTCGACCGAGCTGATCCACTCGCCACCGGACTTGATCAGGTCCTTGGTCCGGTCGGCGATCCGGATCGAGCCGAACCGGTCGATCGCCGCGACGTCCCCGGTCTTCATCCAGCCGTCGGAGGTGGACAGCTCCACCCCGGCGTCGGGCCGGTAGTAGTCCTGGGCACACCAGGGACCCCGGACCTGCAGCTCCCCGGTGGCCTCGTCGTCCCAGGGCAGCTCGTCGGTCGTCCCGGCCTCGACGATGCGGATCTCCACGCCCACCGGCGGGACACCCGCCCGGGCCCGCTCCGCGGCCTTCGTGGCGTCGTCGGCGCCCTCGTACCGGCGGGGCAGTCGCGCGGAGGAGGCGACCGGGTGGGTCTCGGTCATGCCCCAGGCCTGGAGGATCGGCAGGCCGACCTGCTCCCGGTACGCCTCCGACAGCGCCGAGGGCACCGCCGAGCCGCCGCAGCCGATGTCCCGCAGGCGGTGCTCCCGCCCGGCGAGCAGCGGCAGCACGCCCTGCCAGATGGTCGGGACGCCCGCCGTGAACGTGACGTCCTCGTCGACGATCAGGTCCGCGATGCCCTGCGGGGTCATGACCGGGCCCGGGAAGACGAGGCTCGCGCCGACCGCCGGCGCCGCGTGGGCGATGCCCCAGGCGTTCGCGTGGAACATCGGCACGACCGGCATGGCGACGTCGCGCTCGGACAGCCCGAACACGTTCGGCTGCACGACGGCCATCGTGTGCAGGAACGTCGACCGGTGGGTGTACACGACACCCTTCGGGTTGCCGGTGGTCCCGGACGTGTAGCACATCGACGCGGCCCGGTTCTCGTCCGTGACGTGGAAGTCGACGGGCTCCGCGGAGGCCAGCAGCTCCTCGTAGTCGAGGATCCGGTCGTCGGCCGGGATGTCGGCCTGGCCGCCGTCCTCCATCACCACCACCTGCCGGACCGTCTTCATCGTGTCGATCAGCGGCCACAAGACCGGCAGCACCGACCGGTCGACGAAGACGACCTCGTCCTCGGCGTGGTTGGCGATGTAGGTCAGCTGCTCCGGGAACAGCCGGATGTTGAGCGTGTGCAGGACGCGACCGGTGCCCGGCGCGGCGAAGTACAGCTCCAGGTGCCGCGCGGAGTTCCAGCCGAACGTCCCCACCCGGCCGTCGGGGCTGATCCCGAGGCTGTCCAGGACTCCGCCGAGCCTGCGGGTACGCAGCGCCCACTCGGCGTAGGTCGTCCGGACCGGGCCGGTCGGTGAGTTGGTCACGATGGTCTTGTCGCCGTGGTGGCGCTCCACGTAGCGGAAGATCGAGTCGATGGTCAGGGGCGTCTGCTGCATGTGGCCGAGCACGAGGACCTCTCTCTGGGACGGGACCGGTCGGCCGCGCCGCGCGCGACCGGGGGTCGACGGCAGCTTGGCACGTCCCGCCGGTGCCGGTCAGCCGATCCGGCGCGAGTCGTGCCGTGATCCGTTGCAAACATACGGAAGGGGGGTATAGCATCGGAGTACCCCCAGGGGGTACGAGACGGAGGACACTGCCCGATGGACACGCCGGCACCGGGCTACAGCGACACCAGGGACGCCCAGATCAAGCGCCTGCGGCGCATCGAGGGGCAGGTACGCGGGCTGCAGCGCATGGTGGAGTCGGACACGTACTGCATCGACGTGCTGACCCAGGTCTCGGCGGCCACCAAGGCGCTGGAGTCCTTCGCGCTGGGCCTCCTCGACGAGCACCTGAGCCACTGTGTCGCCGCGGCCATCGCCACCGGCGGCGAGGAGGCCGAGGCGAAGGTCAAGGAGGCCTCGGCCGCGATCGCCCGGCTCGTCCGCAGCTGATCCGCCCACGAACAGGGGACCCACCATGTCGACCACCGCCCACTACACCGTCACCGGCATGACCTGCGGCCACTGCGTCTCGGCGGTCACCGAGGAGCTCACCGCGCTCCCGGGCGTACACGACGTCAGCGTCGACCTGGTGGCCGGCGGCGACTCGACCGTGACGGTCACCAGCGACGCCCCGCTCGCCGACGAGGCCGTGCGCGACGCGGTCGACGAAGCCGGGTACGCGGTGACCGGCACACCCCGGTGAGTACCGAGACGATCGAGCTGACCATCGGCGGGATGACCTGCGCCTCCTGCGCGGCCCGCGTCGAGAAGAAGCTCAACCGCATGGACGGCGTCACCGCCACGGTGAACTACGCGACCGAGAGGGCACGCGTCACCTATCCGTCCACGGTGGACCCCGCCGACCTGGTGTCCACGGTGGAGGCGACCGGCTACACCGCCGCCCTGCCGCGGCCGGCCACCCCCGAGGCCGAGGCGGCCGCGGCACCCGACGCGACCGAGGAGCTGCGCCGGCGACTGCTGGTCTCCGCGGCGCTGACCGTGCCGGTGCTCGCGACGGCGATGGTCCCCGCGCTGCAGTTCGACCACTGGCAGTGGCTGTCGCTGACCCTCGCGGCACCCGTCGCGGTCTGGGGCGCCTGGCCGTTCCACCGGGCCGCGTGGACCAACCTGCGGCACCGCGCCGCGACGATGGACACCCTGATCAGCATGGGTGTGCTGGCCGCGTTCGGCTGGTCGCTGTACGCGCTGTTCCTCGGTGGTGCCGGGGACAGCGGCATGCGGATGCCGTTCACGCTCGTCCCGTCCCGGGGTGCCGGCACGACGGAGATCTACCTCGAGGTCGCCTCGGCCGTGACCGTGTTCATCCTCGCCGGGCGGTACTTCGAGGCGCGCGCCAAGCGCCGGTCCGGCGCGGCGCTGCGTGCCCTGCTCTCCCTCGGCGCCAAGGACGTCGCGCTCCTGCGGGACGGCCGGGAGACCCGCATCCCGGTGGACCGGCTCGCGGCCGGCGACGAGTTCGTCGTACGCCCGGGCGAGAAGGTCGCGACCGACGGCGTCGTGGTCTCCGGGACGGGCGCGGTGGACGCCTCGATGCTCACCGGCGAGTCGGTCCCGGTCGAGGTCGCCGCGGGGGACGCCGTCGCGGGCGCGACCGTCAACGCCGGCGGGCGGCTGGTCGTCCGCGCCACCCGCGTGGGCGGTGACACGCAACTGGCGCAGATGGCGCGCCTGGTCGAGGCCGCGCAGAACGGCAAGGCCGAGGTGCAGCGGCTCGCCGACCGTGTCTCCGCGGTGTTCGTGCCGGTCGTCATCGGTCTCGCGGTGGCCACCCTCGGGTTCTGGCTCGGCACCGGCGCGCGCGCGACGGTGGCGTTCACCGCGGCCGTCGCGGTGCTGATCATCGCCTGCCCCTGCGCCCTCGGCCTCGCGACGCCCACCGCGCTCCTGGTCGGCACCGGCCGTGGCGCCCAGCTCGGCATCCTCATCAAGGGACCCGAGGTCCTCGAGTCCACCCGGCGGGTCGACACCGTCGTCCTCGACAAGACCGGCACCGTCACGACCGGCCGGATGTCGCTCGTGGACTGCGTCCCGGTCGCCGGCACGTCGTCCGACGACCTGCTGCGGCTCGCCGGGGCGCTCGAGGACGCGAGCGAGCACCCGATCGGGAGAGCCGTCGCGGACGGGGCACGGGAGCGCCTCGGGACCGCGCTCCCCCCGGTCGGGGACTTCGGCAACGCGGAGGGCCGCGGCGTGTCCGGGGCGGTCGACGGGCACACCGTCCAGGTGGGCCGCCGCAACTGGGTCGCGGGCGAGGCCGTCCCGCCGGAACTGGCACCGGCCGTCCACGATGCCGAGTCCGCCGGCCGCACCCCGGTCTGGGTGGCGTGGGACGGGAAGGTCCGCGGCGTGCTGGTCGTCGCCGACACGGTGAAGCCGACGAGCGCGGAGGCCGTCGCGCGGTTCCGCGCGCTCGGCTTGCGCCCGATGCTGCTCACCGGCGACAACCGCCGCGCCGCGCAGGCGGTGGCGGCCCAGGTCGGGATCGCTCCCGAGGACGTGTTCGCCGAGGTGCTGCCCGCGGGCAAGGTGGAGGTCGTCGAGCGCCTGCAGGCCGAGGGCCACGTCGTGGCCGTCGTCGGCGACGGCGTGAACGACGCCGCCGCCCTGGCCCGGGCCGACCTCGGCCTCGCGATGGGTACCGGCACCGACGTCGCGATCGAGGCAGGGGACCTCACGCTCGTGCGGGGGGACCTGCGCGCCGCCGCGGACGCGATCCGGCTGTCCCGCCGGACCCTTGCGACGATCAAGGGCAACCTGGTCTGGGCGTTCGGCTACAACGTCGCCGCGCTGCCGCTCGCCGCGGCGGGGCTGCTCAACCCGATGATCGCGGGAGCCGCGATGGCGTTCTCGTCGGTCTTCGTCGTGACGAACAGCCTGCGGCTGCGCCGCTTCCGTCCGCTCACCGAGAGCTGAGCTCTCCCGCGAGGTGCCGGGACAGGTGCCGGGCGGCCTCCGCCGCGCCGCGCCCGCGGACGCTCGCGGAGTCCCCGGCCGGGGCTGTGCCCGCCGTGACGGCGCAGGGCGCCAGGTCCACAGCGACAGCGCGGGGCGCCAAGTCCACGCCGACAGCGCAGGGTGCCAGGTCCACGCCGAGGGCGCAGGGCGCCAGGTCCACGTCGACGGTGCCGGGCGCGAGCCGGGCCACGACGGTCCGGTCCCGGGCCGGGTCGGGCAGCCGGAGCTCGAGCCCGTCCGGCCGGCCGAGGTGGGCCACGGCGGCGAGCCACACGGCCAGGGCGTCCGGGTCGGGGATCAGGTCCACCTGCACGGTGACGGGATCACCGGACCCGGGCTCCCAGCCGGGCAGCGCGGCACCCCACTCCCCCGCCGTGTGCCACAGGCTGTCCAGCTCCGTGACGTGGGTGCTCCGGCCGACCCGGTCGGCGAGGAGGTACCCCGCCGCGAACCAGGGCCGGACCCTCAGCCGCGCACCCGCGCCGAGCAGCCGGCCGGCCGCCGCGGCGCGGGCCTGCAGCGCGGCACGCGTGGGCATGCCGAGGCTGTCCTCCCACCGCGGGCCACTCCGTCCCGCGCCGCAGGCGCCGCACATCGTCGTTCACCGCCCTCTCAGGGCATCACGTCGCCGCTGTTGGGTCCCAGCGTCTGTCCGACATAGAGGTTGCCACCCGGGTCGCTCGCCAGCAGGACGGCGGTGGGGGCGACCTCCGCCGGCACGCCGAACCGGCCCAGCGGCAGCTCGGCCTGCTTGGCCACCTTCCAGTCCTCGCTGATGCCGTCGACGAGCGGCGTCTCGATCGGACCGGGGGCGATCGCGTTCACCAGCACGCCCGCCGGGGCGACCTCGCGGGCGAGTGCCTTGGTCAGGCCGATCACACCGGCCTTCGCGGCGGAGTAGTGCACGAGGCCCTCGCCGCCCTTGATGCCGAGCTGGCTGGCCACGTTGATCACCCGGCCGGAGCCCTGGGCCACCATGTGCGGCACCGCCCAGCGGCAGCAGAGGAACACGCTGCGCAGGTCGACCGCGATCATCTCGTCCCAGGTCTCGACGTCCATCTCGACCAGTGGGACCTCGGTCAGCATGCCCGCGCAGTTGACCAGGATGTCCACCCGGCCGAACTCCGCCAGACACTGCTCGACCATGGCCTTCGTCTGCCCGGCATCGGTCACGTCGACGACCGCGCTGGTCACCCGGACGCCGTCCGCGGTGTGACGGGCCACGGCCACCGTGAGCCGGTCGGCGTCACGGTCGGCGAGGAGCAGGTTCGCCCCCTCGGCGGCGTACGCGTCCGCGATCGCGGCGCCGATCCCGCTCGCCGCGCCGGTGACGATGGCGGTCTTGCCCGCCAGGACGCCGCTCATTCGGGCCACCGCACCGTGAGGCCGCCGTCCACGATGAGCTGCTGGCCGGTGACGTACGCGGCGTCGTCGCCGGTGAGGAAGCGGATCGCGCGGGCGACCTCGTCGGCGCGGCCCACCCGGCCGGCCGGGATGCCCTTGCCGGCCGCCTCGAGGCCCGCGGGGCCGAGCGAGTTGACCTCGTCCAGCGACTGCGGGGTCTCGATCAGACCGGGGATGATCGCGTTGACCCGGATGCCGCGCGGCGCGAGCTCCGTCGCGAGCGAGCGGCACAGCCCGAGCACGCCGGCCTTGGCCGCGGCGTAGTGGGCGTGGTCGTCCCAGCCGTACACGCCGCCCGCGATGGAGGAGATCGCGACCATCGCGCCCGGTCCGGTCATCCGCGCGGCGGCGGAACGGAACGTCCGCATGACACCGGTGAGATCCACCGAGAGCATGTCGTCCCACGACCGGTCGTCCATCTCGCCGAGGGGGTTGCGGCGGAGGATGCCGGCGCCCGCGACGGCGATGTCGAGCCGGCCGTACTCCTCGATCGCGGCCTGCGCGAGCGCCTCGACCTGGTCGGGGTCCCGCACGTCCACGGCGACGGCCGTACACCGACCACCGGCCGTCTCGACCAGGCGGACCGTCTCCGCGACGTCGTGCGGGTCACCGGGGAAGTACCCGATCACGCTGGCGGTGCCGGCCCTGGCGTAGGCGACGGCCAGGGCCTGGCCGATCCCGCTCGCGCCGCCCGTGATGACGGCGACCTTTCCCTCGAGGCCGTCGTCCCGGCGGAGGGAGGTGTTGGTGTTCATGGACATCCTCGTTCCCTTGTGGAAGGTGCGGGGCCGGCCCGGCGTGCCGGACCGGCCCCGCGCCGACGATCAGTCGTCCTGGCCGACCTTGCGCGTGCCGAGCATGACCACGCCCGACAGGAAGATCCCCAGCGCACCGGCGACGAACGCCGCCATGGTGGCGCCGGCCCCCGCCGAGAGCAGGACGGTGAGCAGCGCCGAGCCGACGATCGCGCCGATCGGGCCCATCAGGTGGGCCGTGTTCGGGCCGATGCCACGGACGCGCGCCGGGAACGACTCACCCATGTAGAACAGCAGCGGCGCGTACGGGCCGAGCAGGAAGAACAGGCCCAGCGCGTACATCGGGAT